>NZ_JBIVMZ010000008.1:0-438422 GCF_044753355.1 Streptomyces sp. NPDC088400 | reverse complement strand
GCCTCAAGAACCACCGGGCCGTGGCCACCCGCTACGACAAACGCGCTTACATCTACCTCGGAACGGTCACCGTCGCATCCCTGGTCATTTGGCTCCGCACATGATCCAGGAAACAGAACCTAGGGCTGGTTGGGTCGCCGCGGCGGGTGAATCCAAGACAGCCACAACCACCCCGCACAAGTCCAGCACTCGCCAGAGAAAGCGGACAGCTGTCGGCGAACACCTGCTGCGGGGCTTGCATATAACGGTAGACCCGAAACGCCGGTCGACAAAAAAGCCCGAGCATCGGCAAAGCCAGAAGCATCACATCGCGGATATCTTGCGCAGCCGTCGTGACCCGAGCTACAACACATAACTCCACGTCAGGCCATACCTCGGCGATCGAATCCACTACTCATGGCCGCGCCCTCAGGAGTCCGGCTCAACTCCCTTCCACGGTGAAGCGGAGCGCAACATAGCCGCAGAACGCCGGTTCACCAAACCGGCGAACGCGAGGTACACCTTTGGTCATGGAAAACAGACCGCTCGCAATGTGCCCGGAAGGAATTCAGGGTCGCAGCACTGTTGAATTCCCCCGCGCTCAACAAGGCATCGACCAGAGCCAACTCGGCCACCGAGGAGCCGCTTTGGGCGGCCCGATGACCAACACCACCGTGTCCCCAGGCGGCTCGGCCAGTGAGAACAGCCCCAGCAACGACGCGTCGCTCAACTCCCCTCCCTGGCAAGGGAACAGGGGCGGGCGCCCGCCAAAAACCGCCATCCCAAGCGATCGACCACGCAGGCCGGCATTGCCGTGCCATATGCCTGCGAAGAGAGGACCCCGCCTTGCGCCGGCCAGTGATACCCCATGGCTCCGCTTGGACCACCCGTGCCGCGAAGGAGGTGACGCTGCATGGCTGACCGCCTCCTCACCGTGGACGAGGCTGCCGAACGACTCGGCACAGGCGTGCGCTTCGTCCGCCGCCTCGTGGCGGAACGCCGCATCGTCTTCGTCAAGGTCGGACGCCACGTCCGCATTGCCGACAGTGCTCTCACCGCGTACGTCGAAGCCCACACCGTTCAGCCCGCACGACGGGGTCGGCCCAGCTACGGCAGGGCCGCCTGATGCCGCGCAAGCCGCAGCGGCGGCGCGATTTCGGCAGCGTGCGTAAGACCCAGTCGGGACGCTTCCAGGCCCGCTACTGGGCTCCGGACGGTGTGCGGCGTTACGCGCCACATACCTTCGAGACCAAGACGGAGGCGACGACCTGGCTCACGCTGACCCAGGCGGACATAGAGCGCAAGCACTGGACCGACCCGGACGCCGGAGCGGTCAACTTCGAGGACTTCGCCAACAGGTGGGTTCGGGAGCGCGGTCTCGCGGCGACCACCGAGGATCTGTACACCCGCTTGCTCAGGCTCCATATCCTGCCCGCCTTCGGCGCGTGGGACCTGGACGACATCCAGCCGGCGGATGTGCGTGTATGGCGAGCCGAGCGGCTCAAGGCGACCAACGGCGCCAAGACCACAGTGGCCAAGTCCTACCGTCTGCTGAAGGCGGTGCTCCAGACCGCGGTCGACGACGAACTCCTCAAGAGCAACCCGTGCCGTATCAAGGGTGCCGGGAAGGAGGAGGCGGACGAGCGTGATGTCGCCGAGATCCAGCAGGTCTACGCCCTGGCCGAGGCGGTCGGACCGCGCTGGCGCATCATGATTTTCCTGGGAGCCTTCGCATCTCTCCGTCCCGAAGAGCTCGCGGAGTTGCGGCGTGGCGATATCGACCTCGACGAAGGCGTCGTGTGGATCAGGCGAGCCGCACCGGAGCTGACCAACGGCCAGAAGGCCGTGGGCGCTCCGAAGTCACGAGCAGGGAAGCGCGCGATCTACCTGCCCGACTTCGTGATGCCCGAGCTGCGTCGCCACCTTCAGTGGTTCGCCGAGAAGGAACCGGACGGACTGCTCATCGTCGGAGAGCGGGGAGCCGCTTTGCGCCGGTCTTCCTTCGGGCGCAAGTGGCGCAAGGCACGGACCGCGGCGGGTCTGCCGGACAGCTTTCGTTTTTACGATCTGCGCCACACCGGCAACACTCTGGCGGCGGACTCGGGCGCGAAGCTCAAGGACCTCATGGTCCGAGCGGGGCAGTCCAGCCCGAAAGCACAACTGATCTACCAGCACTCCAAGAAGAAGCACCAGCGCAAGCTCGCGAAGAGTATCGACGCCGAAGTCCGGCAGCAGCGCGGCGAGGTAGCCGAGCGGACTCAGGTGGAGAGGCGGAAGCACTCCGGCTGAGGCTGCGGCGGCCCGCCCAGGGCGGCGTGGCGGAGGCGGGACCGCTCAGCGCAGCGGTTCGGTCTCCGCTCCATGCCCTTGGCGGAGTTCGGGCAAGCGGCATTGCCTTCGCGGTTCCGCAACGCCTAACGCCCATGTGGCCCAGTTCATAAGAGGCGCGTCTCGCTATTCGAGAAGTCTGGCAGGGGAAGGCCCCCGGCTGCAGCGGAAGGCCGCCGAAGCTCTGCTTCTGCCAGAAGAAAGGGCTGGCGGAGGGCTGGCAAAGCGGAAAATGGTCTAGACAACAAGGAAGCCCCGGGCCGCTGGCCTGGGGCTTTTCTGTGGAGCGGGTGACGAGAATCGAACTCGCGCTCTGAGCTTGGGAAGCTCATGTTCTACCATTAAACTACACCCGCGAGGCAGCCGATGATCGGCTTCGCATCGTCGGACACTCTACCCCATCGCAGGCCCCGGGCGTATCGCGCCGCGGGGTCGTCGTCATGTTGGGCGGCTCGCGCTGGGGGCGGATGTGGCTGTGGGGGGCGGGAGTTGGGGCGTAGGGTCCGGGGGTGGAGTGCCGCTTGAGGGGGCGTTCCGTTCATCCCCTAGTGTGGGCTTTCGTCCGCGTTTGTTGGGGAAAGGACCTGATGGACTTGATGGAGCGCACCGTCGTCCGCTGTGCCGAGGGGCATGTGTTCAGTACCGCGTCGTTCCCGATGCAGCAGCTCGACGCCGGGCGGATCGGGCCCGGTCGGCTCATCCGTTGTCCGCGGTGTACGCGGTTGCGGCATGCCGTGCCGGTGGAGTCCGCGGAGCTGCTGGAGTTGAAGCAGCACTGACCGTGGTCGCGTAGTCGGCCGAGGCGCGCGGGGCTGCCCGATTGGGGTGGGCTCGCGCGCTCTGCGTATCCTCGGGGCGTGCTTCTCTCAGACAAGGACATCCGGGCCGAGCTCGATTCCGGACGCGTACGCCTCGAACCGTACGACGAATCGATGGTGCAGCCCTCCAGCATCGATGTGCGGCTCGACCGGTTCTTCCGGGTGTTCGAGAACCACCGCTATCCGCATATCGACCCCGCCGTCGAGCAGGTCGATCTGACGCGGACGGTCGAGCCGGAGGGAGACGATCCGTTCATCCTTCATCCCGGGGAGTTCGTGCTCGCCTCGACGTACGAGGTCATCTCCCTGCCCGACGACATCGCCTCCCGCCTGGAAGGCAAGTCCAGTCTCGGGCGGCTCGGGCTGGTGACGCATTCGACCGCCGGGTTCATCGATCCCGGGTTCTCCGGGCACGTCACGCTCGAACTGTCGAACATGGCGACGCTGCCCATCAAGCTCTGGCCGGGGATGAAGATCGGGCAGCTGTGTCTGTTCCGGCTCAGTTCGGCGGCGGAGTTCCCGTACGGATCCGAGAGGTACGGGTCGCGTTATCAGGGGCAGCGGGGGCCGACGGCCTCTCGTTCGTATCTCAACTTCCATCGGACGCAGGTGTGATGGCCCAGATGACTGACATGAACGGGATACGGGAGAACCTGACGTACGAGACGTTCGGCCGTGCCGTCCGTGAGCTCGCGCAGAGCATCGCCGACGACGGGTACGAACCGGATGTCGTCCTGAGCATCGCGCGCGGTGGTGTGTTCGTCGCCGGCGGTCTCGCCTATGCCCTCGACTGCAAGAACATCCACCTGGTCAACGTGGAGTTCTACACCGGCGTGGGCACCACCCTGGAGATGCCGGTCATGCTGGCGCCGGTGCCCAACGCGATCGACTTCTCCAACAAGAAGGTGCTCATCGCCGACGATGTCGCCGACACCGGCAGGACGTTGAAGCTGGTGCACGACTTCTGTGTCGACGAGGTCGCCGAGGTGCGCAGCGCGGTCATATACGAGAAGACGCAGTCGCTCGTGAAGTGTGAGTACGTCTGGCAGCGCACGGACGACTGGATCAACTTCCCCTGGAGCGTCCTGCCTCCGGTACGCAGGGCGGGCGAGCCCATCACGCCCTCCAGGGATGCGCTGTAGCGCCGGACAAACGGGGGCGTGACCGGTCCCGCTGTCTGCCGGCCGACGGATGGCGGCTGATTTCTCAGCCGGTGACCTCAGCCGGTGACCTCAGCCGGTGGCCTCTGCCGCCGCGACTCCCTGAGGTGTCTCTCGGCGTACGTGCACCATGCTCACCGCCGGCAGCAGGAGCGCGGAGATGAGGAGCATGGGCAGGGACGTGGAGTTGCCGTCCCCGAATCCGATGGTGAGGAAGGTCTCGACGTAGGTCGCGTAGGCCGCTGTGATCACCCACATCCCGGCGGCGACTCGTGGGCTGGTGCGGATCGTCACGACCGCCATCACGATGAGGTATCCGAGGAAGGCGCTGGGTGTCCAGGGCCAGTTGTGATCATCGAGGGCGGTGATCACGACGGAGCCCGCCAGCGCCAACCACCAGGCGCCGACCGGTCGGAACATCGTCAGCAGGACTGCCAGCACCGGAAGGAAGTCGGGCAGGTAGGAATGGGTCTGGACGGCGACGATCAGGACGGACAGTGCTCCCGCCACGATCGCGGCATGCGGGGTCCAGGCCGCGATGGCACGGAGCGGGACCGGCAGCCGGCGGATGATCGGGGCGTCCGTGCGCAGGGGCTTCAGCGGACGGTTGGCGAAGGCATGGCGGAAGAGGTCCTGGCCCAGCCCGCCGAGTGCTTCGGCGGCGAGGCGGTACTTGTTGTTCCGAGTCTTCCCGGCAGCTGTCTTGATCACGTTTGCCACGCTAGGCGTGCGGGCGGGCCGGGGGCGTCCCCGGTAAAGCGGATCCTTGCCCGTCCGTCCCAGGTACTACCCGCCCCCACCAGGCATGACATCCGTCGGCGCGGGCCGGAACAGCGCCTCTCTGGCTTTGATCGCCGGACGTCCTCGGCCGCCGTCCGGATACCGGCGGCACACACGCGGAGGGCCCCCTTGATCCAGGAGTGATCCGGGATCAAGGGGGCCCTCCGCACGTGTGTGTCAGATCGTGCCCAGCTTCAGCATCGACAGCAGCGCGACCAGCTGGATCGCCGACGCGCCCAGTGCCTTCGGCCACGGCAGGTCGTGCGACTTGCTCACCATCACCGTGAAGAGCGCACCCGCCACGAGCCAGGTGATCCAGCCGAGGATCACCACCAGGGAGTTCTCACCGCCCAGGAAGACCGCGAAGATCAGGCGCGGGGCGTCCGTGAACGACATGATCAGCATGGAGAGGCCGACGGTCGGCTGCCAGGCGCCCTCGCCGCCCAGCTGGCGGGCCAGCGTGTGGGTCACCGCCCCGAGGATCAGGCCGCCTATGACGAAGGCCACGGCCGTCGTCAGGGCGTACGGGATGGCGGTGGAGAGCGTCGCGTTGATCGCTTCTTCACGGGCCGTGTCGAAGCCGAAGAGCGCCAGCAGACCGTAGAGGAACGTCACGATCAGGGCCGGGCCCCAGACCGGGTAGTCGCGCATCTGGAGGAACGTCGGCGCGGGCCGCAGCACGATGCCGCTCAGCAGTTCCTTCCAGGGCAGCCGGGGGCCCGTGGGGGGCGCGGGGGCGCGGTAGGCGTCCGCGTCGCCGTACGGGTCCTCGCCGACGCTGAACGCCTGTGTGCTGCCAGGGCTGTTGGCGAACGAGTCACCATGCGGGCCGCCGTGCGAGCCCGGGTGCGACGGCTGGCCGTACGGGTCGCCGAAGTACTCTGGCTCGCCGTGCCCGCCGCCGTGTTGGCCGCCTTGCGCGCCGTGCCCGCCGTACTGTCCGCCGCCCGCGGGAGGCCACTGCTGCTGCCCGTACGAAGGTGAGGCCTGGGGCCCGCCTCCGTATCCCGGCGGCGCTGCCTGCCGTCCGTACGCCTGTTGCTGCTGCGGCGGTTGCTGCCGCTGCCGCTGCGGTTGTTGTTGCGGGGTGCGGTTGTCCCGGCCGCGTCCGATCCTGAATCCAGCCACGCGATCGAACGTACCCGGTCCTGACGGGTCGAATGACTGAGGGAGGGGAACGAGGGTGCCTTTGCGGCCGAGCTGTGACATCCCTTAGGGGATCCCTGGGGGGTCTGCCGCACCTCTGGCGGACCTCTGTCGCGCCTTTGTCGTACACCTGTCGTACCCCTGGGGCAGTTCTGGCGTACCTGCGCCCCGGCTCGGCGGGCTCGGCGGGCTCGACGGCTATCCGAGGAAGATCTTCGTACTGAACGTGATCACCGGCCGGTCCGCCGTGGCCCCGGCGGCTCCGTCCGGGCCACCGGACCCGTACAGCGCGATCAGGTCCGTCTTCTCCCCCCGGTGCGTACGTGTCACCAGGTCCGGGCGCTTGTCGCCGTCGAGGTCCGCGTACCGGAGGACCTCGGTCGACGCCTTGCCCTTGCCGGCGGGCAGCTTGGGGGCGGGTGGGAGCCGTACGGCCTTGGAGCGGTACGCCCCTCCCGCGCGCCCCGGGCCGTCCGGGCCGCCCAGCAGCAGTGTGCCCCGGGCCGCCTCGCCGGGAGTGTGCGCACGGGTGGAGTGGACGAGGTCGTCGTAGCCGTCGCCGTTGGCATCGGCCTTGGGCGCGGGTGCTTCGAGGACCGGGCCGCCGTCCTGGATCGGCGCGGACGCGGCGCGCGGGGCACCGGCCCGGGTGAAGGGGCCGCGGAGATAGCTGATCTGGCCGGCGCTCGCGGTGACCGCGAGGTCGTTCTCGCCGTCGCCGTCGAAGTCGCCGCAGACGGGGTGGTCGGGCCATTCGTTGCCGGCCCGGGCCTTGGCGGGGATCTTCAGGACGACCGCCTTGCCGCCCAGGCCGGTGGGGCCGCCGAAGAGGACCTGGAGGGGGACGGGCGGCATGCCGGTGCCGTTGTACGGCGGGTCCGTGGCGATGATCAGATCGCCGAAGCCGTCCTGGTCGAGATCACACGCCTCCTCGGCGTCGAACGCGGCGGGAAGCACGCCACCCACCCGGGCGCCCCGCGTGCGCGGGCCGAGGGTCTGGCGTACGGCGGGATCGAGGCCGGGGCCGCGCCCTCGGGAGGCGGCCGTGCCGTACACGATCCCGATGCCCGCGTCGTCGCCGTAGGAGTCGTCCGGAGCCTTGACCAGGTCGTTCAGTACGAGGTCGGGGTGGCCGTCGCCGTTGAAGTCGTCCGGGAGGCGGCTCCCCTTGCCGCGGGGGACGGGCCGGCGGATACCGGAGGCCGGGGCGGTGTCGCCGTTCTTCGCCTCGGTCCCCGCCCTGGTCTCCTGGTCCGGCGATGCCGTACAGCCCGTGCTGACGGCGCCCACCGCGCCGACCGCCAGCAGTAGCAAGAACGCCGTACAGACGCGTATGCGCACGACCCCACCCATCCCATCCGTACGGGCCAACTCCGGTGACCACAGTCAGGTCATTGTGGCCATCGCCGCCCCCGGGCTCCAGTGCTTCGGTGGTCATACGTGAGCGGCCGGACCCGCCTCTGGCAGATCCGGCCGCTCACACACGTCCCAGGACGGCTACTTCACCAGCTACTTCACCAGCTACTTCACCAGCTGCTTCACCGGCTACTTCACCGGCTCCGCCTTCGGCTCCGGATCCGGGTCCGGAGCGTTCTCCTGCTCCTCGGAGTCCGCCGGGTCCGCCGGCGTCCGTACCGATTCGAGCAGCAGCTGCGCCACGTCCACGACCTGGAGGGACTCCTTCGCCTGACCGTCGTTCTTCTTGCCGTTGACCGAGTCGGTCAGCATGACCAGGCAGAACGGGCAGGCCGTCGAGACGATGTCCGGATTCAGCGAAAGCGCCTCGTCCACGCGCTCGTTGTTGATGCGCTTGCCGATCCGCTCCTCCATCCACATCCGCGCGCCGCCCGCGCCACAGCAGAAGCCGCGCTCCTTGTGGCGGTGCATCTCCTCGTTCCGCAGGCCCGGCACACTCGCGATGATCTCGCGCGGCGGTGTGTAGACCTTGTTGTGGCGGCCCAGGTAGCAGGGGTCGTGGTACGTGATCAGACCCTCGACCGGTGTGACGGGGACCAGCTTGCCCTCGTCCACGAGGGTCTGGAGCAGCTGCGTGTGGTGGATGACCTCGTACTCGCCGCCGAGCTGCGGGTACTCGTTCGCGATCGTGTTGAAGCAGTGCGGGCAGGTCGCGACGATCTTCTTCGACGGCTTCGGCTTCTTCGTGGCGGCGTCCGCGTCGCCCTCCTCGTCGAGGGACTCCCCGTACGCCATGTTCAGCATCGCCACGTTCTCCTGGCCGAGCTGCTGGAACAGCGGCTCGTTGCCGAGCCGGCGGGCCGAGTCACCGGTGCACTTCTCGTCGCCGCCCATGATCGCGAACTTGACGCCCGCGATGTGCAGCAGCTCCGCGAAGGCCTTGGTGGTCTTCTTGGCCCGGTCCTCCAACGCGCCCGCGCAGCCCACCCAGTAGAGGTAGTCGACCTCCGTCAGGTCCTCGACGTCCTTGCCGACGACCGGCACCTCGAAGTCGACTTCCTTCGTCCACTGCAGGCGCTGCTTCTTGGCCAGGCCCCAGGGGTTGCCCTTCTTCTCCAGGTTCTTGAGCATCGTCCCGGCCTCGCTCGGGAAGGAACTCTCGATCATCACCTGGTAGCGGCGCATGTCCACGATGTGGTCGACGTGCTCGATGTCGACCGGGCACTGCTCCACGCACGCGCCGCACGTCGTGCAGGACCACAGCACGTCCGGGTCGATGACGCCGTTCTCCTCCAGCGTCCCGATCAGCGGGCGTTCGGCCTCGGCGAGGGCCGCGGCCGGCACTCCGGCCAGCTGCTCCTCGGTCGCCTTCTCCTCGCCCTCCATGGTCTTGCCGCCGCCGGCCAGCAGGTACGGCGCCTTGGCGTGCGCGTGGTCGCGCAGCGACATGATCAGCAGCTTCGGGGAGAGCGGCTTGCCCGTGTTCCAGGCGGGGCACTGCGACTGGCAGCGGCCGCACTCCGTGCACGTGGAGAAGTCGAGGATGCCCTTCCAGGAGAAGTGCTCGATCTGCGAGGCGCCGAAGACGGCTTCCTCGCCGCCTTCCTCGTCGTCGAAGACCGTCTCGAAGTCGATCTCCTTGCCGCCGGAGACCATCGGCAGAAGCGCGCCGAGGGCCGTCCCGCCGTCCGCCTCGCGCTTGAACCAGATGTTCGGGAAGGCCAGGAAGCGGTGCCAGGCGACGCCCATGTCGGTCTTCAGCGCGACCGTGATCATCCAGACGAAGGACGTCCCGATCTTGATCATCGCGACCAGGTAGACCAGGTTCTGGAGGGTGCCGAGGCTGAGTCCCTTGAACGCCGCGACCAGCGGATACGAGACCAGATACGCGGCCTGGTACGAGTCGGCGTGGTGCAGGGCGCCTTCGAGGCCGCGCAGGACGAGGATCGCGATGCCGATGACGAGGATGACGGCCTCGACGAAGTACGCCTGGCCGAAGTTGGAGCCCGCGAAGCGGGACTTGCGGCCCGCGCGGGAGGGCAGCGACAGTTGGCGGATCACGATCAGCGTCAGGATGCCGAGCGTGGTCAGCAGGCCGATGAGCTCGACGAAGACCTCGTACGGTGTCCAGTCGCCGATGAGCGGCAGCAGCCAGTCGGCCTGGAAGAGCTGCCCGAAGGCGTTCACCAGGGTCAGTACGAGCGAGAAGAAGCCGACCGCGACGAACCAGTGCGCCACACCGACGACGCCCCACGTGTTCATGCGGGTGTGACCGAGGAACTCCTTGGCCACGGTCAGGGTCCGCTGGGTGGGCTCGTCCGTGCGCGTGCCCGCGGGGACCGGTTGGCCGAGCCTCACGAAGCGGTAGATCTGCGCGATGGCTCGGCCGAACAGCGCCACACCGACGACGGCGAGTACCAACGACACGGTGATCGCGGCGAGTTGCATTTGGGGGCTCCTCGGGCCTGCGAGGGTGGGGAAATCCGCACTCTTACCGAGCACTCCTGCTGAGCACTCTTACAAACGTACTAAGCGGTAACTTAATCAGGTCGTGCTGAGGTTACCCACTTATCCGGTCGCAATGTAACGGCGTACCCGGTGATCTGTGTCGCTCGGGGTGCCCTGAGCGGGCGGCCGGGGGGCGTACCCGTGCCTGTGCCCGTGTGTGAGGAATGGCCGGGGCCCGTGTCCGCGCCCGGGACGCCGGGGCGCGCGTGCGGGCGCCTGTCCGGGGGTGAGGCACAGCGACGGGATGCTTCGGGCGAGGATCGCCAGGTCGAGGCCGATCCAGTGGTGCTCCACGTAATGCTGGTCGAGCAGCGCCGTCTCGTCCCACGGCAGTGCCGAGTGCCGCCGTGTCTGCGCGAGGCCGGTCAGGCCCGGCCGTACGAGCTGCCGCCAGGGCGCGGCCGCCGCAGGGGAGCCGGGCTTCAGGGGTGCGGGGCCGACCAGCGAGAGGTCGCCGCGTACGACATGGGGCAGTCGGGAGAGCAGGTCGAGCCGGAAACGCCGGGTGCGCAGGGAACTCAGGATGAAGGGCCGTCCGTTCAACCCGATGCGGTACTCGCGCAGGAAAAGGCCGTCCGGCGGCCTTTCCCCGGAGAACTCCATCGGCCTTTTCCTGGAGAGCGCCATGGCGAGAGCGGCGGTCGCCAGGACGGGCGCGGACAGAACCAGCAGTGCCGTGCCCAGCGTCAGGTCCAGCAGGCGTTTGGGTTCCAGGAAGCGCTCGGGTTCCGGGCGGGGGCGCGGGTTCCAGGTGGGGCGCCAGGTGAGGTGTGGTCTCGGGCGCCACCGCAGGGGCCGTTTCGCGCGTCTCACGCGTTGCTTCATGGTGGTACCCGACCGTTCTGTGAGTTCCGTTACGTTCTGTTCCATTTGCTGTGGATTCGCATCTTTTGTTACGGAACGATCGCACGGTGAACCGGCGCGGATCGGGTAGGCGGCCCCGCCGGGCGCGCTCAAACCCCCGGAGGAAGCCCTCGCGAAGCCCTCAGGCGCAAGGCATCCGCACAATAGTTGAGTCTCCTTGACTCAGGTCCTTTGACTCCCTGGGATCCGTGATGCATCCTTGAGTCTGTTCCACTCAAGTCAGCTGGAGGAATTGAAATGGCACGTGCGGTCGGCATCGACCTGGGCACGACTAACTCCGTCGTCAGCGTTCTCGAAGGCGGCGAGCCCACCGTCATCACCAACGCCGAGGGCGCCAGGACCACGCCGTCCGTCGTCGCCTTCGCCAAGAACGGCGAGGTGCTCGTCGGCGAGGTCGCGAAGCGCCAGGCGGTTACGAACGTCGACAGGACCATCCGGTCGGTCAAGCGCCACATGGGCACCGACTGGAAGATCAACCTGGACGGCAAGGACTTCAACCCGCAGCAGATCTCGGCCTTCGTGCTGCAGAAGCTGAAGCGGGACGCGGAGTCGTACCTGGGCGAGAAGGTCGCCGACGCGGTGATCACCGTCCCGGCGTACTTCAACGACTCCGAGCGCCAGGCCACGAAGGAGGCCGGCGAGATCGCGGGCCTCAACGTGCTGCGTATCGTCAACGAGCCGACGGCGGCCGCCCTGGCCTACGGGCTCGACAAGGACGACCAGACCATCCTCGTCTTCGACCTCGGTGGCGGCACCTTCGACGTCTCGCTGCTGGAGATCGGCGACGGCGTCGTCGAGGTGAAGGCCACCAACGGTGACAACCACCTCGGTGGTGACGACTGGGACCAGCGTCTCGTCGACTTCCTGGTGAAGCAGTTCGCCAACGGTCACGGCGTGGACCTGTCCAAGGACAAGATGGCTCTCCAGCGTCTCCGCGAGGCCGCGGAGAAGGCGAAGATCGAGCTGTCGTCCTCGTCCGAGACGACGATCAACCTGCCGTACATCACGGCGTCCGCCGAGGGCCCGCTGCACCTGGACGAGAAGGTCACCCGTTCTCAGTTCCAGCAGCTGACCTCGGACCTGCTGGACCGCTGCAAGACCCCGTTCCACAACGTCATCAAGGACGCCGGCATCCAGCTGTCCGAGATCGACCACGTGGTGCTCGTCGGTGGTTCGACCCGTATGCCCGCCGTCGCGGAGCTCGTCAAGGAGCTGACCGGCGGCCGTGACGCCAACAAGGGCGTCAACCCGGACGAGGTCGTCGCCATCGGCGCCGCGCTCCAGGCCGGTGTCCTGAAGGGTGAGGTCAAGGACGTCCTGCTCCTCGACGTCACCCCGCTGTCCCTCGGTATCGAGACCAAGGGCGGCATCATGACCAAGCTCATCGAGCGCAACACGACGATTCCGACGAAGCGTTCGGAGATCTTCACGACGGCCGAGGACAACCAGCCGTCCGTGCAGATCCAGGTCTACCAGGGCGAGCGCGAGATCGCGGCGTACAACAAGAAGCTCGGAATGTTCGAGCTGACGGGTCTGCCGCCCGCGCCGCGCGGTGTGCCGCAGATCGAGGTCGCCTTCGACATCGACGCCAACGGCATCATGCACGTGGCCGCGAAGGACCTCGGCACCGGCAAGGAGCAGAAGATGACCGTCACCGGTGGCTCCTCGCTGCCGAAGGACGAGGTCAACCGGATGCGCGAAGAGGCCGAGCAGTACGCGGACGAGGACCACCGCCGCCGCGAGGCCGCCGAGACGCGCAACCAGGCCGAGCAGCTCGTCTACCAGACGGAGAAGTTCCTCAAGGACAACGAGGACAAGGTCCCCGGCGACGTCAAGACCGAGGTCGAGACGTCCATCGGCGAGCTGAAGGAGAAGCTCAAGGGCGAGGACACCGCCGAGATCCGGACGGCCACCGAGAAGGTCGCGGCCGTCTCGCAGAAGCTCGGCCAGGCGATGTACGCCGACGCCCAGGCCGCCGGCGGTGCCGAGGGCGCGGGCGAGGCCCCGGGTGCCGGCAAGGCCGCCGAGGACGATGTCGTCGACGCCGAGATCGTCGACGACGAGAAGCCGAAGAAGGATGGTGCCGCGTGACCGAGGAGACCCCGGGCTTCGAGGAGAAGCCCGACGTCCCCTCCGGCGCGACACCCGAAGAGACCGCGCCGAAGGCCGCCGAGCCGGACTCCGTACCGGAGCCGGGCCCGGCGGCCCCGGGCGGGGACGTCCAGGATGTAGCCCTGCAGGCCCAGTTGGACCAGGTCCGTACGGCGCTCGGTGAGCGCACGGCAGACCTCCAGCGGCTCCAGGCCGAGTACCAGAACTACCGCCGTCGGGTGGAGCGGGACCGGGTCACGGTCAAGGAGATCGCTGTCGCGAACCTGCTGACCGAGCTCCTGCCCGTGCTCGACGACATCGGCCGGGCGCGGGACCACGAGGAGTTGGTGGGCGGCTTCAAGTCGGTCGCCGAGTCCCTGGAGGCGGTCACCGCGAAGCTGGGGCTCCAGCAGTTCGGTACGGAGGGCGAGCCCTTCGACCCGACGGTCCACGAGGCCCTGATGCACTCGTACGCGCCGGACGTCACGGAGACGACGTGCGTCGCGATCCTCCAGCCTGGGTACCGCTTCGGCGAGCGGACGATCAGGCCCGCCCGCGTCGCGGTGGCCGAGCCCCAGCCAGGGGCCCAGCCCAAGTCCGCGGAGGAGCAGGCAGGCGACGAGGAGAGCGGTGGCCCGGACGGGGGCTGACGCGGTGACAGGCAATGAAGGCGGAGAGGAGGGACGTCGGGAATGAGCACCAAGGACTTCGTGGAGAAGGACTACTACAAGGTTCTCGGCGTCCCCAAGGACGCCACCGAGGCCGAGATCAAGAAGGCGTACCGGAAGCTCGCCCGCGAGTTCCACCCGGACGCCAACACGGGTGACGCCAAGGCCGAGGAGCGCTTCAAGGAGGTCTCCGAGGCGAACGACATCCTCGGTGACCCCAAGCGGCGCAAGGAGTACGACGACGCCCGCGCGCTGTTCGGCAACGGCGGGTTCCGTCCGGGACCCGGCGCCGCCGGCGGCAACGGCTCGTTCAACTTCGACCTGGGCGACCTCTTCGGCGGCGGCCCGGGCGGTCCGCAGACGGGCCCCGCGGGCGCCGGCGGCTTCGGTGGCGGACTCGGGGACGTCTTCGGCGGGCTCTTCAACCGGGGTGGCCCGGGGACCCGCACGCAGCCGCGCCGTGGTCAGGACATCGAGTCCGAGGTGACGCTCAGCTTCACCGAGGCCGTCGACGGGGCCACGGTCCCGCTGCGGATGTCCAGCCAGGCACCCTGCAAGGCCTGTTCCGGTACGGGCGACAAGAACGGCACCCCGCGGGTCTGCCCGACCTGTGTGGGCACCGGCCAGGTGTCGCGCGGCACCGGCGGTGGCTTCTCGCTCACCGACCCCTGTGTCGACTGCAAGGGGCGTGGGCTGATCGCCCAGGACCCCTGCGAGGTGTGCAAGGGCAGCGGGCGCGCCAGGTCCTCACGGACCATGCAGGTCCGTATCCCGGCGGGCGTCAGCGACGGCCAGCGGATCCGGCTGCGCGGCAAGGGCGCGCCGGGCGAGCGCGGCGGTCCCGGCGGGGACCTGTACGTGGTCGTCCACGTCGACGCCCATCCGGTCTTCGGCCGCAGGGACGACAACCTCACGGTCACCGTGCCCGTCACCTTCTCGGAGGCGGCGCTCGGCGGCGAGGTGAAGGTGCCGACCCTCGGCGGACCCCCGGTCACGCTGAAACTGCCCCCGGGGACTCCCAACGGCCGTACGATGCGCGCCCGGGGCAAGGGCGCCGTGCGTAAGGACGGCACTCGCGGCGACCTGCTGGTCACCGTCGAGGTCGTCGTTCCCAAGGACCTCGGCGCGGAGGCACGTGACGCGCTGGAGGCCTACCGGAAGGCGACCGCGGACCAGGACCCGCGGGCAGAGCTGTTCCAGGCGGCGAAGGGAGCATGACGCGATGGACAGGGACGGGCGTCGTCGGCAGTCCGCATCGTTCGGCAGGGCGTATCAGCTGACCGAGGAAACGCCGGTGTACGTCATCTCGGTGGCGGCCCAGCTCTCCGGGCTGCACCCGCAGACCCTCAGGCAGTACGACCGTCTCGGCCTGGTCTCCCCGGACCGTACGGCGGGCCGGGGCCGCCGCTACTCGGCCCGTGACATCGAGCTGCTCCGTCAGGTGCAGCAGCTGTCGCAGGACGAGGGCATCAACCTGGCCGGCATCAAGCGCATCATCGAGCTGGAGGACCAGGTCGCGGCGCTCCAGGCCCGGATCGCCGAGCTGTCGTCGGCGGTCGACGGCGCGGCGGCGGCGATGCGGCAGCGCGAGGCGCAGGTGCATGCCTCGTACCGCCGGGACCTGGTGCCGTATCAGGATGTGCAGCAGACGAGCGCGTTGGTGGTGTGGCGGCCGAAGCGGTCGGCGGACTGAGCGGCCGGAGTGGTCGGCGGACTGAGCGGCCGAAGCGGTCGGCGACGTAAGTGTGTTGAGGGCCTGACGGGGTCCTGTTGAGGCCGGGCATCGCCGAGGAGTGTGTTCAGCGGCCCGGCACCGTCTGCGAAGGACCCCCGCCCGGCGGACCCGCCGGGTGGGGGTCCTTCTCGTACTCTCCGGGTGCTCTGCCCGCCGGCCCCGCGCCCCCGACCGTCCCGGCGCCTCCGGCCGTCCCCACTGTTCCCGACGCACCGATGGCCGTGGTCCCTTCGGTGCCCCCCTGCCCCTGCTCCAGGATGCCCGACCGCGCGATGAGGTAGCCGAGTTGGGCACGGCTGCCGCTGCCGAGGGTGGCGGCGAGTTTGGCGATGTGCGCGCGGCAGGTCCGTACGTTCATCCCCAGGCGGCGGGCGATGGCCTCGTCCACGTACCCCTCGACGAGAAGGCGTGCGATGGAGCGCTGGACGCCGGTGATGCCGTCGGGGGTGGGCTCGTACAGGACATGCTGGGTGAGGGGGGTGGCCCGGCGCCAGAGCTGCTCGAAGACCTGGGCCAGATAGTCGACCAGACCCGGATGGCGCAGTTCCAGGGCGACCTGGCGGTCGGAACGGGCGGGTATGTACGCGACGGTGCGGTCGAAGATGATCAGCCGCTCGATGAGTTCTTCCAGCGTCCGGATCTCGACCTTGCCCTCGGCGAGCCGCTCCGCGTAGGCGAGTGTGCCCTGGCTGTGCCGGACGGTGTGCTGATAGAGCGTGCGGAGACTGACACCGCGGTCCACCACGGACCGGCCGCGCTCCAGCGACTGGGCGAGCACATGCGCGCTGCGTCCGCCGCCGGGCTGCACGGTGAGCACTTCGGTCCGGCACTCGGCGGTGGAGAGGTCGAGCGCCGCGTTGATCCGGCTGACGCCTTCCAGCACGGTGATGGCGTGGGTGGTGGGCGGGTCCTGAGCGCTGATGGTCATGAACGGCTCGAAAGAGTCGGTCAGTTCGACGGCGAAGTGACGGCGCTGCTGGATCTCGCGCTCGATGGGGTGGAGCCGCTGGGCGAGGGCCGCGGATGGTGGAACAGGGCGAAGCCAGTCCGGATCGTCGGGATCGGGATGCAGGAGAGGGAATTCCATCAGGCAGGGAGCAGCGGCGGCTTCGCTTCGGGCGAGGCGTCCGGAGCGCAACGCGCTGGCGTAAAGCCGTCTGCCGTCATCACACAGATCAGTGACGGCATGGGGATGTGTCGGTTTTGAGTTGTTTGCGGGCAAAGCTCCACCCCCCAGGGTCCTGAACATGCAGGAACATGATGCCTCGTCCTGGTGGTGTTGACGTGTCCGGGTGAGACATCGTCTAGATGGCGGGGGAGAGGAATCCATCAAGTGAGGACGAAGCCGACTATGTACAAGAGAATGCTTCGCGCGGTGGTTGCCACTGCTTTCTCTGCGGCTCTGGCCTATGGTGCGCTGGTTGTCGGGGGGGACATCGGCTGGAGCACCAAGCCTGTCGCATCTGCCGCTGAGGGTACGGGCGGTGACATCGGCTGGAGCGATTCGGCCCGTGGATCCGACGCTCAGGGTGGGACGCCGGGTGACATTGGCTGGATCGTGTCCCCGAAGAACGCCCCAAAGGACATCGGCTGGCACACCTCGCCGGCCGGCGCCGGCGCATGACCGTGCCGCCGGACGATCGGGTCTTCCGGCGCGAGATGGCCACGGCCTACCGGTCCGGGTGGCATTTCATCGACATCGTCACGGCTATTCCTCACCGTGGTGATTCGTTGATGGTCACTCTGTTCGGAGAGCCGATCGTCGTCGTGCGCGAGGAGGACGACGACGTCCGTGCCTACCGCTGCCTCCGCAGGCCGCGGGGGGCCCCGCAGCCGGTACGGTGCACGATCCGATACGACATGATCTTCGTCAACCTCGACCAGCGCGACCACCAGCTGGTCGGATCAAATACCACCATCGCCACCCCCCGCAGTGCCTGAGCGATTCCCCCGTCGTTGTAAATCGCTTGGGCGCTTCCCCCACACAACGGCGCCATCGTGGACCTGAAACACGATGGCGCCGTTGTGCTGTCCGCGTACGGGGGCCGTGCGCCCGCCGCGGCCCCCGTACGGGCCGTGCGCCCGCTGCGGCTCCCGGTACGGGGCCGTGGGCCCGCCACGGCCGTGGGCCGTCAGAGGCGGCCCAGTGTCCGGTTCACCGTGATCTCGATGACGACGCGGTCCGGGTTGGGCGCGGGAGTGCGCTCGTACCGCTCCGCGTAACGGCTCACCGCGTCCGCCACCACCTCCGGCTCCGTACGGACCGTGGCGCGCCCCTCCAGCGTCGACCAGCGGCGGCGCTGGACCTGGCACACCGCGACGCGCGCGCCGCCGCCTCCGTCCGATCCTGTGGCTCCCTCTGTGCCCGCCCCTGTGCCTGCCTCTGTGCCCGCCTCCGCGTCGGTTCCCGTGCCCGCGCTCGCCGCCAGGATGTTGGCCACCTTCCGGCTGTTCTTGTTGGCGATGACGCGCGCCACCCCGGCCACCGGGTCGTACGTCACACCCACCGGGACCACGTGCGGACTGCCGTCCGGGCGCGTGGTGGTCAGCGTGCACAGGTGGTTCTCCCGCCAGAACGCGAGAAAATCGGGGCTGGGGCTACGTACTCCATTGGTCATGCCGGAAGCGTAGAACGCGCCGGATTCGCGGGCCCCGGACTCCCGCTTTCAGGTTGAGTGGAATAGGCTCAACTTTACGTATGTTGTCTGTGGCAGATGTGGGGCGACTACGGGCGAGTACGCGCACGGTACGAGGCGTGGTACGAGGCGTGGAACGAGGAGGAGAGGGCACGTGGACGCAGAGCTGACCAACAAGAGCCGGGACGCGATCAACGCCGCCACCAGCAGGGCGGTGGCGGCCGGACATCCCGATCTGACCCCCGCGCACCTGCTGCTCGCGTTGCTCGAAGGCCAGGACAACGAGAACGTCACCGACCTGCTGGCGGCCGTCGAGGCGGACCAGGCCGGGGTACGGTCGGGCGCGGAGCGGCTGCTGGCCGCCGAGCCCAGCGTGACCGGTTCCACCGTCGCGCCCCCGCAGGCCGACCGTGAGCTGCTCGCCGTCATCGCCGACGCGGCCCGGCGGGCCAAGGAGCTGGGGGACGACTACCTTTCCACCGAGCATCTGCTCATCGGCATCGCGGCCGAGGGCGGCCAGGCGGGCGAGGTGCTGGACCAGCGGGGGGCCGGCGCCAAGAGGCTGCTGGACGCGTTCGAGAAGTCAAGGGGAGGGCGCCGGGTGACCACACCCGACCCGGAGGGTCAGTACAAGGCCCTGGAGAAGTTCGGCACCGATTTCACCGCCGCGGCCCGCGAGGGCAAGCTCGACCCGGTCATCGGCCGGGACCAGGAGATCCGTCGCGTGGTGCAGGTGCTGTCGCGCCGTACGAAGAACAACCCGGTGCTGATCGGTGAGCCCGGTGTCGGCAAGACCGCCGTCGTCGAGGGCCTCGCGCAGCGCATCGTCAAGGGCGATGTGCCGGAGTCGCTCAAGAACAAGCGGCTGGTGTCGCTGGACCTCGGCGCGATGGTCGCGGGCGCCAAGTACCGCGGTGAGTTCGAGGAACGCCTCAAGACCGTCCTCTCCGAGATCAAGGAGAGCGACGGACAGATCATCACCTTCATCGACGAGCTGCACACCGTCGTGGGCGCGGGCGCCGGCGGCGACTCCGCCATGGACGCCGGCAACATGCTCAAGCCGATGCTGGCCCGCGGCGAGCTGCGGATGGTCGGCGCGACCACGCTGGACGAGTACCGCGAGCGGATCGAGAAGGACGCGGCGCTGGAGCGGCGCTTCCAGCAGGTGCTGGTCGCCGAGCCGACCGTCGAGGACACGATCGCGATCCTGCGCGGGCTCAAGGGCCGGTACGAGGCCCACCACAAGGTGCAGATCGCGGACGCGGCCCTGGTGGCCGCCGCCGCGCTCTCCGACCGTTACATCACCTCTCGCTTCCTCCCCGACAAGGCCATCGACCTGGTCGACGAGGCGGCGTCCCGCCTCCGTATGGAGATCGACTCCTCGCCGGTCGAGATCGACGAACTCCAGCGCTCGGTCGACCGCCTCCGTATGGAGGAGCTCGCGCTGAAGAACGAGTCCGACCCCGCCTCCAAGCAGCGGCTGGAGAAACTGCGCCGCGACCTCGCCGACCGCGAGGAGGAGCTGCGCGGGCTCAACGCCCGCTGGGAGAAGGAGAAGCAGGGCCTCAACCGCGTCGGTGAGCTGAAGGAACGCCTGGACGACCTGCGCGGCCAGGCCGAGCGGGCCCAGCGCGACGGCGACTTCGACACCGCCTCCAAGCTGCTGTACGGGGAGATCCCCGGCCTGGAGCGAGAGCTGGAGGAGGCCGCGGCGGCCGAGGAGGAGGCCGCCAAGGACACGATGGTCAAGGAGGAGGTCGGCCCGGACGACATCGCCGACGTGGTCGGCTCCTGGACCGGCATCCCGGCCGGGCGGCTGCTGGAGGGCGAGACCCAGAAGCTGCTGCGCATGGAGCAGGAGCTGGGCAAGCGGCTGATCGGCCAGGGCGAGGCGGTACGGGCCGTGTCCGACGCGGTACGCCGCAGCCGCGCGGGCATCGCCGACCCCGACCGCCCCACCGGCTCCTTCCTCTTCCTCGGCCCGACGGGCGTCGGCAAGACGGAGCTGGCCAAGGCCCTCGCGGACTTCCTCTTCGACGACGAGCGGGCCATGATCCGCATCGACATGAGCGAGTACGGCGAGAAGCACTCGGTCGCGAGGCTCGTCGGCGCCCCGCCCGGCTATGTCGGCTACGAGGAGGGCGGCCAGCTCACCGAGGCGGTCCGCAGGCGGCCGTACTCCGTCGTCCTCCTGGACGAGGTCGAGAAGGCCCACCCCGAGGTCTTCGACATCCTGCTCCAGGTCCTGGACGACGGCCGGCTCACCGACGGCCAGGGGCGGACGGTGGACTTCCGCAACACCATCCTGGTCCTGACGTCCAACCTGGGCAGCCAGTACCTGGCCGAGCCGCTGACCAGCGACGAACAGAAGAAGCAGCAGGTCCTGGAGGTCGTACGGGCGTCCTTCAAGCCGGAGTTCCTCAACCGCCTGGACGACCTGGTGGTCTTCACCGCCCTGACCAGGGACGAACTGGCCCACATCGCGGAACTCCAGATCGCCCGCCTGGCCACCCGCCTCGCCGAACGCCGGCTGACCCTGGAGGTCACCCCGGCGGCCCTGGAGTGGCTGGCCGACGAGGGCAACGACCCGGCCTACGGCGCCCGGCCGCTGCGCCGCCTGGTGCAGACCGCGATCGGCGACCAGCTGGCGAAGGAGATCCTCGCGGGCGAGGTCACGGACGGCGACACGGTCCGGGTGGACCGGGTCGGGGACGGACTCATCGTGGGCGCGGCGGGGGCGGCGGGCGCGGCGGGGGCGGCGCCTTCGCTGGACAAGTCGCTGTAGGAGGTCTCCGGGGCTCTTCGGGGCTCTTCGGGGCTCTCCGGATCGACGACAGGCCCGTCACCCGCTCGGGTGGCGGGCCTGTCCACGTTCGTGGACACGCACTAGCATGACTCTGAATCCGAATATCGCGATTCACTTGTTCACAAGGCGCTTTTTAGGGGTGGCGCATTCCATGTTGCTGAGCTTCCGTGCCGCCAACCACGGTTCCCTGCGCGAGCCGCAGGAACTGAACCTTGTCCCCGTGTACGAGGACGACCGGCCTGCGGTGACCGTGGCGGCGATCTTCGGGGCCAACGCTTCGGGCAAGTCCACCGTGGTGGACGCGTTCCAATTCTTCAGGTCAGCGGTGCGGGAATCGCAGGCCCGCTGGCTGCCGAACGCCCCCGTACCGCGCCGCCCTTTCCTGCTCGACCACGAGAGCCGGCTCGAGCCGTCGTCGTACGCCGTCGATCTCCTGGTGGAGGGTGTGCGGTACGTGTACGGCTTCAGCGTCTCGGACGCGGAGGTCGTGGAGGAGTGGCTGTACGCCTATCCCAAGGCCCGTAAACGCGTCCTCTTCGAACGGGCTCGCATGGCCATGACGTACGGCGCCTCGCTCACCGGTGAGCGCATGGCCGTCGAACGGACGATGCGGCCGAACAGCCTCTACCTCTCAGCAGGGGCGCAGTCCGCGCATCCGCAGCTCGGGGCGGTGTGGCACGCCCTGGACGGCGGGGTCCTGGGGGACGGCAGTCGGCAGGCGGTGACCGAGGTTGGCGCGTCGGTGGTCGCTACGTACAAAAGGCTCGAAGAGATTGGGCTGCCGCTCAGAACCGATGTTCTGGCGGTGGCCGATCTGGGCGTGCACGACATGCGGAGCGGCGCGACGAGAAGCGAGGCCGTCGCCTCGATTCAGAGGGCACTGGCCGAGCAGCGGTTGGACCTGCCGGAGGAATTCGCGCTCGCTGCGGCCCAGTCGCTCGAGTTCGTCCACCGGGTCGGAAACGAGGAGTTCGTTCTGCCGGTGGAGGCCGAATCGGCGGGCACCAAGGTCTGGCTCTCCATGGTGACCACGGCACTCACGTGCCTCCTCGGCGGATCGGCCATGTGGGTGGACGAGATCGACGTCAGCCTCCACCCCATGCTCACCGCGAAGCTCCTCACACTCTTCCAGAACCCCGAGCTGAACCCACGCGGCGCCCAGCTCGTCTTCACCACGCACGACGCGTCGCTCCTCGGCACGATGCTCGGTGAGCAGGTGCTCCGCCGGGACCAGGTCTGGTTCGTCGAGAAGAGCGCGGCGACGGGCGCGTCGGAGCTGTATCCGCTCAGCGACTTCAAGCCGCGCAAGGGCGAGAACTTCGAGCGCCGCTATCTGGCGGGCAGCTACGGCGCCGTACCGCTCCTGCCGGAGACGGCCTTCGAGGACATGCTCAAGAAATACTGGGGGACTCATGGCGAAGGCGTTTCCGCGTGAGGGGTCGGTCCGGCGGCGCGGTCCGGTCCGGCGCTCCTCGCGCACGATGCTGATCGTCTGCGGCAGCAAGGAGACCGAGCGCCAGTACCTCCAGGGGTTACGTGATCATCTCCGTAACCCCGCGGTCTCCGTCGTCGTACGAGGCAAGGCGTGCTCTCCGACGCAGCTCGTGGCGTACGCGCGCGGTCAGCGGGACCTGAACAAGGGCGGCTACGACGAGGTGTGGTGCGTCTTCGACGTCGATGAATACCCCGATGTGGCCGAGGCCGCCGCCGTGGCCCGCCGGAACGGCATCAGGGTCGCCGTCTCCAATCCGTGCTTCGAACTGTGGCTGCTGCTCCACTTCGCGGATCATCGCGCCCACGTCGCCACGTACAAGAAGCTCCAGCCGCTGCTGGAGAAGTGGGTGCCCGGCTACGACAAGACCCGCGTGGATTTCGGCAGGTACCGGGACGGTGTGGGAGAGGCGGGAGAGCGGGCGCGGAAGCTGGACCCGACAGGGGAGGCGCATACCCGCAACCCCTCGACCAGTGTATGGCGGCTCACCGACCGCATGACGAACCCGTGAAAACGGCGGTAGGGCCCGTCTGATCGTGTCAGCTCGTGGCGGATCGGGGCGGGCCGGGCTTGCCAGGGCCCTCCTGCTATGGGAGAGGATGGCAGGAACCGTACGAAGGGAAATACACGGTGAGCATCGACCCGTCCTCGATTCCGAATTTCGGGGGCCAGCCCCAACCGCAGGGTGCAGAACCGGCGGGCCCCGTCGTCCCTGACCAGGACCTGGTGAAGCAGCTCCTCGAACAGATGGAGCTGAAGTACGTCGTCGACGACGAGGGTGACCTCGCGGCGCCGTGGGAGGAATTCCGCACGTACTTCATGTTCCGTGGGGAGGAGGACCAGCAGGTCTTCTCGGTACGGACGTTCTACGACCGGCCGCACCCTGTCACCGACAAGTCCAAGATCCTGGACGCGATCGACGACTGGAACCGCCGCACACTGTGGCCCAAGGTCTACAGCCACATCCACGAGGAGGGCGACGGTCCGCCCACCGTCCGTCTCATCGGCGAGGCCCAGATGCTGATCGGCATGGGTGTCAGCCTGGAGCACTTCGTTTCATCGACGGTCAGCTGGGTGCGGGCGTCGATCGAGTTCGACAAGTGGCTCGTGGAACAGCTCGGCCTGGAACCGGGGGACGAGAAGCCCGAGGAGGCCTGAGCCGTTCCTCCGCCGCACGCCCCCGCGCCGTAACGGCGTGAGAGCCCGGCAGGCGCCGTGATCGTCCATGATCGCGGCCCCTGGCCGGGCTTTTTCGTGCTGAGGGGCGGCCCCGCTCTCCGGGCGGACGACAGAGGCCCGCCGGGCCGCCGGGGCCGGACCGGAAGAATGGGGCGGGGTGCCGTCCCCTGCGCGGCACCCCGCCGGATCTGGGAGTGTCAGCCCTTGGGGAAGGTCCAGATGTAGGGCTCGCCGTCCTCTTCCGACCAGTGGACCTGTACGTCCTTGGCCGCGGCGGGTACCAGGTACGTGGTGCACACGGTGTGGCTCTCGCCCGCCTTCCAGCTCTCGATGTCGTACACGTCCTCACACCCTGGCGCGTCGTCGGGAGCGAACAGGATCACCGCGCCGCGCTGGTCGTCGGCCCAGATGGTCGTGCCGTCGTTCACATCGGAGCTGCTGCTGAGGGTCGGCCCGGACTTGTGCGTGAACCGTACGTGGGCGACGGCCATCACCATGCCCTTGGCGTCGGCCTTGTCCTTGACCACCGCGGCGGCCTCGGCCTCCGTGCCGAGGTCCACCTTCTCGGCGGTGATCTCGTACGTGACCTCGCCCTCCTCCTCCGCGACCTTCCCCGTGACGCTCTCGCCGGTGGCCACGTCGCCGCCGGACGCGGCCTCGGCCTGCGACGCGGTGGCCGTCGGGGAGGTGTCCTTCGACGAGGGGGCGGGTTGCCCGGTGCTCCCGGCGCTGTCGTCTCCGCCTCCGCACGCGCTGAGCGTGAGAGCCAGGAGGGCGGCGGGCACGGCCAGGGCGAGACGGGTGGGCTTGTGGTGCGGCAAGACATGCTCCTGCTGTAGATGGGGGGCCACCGTGGGGCGCTCACGTAGTTGCGTACGGCCGGCACGAAGCAGGCCGCGCACGTGGCGGGCCTGGTCGTGGGGGGTGCCGACGGTGAATCTCTGACGTGCCCAGATACTCATGCACCATCCGCCACGCTGTCAACAAATGGCTACAGTGGGGAGTGCGGGTCAGGTCCCAGACGGGGTGATATCCCCACAGGCGTGGATCAGTGGCGCCGTCAGGACCCTTCGGGCCCGTCCGGCTTCCTGCGGTCGAGAATGCGCTTGCGGGCCACCAGGGCGTCGACGACCTCCACCAGGCCCTCCAGCGACGGGGCGCCGTCGTCGGTGCGACGCAGCGAGACCTGCTCGCCGCCGAGGACCCGCAGGCCTTCGAGGACCGCGCCCGCGTGCAGGCCTTCCTTGACCTTCATCAGGTGATCGGCGAGGGCGTCGCCCTCCGGCCTGGACAGGAAGCCGTGGGTCACGCCGTAACGCGTCTCCAGGGGGGAGCTGTACTCCGGGCGTGAGCTGCGCTTTCCGTTGACGAGGTGTCCGATGAGCGAGTGTGAGAGGTCGACCTCGTCACCGATCTCGCGGTAGCTCTCGCCGTCCGGGGAGTCCGGGTTCCGGCGCCGGAGCGCGTCCAGGCGCTGACTGACGAGTCGGCGGTAGAAGGCTTCGCGCGCCTTGTTCTCGCGGGGCGGCGGCTCGGGCTCGGCGCCGTCGAGGAGTTCCCGTACGCGACCGGGCCCGATGCCGGTCTTCCGTGCGATGTCGGAGACGTCCAGGACGGGATCGCGGCCCTCGTAGCCCAGCCGCCAGGCGGCGGCGTCGACATCGCGGAGGAGCTGGGCGATATCGGCTGCGGTTACCTCGCGAGGAACGTTCACCTTGCGGTCTCCAGGGGCCATGGCAGACGGGGTGCGGCGGCAGCGTATCCGGACGGCACCGGCCGCGACCAGAACTGTCGTCATTTGTTGACAGTTTACGCTGATGATCCACGGGAATGGCGTCCCCAGTAAGGCCGTGCCACCGCTAAGGCCGTACTACCGCGCTCTTCCCAAGCGCCGCTCCCGGCAGCCTTGATACTGTCGCCCCGCAGGTCGGTCGGCGCAGCCTGTCACGACAGGGGAAACGGGGAGCCTGAAAGCGTGAAGCCGATGCACAGCCGCCTCCAGGTGCCCTACCAGGCTCCGAAGGACCGCGCGGCCGTCCGAGGACTGACCGGCCCGTGACCACCACCGGCGCACCATCCCCACGCCGCGCCGGTCTCCTCCGTCTCGCCGAGGCCGTGGCCGTACCGAGCAGGGTCGGCGCGACCACCACCCGGCTCGGCACGGCCGTACGGGACCACCGCTCCCGTACCCGCGAACTGCGCGAGGCGCGCCGCTTCTTCCACGACGAGCTGCGTCTCGCCGCGGGGGCGAGCGTGCCCGAGGTGCTGCGGGCCATCTCCGCACTGCGCGGCCGTCAGGTCGAAAGTCTCCTGCTGCCCGGCCTGCCGCCCGACGTGAGCGGCATAGCCGTACCGGGTGAGAACGTCGACTACATCGGGCTCAGTGACCGCCTCAGCCGCCGCCACCACGCCCATGTCCTCCTGCACGAGGTGCGCCACCTGCGCCCCTCGCCCGGAGGCGACGCCGAAGCCGTCGCCGCGCACCAGCATTTCGACGGCGTGAGCCTCCAGGCACTGCGCGACCAGATGTCCGCCCTGCCCGCCCGGGTCAGGGAGGAGATCCTCACCCGGCCCGCGAAGCTGCGTTCCACTTATGACGATCCCGAGGAGCGCGCCTGTGAGTGGTTCGCGCGGGTCGCGCTGCCGCTGCTCGACCTGAACAGGGACGGGCGCAGTGTCGGCTCCCTCACCACCGCGTTCAGCAACCGACGCTCGATATGACGAGCCTGCTCCTCACCCTGACCAACCTGGTCATCGCCGGGGTGACTCTCGGCCTCGGCACGGTCAAGGCTTTCGCCGCACGCCACGAACGCGAGTGGACCCTGACGCTGACGGCCTCGGTACTCCTCTGCGCCGGGCTGATCTTCCTGCTCGCGACCCCGGTCGTGTACCGGACCGTCGGCACGGCGGTGCGCTCTCCCAACGTCTGCTCGCTCCTGGTCCCCGTCCTCACCCTGGTGTGCGTCGCGCACGCTCACGCGCTGAGCCAGCTCTGGCAGCCCGACCGGAACACGCCGGCCGCCCTGCGTTCCACGGCTCTGCGCTGGGGGCCCGTCTACGGCGTCGCCATCGTCACCATGGTCGCGCTCTACGCGCACGCGGATCTGGGACCGGCGACTCCCCTCCGGTTCGTCGCCGTCTACGCCCGCGTGCCCGATGTCATCGCGCTCCACCTGGTCTACTGGACTGCGCTGATCATCACCATCGTGGTCACCGTCCGGGAGTGCAGGTCCCTGTCGATCCCCGCGCGCCCCGCCCTCGCCGACGACCTCAGATCGGCTCTGGGGTGGTTCTCCGTGGCAGTCGGGCTCAACCTGGTGAACGTCCCCCTCGCCGCCACCGCCATGATCGGCTCGGCCACCGGACAGCGCCGCCTCGACACCGTCGCTGCGAGCGCCTGGCTCGCCACCATCGCCAGCTGTGTCGCCGCGAACGTGGCCCTGGCCTCGGTCATGCTGCGCTCGCGGCGGGCCGAACGTCAGGACCGGCGGACGTTGAAGCCCTTGCTCGACCTGGTGTCCAGGGAATCCGACGTGTCCAAGGCCGCCAAGGCCTCCGCTCTCTGGCCGGGCCTGAACACGGCTCTCGACCTCGTCGCCGTCATGGCCGCGATCCACGACGGGGCCGGACGCCTCAGTCCGTGGTGGAGCCCCCTGCCCGCCCTGCTCGTCGACCGTCTCGCGGCCGATCAGCGGGACCGAGACGGTGCCGGACCGGGCGCCGACGGTGCCGTACCGGGCGCCGACTGGGACGTGACGGCCGCGCACGCGGCGGCCACCCTGCTGCACGCCGCGCAGGCCCGTGACGCCGTCCCGCCCGCGCTTCCCTCCCCTCACCGGCTCGCGCGGCTTCCGGGTAGCGATGTCGAGCCCCATGCCGAGCGGCAGCATCTCGTGGCCGTGGCCCGCCACCTGCACCATCCGCTCGTCGTCGAGGCCGCCGCGTTCGCGGGTGAGGCCCGCACCGCCACAGCATCCGACCGGACCGGCGCTGTTTAGCCGATTCCGACCAGCTCAGGGAATCGCTGCGTCCGCTCGATCGTGATGACCTCGGCCGGGTCGAACTGGAGCCGCCGGCATCAGCTCCGGGGGAGGCATGCCACCAAGGAGTGGAAGGGGTCCGAGCTGGAGCAGTGGGAGTACGAGATCACCAGCGGTGGCCGGGTTCGCCACCTGGTCAGCCCGGAGACCTCCACCGTGATCGTCGTGTACGCCTCGCCACGGCATCCGAAGGACACCGAGTGAGCTCTGGCTGACCGCTCGCGGAGGCGGTCGGGGCCGCCATGACCGGCCCGAGTCAATTCCCGTACGAGACAAGGCTTTTCGCGCAGACTCCGAATTGATCCCCGAGCGCATCGGGCAGCATCGCCCCGTCCGAGTGTAGGGGTCGACAAGGCGTCCGACCTCAATGTCGGAAAGGATCACGTATTCGTTGGCTCTGCAGGAAACGATCCTGTGACCTGGCTCCCCTCGAAAGCCCAGGCTGCTGCCGCGCTTCTGGCTGGCCCCGTTGTGGGCCCCCTGGCCGACCCTGGAGGCGACGACGTCTGGTTTGGGAAGGACCCGGCGAGCGAAGCATTCGGAGCCACACGCTTCAGAGTCGGCGACGGCCCTCTGCCCTTCTATCTGGCTGGAATCGAGGGAGGGCCAACTCCGGCGCACTCCGAGTACTTTACTCCTGAAGAGGACCCAGAATCGGCAGACAACATCGCTAGGATTGTGGCAGGAAAGTCAGACAGCATCACGACGGAGACGCCTCGATGACATACACCCCCTTCCGGATGCTCGGCTTCGCGCTCATCGCTTTTTCCGTAGTTGGTTGCACCGTGAGTGAAGCTGGTTCCGATGATGCCGAGAGGAACTCGAAGGTGAACATGCAGGAGGCCGCAGAGAAGGCCGATGCAGTGGTATTCAAGACGCTTTCAATGGTTGATCCGCCACTTCAGTGGACTCATGACACATCGAGTGGCGGAGGCTGCACAGATTTCAAGAATGATTCGCATGGATATGGATCCACCATTCGTAACGCTGTCGTCATGACACAGGTTTCAGAGGAGCGGCGGGGGGCGCTCCTCGGAGTAATTGAGAGAAATTGGAAGGAGGATGGCTATAAAATCACAAGCGTCAACTCGGATAAGGATTCTCCCGCGATCTACGCTAAAACCGGCGACGGTTTCGGTATGAGCTTGATCGTTGGATATAAGGGGCAGTTCTTCCTTAAGGTTCAGACGCCCTGCGTCAAGAAATCTGATGTCGCCGACCCCGCCACGAAAGCCAACGGCCACGACTACTACGGAAACGAGGTACCCCGCCCCAGCGTCCACGATGCCTTCTGGTCGTCCAGCACTCCGATTTCTTCAGCCTCGCCCAGCGAGAGCTGAGCCCGTTTCGCTGACATGGAGCCCAGGTGGGCAGCCATCGCATTGAAGATCGCTGCCGCTGCTCTTATTCTGGGGGTTATTCTTGGGTTTGCTCGCTTCTTGTCTATCCGGTTAGTGTGGGCGAGCCTGGCTCTTTCTTGAGGTGCTGTCCGAGTTTCCGATGAGGGCTTTCCGATGAGGGCTTCAGGATTATCGCTCAGAGGGCCGTAGGCGTTGCAGGCGGCCGGCGGCCTCGTGGAGGACGTCGTCCCTCTTGCAGAACGCGAAGCGCACGAAGGGTGCCCCCTGGTCCCGGTGGTCGTAGAAGACCGCGTTGGGTACGGCCACGACCCCGCACCTTTCCGGCAGGGCGCGGCAGAAGGCGAAGCCGTCGCTCTCGCCGAGGGGGCGGATGTCGGTGGTGACGAAGTAGGTGCCGGCCGGGCGGTAGACCTCGAAGCCGGCCGCCGTGAGGCCTGCCGAGAGCAGGTCGCGCTTGGCCCGCAGGTCGGTGCGCAGGCCCTCGAAGTAGGTGTCGGGCAGGCGCAGTGCCTCGGCGATCGCGTACTGGAAGGGGCCCGAGGACACGTACGTCAGGAACTGTTTGGCGGAGCGCACCGCCGCCACCAGTTCGGGGGTCCCGGTCGCCCAGCCCACCTTCCAGCCCGTGAACGAGAAGGTCTTCCCCGCCGAGCTGATCGACAGGGTCCGCTCGCGCATCCCGGGGAACGACGCGATCGGCACATGCTCGCCCTCGAAGACCAGGTGCTCGTACACCTCGTCCGTGACGACGAGCAGATCGCGTTCGACGGCGAGTTCCGCGACGGCCGCCAGTTCCTCGCGGGTGAGGACCGTGCCGGTCGGGTTGTGCGGGGTGTTGAGCAGGATCAGGCGGGTGCGGTCGGTGACGGCGTCGCGCAGTTCATCCAGGTCCAGGTGGTACGTGCCGTCCCGGGGCCGGAGGGTGACCGGGACGCGGGTGCCGCCCGCCAGGCCGACGCAGGCGGCGTACGAGTCGTAGTACGGCTCCAGCGCGATCACCTCGTCGCCGGGCTCGACCAGGGCGAGCAGTGCGGCGGCGATCGCCTCGGTGGCGCCCGCCGTGACGAGGACCTCGGTGTCGGGGTCGTATGTCAGGCCGTACCGCTTGAGCTGGTGCTCGGAGATCGCGGTGCGCAGTTCGGGGATGCCGGGGCCCGGTGGGTACTGGTTGCCGCGCCCGTCGCGCAGCGCCCGTACCGCCGCCTCTCTGACCTCCTCGGGGCCGTCGGTGTCGGGGAAGCCCTGGCCGAGGTTGATCGCCCCGGTTTTGAGGGCGAGCGCCGACATCTCCGCGAAGATCGTCGTACCGAACTCCCCGAGGCGGCGGTTGAGCAGAGGGCGTGAGCCCGGTTCGCGTGCGGTCATGGCCGCCATCCTGCGCCGAACCTCTGGACTTGCTCAAGTCGCCTTTGGGCCGGTGGCCGGGAGGGGACATTCACGTCACGCGAGAGGCGACGACGCGGTAAGGCGACGCGTTACGGCGGCGAAGGCCGAGCGCAACCTCTCGGGCGGCACGCAACGTCTAAGGCGGTACGCGAAAGCAGCACAGCAGGCAGGTCAACGCGGAGCCGGACGCGTGAGGGCGCGGGGGCTTCGCCTCGGGGGAACAGAAGGACGGTGAGGACAATGGCAGGACTCGTAGTGGTCGTACTGGTCGTGGTCGCGTTCGTCGGGCTCGTGGTGAGCATGGTGAACGGGCGGAACGGCGCGGGCGTCAAGTCCCGCAAGGCGGCCGGGCGCGGCGGTGTGTCGAGCCCCTCGCTGAAGAAGAAGGGCGCCAAAGGCAAGTCCTCCAACGGCAGCTGGTGGGCCGGTGGCGGCGCTGCCGGTGGCGTCGGCGGTTCGTCGTGCGGCGGCTCCTCTTCCTGCGGCGGCGGCTCGTCGTGCGGCGGCGGGAGCTCGTCGTGCGGCGGCGGGGGCGGCGGCGGGGGCTGCGGTGGTGGTGGCGGCTGACACGGGGCAGCTGGTCCGCAGCGGCCGACAGTGCGCCGACAATGCCCGGTGGGGAGCGAAAACCCACCGGGCATCTTCATGTTGACTATGTACCTGACCGTCTCCGACGGCATTTGTTGAACATTTGAACTGTGCGGCCCCCGAGGGGATGGAAACCCCTTCAAGTTGGGTAAAAACGCTGTGAGCGTCGCGTAGTTCATGATTCCCTCGCTGTTGAGAGCTTCCAGCCCTCGGGCCTCATTCGGCACCGAGCAGGCGATCTCCCCCCATAAGTTCCCTCGCTCATCGTCCGGGACGTCCCCGGTCCACCCGTCAAGCGTGTTTGCGGAGCCGACCCATGCTCACCACTCTCCATACCGCCTACACCGACTCCCGTGCAGCCGACCTGGCCTGGGCCTTGGGCAGGGAGTCGCTCCCCGCTCTGGCCGTTCTCGATCTCCATCTCGACGGTGCCGCAGTGCAGTTGAGACTGCTCGGCGCCTCCCATCAAGTGCTTCTGGAGGACGAGCGGGGTACCTGCTCCGAGACCGTCGCCTGCATCCCGGGCAGCAGTACGCCGCTGCCGCTCGGTGTCTCCACGCGCGTGGGGGAGCGTGAGTACGAATTCGCCGCGCGCGTGGAGACGCTCTCGCACGGCTCGTTCGCGGGGCGCGCGCAGGAACTGCTCGCGCTGGTCGCCGACCACCCGAACGGGCTGGCCGGCATCTTCCCCGGCATCCCGAACGCTTTCACCGCGATGCTCGCGCAGCGTGACGAGGGCCAAGTGCGGTGGCGCACCTGGCACGCGTATCCACAGGAGGGTCAGCTCGTCGTCACGCGGACGCGGATCGGGGCCCGTATTCCTGCCGTGCTGCAGTCGCAGCTGTAGTCGCACCGGTGCGAGAGCCCGTGCTGTAGTGACGCCCGTGCGGGAGTTACACCCGTGTGGGTGACAAACCGCAATCAATTCGTGACGTAGCGTTACGTGTGTGATCGAACAGTCTGTGCATTCGCCGCCCCTGGGTGAGACGCGGCTGCCCGTGCGCCCCGGCGCGGGGCGTTTTCTGATCCTCGCCGTGGTCTTCATCTGCGCCGCGTGCGGACTGGTGTACGAGCTGGAGCTGGTCGCGCTCGCCTCGTATCTGATCGGGGACTCCGTCACCCAGGCATCCGTCGTCCTGTCGGTGATGGTCTTCGCGATGGGCGTCGGCTCGCTGCTCGCCAAGCGGCTGTGCTGCCACGCGGCGTTCGGCTTCGGGCTGCTGGAGGCGGCGCTGGCGCTGCTGGGCGGCTCTTCGGCGCTCGTGCTGTACGCGAGCTTCGTGTGGATGGGCGAGTCCCGCTATGTGCTCGTCGGCTTCTCGCTGGGCATCGGCATCCTCATCGGCGCCGAGATCCCGCTGCTGATGACGCTCATCCAGCGGGTCTCCCGGCAGGACGCGGAGGGGACGGTCGCGGATCTGTTCGCCGCGGACTATGTGGGCGCGCTCGTCGGCGGGCTCGCCTTCCCGTTCCTGCTGCTGCCCTGGCTCGGGCAGCTCACGGGCGCGCTGCTGACGGGCGCGGTCAACGCGGTGGCGGGCGGGGCGCTGGTCCTGTGGGTCTTCGGGCGTGATCTGACGTCCCGTTCGCGCTGGCTGCTGCTGACGGTCAACGTTCTGGTGCTGACCGTGCTGGCCACGGCGGCGGTCCTGGTCGACGACTTCGAGCGCGCGGCGCGGCGGGCCGTGTACGGAGACCAGGTGCGGGTCGCCCTCAGCACGGCCCTGCAGGAGGTCGTGGTCACGGGGGACCGGGACGGGCCGCTGGAGCTGTTTCTGGACGGGCGGCTGCGGGTCAGCGCACGGGACGAGTTCCGCTACCACGAGGCGCTGGTGCATCCCGCGATGCGCGGGGCGCACACGCGCGTGCTGATCCTGGGAGGGGGAGACGGGCTGGCCGCGCGCGAGGTCCTGCGGTACGGGGACGTCCGCTCGGTCACCGTCGTCGACCTGGACCCGGAGTTCGTGGGCCTCGCCCGTACGGACCCGGCGCTGGCCGCGCTGAACGGGCATGTGTACGACGATCCGCGGACGCGGGCGGTGGCCGCGGACGCGTTCACCTGGCTGCGAGGCGCGCAGGGCGGGCACGAGGGGGCGTACGACGTGGTCATCTCGGATCTGCCGAACCCCGGCATCACACCCAGCACGAAGCTGTACTCCGAGGAGTTCTACGGCCTGGCCACGCGGGTCCTCGCGGACGGCGGACGGCTGGCCGTGCACGCCGGGTCGCCGATGGCCGAGCCGCGTTTGTACTGGACGGTCGACGCGACGCTGCGCGCGGCGGGGTTCAGCACCAGCCCGTACCGCGCGACGGGGCGACCGTCCGGCTTCGCGGCGGGGCCCGACCGCGTGAAGGACGGCAAACCGGCTGTTCGCGACTGGGGGTTCGAGCTGGCGCGCCTGGGCACGCGTCCGCGGCTCGGCCTGGCGGCCGACGCACCGAGACTGCGGTCGTTGGCGATGCCGGTGCTGTCGGCGGGGGTGCGGGGGGTGGAGGAGACGCGGATGAAGGGCCTGCCGGCATCGACGCTGATGCATCCGCGGTACGGGGGGTAGTCGCCCTCCGCGAACCTACGGGTGCGGCATTGGGGGGCCCGAGGACGGGTCGTGCGCCGGGAGAACTGAGTAGGCTCGGTTCCATGGAGCATGAGGTGTTCGTTCCGGTCACGGCAGAGGCACTCCGGCGGACGTTGCGGGATCCCGCCCGGGTGGCCCGTTGTGTCCCCGGGCTTCAACAGGACGCGGACGGGGCGGCGGGGCCGTTGGCCGGGCGGCTCAGGATCCGGGTCGGTGGGCACACGATCACCTACCGCGGCTCGCTGACCCTCACCGAGCGGGACGGTGTGTTCACCGCGGAGGGAGAGGGGACGGAGGTCCGCGGCACGGGATCCGTCAAGGTGACGCTCGCGGTACGGCTGGCCCAGGCGCCGGGCGGCACGGCGCTCACCTTCACCGGGGGATCGCACGTGGAGGGCCGCCTGGCGGAGTTCCCCGCCGAGACGACCGTGGCCGCCGCGCACCGCCTGCTGGACCGTCTGGTCGTGCGTCTGGGCGAGGAGTCGGCCGCCCCGGGCCCTGAGTCTTCGGAGTCTTCGGAGCGGCAGGATCCCCCTGCGGACGGTGATGTTGATGCGGACGTGGATGCGGACGGGAGCGTGCGTGGGGACGGGGACGTACGTGAGAGTGGGGACGTGCGTCGGGACGTGAGTGCCGGTGATGACACCGGTGCGGAAACCTGCGATGACACCTGCGACGACATCGGTGCGGGCACCGGAGACGACACCGGCGCGGACATCGAGCCCGGTGCCGAGGGCGCCTCGATCGACGCGGAGACCGTTTCCGGCGAGGGGGACTTCCTCGTCCCCGACGAGCCGCCCGCCGAGGCCGCGCACGCCCGCCGGACCATGATCGGGCGCAGCGCCGAGGAGGTCGATCACGCGCCGCCGCGCGGGCGTTACGCGCCCGTACCCGCGCCCGACGCCGCCGGTACGCGCGCCACGCTCCGTTGGGTCGCGCCCGCCGCCGCGCTCGCGCTCGCCTCCGCCGTGGTGGTCGGGCGCGCACTGCGGCGCCGCAAGTAGTGTCGGGGTGTGAGTAGCAGCGAGAAGAGCATCCAGCTGGCGGCGGGCGACGCCGAGTTGACCATCACTCCGGCGAACGGCTGCCGGATCAGCAGTCTGCGCATCGGCGGGACCGAACTGCTGCGCCAGGGCGAGCGGTACGGCTGTTTCCCGATGGTGCCGTGGTGCGGCCGGATCGAGCACGGTCAGTTCCGCAACGGCGGAGCGGTCCAGCAGATGCCGCTCAACTCTCCGCCGCACGCGATCCACGGCACCGGCCGGGACACGGCCTGGCGCACCGCGCGGGCGGGCGAGAGCGAGGCGGCGTTCACGTACGACCTGGTCGAGCCGTGGCCGTACAGCGGGCGGGTCACCCAGACCTTCCAGCTGACCGAGGACTCGCTGACGCTGGCGCTGGGGGTGGAGACGTACGACTCGTCGTTCCCCGCGCAGGCCGGCTGGCACCCCTGGTTCCTGCGGAAGCTGGGGGAGGGCGAGAGCGAGGTGAGCGTCGACTTCACCGCCGCCTGGCAGGAGGAGCGCGGGGACGATCATCTGCCCACCGGGCGCCGTATCCCGCCGCTCCCCGGTCCCTGGGACGACTGCTTCGGCATGCCCGACGGCGTCGATGTCACCCTGACCTGGCCGGGACAGCTGGAGCTGAAGGTCGCCAGCCGGGCCGAGTGGGCGGTGATCTACGACGAGCAGGCCGAGGCGGTCTGTGTGGAGCCGCAGTCCGGCCCGCCGAACGGGCTCAACACCCTGCCGCACCTGGTCACCCCGGTCGAGCCGCTGGAGATCGCGACGACCTGGACGTGGCAGCGGCTCTGAGGCGCCTCCGGGGATGCTTCCGAGGGCGCCGCGCAGCGAGGGTCCTGCCCTGGAGTCGCAGAGCGTCGGGAGCCCGTCCGCTGTCGTGCACCAGGTCGTAAGCTCATGGCCATGACTGACGTACGGGCTGAGCTGCTCCAGCTGATCAAGGACAAGGCCGTGGTGCACGGCAAGGTGACTCTTTCCTCGGGGCTCGAGGCCGACTGGTACATCGACCTGCGCCGGATCACGCTGGACGGTCATGCCGCGCCGCTGGTCGGGCAGGTCATGCTCGACACCACCGCCGAGCTGGACTTCGACTGCGTGGGCGGGTTGACGCTGGGCGCCGACCCGGTGGCGACCTCGATGCTGCACGCCTCGGCGGCGCGCGGGAAGCGGCTCGACGCGTTCGTCGTCCGCAAGGCGCAGAAGGCGCATGGAATGCAGCGCCGGATCGAGGGCACGGATGTGAAGGGCCGCCGCTGTCTGGTGGTCGAGGACACCTCGACCACGGGCGGTTCGCCGCTGACCGCCGTCGAGGCGGTACGCGAGGCCGGAGGCGAGGTCGTCGCGGTCGCGGTGATCGTCGAGCGGGGCGCGGCTCCGGCCATCGAGGCGGCCGGGCTCCCGTACCTCAAGGTCTACGCACTGGACGAGCTGGGCCTGGCCTGACCGGCTCTCACCTGACCTGGCCTGACCTGGCCTGACCAGGTCTGACCAGGGATTTTGCCGGGGGCTGGGCCGTTTCACGTGAAACGGCCCAGCCCCCGCTGCCGGGTAGGCCGGTGCTCCAGGTGGAGCCCGTGAAGGAGTCTGGAAGGATGGGTGCGACGACGTCGTCGCACCCAGGTCAGGGACAAGCACCTCACACCCGCACATCACAAGGAGCGGCCTGATGCCCATCGCAACCCCCGAGGTCTACGCCGAGATGCTCGACCGGGCGAAGGCAGGCAAGTTCGCCTACCCGGCCATCAACGTGACCTCGTCCCAGACCCTGCACGCCGCGCTGCGCGGTTTCGCGGAGGCCGAGAGCGACGGCATCATCCAGATGTCCACGGGTGGTGCTGAGTTCCTGGGCGGTCAGTACAGCAAGGACATGGTGACCGGCGCGGTGGCGCTCGCCGAGTTCGCGCACATCGTCGCGGCCAAGTACGGCATCAATGTCGCGCTGCACACCGACCACTGTCCCAAGGACAAGCTCGACGGCTATGTCCGTCCGCTGCTCGACATCTCCGCCGAGCGCGTCCGGGACGGCCGTAACCCGCTCTTCCAGTCGCACATGTGGGACGGCTCCGCCGAGACCCTGGCCGACAACCTGGCCATCGGCGAGGAGCTCCTCGCGAAGGCCGCCGCCGCCAAGATCATTCTTGAGGTCGAGATCACCCCGACCGGCGGTGAGGAGGACGGCGTCACCCACGAGATCAACGACGAGCTGTACACCACGGTGGACGACGCCCTGCGTACCGCCGAGGCGCTCGGCCTGGGCGAGAAGGGCCGCTACCTGCTGGCCGCGTCCTTCGGCAACGTTCACGGCGTCTACAAGCCGGGCAACGTGGTGCTCCGTCCCGAGCTGCTCCAGGACCTCCAGGCCGGTGTCAGCTCCAAGTACGGCAAGCCCGCCGGCAGCCAGCCCTTCGACTTCGTCTTCCACGGCGGCTCCGGCTCCACGGCCGAGGAGATCGCCACCGCGCTGGAGAACGGCGTCGTGAAGATGAACCTCGACACCGACACCCAGTACGCCTTCACGCGTCCCGTCGCGGACCACATGCTCCGTAACTACGACGGTGTGCTGAAGGTCGACGGCGAGGTCGGCTCCAAGAAGACCTACGACCCGCGCACCTGGGGCAAGGCGGCCGAGGCGGGCATGGCCAAGCGTGTGACCGAGGCGTGCGGCGCGCTGCGCTCCACGGGCACCAAGCTCAAGTAAGCGAGCCTGTCCGCAGGCAAGGACGCCAGGCAAGTACGCCGGGCAAGTACGCCGGGTCCGGTATCCGTATGACGGATGCTGTTGGTCGAGCAACAGCATCCCGTATGACGGTGCCGGGCCCGTGCCATGCCCGGCTGTTGCCGTGTTCGCCGGGTCGCCCTCCCGCTCCGGGGCGAGGATGATCCCCGTATGGACATCAGGCTGTCCTCGGCCAAGGGACGCTGGATCATCTTCACGACGGTGCTCGGTTCCAGCATGGCCCTGCTGGACTCGACCGTCGTCAATGTCGCGCTGCCCCATATCGGGGACTCGCTCAACGCCGACCTCGCGGCTCTTCAGTGGATCGTCAACGCCTACACGCTCACGCTGGCCGCACTGATCCTGCTCGGCGGTTCGCTCGGTGACCGGTACGGACGGCGGAAGATCTTCGTCCTCGGGGTGATCTGGTTCGCGTGCGGTTCGCTGATGTGCGGGTTCGCGCCGAACGCCATTGTGCTGATCCTCGCGCGGGCGTTGCAGGGCGTGGGCGGGGCGCTGCTGGTGCCGGGCTCGCTCGCGATCATTCAGGCGAGCTTTCGTCCGGAGGACCGGGCGCGGGCCGTCGGGCTGTGGTCGGGGCTCGGCGGAGTCGGCGCGGCGGTCGGTCCGTTCCTGGGCGGCTGGCTGGTCGACGGTCCCGGCTGGCGCTGGGTGTTCCTGCTGAATGTGCCGCTGGCCGCCATCTGCGCGCCGGTGGCCCTGCGGCACGCACCGGAGACCAGGGACCCGGCGGCGCACGGCCGGTTCGACGTCCTGGGCGCGTTCCTCGGTGCGGCGGGGCTGGCCCTGATCACGTACGCGCTGATCGGCAAGGCCCTGTGGGCGGGGATCGCGGGTGTGCTGGTCGCCGTGGTCTTCGTCCAGGTCGAGCGGCGGCGTTCCGATCCGATGGTGCCGCCGTCGGTCTTCACGTCCCGGCAGTTCACTTCGGTGAACGCGGTGACGCTGTGCGTGTACGCGGCGTTCGGCGGCTTCTTCTTCCTCTCCGCGCTCCAGCTCCAGGTCGTCGTCGGGTACTCGGCACTGGGCGCGGGGGCGGCCCTGTTGCCGACGACCGTGCTGATGCTGCTGCTCTCCGCCCGGTCCGGCGCGCTGGCGCAGCGGATCGGGCCGCGTATCCCGCTCACCGTAGGCCCCCTGCTGTGTGCCACGGGCATGATGCTGATGCTGCGGGTGGGCGAGCACGCCTCGTACTTGGTGGATGTGCTGCCCGCGCTGGTGGTGATGGGGATGGGCATGGTGACCCTGGTGGCGCCGCTGACGGCGACGGTCCTCGCCTCCGTGGAGACCGCGAAGGCGGGGCTTGCCAGCGGCATCAACAACGCGGCGGCCCGCGCGGCCGGCCTGCTCGCGGTGGCCGCGCTGCCCCTGCTGGCCGGCACGGGCCCGGAGGCGTACCGCTCGGCGACGGAATTCGGCGATACCTTCCGGCGCGCGATGCCGCTGTGCGCGGGCGTGCTGGTGGTGGGGGCGGTGATCGCCTTCGTGACGGTGCGTACGCCCCTGCTGAAGACGGCGCCGAGCACGCCCGAGTGCCGGGTGAACTGCGGGCTGTCGGCGCCACCCCTGGAGCCGAGGAGAGTGGTGAAACCCACGGATCTTCCGGCGGCGGAAGGGGGTTCGGGTGAGCTGTGAGGGAGCGGCGTCCGGGCGGGGCGAGGGCAGGGCAGACTGTACGTATGGCCATCCACGAAAACCTCCTCGGGGGACCGCCCCCCACTCAGCTGCCCGACGACCCCGAGCCGCGTGAGCTGCTCGCGAACGGGACGGCGCCCGCCGACGTCGCCGCGAAGTACCCGACCTCCTCGCTGGCCTGGGCACAGCTCGCCGACGGTGCGTTCGAGAACGGGCGGGTCGTCGAGTCGTACGCGTACGCCAGGACCGGTTACCACCGCGGGCTCGACGCCCTGCGGCGCAGCGGCTGGAAGGGACACGGCCCGGTGCCGTGGGAGCACGAGCCGAACCGTGGCTTCCTGCGCGCTCTGCACGGGCTCGCCCGCGCCGCGCAGGCGATCGGTGAGCAGGAGGAGTACGAGCGCTGCGCGGCGTTCCTGCGCGACTCCTCCCCGCAGGCGGCGGACACGCTCGGCTAGCTGACCGGCTGTGTCGGCCTGACTGCTTGAGTCGGCTGCTTGTTTGAAAACGGAACCTTTCGAAGGCCCCGCCCGTCTGCAAGGGCGCGGGCCTTCGTTCGTTCGTGCGTGCGAACGCGCGTGCTGTGAATGACTGTTCGCTTCAGTGCGCCAGTCGTATCTGTCCGTCCCTCCGTCCCTCCGTCCCTCCGTCCCTCCGTCCCTCCGTCCCTCCGTCCCTCCGTCGCTCCGTCAGTCCGTCCCTCTGTCAGTCCGTCCCTCCGTCCCTCCGTCCCTCCGTCCCTCCGTCGCTCCGTCAGTCCGTCCCTCTGTCAGTCCGTCCCTCCGTCAGTCCGTACGTCCGTACTCCGTCACTCCGGCACAGAGGCTCCCCACTCGCCTCTCCCCCCGCAAGGAACGCCGGTCTCACCAGGGGAGAAGTCCGTTTTGGGTAAGCGCGCCGCTGTCCGCCGCCGAGTCACCGGAAGCCGCCGAGTCGCGGGTACCACCGCACACAGCCAGTTCGGCGAAGCCGGCAGAGGCACCGGCAGAGCCCGCCGCCGTAGAACCACGTCCCTCGTCCTGGCCGGGCTCGGCCTCGCCGTAGTGATCGTGGGCGGCGGGGTCGCCGTCGCCGCCTGGCAGGGCGGCAAGGCGGACGCCGACACCGCCGCGAAGGACGAGGCCGCCGCCAAGCCCGTCGTACCCGCCGAGTCGGCGGACGCCGAGCGCCTGGCCTCCCCGGCCACGAGCCCCTCCGCCTCCCCCGGGTCGAGCCCCTCCGAGTCCGATTCCGCCGCCGAGTCCGAGCCGGACTCCGAGCCCGATTCCGACTCCCCCTCCGCCTCCTCGTCGGCCGATGTCCCCGCCTCTGGCCCCGGCACCTTCACCACCGCCCAGGCGCAGGGCGCCAAGGCCGGCTCGGGTCCGCTGCGCCGCTACCGCGTCCAGGTCGAGGACGGGATCGACGTCTCCGCCTCCGGGGCCGCCAACGAGATCCAGCGGATCCTCGCCCACCCGCGCGGCTGGGCCGCGCACGGCCGCGGCTCCTTCCAACTGGTCTCCTCGAACGCCGACTTCGTCATCCGGATAGCCACCCCGGCCACCGCCGACAAGCTCTGCCTCGCCCAGGGGCTCGACACAGGCGGCGAGCTGAACTGCGAGACCATCGACGGCGTGGTGGTCAATCTGCGGCGTTGGCTGCTGGGGTCGCCGACGTTCGACGGGCCGCCCGCCGACTACCGGCACCTGATCATCAACCACGAGGTCGGCCATGAGATCGGCATCCAGCAGCACCTGGGCTGTCCCGGCGCCGGCAAGCTCGCGCCGGTGATGATGCAGCAGATCAAGGGCCTCGACGGCTGCCGGGCCAATGCCTGGCCGTACGACGAGGACGGGGAGTACGTCACGGGCCCCGCGGTCTGACCGGACCGGACAGGACCGGCTCGGGGACCGGAACCGGGGCAGAAACGGGGGCGGGGCGGGGGCGGAGACCGATCTGACCCCGGACACCGGCCCCGGATTATGATGCCGAGAGGGGACCGGAGCTCCGTAACCACACGGAAGGGGCGGACCGCTACCCGGAGCACATATCGAGGAGACAGAGATGTCGCATGCCCCCGATGTTCCCGGAGCCGGTTCTGCCGGTTCTGCCGGTTCTGCCGGTTCGGACACCCCGAATCTCGACTTCGCCGGGACCACTCCGTACGAGGACTACGTCCAGGCGGACGTCCTCACCCATTTGCAGCACCCGCTCTCGGACGACCCCGGCGAGATGGTCTTTCTCGTCACCACTCAGGTCATGGAGCTGTGGTTCACCGTCATCGTCCATGAGTGGGAGACCGCGTCCCGCGCGCTGCGCGAGGACCGCACGCAGGTGGCCGTGGACGCGCTCAAGCGGTCCGTGCGCGAGCTGGACGCGCTCAACGCGTCGTGGAAGCCGCTCGGTCAGCTGACACCCGCGCAGTTCAACTCGTACCGCAGCGCGCTCGGCGAGGGCTCCGGCTTCCAGTCGGCGATGTACCGGCGGATGGAGTTCCTGCTCGGTGACAAGTCGGCGTCGATGCTCGTGCCGCACCGGGGCGCCCCGCGCGTCCACGCCGAGCTGGAGAAGGCGCTCCAGGAGCCGAGCCTGTACGACGAGGTGCTGCGGCTGCTCGCCCGGCGCGGGCTGCCGGTGCCGACGGCGGTGCTCGATCGGGATCTGTCGCTGAGGTACGAGCCGTCCCCGGGGGTCGAGGAGATCTGGGCGGGCATCTACGCGGACCCCGACCAGCAGGGCGAACTCGTCCGGCTCGGCGAGGCGTTGACGGATGTCGGTGAGCTGGTCTGGCGCTGGCGCAACGACCATCTGGTGGCGACGCGGCGGGCGATGGGTTCCAAGACCGGTACGGGCGGTTCCGCGGGCGTCACCTGGCTGGAGAAGCGGGCCACGAAGAACGTCTTCCCCGAGCTGTGGACGGCGCGCAGCCATGTCTGAGTCCTCCACGCCTAACGAGCCCTCGGCGCCTGCTGGGTCCTCCGTGCCTGTCGGGCCCTCCGTACCTGTCGGGCCCTCCGTACCTGCCGGGTCCTCCGCGCACCTTGAGTCCTCCGCGCTCCCCGGGTCTTCTGATGAGTCCTCCGATCTCCTTGAGTCTCCGGTCGGACCCCTGGCCCGGAAGGCCGCCGCGCTCGACGCCGCCGATGAACTCCGCGCACTCCGCGACCTGTTCACGCTCGACGACGCCACCGTCTATCTCGACGGGAACTCCCTCGGCGCCCTGCCCCGCCATGTCCCCGCGCGCCTCCAGGACGTCATCGGCCGCCAGTGGGGCGAGCTGGGTATCCGGTCCTGGAGCGAGAGCGGCTGGTGGACCGCGCCCGAGCGGATCGGCGACCGGATAGCGCCGCTCGTCGGCGCAGGGCCGGGCCGGATCGTGGTCGGCGACTCCACCAGCGTCAATGTCTTCAAGGCCGTGGTCGCGGCCGGGCGCCTGCTGGATCCCGCCGAACCGGCCCGGGACGAGATCCTGGTCGACGCCACGACCTTTCCCACGGACGGGTACATCGCGCGGTCCGCGGCCCGGATGACGGGCAGTCCGATCGTCCCGGTCGACCCGTCCAGCCTGCTCGGCGCGCTCGGTCCGCGTACCGCCGTCGTACTCCTCAACCATGTCGACTTCCGTACGGGACGCCTCCACGACCTCCCCGGGATCACCGCGGCCGTGCACGAGGCCGGGGGCATCGTGGTCTGGGACCTGTGCCACAGCGCGGGCGCCCTGCCGGTGGGGCTGGACGCGCACGGTGTGGATCTCGCGGTGGGCTGCACGTACAAGTACCTGAACGGCGGGCCCGGTTCACCGGCCTTCCTCTACGTCGCCGAGCGCCACCAGGAACGGTTCGACTCCCCGCTGCCCGGCTGGAACTCGCACACCGATCCGTTCGCGATGGCCCCCGACTACGCGGCCGGGGACGGCGCCGTACGCGGCCGGGTCGGCACCCCGGACATCCTCTCGATGCTGGCGATGGACGCGGCCCTCGACGTCTGGGAGGGGGTACGGATAGAGGCGGTACGGGCGAAGAGCCTGGCGCTCACGGACTTCTTCCTGGAGTGTGTGGAGGCGTATGCCCCGCGCGGGAGGGTCCGTTCGCTGACGCCCACCGCGCATGCCGAACGCGGCAGCCAGATCGCCCTGCGGTGTGCCGAGGCGCCCGCCGTCATGGAGGCGCTCATCGCGCGTGGGGTGGTCGGCGACCTCCGCCGGCCGGACGTACTGCGCTTCGGCTTCACCCCTCTGTACACGGGTTTCGCGGACACGGAACGGGCGGCGAGAGTGCTGGGGGAGGTCCTGAGGGGAGTGCCGGATACGCCGTAGTACCGGACACGCCGTAGTGCCGGACACGCTCCAGTGCCGGGCACGCTCCAGTGCCGGGCACGCTCCACGATCTGTCCGCGTGACTGCAGGGGCGTGAGGGGCGAACGGGGGCCTGTGGGGCTGGTAGCGTCCCGCTGATCAAACCCATGCTGATCAGCCCTGTGCGATCAGGTCAATTCGGCCCCCGTACCGAAAGGTTGGAGCAAGATGCCGGACCCCGCCGCGCGCGATGCTGTTGCTCGTGACGCCGCAGAGGCCGAATCGGCCTTCGCCCACCCGGCCGTCCGGCCCGACGCCACCGCCGCGTACGGCGATCACCCTGATCAGGTGATCGACTTCTACGCTCCCCGGGCCAACCAGGAGAGTGTGCCGCTCGTCGTCGTCCTGCACGGCGGGGCTTGGCGGGCACCGTACGACCGTGCCCACCTCAGTCCGTTCGCGGACTTCCTGGCCCGGCGCGGGTTCGCCGTCGCCAATGTGGAGTACCGGCGGGGTGCGGTGCTGCCACAGCAGGGCGGCGAGGCGGCGGTGGCGGGGCGCTGGCCGGAGACGTTCGACGACGTGGCCGCCGCGATGGACGCGCTGCCCGCGCTCGTCGCGGACGCGCTGCCGCAGGCCGACGCGCGGCGGACCGTGGTGACCGGGCACTCCGCCGGCGGCCATCTCGCGCTGTGGGCGTCGGCCCGGCATGTGCTGCCCGAGGGCTCACCCTGGCGCCTGCCGCAGCCGCCGCCGCTGCGCGGTGTCGTCGCGCTGGCGCCGATCGCGGATCTCGTACGGGCCGTGGAGCTGGATGTGTGCGGTGGCGCGATCCTCCAACTGCTGGGAGGCGAGGAGGAGTTCAAGCACCGTAGGGAGAGTGCCAACCCGGCGGTGCTGGTGCCGACGGGGATCGCGACGGCCGTGGTGCAGGGCCGTACGGACCTGACCGTGCCGTACGCCGTCTCCGAGGCCTATGTGGACGCGGCGGGCCGGGCGGGCGAGATGGTCGGGCTGACCTTGCTGGAGGCCGTCGGGCACTTCCCGCTCATCGACCCGGCGGCGGACGCGTGCGCGGTGGTGGTGGAGGAGATCGCCCAGCTCGCGTGGTGAGCGCGAGCGCCGTGATGAGTCCGAGCTGCGTGGTGAGCGCGAGCGCCGTGGTGAGCACGAGCGCCGGGGTGAGCGCGCGCGGGGGACGGTGTGCGGGGGGACGGTGTGCGGCACCTCACCGCCCCGGTTGTACTCCGTGAAGCGGATGTCTTCCCTTCCTGGTCGGACCGCGTAGTACCTGGGACGGACGGGCGAGGATCCCCATCCCTGGTGACGACCCCGCCCACCCCCGCCGCCTACCGTGGCACCGTGACCGAGACAGACACCGGGAAGCCCCGGAGCCCCGAGTTCCGCCTGGCCGTGGGGGCGCTCGCCGGCCTGCGCAAGGATCTCTTCCAGGACGCCTTCGCCTACCGTCCGCTGAAGCCCATGCGGACGGACGGCCCGATGGTCCGCCGGCTGCCGGACCGGCTGCGTGAGCGCGCGGTCTGGACCCCGCACGCCGCCATCGTGATGGGCGCGATGGCGGTCCTGTTCCTGGCCTTCGTCGACCACGCGTACCCGCCCGACTACCTCGCGGTGCTGGTGGTTCTCCTGACGATGGTCAGGCCGGTCGGTGCCTGGTGGCTGGCGCTGGGTGTCAGCATGGTGATAACCGCCTTCGACGATTTCGACTGGCCCTGGACACCCGGTGTCTTCCTCGCCTACCTCATCGTGATGGCGGTGGTGGCGGTCCGCACCCGCCCCCGCGTCGCCGTCTGGATGTGGATGATCACGGTGTGCTACGCGACGTTCGTCGAAACCTTCCTCAACCGCGGTCACGGGTACGGAAGTTCGACGTCGTTGATGATGATCTTCCTCTCCGCGATCATGCTGCTGGGCATCGCCATGCTGCATGTCCGGCGCGACGCGGACCGGGAGGTCGCGGCCCAGCAGAGCGTCACCGCCGTCGAACGCGACCGGCGCACGCTGCTGGAGGAGCGCACCACCATCGCCCGTGAGCTGCACGATGTGGTCGCGCACCACATGTCGGTCGTCGCGATCCAGGCCGAGGCCGCCCCGTACCGGGTGGAGAATCCGCCACCCGAGCTGGAGCAGGCCTTCGTCACGATCCGCGAGAACGCGGTCGCCGCGCTGACCGAGCTGCGCCGCGTCCTCGGCGTCGTACGGTCGGCGGACTACCAGGCCCCGGACGCCCCGCAGCCCACGCTCACCGATCTCGACGGGCTCCTCGGCAATGTCCGGGACGCGGGACTGACCGTGGAGAAGGTGATCACCGGCTCGGTCCGTGCGCTTCCGCAGGGCGTCGAGCTGTCGGCGTACCGCATCGTCCAGGAGGCGCTCAGCAACGCGCTGCGGCACGCGCCGGGGTCGACCGCGAGCGTCGAGATCAGTTACGTACTGGGCGGGATCGGTCTGCGGATCGTCAACACACCGCCCCGGGGCCTGGTCAAACCGTCTCCCGGATCGGGACACGGCATCACGGGTATGCGGGAGCGTGTGGCCATGCTGAACGGTGAGATGACCGCGGATCTCCTGGAGGACGGTGGCTACGAGGTAGCCGCGTTCATCCCGGTGGCCGCCGTACGGGACGGGGACGCGTCATGACGATCCGGGTACTGATCGTCGACGATCAGGTGATGGTCCGGGAAGGCTTCTCGGTGCTGCTGAACGCGATGCCGGACATCGAGGTCGTGGGGGAGGCGGTGAACGGCCGCGAGGCCGTCCGCCAGGTCACCGTGCTCCGCCCCGACGTGGTGCTGATGGACATCCGGATGCCGGAGCTGAACGGCATCGAGGCGACCCGCGAGATCGTCGCGGGCAACGCCGACGCGAAGGTGCTGGTGCTGACCACCTTCGACCTCGACGAGTACGTGTACGAGGCGCTGCGCGCCGGTGCCTCGGGCTTTCTGCTCAAGGACGCCTCGGCGCGTCAACTCGCCGACGGGGTACGGGTGGTGGCGGCCGGCGAGTCGCTGCTGGCGCCGACCGTCACCAGGCGGCTGATCACGGAGTTCTCCAAGATCTCGGAGACCCCGCGGGCCCCGACGATGGCCCGGATAGGTGATCTCACGGAACGCGAGACGGAGGTCCTGGTGCTGATCGCGCAGGGCCTGTCGAACGCGGAGATCGCCGAGCATCTGGTGGTCGCGGAGTCCACGATCAAGACGCATGTGAGCCGGATCCTGGTGAAGCTGGGGCTGCGGGACCGTACGCAGGCGGCGGTGTTCGCGTACGAGGCGCGGCTGGTCACGCCGGGGTGAGGTGGCGGTAGAGGTAAGCAGTCGGCAGCGTGCGCCGGCGTCCCGTGTCGGCCCGCTTCGCCCACAGGCTGTGGACGAGGCGGGCCGATGCGCGTCGCGCGCCCGGTCCGGTTCAGTTCAGCATGTCCCTGCGCCGCAGCCCCGCCAGACCCGCCGCCGTCAGCGCCGCCGCGAGCGCGGTCAGTACGGCCACCGGCGTCCACGCCATCTCCGCGCCCGGCAGCTTGGGCAGATGCCCGAACGGCGACAGGTTCATCACCGCCTGCGGGAGGTCGATCGCCGGGCCGATCCAGCCGAGGGTCAGGGCCAGTCCGGCGACCGCCCAGGCGGCCACGGCCGCCTTCGGGAGGGCGCCGTACAGCAGGACGGCCAGCGCGCCCAGGAGCCAGATCGCGGGCAGTTGCACGAGGGCGGCGCCCAGGATTCCCGGCAGGTCGTGGCCGTATCCGAGGAACAGGCCCACCCCGCCGAGCAGCATGATCAGGACGGCTCCGGCGAAGGCGATCAACAGATGGCCCGCCGCCCAGCGCAGTCGGCCGACCGAACCCGCGAGGACCGGTTCGGCGCGCCCGCCGGTCTCCTCGCCGTACAGCCGCAGCACGGAGGCGACCACGTACAGCGCCGCGACCATGCCGAGCATGCCGGTCATCGCGGCGAGGAAGGCGTCGGTGAGGCCCTGATGGCCGCCCATCCGCTCGAAGATCTCCTTGGTCCGCTCGTTGTCGCCGACCAGCTCCGCCGCGCCCTCGGTGATGCCGCCGAAGAGGATCCCGGCCACCAGGAAGCCGGCTCCCCAGCCGATGAGGCTGCCGCGCTGGAGCCGCAGGGCGAGCGCGCCCGCCGTGCCGAGCCTCCCGGCGGCCGGTCCCGGCCGGGCGGGCAGGAAGCTCATGCCGATGTCGCGCCGGCCGGTGAGGGCGTACGCGAGGACGGCCTGGACGGTGATGGCCGCCGCCAGGATCAGCAGGGCCCACCAGCGTTCATCGGCGTAGGCGCGTACGTTCTCCGCCCAGCCGATCGGGGAGAGCCAGGTCAGGACGGAGGAGCCGTCGTCGGTCGCGGCGTCGCCGGCCGCCTTGAGTACGAACGCGGCGCCGACGACCGCGCCCGTGAGGCCCTTCGCGAGCCGGGCGTTCTCGGTGATCTGCGCGGCGATCGCGGCGGTGCAGGCGAAGAGCATGCCGACGCCCGCGGTCGCGAGGCCGAGCGCCAGCGAACCGGTCGTGTCCCCGGTGCCACCCGCCAGGCCACCGGTGATCACCAGCGCCAGCGCGGCGTTGGCGATCAGGGCCGTGAGCAGGGCGGCGGTCAACGGCGCCCGGCGTCCGACCATCGCGGAGGACAGCATCTCCTGACGGCCCGTCTCCTCCTCCTCGCGGGTGTGCCGTACGACGATGAGCAGGCTCATGACGGCGGCGAGCGCGGACCCGAAGGCGATCATGCGCGCGGTGGTGAGCCCGCCGATGGAGTCGGTGAAGAAGGGCCCGTACAGCGCGCGCAGTGAGCTGTTGGCCGACATCGACCGTACGACGTCCGCCCGCGCGGCGGCCGTGCCGTACAGCGAGGAGTAGGAGTTCGAGACCGACAGGTACGAAGCGCCGAGGACGAGCACCCACACCGGGATCATGATCCGGTCGCGCCGCAGGGCGAGCCTCAGCAGCGGTCGCGTACCGGCGAGATGCCGGGAGCCGCCGGTGCGCGCGGCCGGTACGACCCCGGTGGTGGCGGCGGTGGCGGTCATCGGGACACCGCCCCGCCGACGGCCGGCCGCTGCTCGTCGGCCGCGTAGTGGCGCATGAACAGCTCTTCCAGGGTGGGCGGAGTGCTGGTCAGCGAGCGGATGCCGGACGCGGAGAGGGAGCGCAGTACGGCGTCGAGCTTGTCGGTGTCCACCTGGAGCCGGACCCGGTGGCCCTGGCCCCCCGTGACGGTCTGTTCGGCGAATCCGTGCACGCCGGGGAGCCCGGCGAGTGGGCCGGGCGGGCCGGAGAGCTCCGCGCTGACGCTCGTACGGGTCAGATGGCGCAGCTCGGTGAGCGAACCCGATTCGACGGTCGTCCCCTTGCGGATGATGCTCACCCGGTCGCACAGCGCCTCGACCTCGCTCAGCACATGGCTGGAGAGGAGGACGGTCCTGCCCCGGTCGCGCTCCTCGACGACGCACTGTTGGAAGACTTCCTCCATCAGCGGGTCGAGCCCGGAGGTCGGCTCGTCGAGGATCAGCAGGTCCACGTCCGAGGCGAACGCGGCGACCAGGGCGACCTTCTGGCGGTTGCCCTTCGAGTACGTACGCCCCTTCTTGGTGGGGTCGAGTTCGAAGCGGTCGACGAGCCGCGCCCGGCGGGCGGTGTCCAGGCCGCCGCGCAGCCGTCCGTACAGGTCGATGACCTCACCGCCGGAGAGGTTGCGCCACAGCGTCACGTCCCCCGGTACGTAGGCCACGCGCCGGTGCAGGTCGACCGCGTCCTTCCACGGGTCCCGGCCGAGGAGCTGGGCCGCGCCGGAGTCGGCGCGCAGCAGGCCCAGGAGGACTCGGATGGTGGTGGATTTGCCCGAGCCGTTGGGGCCGAGGAAGCCGTGGACCTCACCGGTCTCGACGGCGAGGTCCAGGCCGTCCAGCGCATGTGTCCGCCCGAACGACTTGTGCAGTCCGGCGACGGTGATTGCCTTCGTCATGATGTGGAAAGTACGCTACTTTCACAAAGTTATGAAGTTAAGGAAGCGTAAAAAGGGTCGGGTTAAGATCAGGGAGCAGGCCGAGCCGGGGGCGTTGAGGGAGACGATGGGGCGATGAGCAGCCAGAACAGCGCGAGCGGTCCGGGCGGCCCGGACCAGGGCGGCCCGGGGCCGAGGGCGGACACGGAGGCGGTGGCGCGCTTCGTGGAGCGTTTCGCGTCCGAGATGACCGGTGCCGGGATGCAGCGGGCGGCGGCCCGGGTCTTCGCCGCTCTGCTGGCCTCGGACGACGCGAGCCTGACCTCCGCCGAGCTGAGCGAACGGCTCAGCATCAGCCCCGCCGCCGTATCGGGCGCGATCCGCTACCTCACCACGGTCGGCATGGTCAGCAGGGAGCGCGACCCCGGCTCCCGCCGGGACCGGTACCGGCTGCGCAACGAACTCTGGTACGCCACCCTCGCCCAGCGGGACTCGCTGCTGACCCGCTGGGAAGACGCCCTGCGCGAAGGCGTCGACTCGCTCGGGAGGGACAGTCCGGCGGGGGCGCGGATCGCGGAGACGCTGGCCTTCTTCGAATTCATGCAGGAGGAGTTGGGGGACCTGCTGGACCGCTGGCGGGAGCACCGGGCGAACCTGCTCCTCGAAGGGGGCGGGGCCGGGAGCGACCGGGGTTGAGCGTAGATGCGGCCGGGAGGGCCGGCCGGGTCCGTCCCTCAGTCGGTGACCGGGCCCGCCCCTGGGTCGGTGGCCGGGTCCGTACCTCGGCCGGTGGCCGGGCCCGCGTCGAACACTCCGGCGTGCGCCGCGTGGTACGCCGCTTCCGCGCTGAGCTGGACCAGGCGCTCGTCGACCGAGCCGCGCAGGACCAGGATCCGGTAGTAGAAGGGGGCGCTGAGGGCTTCGATCACCTCCTTCGCGTCCACGTCCGGGGAGAGTTCGCCGCGTGCGACCGCGTGGCCGACGATCCGGGTCACATGCTCGATCCGGGCGGTGAAGGTGGCGCGGACGATGTCCGCGATATGAGGGTCGTGCGCGGCCGCGGCGATGATTCCCTCGATGACGTTGCGGTTGCGCAGCGTGCCGTGGAACTCGGCGATGGCCTGGGCGAGTTCGTGCAGATCCCGCCGGAAGTCGCCCGAGTCGGGGGTGGGGATCGTCGCACTGTGCTGTGACAGCAGGTCGATGACGACGCCTTCGACGGTGCGCCAGCGCCGCCGGATGGTCGAGACATGGACTCCGGAACGCTCGGCGAGTGTGTCCATCGTCAGGGCCGAGAACTCACGTGTGCCGAGCTCTTCGAGGGCCGCCGCCAGGACGGCCGCGCGGGTGCGGGCCGTCCGTCCGCCGGGCCGGGCCGAGCCGTGAGGGGGTCGCTCTGTCGTCATGGTCCTCGTCGTCGTCGCCGTCGTCCCGTACCGCGCAATCTAATGCGTCCGGTGGGCACCGGATCTTCACTCCCGTCTCCTCCCGCCTCGGCCGTTGCACGTTGCATGACGTGCTCACGTCGCGATAACGTAGCCGCCCTAATGCGTGGAAGCACGCATTAGGGTTCGGGGGATTGGGGGGCCGCAGAGCAGGATTCTGACTGCGGCCCCCCAACAGCATGTGTGTGCGGTCGCGGTATTGATCACGCTCGGGAAGCGGGAAGCGGGAAGCGGGAAGCGGCGCCCGGCCGAGGCCACGCCCCACGCCCACGCTCTACGCCCCGGTCGCCGTCCCGGCCCCCGCCGCCGCGCCCGTCCCCGCACCGGCGGGCAGCGTCAGCTCCCAGGCCGCCGGCCGGAGCGTCCAGGTCCGGGTCCGTACCGGGCCCGTGAGCCGGGCGTCCGCGCGGTAGCGGAAGTCCGCGCCCGAGACCGTCACGGACAACGCGCTGGCCCGGACCGGTTCGGCCGCCGCGTGGGTGCGGATCACGACCTCGGCGCGGCCGCCGCAGGAGCGCACCGTCACCCCCTCGACCGGCTCGTCCAGGTCACTGAGCAGCACGCCGTCCGCCTCGACCCGAAGCCGGTGCGTACGCGTGGCGAGAGCTCCCGGGACCGGCCGGACCAGCGTGCGGACCAGGGACCGGCAGGTGTGCCAGACGGCAGCCGCCCCGGCCGCCGGGCCCGCGCCGCCCGAGGTGCCCGCCCCGAGCGACCCGAGGGCTCCGAAGGCGCCGAACATCCCGTCCGCCCGATCGGTCCGGTCCGGCTGGTCCATCCCGTCCGCCCGGTCCGTCCTTTCCCTCCGGTCGGCCCCGTCGGCCACCGGGAGGGCCGGGATCCGCAGGTCTCCCAGCACCACCCCGTCGCTGTCGTCGACCAGCAGATCCAGCCGGCGCACGACCCCGTCCAGCACGGCGCGCGCCGCCGCCACCGCGCCCGTCGGTACGCCCAGCGAGCGCGCCAGCTCCACGGAGGCGCCGACCGGCACCAGCGAGAGCGCCCCGGACGCCAGATCCCGCTCCCGGTGGAGCAGGCCGACCATCCGCAGCAGCGCGCGGTCGTCACCGATCAGCACGGGCCGTCTGCTGCCCCGTCTGGCCAGCGCCCGCGCGAACTCCTCAGGGCTGTCCGGGAGCGCGATCTTCATCGTCGCACCCGCGCCCAGCACGTCTTTCGCGATCCGTACGGATTCGCCGTCGGTCCGGCGGGCGACCGGGTCGATGACCACCAGAAGATCTTGCGCGCCGTTCTCGGCGGGCTCCGGAGCCGACACCTCGGTCCTTCCTCGGGTAGCATCTTTGTGCAAGAGCCCCTTGCGCTATTGCGCCAGGGGCTTCGTCTATTCCGGGGCAACCGGTTCGACGGTTCGGGCTGTGTCGTACGACGTCGTGCGATGGCAATGCGATGACATACGGCACACGTGCGCCGTACGGAAAAGCGTGTGCGCGCTCCCTGACCTTGGACATGCCCCGCCCGGAAGGGGTGTACGCCTGTGCCCGCACTTGTGCTGCTCGGTGCTCAGTGGGGTGACGAAGGCAAGGGAAAGGCCACCGACCTGCTCGGTGGATCCGTGGACTATGTCGTGCGCTATCAGGGCGGCAACAACGCCGGCCACACGGTCGTCGTGGGCGACCAGAAGTACGCACTGCATCTCCTCCCTTCCGGAATCCTCTCCCCGGGGTGTACCCCGGTGATCGGCAACGGAGTGGTCGTCGACCCGGCTGTCCTGTTCTCCGAGCTGAGCGGGCTCAACGAGCGCGGTGTCGACACGTCCAAGCTCCTGATCAGCGGTAACGCGCACTTGATCACTCCGTATCACACCACGATGGACAAGGTGACGGAACGGTTCCTCGGATCGAGGAAGATCGGTACGACGGGCCGGGGCATCGGCCCGACCTACGCCGACAAGATCAACCGCGTGGGTATCCGCGTCCAGGACCTGTACGACGAGTCGATCCTGATCCAGAAGGTCGACGCGGCGCTGGACTTCAAGAACCAGATCCTCGCCAAGCTCTACAACCGGCGCGCCATAGAGTCCGGCAGGATCGTCGAAGAGCTGCTGACGTTCGCGGACCAGCTCAAGCCGTACGTCGCCGACACGACGCTGGTCCTCAACAACGCGATCGACGAGGGCAAGGTCGTCCTCTTCGAGGGCGGCCAGGGCACGCTGCTGGACGTGGACCACGGCACGTACCCCTTCGTCACCTCCTCCAACCCGACCGCGGGCGGCGCCTGCACCGGCGCGGGTGTGGGGCCGACGAAGATCACCCGGGTCATCGGCATCCTCAAGGCGTACACGACACGTGTCGGCGCCGGGCCGTTCCCGACGGAGCTGTTCGACGACGACGGCGAGGCGCTGCGCCGTATCGGCGGCGAGCGGGGCGTCACGACGGGCCGCGACCGCCGCTGCGGATGGTTCGACGCGGTGATCTCGCGTTACGCGACGCGGGTCAACGGTCTGACGGACTTCTTCCTCACCAAGCTGGACGTGCTGACCGGCTGGGAGCGGATCCCGGTGTGTGTGGCGTACGAGATCGACGGCAAGCGCGTCGAGGAACTCCCGTACAGCCAGACGGACTTCCACCACGCGAAGCCGGTGTACGAGTACCTGCCGGGCTGGTCGGAGGACATCACGAAGGCGACGACCTTCGCCGAGCTGCCGAAGAACGCGCAGGCGTACGTGAAGGCGCTGGAGGAGATGTCCGGCGCACCGATCTCGGCGATCGGCGTGGGTCCGGGACGTACGGAGACGATCCAGATCAACTCGTTCCTGTAGACCGGTGGTTGACCGCGCCGAGCCCCGGCGCGTGGATCGCGCAGCGCCCCGGCGGCCGTGACGGACGGCCGCCGGGGCGCTGTCGTACCCGGATGCCCAACCCGCGCGGCAGAAGTGATATGGAGGTAGATTCTGGGGTGATCCAGCCTCAGTCGGCCCTTCCCCGGGCCGGGCCGGAGCCCGTCCGGCCGGCGGGCACTACGGCGGATTCCGGCAGGTGACGGAGGCCGAATGCACAAGCGCGGGCACCAGGCGGCGGGTGCTGTACCGCGGCGAGCGGGCCGCCTCTCCTGGGGGCCGCGCTCCCTCGCCGGTCAGCTGATGTGGGTCCAGCTGGGGCTCGTGGTGGTACTCGTCGGCATCGCGGTCCTGACCTTGGTGCTCCAGTCGCGTGCCGCCGTCATGCAGGAGGCGGAGCGCCGCTCACGAGCGGTGGCCGAGACGTTCGCGCAGGCGCCCGGAACAGTGCGGGCCCTGGACGGCCCCGACCCCACCGCGGTCCTCCAGTCGGCGGCCGAACGGGACCGCCGCAAGGCCGATGTCGACGCGGTGGTGGTGTTCAGCCCGCGGGGAATCCGGTACACCCACCCGGACCCGAAGCTGATCGGCAAGCATGTGGTCGGCCCGTACAAACAGGCCCTCACGCAGGGGACGTTCACCCGTACGTTCAACGCGAGCACCGGGCTCACGGTGGTCTCGATCGCGCCGGTCGTCCGGGGCAACGGCTCGGTCGCCGGACTGGTCTCGGTGGGCATCACGGTCAAGCGGGTGCAGAGCGACGCGGCGGCCCAGCTGCCGGTCCTGCTCGGCGGCGCGGTCGGCGTCCTTCTTCTCTCCGCGGCCAGCACGCTGCTCGTCGGCCGCCGTCTGCGGCGGCAGACCCATGGGCTGGGTCCGGCCGAGATGACGCGGATGTACGACCATCACGACGCGGTACTGCACTCGGTCCGCGAGGGCGTCCTCATCATGGACGCGGATCACCGACTGCTGCTGGCGAACGACGAGGCGCGGCGTCTGCTGGACCTGGGGCCGCTTCCCGAGGGAGAGCGGGTCGCCGGCCTGGGGATGGACCCGCGGGTCGTCGAGCTGCTGACCACCCGCCGCGTCGTCTCGGACGCCGTGTGCCCGGCCGGGGACCGGCTGCTGGCGATCAACATCCGGCCCACCGACACACTCGGCGGCCAGGCGGGCAGCGTGGCGACCCTGCGTGACACCACGGAGCTGCGCGCGCTCTCGGGCCGTGCCGAATCCGCCCGGGAGCGGCTCCGTCTGCTCCAGGAGGCCGGAGCGCGGGTCGGCACGACTCTGGACGTGCGCCGGACGGCACGGGAGCTGGCCGAGGCTGCCGTACCCCGGTTCGCCGATCTCGTCACCGTCGAGCTGGCGGACCCGGTACTGCGGGGCGACGAGCCGACGGACCCGAGCGGCCCACTGCGCCGCACGGCGGTCAGCGCCGCTCAGCCACCCGGCGGCGAGTCGACCGACACCGGTCAGTCGATCGACACCGGTCAGTCGATCGACACCGGTGAGGCGATCGACACCGGTGAGTCGGCCTACGAGGACGCGGCCGGTCGGGTGGGGGACGTGGCCGGTCGGGTGGGGGACGCGGCCGATACGTCCCGTACCGCCGGTACGGGTCAGGGCGCGGCCCCAGCCCCCGCGCCCTTCCCCGCGGATGAACTGGTCGACTACTCCCCGCCCGCCCCGCAGGCGCGGGCGCTGCGGGAGCACCGGGCGGTGCTGGAGCCCGGCCTCACCGGACACGAGGCGTGGCTGGAGGACTTCCGGCAGGCCGGGAGGATCCGTGAGCTGGGGCTGCGCTCACTCATCTCCGTTCCGGTCCGGGCCCGGGGCGTGGTGCTGGGAGTGGCCACCTTCTGGCGGTACGAGGAATCGGGTCCCTTCGACGAGGACGACCTCTCCCTGGCCGAGGAACTCGTCGGCCGGGCGGGCGTCAGCATCGACAACGCCCGCCGCTTCACCCACGAGCACGCCACCGCCGTCACGCTGCAACGGAGCCTGCTTCCCGGGGCGCTGCCGGACCAGGACGCGGTGGAGGCGGCGTACCGCTATCTGCCGGCCCAGGCCGACGGGGCCGGGGTGGGCGGCGACTGGTTCGATGTCATCCCGCTCCCGGGCGCGCGGGTCGCGCTGGTCGTCGGGGACGTCGTCGGGCACAGTCTGCACGCGGCCGCCACGATGGGCCGGCTGCGGACCGCCGTCCAGAGCTTCTCCGCGTTGGACCTGCCCCCCGACGAACTGCTCGGCTGCCTGGACGAGTTGGTCACCAGGATCGACGACAGCGTCGGCGCGGACACGGCCCGGATCTCCGGCGCGACCTGCCTGTACGCCATCTACGACCCGGCCTCGGGGCGCTGCACGATGGCGACGAACGGCCACCCGGGGCCCGCGCTCGTGCGGCCCGACGGCACGGTCTCCTTCCCCGAGATCCCCGTCTCGCCGCCGCTGGGGCTCGGTGGCGAGCCGTTCGAGACGGCGGAGCTTGATCTGCCGGAGGGGAGCCGGCTGGTCCTTTTCACCAAGGGCCTCGTCGCCGGCCGGCATCAGGACATCGACATCGGCATCGGGCGGCTGCGCGCGGCGCTGGCCGGGCTGCCGGACCGCACACCGGAGGAGACCTGCCAGGGCATTCTCGACGCGGTCCTGCTGCCGCACCCGAGCGACGACGTCGCGCTGCTCGTCGCCCGTACCCGCCGACTGGACGCGGAGCACATCGCCGAGTGGCCGGTGGACCGCGATCCGGCCGCCGTGGCCCGGATCCGTACCGAGGCGGCCGACCGGCTGGCCGTATGGGGCCTGGCGGAGCTGGCACCGGCCACCGAGCTGATCGTCAGCGAGCTGGTCACCAACGCGATCCGTTACGGCACCGGTCCCATCCAGGTCCGGCTGATGCGTACCCGCAGTCTGATCTGTGAGGTGGCGGACGGCAGTACGGTCGCCCCGCACCTGCGCCGTGCGGCGACGACGGACGAAGGCGGCCGCGGGCTCTACCTCGTCTCCCGGTTCGCCGAACGGTGGGGTACGCGGTACCTGACCAGGGGCAAGATCGTCTGGACCGAACAGTCACTGGCGGACGGAAACCTGCCCCCGAACGCCCTCACGGACGAGGCCCTGCTGGACCAGTGGGACGACTCGGCCCCGTGACAGTCAGGCCCTCGCGGGGTACGCTCCCGACCCTCCCGCCCGGGTGGAACAGCGCGCACACGAAGGCGATGGCGAGCGCGATGGCCATTCCGTAGAAGACCGCCCTGTTGGCCTCGGCGAAGTCCAGGCGGATCTCGCCGATGAGTTCGCGGGTGATCTGGGAGACGGGGTCCGAACCGGTGGGTACGCGGGTGTCGCCGTTGCCCGTCACGGTTTCGGCGATGGTGTGCCCCACGTTGTGGGCCGGGCCGCTGGGGGCTCCCAGCGACTGGAGAGTCCCGGCGACGCGGTTCGTGGTGGTGTGCATGAGCACCGTGCCGAACAACGCGACGCCCACGCAGGCCGAGAAGGTGCGGACGGTCTGCGTGAGGGCGGTGACCTCTCCGTACGGCGCGCCGATCACGCGGTGGACCGCGTCCGTCGAGGCCGGGGACAGCAGGAGGCCGATGCCCGCTCCCGACAGGGCCACGTACGGCCATTGGTCGTGCATGGAGAGCTGGGTCACCTTGCTTGCCCACAGCGCGAATCCGAGCGTGCCCAGCGCGGTGCCGAGCAGGATGGCCGGGCGTGCGCCGTACCGGTCCTGGATACGGTCGCCCCAGTACGAGGCGATGGCGAAGCCGACGAAGAAGTAGAGGAGGTACAGCCCCGCTTGTTGCGGTGAGGCGCTGAGCGAGACCTGGCCGTACACCGAGGCGAAGAAGAACACCGGGACGAACGCCGTCATCGCGAAGAACAGCACCGCCGCGTCGACCGCGAACCCCCGGTCCCGGAAGGCCCGGAGGTCGAGGAGCGGATGGCTCCTCCGGCTCAGTTCGTAGCGGCAGAACGCCACCAGCAGGAGCACCCCGATCACGAGGCACAACCAGGTCGCGGCCGACCCCCAGCCCCAGGTGGCCGACTGCTGGAGCCCCAGCACGCTCAGTCCCATGCCGGCCGCCACGAGTACGGCGCCGGGCAGGTCGAAGGGTTCGTGGCGGCGCGCGGTGTCCGGGATCCTGGCCTTCGCCGCCAGGACGAGGGCGATCGCGGCGACCGGAACGTTGATCCAGAAGATCGCCCGCCAGCTCCAGGCGGTGAGCCAGCCGCCGAGCAGCGGGCCCAGTACGGTGAGCGCGCCCGCCACCCAGAAGAACAGGCCCAGGGCCTGGCCGCGCCGGTTCACCGGGAACACCGCGACGACCACGGCGAGCGCCGCCGGGAACATCAGCGCCGCGCCCACTCCCTGGGTGGCCCGGAAGGCGATCAGCCAGCCCTGCGCGACATCGCCCGTGGGGACGACCGCGCAGAGGATCGAGGAGATCACGAAGACGAGGGTGCCGATCAGCATCACCCGGCGATGCCCGAGGATCTCCGACAGCCGCCCGCCGAGAGCGAAGAACGCGGCCAGGGTCAGCAGATAGGCGTTGAACACCCACTGCATCGCGGTGGCCGAGAGCCCCAGATCGTGGACGATGTCGGGCGCGGCGACGGCCACGATGGTCTGGTCGACGAACGTCATCGACACGGCGAAGAGCATGGCGGCCAGAGCCATGGTCCGGTCCGGCGCGCTGTTACCGGTGCCCGGTCCCGTACGAGGTCCGGAGCCCGGTCCCGTACCTGGTCCGGAGCCCGGTCCCGTACCCGGTCCGGAGCCCGGTCCCGTACCCGGTCCGGTGCCTCGTGCCGTGGCCTTCCGCGCGCTCTTCCAGAGGTCCCGGCCCTTCGAGAGGCCCCGCCAGGGGCCCTTTCCTGGGGTCGCTATATCCCCTTTGTCGCTCATGCGGGAATCTTCCCCTGGGGTGGGGTGTCACGCACCCCGGACGGGACCGACCGGTCCGGGGCATTCCGGGGACCGGCCGCCGCGTCAGTCCCCGGGTGTCAGTCCCCGGACGGCCGCGTCAGATGTGCGAACGCGTCCAGGTTCCGCGTCGACTCGCCCCGCGACACCCGCCACGCGTACTCCTTGCGGATCGCGCTCGCGAACCCCAGCTCCAGCAGGGTGTTGAAGGGACCGTCCGCCGCTTCGAGGACCGACCCCAGCAGCCGGTCGATCTCGTCCTCCGTGACCGCCGCCAGCGGAAGCTTGCCGGTGAGGTAGACGTCGCCGAGGCGGTCGACCGCGTAACTCACCCCGTACAGCTTGAGGTTGCGCTCCAGCAGCCAGCGCTGGACGCGCTCGGCGTTCTCGTCGGGGTGGCGGATGACGAAGGCGTTGAGAGACAGCGCGTGCCGGCCGACCCGCAGGGAGCAGGTCGTGGACAGTTTGCGGGTGCCGGGGAGGGTGACGACGTACGAGCCGGGCTCCGGGCTCTCCCACTCCAACTCGGCGGATTCCAGGGTGCGTTCGATGGTCCGGGAGGCGGCCTGGGTTGCCGGGACTTCGTGCGTGGTCCGCTGTACGTCAGCCATGGTGCGAGCGTACGTGTTCAGCCGTTGCGCGAGGGCACACGCTCAGCCGTGGTGCGGGTGCACACACTCAGCCGTGGTCCGAGGCACGTTTTCAGCCGTGGTGCGCGCGGACCCGGCGGCGGTGATCGTGCATGGCCTCCGTGTACACGTCCGCCGTGGCCGAGGCCGCCCTGTCCCAGCCGAAGGACTCGGCGTGGCGCGCCGCCGCCTCGCCCATCCGGTCCACCAGCTCCGGGTGGTCGATGAACTCGCGCAGCGCCCGCGCGTACGCCGCCGGTTCGTGCCCCTCGACCAGGATGCCGGTCGACCCGTCCCGTACCGCCACCGGCAGACCGCCCACCGACGCGGCCACCACCGGGGTGCCCGTCGCCTGGGCCTCGATGGCGACCAGGCCGAAGGATTCGCTGTACGAGGGCATGACCAGGACGGAAGCGGCCCGGAACCAGTCCGCGAGCCGCCCCTGTTCGACCGGCGGCCGGAAGCGGACGACATCGGCGATCCCCAGCCGCGCGGCGAGCTTCTGGAGCCCCTCGGGCTTGGCCAGGCCCGTACCGCTCGGACCGCCGACGATCGGCACGACCAGCTTCGTACGCAGCGAGGGCTCCTCTTCGAGGAGTACGGCTATGGCGCGTAGCAGCACGTCAGGGGCCTTCAGCGGCTGTATGCGGCCCGCGAAGAGCGGTATGAACGCGCCCTGCGGCAGCCCGAGGCGGGCGCGGGCGGCGGCGCGGCCGTCCGCCGGACGGAAACGGTCGAGATTGACCCCGGGGTGCACGACGGCGGCCTTCGCGTGGTCGGCCTCGTAGAAGCGGACCAGGTCCTCGGCCTCCTCCGCCGTATTGGCGATCAGCCGGTCGGCGGCGCGCACGATCTGCGTCTCGCCGATGACACGGGCCGCGGGCTCGGGGGTGTCGCCCTCCGCCAGCGCGGCGTTCTTGACCTTCGCCATGGTGTGCATGGCGTGGACGAGCGGGACGCCCCACCGCTCGGAGGCGAGCCAGCCGACATGCCCGGACAGCCAGTAGTGGGAGTGGACGAGGTCGTAGTAGCCGGGGCGGTTGCCCGCCCAGGCCTGCATCACGCCATGGGTGAAGGCGCAGAGCTGCGCCGGCAGCTCCTCCTTCGCCAGGCCCTCGTAGGGACCGGCGTCGACATGCCGTACGAGCACACCGGGCGCCAGTTCCACGGCGGAGTCCAGTCCGCCGGCCGTGGCGCGGGTGAAGATCTCCACCTCGATGTCGATGGCGGCCAGCCGCTTCGCCAGCTCGACGATGTAGACGTTCATGCCGCCCGCGTCGCCCGTGCCCGGCTGGTGCAGCGGGGAGGTGTGGACACTGAGCATGGCGATCCGGCGGGGGCGGCGGTGGTGGCCGGGGAGTCGGAGACGGGACGGCCGCGGCTGCCGCGGGGGCCCCACCAGCGTGCCGGCGATACGGGACACGTACTGGCTCACGTCTGCGGTCCTCTCATCGGAGCTCGGAAAACGAAACGCGGAGCTCGGAGCTCGGATCACGGCAAGGAGAGAGGGCTGCGACCCCCTCCGAAGGCCGTCAACAGCTGAACGCACTCCTTCATTTCCGTTTTGCCAAATCATTACCGGAGAGGGCTCAACCTTCGGCGGCGAGGGCGTGGGCGAGGGCGAGGGCGTGGGCGGTCAGCGGTGACGGCTCGCCTCTCGTGTGGCTGCCCGGTCTCGCTACCCTCACTCGTATGGCGCATCCGTCCCCTTCCTCCCGGCCTGTGTCCCGCCCGGTGGGCACGGTGACCCGTGGCACCACCCACCAGAACCGGCTGCGCCGTATGGACCGCTGGATCACCGCCGTGCACGGGGCCGCGCTGCGCCGCTCCGCGGATCCCGTCGTGGTGGATCTGGGGTACGGGGCGGCGCCCTGGACCGCCGTCGAGCTGCTGCTGCGGCTGCGTACGGCCGCCCCGCGCGCCGAGGTCGTCGGCGTCGAGATAGATCCGGCCCGGGTCGCCGGCGCGCGACCGTACGAGCGGGACGGACTCCGTTTCCGGCACGGCGGCTTCGAGGTCCCGCTGGCGGGTGGCCGGCGGCCGATGCTGATCCGGGCGGCCAATGTGCTGCGTCAGTACGACGAGGGCGAGGTCGCCGCGGTCTGGGCGCGGCTGTGCGCACGTCTGGCGCCGGGCGGGCTGCTGGTCGAGGGAACGTGCGACGAGATCGGCCGGCGGCATGTCTGGGTCGCGCTCGGCCCCGAGGGGCCGCGTACGGTCACCTTCGCGACCCGGCTGGGCTCGCTGGAGCGGCCGTCCGACCTGGCGGAACGGCTGCCCAAGGCGCTGATCCACCGCAATGTGCCGGGCGAGCCGGTGCACGCCTTCCTGCGCGACTTCGACCGGGCGTGGGCGGCGGCGGCGCCGTACGCCTCCTTGAGCGCGCGGCAGCGGTGGATCAGGGCCGTACGGGATCTCGCGGCCGACTGGCCGCTCGCGGACGATCCGCACCGGCTGCGGCAGGGCGAGGTGACCGTCAACTGGGCGGCGCTCGCGCCTGGTTCGGGTACGAACGTTCGCTGACGCTTCCTGTGAGGTTCTGGCTCTCTCTGTCGATTTCAGAGGGGTCGTGACACGATCACGCGAGGTGTGGGGTTGGCTCGGAGGGGGAGCTTGTGAACCGACGTCGCTGTGCCGCTGCCGCGATCACGCTGGTCTGCGCGCTCGCGGTCCTGGCGTCGCCGGACCTGATGAACCAGGCGTACGCGGCGCCGCCCGACCCGGCCCCCGTGTCGTCCCCGCCGGCCGTCGCCCCGCCCGCGGTCGAACTCCCCCCGGGCGCACGGGCGTCGACCGGCACCGGCGCTCCCTCGGGAGCCCCCTCCGGCTCCGGTACTCCGCGCGGGAAGTCCCTCGAAGACGTACGGGCGGAGTTGGACGGCCTCTACCGGACGGCCGCCTCCGCCACCGACGCGTACAACCTCGCCGAGGAGCGGGCCGAGAAGCAGTCGGCCGAGGTCGTGAAGCTGGCCGGGAAAATCGCCGAGGGGCAGCGGCGGATGAGCGGTCTCAAGCAGCGCGCGGGGGCCGCCGCCCGTGCCCAGTACCGCGGGGGCGGGCTGCCGCCCGAGGCGGAGTTGGTGCTCACCGACGATCCGCGGCTCTTCCTGGACGGCGCGGGGCGAATACAGCAGGGCATGAAGGCCACCAAGGATCTTATCGCCGAACTGTCCAGGGCCCAGGAGGACTTGACGGCCTATACCGCCGACGCGGGCGCGCAGTGGCGGAAGCTCGAAGCCAACCGGGCCAAGAAGGAAAAGGCGAAGAAGGAGATCACGAAGCGGATCGCCGCCGCGAAGAAGATCGAAGCGGGCCTGGCGAAGGAGGAGCGCGCGCGGCTGGCGCGGCTGGAGAAGGACGCGGCGCTCACGGCGCAGTCGGCCTGGCTCTCCTCCGGCGCGCTCAAGGACATCAACCGGGCGTCGAGCGCGCAGGGCAGGAAGGCGGTCGAGTTCGCGACGGAGCAGATCGGCAAGGCGTACGTCTGGGGCGCGGAGGGGCCGTCCTCGTACGACTGCTCCGGGCTGACCTCGCAGGCGTGGGCGGCGGCCGGGCGGACCGTCCCGCGCACCTCGCAGGAGCAGTGGCGGCTGCTGCCGCGCATCGACATCGAGGACATGCGGCCCGGTGACCTGATCATCTACCACCAGGACGCGAGCCATGTGGGGATGTATGTCGGCGACGGTTCGATCGTGCACGCGCCGAGGCCGGGGCGGGACGTGACGCTGACGGGGGCGGGCTCGATGCGGATTCTCGGGGTCGTACGCCCGGACGAGGGCGTCGTACGCCCGGACGAAGGCGCCGTACGCCCGGACAAATAGGTCACGTGATCTACCGGCGGCGCCACGTGTGACGCAGCGCATCCGCACGGCCGTGAGGCCTGTCCCCATACGTGATGTTTGTCATGGGCCCCAGCACCCCGATCCCGCCGGATGCGTGGCGTGAAGCGGCATATGACGCTGTCCCGTCGCTCCCGCGCCATTCCGTTGGGGCCGCCGCTACCGCTATGGTCCCCGTTTGGTGAGGCGTCGATCGTCGTTTCACCGTGCCCTCGGGGGGAGGGAAGGAAACCCAGACCGATGGCCGTACCCGTACCCGTACCGCGGCAGCGCACAGGCTCAACAGTGGAGAAACACCCCGCCGCGGCGACCGCCACGGGCGGCGACCTCATGCTCCTGGTGATCGACGACGACCCGGCGGGCACCTTCACCGTTCCGGAACTCCCGGAGGGGGCGGGCACGCGCGTCCGCATCCGTACCGCCCGGAACCTCACCGAGGCCGAGCGGCTGCTCACCGACGACATCCACTGCATCCTCGTGGATCTCGCCCTGCCGAGGACGCCGGGTATGACACCGGCGCCGGGCACACCGGGGGCGGACGACAGCGACGAGCTGGCCCCGCTGAAGCATGTGCTGCGGCTCGCGCCGCGCCATGCCGTACTGGCGCTGGCGGCGGAGGGCGACAGCGAGCGTGGGGCGGCGGCCGTACGGGTCGGCGCCCAGGACTACCTCTTCCGCGACGAACTGGACGGGCGGCTGCTGAGCCGTGCCATCCGGTACGCCGTCGAGCGCAAGCGCGCGGACATGGCCCAGCGCCAGCTGACCGAGTCCCGGCTGCGTGCCCAGGAGAACGCCCGGCTGGAGCGCGGTCTGCTGCCCACGCCGCTGCTCCAGGGCTCGGACCTGCGCTTCGCCGCCCGCTACCGGCCCGGCCGCTCGCGGGCGCTGCTGGGCGGGGATTTCTACGACACGGTCCGTACGCCGGACGGCACGGTCCACGCGATGATCGGCGACGTCTGCGGCCACGGCCCCGACGAGGCCGCGCTCGGGGTGGAGCTGCGCATCGCCTGGCGGGCACTGACGCTGGCGGGGCTCTGCGGCGATCAGCTGCTCTCCACGCTCCAGCAGGTGCTGGAGCACGAGCGGGAGAGCGAGGAGATCTTCGCGACGCTCTGCACGGTGGACATCGCACCGGACGGGCGGCGGGCCGGGCTCTGCCTGGCGGGCCACCCCTCGCCGCTGGTCACCCACCGGGGGCGGGCGACGCAGCTGCTCCCGAACGAGGAGGGCGGCCCGGCCCTGGGGCTGCTGCCGCGCGCCCGCTGGCCGCGCCGGCAGGTCGAGCTGGGCGGGGCGTGGAATCTGATGATGTACACCGACGGCCTGATCGAGGGCCGGGTCGGACCGGGCGCCAAGCAGCGGCTGGGCCAGGAGGGCATGGTCGAGATGATCAACAGCCAGCTGGCGCGGGGGCTGGCGGGCGACGACCTGCTGGAGGCGGCGGTCGCCCAGGCGCAGGAGCTGAACGGCGGGGAGCTGACCGACGACGTGGCGGTGCTGCTCCTGGGGCGTGGCGCGGGGTGAGGTCTGAGGCCTCTGACGCGTCTGGTGCCTCTGCCGCCTTCGCTGCCCTTCGTCGCGCGTGGCGAAGGGCGGAGGCCCTGGCTCCGCCCGGCTCCGGGCCCCTGGCCCTGGTGAGGCGCTCCCGGCTTCCCTCGGTTCAGGCTCAGCGTCCGCCGTTGTACGGCCCGTAGGGACCGTCGCTGCTGGAACCGCCCCGGCTGCTGCCGCCCCCGCCACCGCCGGAGATCTGCTTGACGGCGGGCCGTACGTCGACCATGAAGACGATCGTGGCGACGAGCCCGGCGATCTGCAGGAACAGCATCGGCACGAGGAGGTTCACGGCGACCGTGATCCCCAGAATGATCAACCAGAACTTCTTGGTCTGCTTGTCGGCCGCCGGATAGGCGTCCCCACGGGTCGTCGCGGAGATGAACAGCGCGACGACGGCGAGGACGAGCATGGCCATGTTGAGCAGCCAGAGGAACGAGCTGAATCCCGAGAGCAACATGCGGAGCACCGCCTAATAAGTGGATGAAACGCCTCGCGAACTGACCGCCAAGGTACCTGGACAACGGGCCGGGCACCTCTGAGGTGCCCGGCCCGTCGCCTTTCATGCCGTAGCTGCCGCCGTTACTTGGCGGTGGACGGCGGGGTGGCCTTCTTCGCCGTCGTCTTACGGGGAGTGGCCTTCTTCGCGGTGGCGGTCTTCGCCTCCGTCTTGGCCTCCGGCTTCGGTGTCGCCTTGGCCTCGGCCGGCCCGGCCTTCGCCTCGCCCGGCTTGGTCTCCGGCTTGGCCTTCGTCTCGGTCTCGGGCTCGACGGCGACCGCGATCTCGGTGATCTCGTCCGCGGCCTCGCCGCGCCACGACCGCACGGTCTGCTCGCCGCGCTCGGCGACCTTCTCGTACGTCTCACGGGCCTTGACCGCGTACTCCGCCGCCACGCCCACACTCCGCAGCGCCAGGTCCTGGGCGGACTCGCCCAGCTTCCTGAGGTCGGTGTCCAGCGTCCCGAACACCTCGGTGACCTTGGCCTGCACGGTCGCCTGGGCCTCCTTGGCCTGGACGGTGACCTTGTCCTGGACGGCCTTGGGGTCCGAGTTCCGTACGGCCTCGATACGGCCCGGGGCCTCGGCCCGCAGCTGGTCGATCAGGCCGGGCACCTTCCGCGCCTGCTCGACCGCGAGGTCGGCGGTACCGGCCGCGAAGTAGAGGGGCTTCGGGTCGGTGAGGGTCTTGCGCAGGTCATCAGTGATGGCCATGACTGTGGTCCTCCCGGATCAGAGTGAGGTCAGTGTGAGGGTGGGGTGGCAGCACTTCCGTCGCCACTTCCGTCGGCCGTGCGGGGGCCGTCGGCGGAGGTGTCCCCGGAATCCCCGGCCGCGCCGGCGTCCGCACCGGCCGCCCGGTCCGCGGTCTCCGTGGCTTCCTTGCTCTCCGTACCTTCGGAACCTTCGGAGCGTCCGTCTTCAGGGCGTCCGCCCCCGGAGCGCTCCGTGTCGTCCGTGCCTTTCGTACTCTCCGGGGCGAGCGCGTTCTCCTTGCGGAACGACTCGTAGATCTGGAGCAGTACTTGCTTCTGCCGCTCGTTTATCGAGGGGTCGGCGAGGATGACGGCACGCGTCTCCAGCTCCTCCCGCTCCCGCTCGTCGAGCATCCCGGCCTGCACGTACAGCGTCTCCGCGGAGATCCGCAGTGCCTTGGCCAGCTGCTGAAGGATGTCGGCACTGGGCTTGCGCAGACCTCGTTCGATCTGGCTCAGGTACGGATTGGACACCCCGGCGGCATCGGCGAGCTGCCGCAGTGACAGCTGCGCGTTGCGCCGCTGCTCGCGGAGGTACTCACCGAGATTGCCGACGTTGAGTGATGCCATGACGCCCATGCTGCGCCACCCCGCTAACTTTTGCAAGCGCCTGCTTGCAAAAGTGTTCCGTGCCACGCGGGGTGCGGTACAGACCCTAGGCTGGGACATGAGGCTGCACGGTGGGAGAAGTCGTGGATGTCGATCTGCGCAAGACGCGCTACTTCGTGGTGGTGGCCGAGGAGTTGCACTTCGGCCGGGCCGCCGAGCGGCTGCACATCACGCAACCGGTGCTGTCCCGGCAGATCCGCGCGCTGGAGCGGGAGCTGCGCGCGGAGCTGTTCACCAGGAACAAACAGACCACCGAGCTGACGGCCGCCGGCCGTCAACTGCTGGAGGACGCCCGCCCTCTGCTGGCCACCGCGCAGGCGCTGTGCCGCCGGGTCCAGCAGGCCGCCCACGGATCGTCGGCGTTCACGGTCGGCTTCATGCCCGGGATCACCGTGACCGGAGCGGTGCGCGCCTTCTCCGCCAGGCATCCCGAGCTGAGTGTGCGGGTGGTGCGCACTTCCTGGGGCGACCAGGTCCAAGGGGTGCACGAGGGCCTTCTCGACGTGAGCTTCGTACGGCTGCCCGTCGACCACCGCGACCTGGAGCTGCGCCCGCTCTTCCGGGAGCCGCGCGTCGTCGTACTGCCGGCGGACCACCGGCTGGCGGGCAAGGAGTCCCTCGTCATCGCGGATCTGGCGCCCGAGCGGCTGCTGCAGGACCCCGACGCCGTCCCCGAGTGGCGTGACCTCCCCGAGCGGTCCGGCGGCGAGGGCGACGGGCCGCGGCCCTCGTTCGCCACCGTCGAGGAGAAGCTGGAACACGTCGCGACGTCCGGGGGCGTCCTCGTCCTGCCGCTGTCCACCGCGGTCTATTACACGCATACGGATGTCGCGCATGTGCCCATCGACGACATCGGCCCCAACGAGGTCTGCCTTGCCTGGAGCGCCGGCCGCCGCTCACCGCTGCTCCCGGAGTTCGCCGACATCGCCGCCGGCCAGTACTGATGCCCTGGGGGCATCAGTACTGACGGAAGAGGTCTTGGACGGCGGCCGTGGCACGGAGCCAGGGTGGAAGAGCGGCGGAACTTCCCGCCGCCGTCGACAAGGACCGTGAGAGCGATGCAGATCTTCATCACAGGTGGCTCCGGCTACATCGGCCGTTCCACCATCCGGGCACTGACCGGGCACGGCATCGGCGTGACGGCGCTGGCGCGCAGCGAGCGCTCGGCGCGCACCGTGTCGGACCTGGGTGCCACCCCGGTCGCGGGGGCGCTCACCGACACCGATGTCCTCCAGAAGGCGGCCCGCGAGGCCGACGGGGTCATCCACCTCGGGGCGGACAACGCCGAGGGCGCCGCGGACATCGACCGCGCGGCGTCGGAGGCGCTGCAGGACGGCGTGGGAAGCGGCCCCTACGTGCACACGGGCGGGGTGTGGGTGTACGGCGACACCGACGGGGTCGTCGACGAGGACGCCCCGCTGAGCCCGCCGCGCATCACCGCTTGGCGGCAGGAGAACGAGAAGCGGGTACTCGCCCGCGCCGCCACCGGAGAGCACCCGGTGGTGGTGATGCCAGGGCTGGTCTACGGCCGCTCCGGCGGACTGACGCAGACGTTCTTCGTCGAGCCGGGACGCACCGCGGGCGCCGTGCCCCGCATCGGGGCCGGCTCCAACCACTGGGCACTGGTCCATGTGGACGACATCGCCGAGCTGTACGTCCTGGCCCTGAACGCCCCGGCCGGTTCCGTCTACGCGGGGGCCGGCGGCCAGAACCTTCCGCTGACCGACATCACCCGGGCCCTCAGCCACGCCGCCGGATGCCCGGACAAGATCGACTCGCTGACCCTTGAGGAGGCCGTGCGGCGGATGGGCCCGATCGCCGAGGCATTCGCGCTCGACCAGCAGTTCAGCGGCGCCCGGGCGCGCCGCGAGCTCGGCTGGACGCCCACCCGTCTCGACGCCCTGACCGAACTCGCGCAGGGCTGACGTCAGCGCGGCCGTTCTCACGGCGGTGTGCCGGCCATGACATGGCGGGCACACCGCCACGACCGGTCTCGTCGCGACCGTTCTCGACCCTGTGGTCACGCGATGCGGTCATGCGATGCGGTCACGCGATGTGGTCACGCGCTGGGACGGCCGAGGTGTCGGGCGAAGGCCGGCAGGCCACCCCCGCTCAGCTCGCCAAAGTGCCCTGGTGAAAGTACATGCGCCAGCCCGTTTCCGTCATACGCCACAGGGAGCTCCGCCATACTCGGCGCCCCCGGTGGTCGGCGAAGTACGTCAAGTGGACGATGCCCGGGGCGAGTACGGCCCCTGACATCTCGCTGACCCTGACCGGAGACTCGGGGTCCACTGAACCGGCACTTGTCACGCTGAGAATCGACGTCGCGTCCCAGCGCCTGCCGGACGCACCGATCTCGGTGAACTCGGGGTCGAGGAGCCGCGAGACCAGGACCGGCGAAGCGCGCACGTCAGGGTCGAGAAGCCGCAACTCCGCCTCAACAGCCTCCTGAACGGCCCGCTTGCTCTCGTCCGCCATGCACGAACCCTACGGACGCTCCCCCACCCCGGCACAGCGAATAGTTGACGCGGCGCGGGGAGCGACCGGCCGTGCCATGACTTCTCGTCAACTGGACATCGATGAAGCCGGTAAACCGATTGCCGGACGGCCGCCGGCGTTGTTAAGCATGCGCGTGCGTGGTGCGTTGCCGCGGCGAGTTGCGATGGGGATGGGGCATGAGGGGCATGGGGGGGCTTTGATGCGAGCTGAGTACGCGGTACGCGCTGTGCGGGAATCCGATCTTCCGGCGGTCACCGGCATGGTGAGCGCTGCCGAGCGGTCGCACGACCCCGAGGCGGGCGCCCGGACCGAGGACGAGTTCCGGCGTGAGTGGGCGCGGATGGACCTCGCCCGGGACGCATGGGTCGTGACCGGGCCGCACGACGGGATCCACGGGTACGCGCAGGTGATCCCCGCGCCGCACGAGGGCCGCGTCTTCGCCGACGCGTACACGCACCCGGAACATGTCGGGGCGGGCATCGGAACGGCGCTCCTCGACCGTATGGAAGCCCGCGCCACCGTGATGGCGGCCGGCATCGCCTCGGATGACGAACCCACGCGCGTCGCCCTGGTGAACTATGTCCTGCTCGGCGGTGCGGCCGACCGGATGCTTCGCGCCCGGGGGTACGGCATGACGCGCGTCCACAAGCGTATGCGGATGGCTCTCGACGGGCCGCCGGCAGCGCCGGTGTGGCCCGCTGAGGTCAACGTGCGTGCGTGCGACGGGACTCGGGAGGATCTGCGGCGGGTGCACGCGTGTGTCGAAGAGGCCTTCGCCGACCGCTGGGGCCGCGCGCGCCGCTCGTACGACCGGTGGGCCGAGGACATGATGTACGAGGGGTTCGACCCGGCGCTCTGGCTCGTGGCTGAACGCGCCGGGCGGATCGTCGGCGCCTCCTTGTGCCGCGCCCGCCAGGTCAAAGGTCTGGCGGCCGGTGAGATCGGCCAGTTGGGCGTTCGCCGCGAAGCCCGTCGGCTCGGGCTCGGCCGGGCGCTGCTGCTGGCCAGCTTCGCGCTCTTCGCCGAACGGGGTGCCGCCTCCGTAGGACTTGACGTCGACAGCGAGAGCCCGACCGGCGCGAATCTCCTCTACGAGCAGGCCGGTATGGCTACGACAGTGGCCATCGGGCAGTTGGAGCTCGAGTTGCGCGCGGGCGTCGATCCCCTCGATCGCGTCAAGACGGACCAGCCGGCGTACGGCGGGTAGCCGGGGGCGCGGGTGGGCCCGGATTCGGCGCGGCCGGGCCCGGATTCACAGGGCCCAGGCCGAGCACCACCGCCCGCGCCCCGGTTCCGCCCGTTCGCCGCGCCCGGAGTCAGGCCGAGTACTGGTGGGCCGGGTAGGTCAGGTAGCCCGCGTCACCGCCCTGGTAGTACGAGGCCTCATCGACGGGGGCGATCGGGAGTCGGCCGCGCAGCCGCTCGACCAGGTCGGGGTTGGAGATGAAAGCGCGGCCGAAGCTGACGAGCTCGGCACCCAGTGCGAGCCAGTGGTCGGCGTCGTCCCGGCCGGTCTGCTTGGGCCCCATCGGAACCGAGGGGTTGATGACGAGGGTGCCCGGCCATGCCCGGCGCAGGGTGAGGAGGGCCTCTTCGCCGACGGTGGCTTCGAGGTGTACGTAGGCCACCTCAAGGCGGGCCAGTTCGGTCAGCAGCGCGGTGTAGAGCTCGACGGTGTCGGACTCCTCGATTCCCCAGAACGTTCCGCCCGGTGAAAACCGGATGCTGGTCCTGGCGGCGCCGACGGCATCGACGGTGGCGGCGACGGCCTCGACGGCGAAGCGGATCCGGTTGGCGACCGGGCCTCCGTAGCGGTCCGTGCGCAGGTTGGCGTTGGACGAGAGGAACTGCGAGATCAAATAGCCGTTGGCGCCGTGCAGTTCCACGCCGTCGAAGCCCGCGTCGACGGCGCGGCCGGCGGCCCGGGCGTAGGACTGCGCGTGCTCGGCCACCTCGGCGGTGTCCAGCGCGCGCGGCGTCGGGAAGGGCTGGGGTCCGGTCGGGGTGAACGCGTCGCCGACGGCGGGGACGGCCGAGGGCCCGACCGGCCGCATGCCGGTGGTGTCGGGATGCGAGACCCGGCCGCCGTGCATGATCTGGGCGAAGATCCGTCCGCCGTTGGCGTGGACGGCATCGGTCACCGGACGCCACGACTCGACCTGCTCGTCGGTGTGCAGACCCGGCGTACCCGCGTTGGACTGCCCGATCACGCTCGGCTGCACGCCCTCGCTGACGATCAGTCCGGCCGTGGCCCGCTGGGCGTAGTAGGTCGCCATCGACGGTGTCGCCAGACCGCCGGCGGCGGCCCGGACCCGGGTCATCGGCGCCATGACCACCCGGTTGGGCAGGGTCAGGCCGCCGAGCTGGTAGCTGGTGAAAAGGGTCGTCATGTCAGGGGTCCTTCGTGGTCCGCGGCGCCCGCGCCTCGGGCACGTCGACTACGCTAAAACCTCACACTGACGTCAGAGGCAAGCTGTTGTGACGCGGGACACAGCCGGGAGGGCATCGTGCGGATCGGGGAACTCGCGTCACGGGCCGGAGTCAGCGTCCGGTCCGTGCGCTACTACGAGGAGCAGGGCCTCCTCACCAGCACCCGCAGCGCCAGCGGGCAGCGGCACTACACGGAGGCCAAGGTCGAGCGGGTCGCGTTCATCCAGCGGCTGTACTCCGCGGGCCTGTCCAGCCGCACCATCACCGAGCTGCTGCCCTGCGTCGACGATCCCAGCGAGGAGAACTCCGACTCCGCGCTGGAACGGATGGCGCTGGAACGCGAGCGGCTCTCCGCCCACATCGCCGGCCTCATGCGGACCAGGGACACACTCGACGAGCTGATGGCCGTGGCCCGGGCGTACCGCGAACAGCTGGGGACGGCCGCGGCCGGCCAACTGGCAAGCGCCGCATGCCGCCACCCGTCGGCCGTCCCGTCGGGCGGGCCGTCCGGTGAGCATCAGCCGGGTGCGTCCGTGGGGTCGGCGGGAACATGAGGGAGGCCTGTGAGGCGGCGGGCTTCGGCCGTGACCTCGGCATCGATCTGCGCCGCCGTCCTGTCGCCGTATTCGAGGGTGTCGTACTCGTCGTCAAGCGCGGCCAGCTCTTCCGTCAGGGCGAGTTCGTATCCGTGGCGCCGGTGAATCCGGCGGGTGAACTCCCGAGGTGACAGCTCGCCGGTGAGCACGCGCGGTGCGAGCGCTCGTACTGCGGCCTCCGCGCCGGCCTCGCTGTCGACCGGATAGAAGGTGAGGCCGAGCTCGTCGAGTGCGTCGGGGAGCAATTCGTGCACGTCGTAGTCCGCCTCGGCACGTGTGCAGGCCGCCAGGGCGCGAAGCCCGGGGCTGTCGAGCCCGGCGGCGAGCGCATCACAGGCCGCCATGACGACGTCGTATGCGCGCACGTCTCCCATGCTCCAGAGGGCGGCGTGGTCCTGTAGAACACGTGCTGCTGCTTCGGTCGACGTCACCGGCCCATGATTCCTTTCACAGCGCGTCCCGGTCGAGCTGATTTCGTCGAAGTCGCTGTCCAGCCGCTTGTTTCAGCAAGGCTTGCGCGGAGTCCGCGTAGCGCGTCGCGGTCTTGTCGTCGAGCCCGAGCACCTCGGTGAGGTGGAGCGGGTCGGGGGCCGCGGGTGAGTACTTCTCCGAGTTGCCGGTCGACGCGGAGTTTCTCCAGGGTGGCGCCCTGCCCGCCCGTTGCGGAGCTCGGCCTCGGCAAGGGAGGGGCGGCCGGGCGAAGGTCTCCTCGATTATGGCTGCGCTGTTATATTAGCGCTGTGACATCTTCCGATCCCACGGCACTGCCTGATCCCTGGCAGTCGCTGCACCAGCTGCTGGCCGCCATGGACGCCGAGATCGAACAGGTCTACGTCGAGCGTGGCATCAAGGGGGTACGGCCACGGTTCGCCTATCCGCTGATCCGGCTCGCCCACACCGGGCCGCTGACCATCCGCGAGCTCGCCGAGTCCCTGAACCGCTCGCACTCCGCGATCAGTCAGACCATCGCCGCCATGCGCAAGGAGGATCTGGTCACCTCAGAGCCGGGGCCCGACGCCCGCACCCGGCGGATCGATCTGACCGAGCGCGGCCGGTCGCTGGTGCCGTTCCTGGAGGCCGAGTGGCGCGCCACCCATACGACTGTCGCCGAACTGGACGGCGAAATCCCGCACGCGCTGACCACCGTCGTCGAGGAGCTGCGGCGGGCGCTGGAGCAGCGCTCGATGCGGCAGCGGATCCTTCACCATCTCGTCGAACCACCGCGATGAGCGGGCGGGTCCGGTTCCTCGACGCGCGCTGCGACCGCCACTGGTTAGGCATGCCGGTCACAGCCGCCTCGTAGGCAATCAGAAGCCGACCCCCGCGATCAGAAGCCGGCCGGGCCGGAACAACTCACCCCAGTCCGGGGCCGGCGGGGGCACAACTGCTGCCGGGACTCGGGACCTTCAGCTCCGTGAGGTAGTTGTCCACGGCATCGCGTGTGCAGTCACTGCGGCCGTAGACGCTGTGCCCCGCGCCCTCGTACGGCAGCAGGACGGTCGTCCCGCGCGTCTGACGGTGCACATTGGTCGCCCACGAGTAGTGGTTCGCCGGGTCGTGCATCGAATGAAGCATGAGGATCTTGGGGGCCTCGGTGATGCGCAGACGGTGCTGCGGGTTGTTCACCTCGTCCGGCCAGCCGACGCAGCCGGCCACCGCGGCGTGCACCCGCGGTGAGCCGCGCATGTGCGGTGCGGCCCGTAGTTCGGCTTCGGTCAGACGCGCGTAATCCCGGTAGTCCTTCGGCCGGATTCGCCAGTCCTGGCAGAAAACAGCGTGGAACGGGTTCGCTTGCGTCTGCTGCTCCGTTCCCTGCGATGCCGGGGGTTCAGCATGCCGAGGCTGCTGAGGTTGCTCGGGCTGCCGCCGTTCCTTCGGTTCCTGCGCGTCGAGTCCCGCTGTATACGTGGCCAGCTCGTCCCAGTCCGGGCCGTAGAAGAACTGCCGGAAGGCGGCAAACGCGATGGCGTTCGCGGTGAGAACCTGGTCCGGGTTCTCGGGATCGCGTATCTCCCCGCGATCCGCCCTGGCGAGCAGGTCGTCCCATACGGCGGTGACGTCCCGGCCGTGCAGTGCGCAGGAGGTGGTGGCCTCACACCACTTCACGAACTGGTGGAACGAGTCCTCCGCGGAGGCCGCCGAGGAGACTATGAAGTCGCGGGTGCCGAGGCTGTGGTCGATGTTCGCGGTGAGGGCCATGGTCCGGATCCGGTCGCCGTACCGCTCCGCGTACTGCTCGCCGATCAACGTGCCGTAGGAGTGACCGAAATAGTTGATCTTCTTCTCGCCCAGCGCCCCGCGGAGCGCGTCCATGTCCCTGACGACACTCAAGGTGTCGGCGTGGTCGAAGATCGGTCCGCTGTGACGTCGGCAGTCCTGTCGTAACGCTCTGTTGAACGTGGCGAGTTCATCGAACTCCGCCTGATTGCGCGGGTACACCGAAGGCTGTTGGGCCAGCAGCTCCTTCGAGCACTTCACCGGCCGGCTGCCTCCGACCCCCCGTGGGTCGAACCCGACGATGTCGAACTTCTCCTGGACCTCCGCGCTGAACAGGGTCGGGGCATCTTTCACGGCATAGTCCACCCCCGAGGCGCCCGGTCCACCCGGGTTGACCAGCAGCACGCCGATCCGGCGATCCGGATCGGTCGCCTTGCGACGGCCTACCGCCAGATAGAACTTCTCACCCGACGGGCGCGCCCAGTCGACGGGCAGGCGCAGGGTCCCGCATTCCGCTGTGGCGTCCCGGGGGCATGGTTTCCAGTCGATGGCATCCTGCGCCGTCGGGCTTCTGCCGCCGGGAAGGCGGGCATCCGCCGCCTCCACGCCCGGCGTCGTCGCCCCGACGAGTAATCCAGCGGTGAGCACTCCGGTGAGCGCCTTGAAAAGAAGTCGCATGAGGTCCCTCCCGAGGGTTTTACGAGATCACGGGGGCTGTCTCCCGGGTCGAGCGTTGCAGTGATCCACCCGGCGTCACAACCGAACAAGACGGAAATCAGGGCAGGCACAGGGGCGTGATCAGGGGTGTCCTCGGGAGGGGTGCCTCGGGGGCCCGGCGTGCCTCAGGGAGGTGCCTTAGGGAGGTGCCTTAGGGGGTGCCATCCGGACTTGTGCCCCGTCCGACCCGAGGCCAGATCATCATCGTTCCCCGGGGCCGGTCGGAGCCTCGCCGACCGGACTTGGCACAGCACCGACGCGCACTCTCGGCGGCGGGTACGTTCCTGTCAGCGGATCAGGCGGCGGGTCTTCAGCACCACGCGGGCGATTCGGGCCAGGGTGAAGGGCAGCGCCAGCAGGTAGGCCGCCCATACGTGACCGTCGTTCAGCCAGTACCGGAACGCCACGATGCCGACTACGGCGCCGAACGCCGCGATCACGATGTCCGCCACCTTGCTGCGCCACCACGGCGGGCGCCGCCGGGGCTCGTACTCGGCGAGGTTCTTGGCGTACTGGTCGAGCGGGCCGAACTCCTCGGTGGGTGTGGTGGCCGCGATGGCGAGGTGGTCGCCCGCCTCTCCGGCCAGTGCGCGGGCCCGCTCGGGCGGCAGGTCGTAACGGCCGATCAGAACACCGGTGAGGCGGTGCAGCCACTCGTCGACATCGACGGGGTCGTTCGCGGACACGGACGGGCGCCGGGGCTTGCTCTTCCTGAGCTGGAAGGCGAGCACACCCACGGCCACCGCGGCGACCGCGAACACCGGGACGGTGGCGAGGCGGGTGCGGGGCAGTTCGGTGAACGCGACGGCGGCGAGCAGGACGAGGAGTGCGACGAGGCCGAAGGCCCACCCGGCCAGCTGCGGACGCCCGGCGGACCGTAGGGCGTCAGGCAGGCTGTAGAGCGTTACCAGGCATATCCCCACCAGTACCGATCCGGTGAGCGAGGCCGGCGTCACGGTGAAGCTGAAGGTCCAGGTCAACAGGCAGTACAGGAGCGCGCCGACGAGCGTCACCAAGATCACGGCGAACGGTGCCCCGGAGAGGTAGGCGCCGGGTGTCATGCCCTGGGTGTCCTGTTTCCGTACCGCGTCGGGTTGCTCCGCGACGGTCGTGTCCGCGAACTCGGCGGGGGAGCCGAACAGTTCCTCGGCGCTCTGCCCGGACTCCGCGCAGCGCGCCTTGACGTCGGCGAGGAGTGGATCCGCGGTGTGGTGGTCAACTCCCTGTTTGGCCAGGGCGATTCGGGCGGTGAGTTCCCACGTCTCGGTCTGCTGGTCTGTCATGGCCGTTCCTCTCCGGATGCGCTCAGGAGCCGGTCGAGTTTCGCTGTGAATTCCTGCCACCGGGCGCGGTCGGTGCTCAGTTTGGCCCGGCCTGTTTCGGTCAGTGCGTACACCTTTCGTCCGGGGCCGCCCTCGCCGGCCTGCCAGAAGGAGCGGACGGCGTCCTCGGCCTCCAGTCGGCCGAGCACGGGATAGAGGGACCCGCCGCGGATCGGGCCGAACTCGTACTCGCCCAGGCGCTGGGCCAGCGCGTAGCCGTGCCGGTCGCCTTCGGTGAGCACGGCCAGGATGGCGATTTCGAGGGTCGCTCGGACCCAGCCGCCGGCCGCGTCCGCCTTGGGGGTTGCCTGCGGACTCATGCGGCTCCCCTTCTCGTAGTAATGGCGATGTAGTGGTGATAGCGATCTAGTAGTGGAATGCACTAGTTCTATCTCAGACTAGTCGCGCCGGCAAGGTTGTTCCGTGTTGCGGCGGCGTGGGGGCACGTCTGAGGCGGTACGGGTGCAGGGGGTACGGGGCGTGGGCCGGGCGGCCGGGAGAGAGGGGCGCCGGAGGGGAGGTCACCGATCGGGACCGGCGCGGGGTGGCCGAGCGAAGGCGTACGGAGCTGCCAAGTGAAGGCGCACGGAGCTGCTGAGCGAAGGCGTACGGAGCTGCCAAGTGAAGGTGTACGGAGCTGTGGTGCCCCGCCGCATTCGCCGTCGCCGCCATCTGTGGTTCAGGCGGGTGCGTGTGCTTGAGGCAGATATGTGTGGTTCAGAGGGCGCGTGTGGTTCAGATGGACGCGTGTGGTTGAGGCAGACACGTGCGGTTCAGGCGAACACGTGGCTTCCGGCGGACACCGCCGGCCTCTCCCGGCTGACCGTGTCGAGCAGCAGCCTCGCCGCCACCGTCGCCCCGTCGGTGCGGATCGGCCGGCCAGGGGGCCCTCGCTCGTACGCGGGGCTCGGGTGCCAGGGCCGTCCTGAGCGTCGATCAGGGCCGGTTCGGCCGCCGCGGCGACCGTGTCGAACTGCGTGGCGACCTCTCGACACGGCGCCGGTGCAGGTCAGCCGCCGACGGCGGGGTCGCCCCGTGCGTCATCGGGCGCACCGGTTCGCCGATCGGAATCAGCGGCACGCCGACACCGGCCGGCAGCCCGTGAACTCCTTGTCCGGCGGCGCGCACACCCGCACTCCCACACCGAGCGGAGTGGAGTGGAGCCGAGCCGAGTCGAGTGGCGCCGAGCCGAGTGGAGTGGAGTGGAGTGGAGTGGACGCCGCCGTCCCGTTGGCGGCATCACTCCATCCTCCGTGCGGACTTGACGAGTCAGACCACCGGAACCGGAACCGGGTAGGTCGGGTACTCCACCCCGGACACGTGCTGGACGACGCGGATGACCTGGCAGGAGTAGCCGAACTCGTTGTCGTACCAGAGGTAGAGGATCGCGTCGTCGCCCTCGACCTTGGTGGCTCCGGCGTCGACGATCGAGGCGTGACGCGAACCGATGAAGTCGCTGGAGACCGCGTCGGGGGCGCTGGTGAAGTCGATCTGGCGCCTGAGCGGCGAGGTCAGCGACACGTTGCGGAGGTGGTCGAGGACCTCCTCGCGGGTGGTCTCGCGCCCGAGCCGCAGACTGAGGATCGCGATCGAGACGTCCGGCACCGGGACGCGGATCGAGCTGCCGGTGATCCTCGCGTTGAGGTCGGGCAGCGCCTTGGCGACGGCTGAGGCGGCGCCGGTCTCGGTGATGACCATGTTGAGCGCGGCCGAACGGCCACGGCGGTCGGAACCGTGGTAATTGTCCAGCAGGTTCTGGTCGTTGGTGAACGAGTGGACGGTCTCCACGTGGCCGCGCAGGACGCCGTACTCGTCCGCCATCGCCTTCAGCGGCGGCACGATCGCGTTGGTGGTGCAGGACGCGCAGGACAGGATCCGCTCGTCCTGCTCGATCGTGTCGTGGTTGACGCCGTGCACGATGTTGGGGACGTCGCCCTTGCCCGGCGCGGTCAGGACGACCTTGGCGATCCCGGGGCGGAGGTGCTTCGACAGGCCCGCGCGGTCGCGCCACTTGCCGGTGTTGTCGATGAGGATGGCGTCCTTGATGCCGTACGCCGTGTAGTCCACCGACGTCGGGTCGTCGGAGTAGATCACCTTGATCTCGTTGCCGTTGGCGATGATCGTGCTGTTCGCCTCGTCGACGGTGATCGTGCCCTGGAACTGGCCGTGGATGGAGTCCCGGCGCAGCAGCGAGGCGCGCTTGACGATGTCCTGGCCGGCGCCCTTGCGGACCACGATGGCGCGCAGCCGCAGGCCGTTGCCGGAGCCGGCCTTCTCGATGAGCAGACGGGCGAGGAGGCGGCCGATGCGGCCGAACCCGTAGAGGACGACATCGCGCCCGTCGCGGCGCTCGGTCTTGTTGGCACCCGTGGCGCCGACGACGGCCTCGGCGGTGAAGTCTTCCACCGAGAGGCCGTGGTCGTCGGACCGGTACGTCGCGGCGAGCATGCCGATGTCGATCTGGGAAGGGCCGAGATCGAGTGTGGTGAGGGCCCGCAGGAAGGGCAGCGTCTCGGTGACCGAGAGTTCCTCACCGGCGATCTGCCGGGCGAATCGGTGAGTCTTGAGAATGCTCACCACCGACTTGTTCACCAAGGAACGGCTGTGCAACAGGATCGTTACGTCCTTTTCGCGGTGCAGCCTCCCGATTATGGGGATCATCGATTCCGCGATCTCTTCGCGGTTCTTCCAGTTGGTGAATGAATCCTCGTTGACAGTCACAGGCTTCTCTTTCGAGCTAGGCGGCGCTCATATGCTAACCCTCCCGCCATTTTGATCGATCAGACGGTGCCACCTGGGCGACCAGGGCGACCTGGGGCCACCTGCGGCCACCTGGGCGGGATGCCGTGATCGGGCCCGGCCCCGAGGGCGGGGTGCGGGCGGCTCTCCCGTAGGGGGCCGGTGCGCGCCCCGTACGGGATCCGGTAGACATCCCCGTACGGGAGCCGTGCACGCCCCTACGGGATCCGTTACATGCCCGTACGGGTCACTCGGGAGTCCGGCGCAGCACAAGGGTGACGAAGCCGAAGCTGTCGCGATAGCCGTGCAGCCATTGCGAGCGGTGGGTGGCGGCAGCGGCGAGAACCTCGGCGCTGTCGGGGTCCTCGGGGTGGTCCAGCGCCCACGTCGCCAGGGATCCCGTATAGCACCACTCGAAGTCGTCGAGCTCCTGACGTGTGCTGATGTGCCCGAAGACAGGGGTCCAGCCGTGGGCGACGACGCGGTCCATGGTGGTCGCCAGGTCCTCGTACTCGCCCAGCATCTCGCGGGCGGCGGCGCTGGGCTCGCACTCCCAATAGGCATCGCCGACCAGGACACGGCCGCCGGGAGCGAGGTGTTTGTGGGCGGCGTCGAGGGTGGGCAGGAGACCGCCGAAGGCGTGGGTGGCACCGACGCTGAGCACTGCGTCGAAGGGGCGGGTAGAGGTGAACTCCGTGGCGTTCCGATGGTGAAGTACGAGTCGTTGCCCGACACCCAGACCGGCCGCCTCCTTACGGGCCTTGGCCAGGCTCTGGGCCGAGTTGTCGACACCCTCGGCGGTGACATCCGGATGAGCGGCCAGGGTTCGTAGGAGCCAAGCCGCCTCACCGCAACCGAGATCGAGTATGCGTTCATCGCCCCGGTTCAGGGTCCGATGCAGCAGCCGGCGTACCGACTCGTCGTCAAGAGGACTGTTGATGGGGTGATCGGTGTGTGCCAGCCGAGAGATCTTTTCGCGGTCCATGGCGCGCAGCCTGACAGCGCCGGATACTCATTGCATTTCCTTTGCGGCGGCGGCCGAGTCCTCCCGGCACGCCGAGCAGGATGGATCGGGGTGTCTTTTCCCGCGCCTGCACCCGCACCCACACCTGCACTCGCATCCGCGTCGGCCGAGCCCACGTGTGCGTCAGCCGTGACTGGTGCCGATCACGCGGAATCGGTTGCCCTCGGGGTCTCCCAACACACGGAACCAGACGTTCTGGAGTGTCTGCATGGTGGCATCGGTCCTGGTCAAACCCTGTAGCGGGGAACCGTCCGTCCCTACAGGGGGGTACGACCAGCACAATGAACCCGCTGACGGTCGATCATGCGACGAGGGTAGAGGGCCGAAGCGTTGCCCGGACCGGTCACCGGTCACCGGTCAGCGAGGACGACGACAAGCCCACCTGACCCAATCGGTAGAGGCGCGTGGTACTGGCCCGGCAACGGATATCGGCCGCGAAGACAGACGGGTTACTAGGGACCATGCTCCGTACCTCCTTCCTGATGTGCTCCTTCACCCAACGGCGTGCCTTCTTGGCGAGGACGTACCAGACGAGTTCGGACGCGTGCAGAACGAGCAAGAGGGCGGAGACCGTGACGGCCGGACTCGAACCGACTGCCTGACCCCAAGTTGAACGAACGGACCATCAGACACTACAGGCGAGCACGGACACCGCCGATCTAGACCGCCGTGGCCGGCTCGTCCTGGTGGGGAAGGGGCGCGGTGTGTAGGTGTGCACTCTGCCCCGAGTAGGTGCGGACGGTTCGCGCGCTGAAATCGGGCGGTAGAGGCGGTTCGATCCCGCCCACCCCGCTCTATCGACTGGTCCACCACGCGGCGCCCGTTCCGGTAGCCGTGGTGACCAACGTAATCAGCCACACGGGAACGCGCTGAATGATCAAGTGCACGTCGCCGCAGCGGAGTTCGAACATCGGCCCCACGATCACCGCTGCGGCGATCCGCTTATGGCTCCGACCATGATCGGCCGCACAGAACCTAGGGTCTTTCGTTTGGATCAGGCCGGATCAGGGAGCGGGGTCTGGTGCCGTGGATCGCAAGGCGGAGGAGTGAGGCGACGCGGAGCGTCGTGGAGTGACGACAACGCGGCGAGGCGCGGTGCCAGGGCACGCGAGCCCGGCAAGATCCAAACGAGAGGCCCTAGGAGTGCACTGCTTCCCGCACCATGGCGGCGAAGTCGTGGTAGGGCTCGGGGTCGTCACCGTCACCGGGCCACCACTCGTACGCGGTCCACTCGCCGTTTTCCGCGATGCTGTCGGCGTGCAGCAGCCAGTAGCAGCCGCTGCCGCCGTCGTCGTCGCCGATCAGCAGGCACCGCTTGAGCATGCCGAGTTGGTCCATGAAGAAGTCGCTGTCCGACCACGCTTCGATGAGGTCGGCGTTCAGGTCGGCGAACCAGCCGATGTCCCCGACCTGGAACAGGTCGACGGACCCGATGTCCTCCCAGCCGTCACTGACTTGGAGGAAGTTTCGGTACGAGAGAGGAAGCCTCATCCCGAGCCGCCCCTCGGTGGCCACGATCGCTTCCTCGCCCGCAGGTTCGGCGCCGGCCCACCCGGCCTCCAGCCGCTCCCTGCTGATGACCTGACGTTGGTCCTCGATGGCCTCACGGACCTTGTCCGAGTTGATGTGCCTGGCGTTGAAGCCGCTGAGGAACGCGCGCCATTCCGCGACCGTCAGGGGTGAAGGGGGCGTCATTCCAGAACTCCGATGATGAGTACGGTGGGTCTCGGACAGCCTCACACGATCCACTGACAATCGAAGCGTGTGCTGACTCTGCGGCGACCTGGCCCTTGAAACAGCTGCTCGGGACGCGACGCGGCCTCGGCGGATCCTGCGGCAGGTACGGCTGGCTTGCAGCGATCCCCCTTCGCGCAACGGCGCGGGCCGTAGGCAGACGAACTGCACCGAAGCCCGATGATGGCGACGCGGATATCTGGACTGAGGCACAGCGCTATAGAGTCCCCGTGCTCATCTCCCTTGACCGGGGTGGCGGGTGCGGGGTTGTCTTTGCTTCCTTATCGGCAACGATCTAAAAATATCCCTGACAATTCCAACTAGCCAGGAGGGCGCGTCGCGTTCGATAATTCGAAGAGTGGCGTCAAGCCGAGCTTGGCTGCGAGCGGAGGTGACCACCTCCAGGATCGCAACAAGGCGCATGATTGTCGTTTCGCATTCTCGCCATGCTCCGACCTCTGCGAATGCCGACAATTCTGCTACTGCATAATAGAACGCGCCGCGTCCGCCGGGAACAACGAGCTCATTTGTTCGTTGAAGATGTGGAATTGCCGCAGCGCTCTCCCCCAAAGAAATCAGCACCTCAGCGTGGTGTCCAACCACTTCCATTTCATCAACCCACCACGTCCAATCGGGGTCACGAACGGTGATGGAATCTTGCAGTGCGCTCTTTGCTCTTTCGACCTCCGTGAGGCTACGCGCTCGATCTCCTGTTTGTGCCAACGCGCGTGATCTTCTTACTCGCGCAATCAATGCAATTCGGCGAGGAAGCCTCGGCGTGGCCAAGAGGCTATCCGCAATTCGCAGTGCTTCTCCGGGTCTCCCGTCTTGGACATCTTGCATCGCTAGTAGATCCATTGCGAACCACTGCATAGGTCGATCGCCCGCATGACGCGCGAGCATTTGCGATTCTATGAAAGCTTGCCGGGCTTCGGTTTTCCGATTCGCATCAAAGAGAATCCATCCCGCAGCTTCTGCCACCTCCGAAACTGCGGCGAGGTAGCCCTTATCTGGATCAATATTGCGATCCAATTTGCGCTGTTCAGTCTTCCAGACCTGGACTGCGGCAGAAGCGACTTGGTCGCCACCATATCTATTATCGTGATCCAGGAGGTGTGAAATCGCAGACCGTGCACGGGTGGTGTCATCGGCCTCTGGCTCGGGTTTCTTCAAAAGCGCAGCGAAATCGCCGCCCGTTTTTAGTAACTCGTCCAGCCCTTGGGCCAATTGAGGAGACGGCTGCTGTTTTCCGTTGAGTACGCGGGATAGGTACGAGACATCGTAATGAAGTGCTCTCGCAGCAGCACGCATGCTGGTTCCTTGCGCTGCCAATGCTTCCCGTACACGGGTGCCGAAACCATCCATGCTTGATCCTCGGAAGGTGCTGACTACTGACTGTCCAGAGTAGTCAACACTGGTCAACTGCCCCACAGCTAAGTCGCTTCGTTCTCCTTGATGACGTAAGCCCCGGCGACGTCCAACCGCCCCCGGGACCGGCCAACGCTGATGAGGAGCATCAACGTGTCGGATGCTATCCACGCAAACGAGAACAGGGGTTCGCCACCTGGCTATCACCGGCCACGGGCGAGCGACGCCGACGAACTGCACGCGCTCGTACGTGCCGGCGGGTTCTACGGGCTCGCCCCGGGCTGGGTGCCCCGTGGGGGCTACGCCGCGCCAACGCGAGGGCTTCTCCGGAGAGTTGCGCTGCGGCTCTTGGCGGAGTCCGTGCCGAGGGAGGGTGAGCGGTGGTGGTGAACCACGACTTACCGGAAGGCGGCGACGTTCCGATGGTGTCGACTACCAAATTGCCCACGTGTGCTTGTCCGTTGGGGGAGAACTGCCCCGAACGGCCGGATCACGTCACGGGCGACGGCGAGCCCGAGCATTCGCGCGCGGACGACCGGTCCCACAGCCCGACCATAGAACGCGCGCCCCTCGTTGGAGGAGGAAAACCGTCGGGCCAGGGGTGATTGGTGGTGAGCGAGCCGGAATGCGCGCGGTGCGCGGAGTTGACGGCCAAGAAGAAAGCAGCCGAGGAGTCAGGAGATCTCACGGCAGTCACCGACTGCGTGGGGCTACTCCGTAGACATCCACAACACGGACGCCTGGCCGTGTCGGGGCCCCTCGATGCCCATTGGGCGTGGTGGTGACGCCGAGGAAAGACGACCCGTACGCGGGCACGCCGTACGAAGGCAGCCCGGATGGGTGGTGGACGGAGTACGGCGGAGGGCTGGACGTACGTTCCGGAGTGGTTTGCATCCCGTCGGGGGCCGGTCTGCCGCACCCGCCACCCCCGCTGCACTGTCGAGAATGCCGTGGAAAGGAGCGCTGTCAGGAATGAGTGTGCGGAAAACCGGACTGGCCTTGTTCGCTGCGGGAGTCACGATCCTGATCTGCCTGGTGGCACTCGTCTTTCTGGGCGTCGGCCTCGCCGTCATCGGCCCATCATGAGCCGCCCGTACCGGTCCCGTAATCGATCGGCGGGTACGGCACCGGTACGGGCTTCCCTCGGGAGAGCCCCCACTCTCCCGGAACGGCCCCGCCTGTCTGTCGCCCCGTAACAGGCGGGCGGGGCTATTCGCCGCCCTCGCTGCTGTAGCCGCCGGGCGGTAGGTGTCCGGCTGTGCGTGCCCGCGCTGGTGCCAGTCCGGCGGTACGTTCACGCGTGCCCGACCGTGATCTACGGACCGCAGGGGCTCAGTTGACCCGGCTTCCTCCCTCTTGCGCTCCCTCTCACGCCAACTCCTCGGGCAGCGGGCGGCCGTGCACGATGTCCAGGCGGGACACCGCGCGCGTGAGGGCCACGTACAGCCGGTGCGGGCCCCGGGCCTCCGCCTCCGCGATGGCCGCCGGTTCGGCCAGGACGACATGGTCGTACTCCAGGCCCTTCGCCGCCGTCGCGGGCAGTACGGTCACCCTTGCCGCCGTCGTGCCGAGTTCGTCCGCCGTCGAGGTGGCGATGCCGGCCGCATCGAGCGCCGTACGGAGACGGTCCGCCTCGCCTCCGTCCGCGATGACGCCGATCGAACCCTCGTGGGTGAGTGCCTCCCGTACCGCCTCGGTCACTCCCGATGTCAGATCCGATACCTGACGGATCGTCAAGTGACCGTCCCCGCACAGGGAACGGGCCGGTGGTACGTCCACGTCCAGCGAGGCGAGCAGCCGGTTGGCGAGGTCCACGACCGCGCCCGGGACCCGGAAGCCGGTGGTCAGGGGGATCACGGCCGCGTCCGGTCTGCCCAGGTGGGCCAGGAGTTGGGGCCAGGAGCGGGCGGCCCAGGGGGTGGTGCCCTGGGCCAGGTCGCCCAGTACCGTCAGCGAACCGAAGGCGGCGCGGCGGGCGATCGCGCGGCTCTCCATGGGGGAGAGGTCCTGCGCCTCGTCGATGACGATGTGGCCGTAGCCCTCGGGGTGTTCGATCAGGCCCGCGAGTTCGTCGAGCAGTACGAGGTCGGCCGCCGACCACGGGAGTGACCTGATCGCGCGCGCGGACAGCGGTCCGGTGGCGTCGCCGCGCCGGGGCCGGGGCCGGCGGATCGCGTGCTGTTCCCTGAGGGTGAGGATGCCGTCGGACGCGGGACCGGGGTCGGCGAGCAGAGCCGCCAGCACCTCCTCGGGGCGCACCTTGGGCCAGGTCGTGTCGAGATACGCGGTGACCGCCCGCGACCGGCCGACCCGTTGCGCCCAGGCCGCCGACTGCGGCCCGGCACGCCGTTCCGCCTGGAGCTGGACGGCTCGTACGGCGCGGCTGCGGATCCGTTCCCGGCCGGTGGCGTACGGGGGCGCCTCCGCCCGTACCTCGTCCACGATCCGGGCCAACTCGTCCAGTCCCAGGCGCCAGCGGTACGAGCCGTCCGGCACCGTGAGCGGCTCGGCGGGCGCCGCGACCCGTCCGTACAGCGCGCGGTGCAGCACCTCGGCCATCCGGGCATCGTGCTTGACGACCGCCGCCGCCCCGGTGTCCGCGTCGGTCGTCGTCCGTACGTGGGGACGCGCGATCTCGTCCGCGACCGTCGACTGGCGGATGCCGATCTCCCCCAGGGCGGGCAGCACCTCCGAGATGTAGGAGAGGAACGTGCGGTTGGGGCCGAGGATCAGCAGGCCGCCGCGCCGGATCCGCTGCGGGTAGGTGTAGAGGAGATAGGCGGCGCGGTGCAGGCCGACGGCGGTCTTGCCGGTGCCGGGGGCGCCCTGGACGCAGACGGAGGTGGAGAGGGGGGAGCGTACGAGAGCGTCCTGTTCGGGCTGGATGGTGGCGGCGATGTCACGCATCGGGCCGACGCGGGGGCGTTCGATCTCGCCGGTGAGGATCGCGCTTCCGGCGGTCGGCGGCGCCCCTCCCGCGCCCAGGGGCTCGTCCTCCAGGCTGGTCAGATCCTCCGGTGCGCCCTTGCTCCACGGCGCCCAGCCGAACCGGCGGCGGACGGCGACACCCTGCGGATCGCGCGCGCTCGCCCGGTAGAAGGCGCGCGAGACGGGTGCCCGCCAGTCGACCACGAGGGGTGGGGCGGAGGGGTGTTCGCTGATGCGGCGGCGGCCGATGTGGTAGCTCTGGCCCGCGTGATCGCTCGTGTAGTCGCGGTCGGCGCCTTGATCGCCTGCGTGGTCGCTCGTGTGGTCGCGGTCGGCGCATTGGTCGCCCGCGTGGTCGCCTGCATGGTCGCCTGTGGAATCCCCCGGGCCGTGATTCCCGTCGGCGCCGTCCGCCGTGGCGGCGAAGTCGAGGCGGCCGAAGAACAGCGGACCGTCGGGCTCCAGCCGCAACTCCTTGGCGTAGCTGCGCAGATGGCGGCCGAGGACCTCGGCGTCCGCACCCGACGCGAAGGCGTTCTGGCCGGTGACGACCTGTTCGTGCGCACCGTCCACCATGCCGGCCAGCGCGGCGCGGCAGGTCTGGTGGTAGGCGCGTTCACTGTCGAGTTCGCCGTCCAGTGCGTGGCCGAGTACGTGGTCGCGGTCGCTGTTGGGTTCGTCGGCGAGGTCAGGGTCGGGTGCCGTCATTCCGTCGAGAATAACGTAACCGAGTTAAAAACTTTACCGAGTATCACCAGAAGGTGAGTCCGGTGCGCAGCCGCTCGAACGCCAGCTCCGCCGCCGCCACCGCGTCGGCGCGCACCTGTCCCGCCGTCTCGCCCGCCTCGATCCGCCGCCAGTTCTCCTGGGCGAGGACGCGCTGTACGGCGATGATCTGCCCGGCGCCCAGCGCGCCCTCGATCCCGCCCCCGAGGGCCCCGGCCAGCGCCTCCTCGGAGCGCCGCTGGTACCCGTACAGCCGGGCGACCAGGCTCGGTGTCCCGTACAGCAGCCGGTGGTACGCGAGCACCTCGGCGTGGTCGTTGAGCCCGGTCACCGGGTCGAGCCGGTCGAGCCCGGCGAGGAAGTGGCGGCGCAGGGCGTCGAGCGGCCGTACACCGTCGGGCCGCCCCGACACCACCCGGGCCGCTTCGTCCTCGTGGTCGGCGAAACGGTGCAGTACGAGATCCTCCTTGGCCGGGAAGTACCGGAAGAGGGTCGGCTTGGAGATCTCGGCGGCGGCGGCGACCTCCGCGACGGAGACGCTGCCGAAGCCCTTGGCGAGGAAGAGCGTGATCGCGGCGTCGGAAATGGCCTGGTGGCGCCGGCGCTTCTTGCGTTCGCGCAGGCCGAGGTGCTGTTCGCCGGGGTTCTGTCCGTCGCGGTTCTGTCCGTTGCGGTTCTGTTCGTCGTGGTTCTGTTCGTCGTGGTTCGTGTGATCGTCGCCGCTCATGGGCAGGGAGCCTACGCAGCGCCTGACCTCGGTCGAACCCGCCCGACGCTCAACCTGGTGACCGCTCGGCGGCTACAGGCTCGTGCCGCCGGCGTTGGCGTCGCCGCCGCCCCGTTTCCGTACCAGCGCCTCCACCCCGTCCAGCAGGCAGTTCAGGCCGAAGGTGAAGTCGGTGTCCGGCCCGTCCGCCTGGGCGACGATCCCCGACTCCAGCATCCTGGCGACCGACGGATAGCGGCCCGGATCGGCGAGCCGCTGAAGAGTGCGGGCGTAGCCGGCCATGACCTCGTCGGCGGTGGAGCCGCTCGCGGTGACGGCGGAGTCCAGGTCCGCCATCAGTGTCGCCTCGCTCCGTACGAAGCCGTTGACCAGCAGGATCACCGAGATTCTGGCGCCGTCGTCCAGCCCGGTGCCGTCCAGGGCCACCATGCCGCGCTCCCACCACGCCACCGAGTTGGGTGTGGCGGGCGGGCCCGAGATCGGAATGCGCAGCACCCACAGGTTCCGCTGGAACATCTCGCGCTGTGCCCACGCCCATGCGGTCAGCGCCTCGCGCCAGTCGGCGCCGGGCTCCGGCGGGGCGGGCGGTTCGCCGATGGCCTCCTCCTGCATCAGGACGTACAGCTCGTCCTTGGCGGCCACGTACCGGTACAGCGACATCGTGGAGACGCCCAGCTCCTTGGCGACCCGCCCCATGGAGACGGCGCCGAGCCCTTCGGTCGCGGCGACGGTGATCGCCGCGGCCACGATGCGCGACACACCGATGCCGGGCTTGGGGCCCTTGGCCGGGCGTTCGCGCAGGCCCCAGGCGGCCTCGATGCTGGCGGGCAGCCCCGTACCGCCGGTGTTGTCGGTCATCGCCGCTGCCCCTCTCCGTCTGGTGTCGCCATGGGTGTCCGTCCCCGTCACTGGCCCGTCACTGGCCCCGTCCCTGTCACGGGGTTCGCCGTACCGCTCGGCTCGCCGTTCGCCGTACCGCTTGACGCCCATCCTAGTAATGCGTAACCCTTACACAGTAACGCGTATGTCATACGCAGTAGTGGAGCGTCAGGGCGAGCCGTTCGAGGCGATCCGATGACGCGCGACGAAGGAGCGGTGGCCATGAGCACACGGCCGGCCATCGAGGCCAGCGGCCTCGAAAAGTCCTACGGAAGAGGCAAAGCGCGGGTGAGGGTCCTGCGCGGAATCGATCTCCGTGTCGAACCCGGCACCGTCTTCGCCCTCCTCGGCCCCAACGGCGCGGGCAAGACGACGGCCGTGCGGATACTCGCCACACTCACCACGGCGGACAGCGGCACCGCCCGGGTGGCCGGGTACGACACCGTCATCGACCGGCGCCGGGTACGTGACGCCATCAGCCTGACCGGCCAGTTCGCCGCGATCGACGAGAAGCAGACCGGCGAGGAGAACCTCCGCATGATGGCCCGCCTCAGCGGTCTGTCGCGGTCCCGCGCCCACCGCCGCGCCGCCGAACTCCTCGGCCGGTTCGGCCTCGCCGCCGCCGGCCGCCGCCTCGCGGGCACCTACTCCGGCGGCATGCGGCGCCGCCTCGACCTGGCGGCCGGCCTGGTCGGCGAACCCCGGGTCGTCTTCCTGGACGAGCCGACGACCGGCCTCGACCCCCGCAGCCGCCAGGAGCTCTGGCAGGTCGTACGGGACCTGTCCGCGCAGGGCACCACGGTCTTCCTCACCACTCAATACCTGGAGGAGGCCGACCAGTTGGCGGACCGTATCGCGCTGGTCGACCACGGCCGACTGGTGGCCGAGGGCACCTCCGGCGAACTGAAGGGCCGGGTCGCCGGCCACCGGCTCGATCTCGTCATGGCCGACCCCCACGCGTATCTGCGCCTCGCGTCCCGCGCCGTGCACCACGCCGCCGAAAGCCTCACGGTCGGGCTGCCCACCGACGGCACCGCCGGCCATGTGCGGGCCCTGCTCGACGAGATCGATCCGGACGGTACGGACGTGATCCGCTTCGCGGTCCACAGCGCCACGCTCGACGACGTCTTCCTCGCGCTCACGGGCGCGCCGACGACCCCGGCAGTGCCGACGACCCCGGCAGTGCCGACGACCCCGGCAGTGCCGACGGGGGAGGCTCCCGCCACTGACGGCAACGCCACCGACGACAGCGACAACGCCACCGACGACAAGGACCGCGCCCATGCCTGACGCGCTCACCCACTCCCTCACCATGGCCGGACGCGGAATCCGCCTCAGCAGACGCAACATCGACGCCGTCATCACCGCGATGCTGCTGCCGGTCATGCTGATGCTGATCTTCGTCTACTTCTTCGGCGGCGCCATCAGCACCGGAACGGAGTACGTGACCTACGTCGTCCCCGGCGTCCTGCTGCTCTGCGCGGGCTTCGGCTCCTCCAGCACCGCCGTGAGCGTCAGCGAGGACATGAAGGGCGGCATCATCGACCGGCTCCGCTCCCTGGACGTCGGCGGCGGCCCGATCCTCGCCGGGCATGTCACGGCGAGCGTCGCCCGTAACCTCGTCTCGATCACTCTCGTCCTCGGTGTCGCCCTCCTGATCGGCTTCCGCCCCTCCGCGACCCCGGCCGCCGCGCTCGCGGCCATCGGCATCCTGCTCGGCTTCATCGTGGCGGTCTCGTGGCTCTCGGCGGCGGTGGGACTGCTCGCCAAGACCCCGGAGGCGGCCGGTGGCTTCACCTTCCTCATGATGTTCCTGCCCTACCCGAGCAGCGCCTTCGTACCGATCGACACCATGCCGACATGGCTCCACGGCTTCGCCGACCACCAGCCGGTGACCTCGGTCATCGAGTCGCTTCGCGGCCTGCTCCTGGGGCAGCCGGTCGGCTCCGCGCCCTGGGTCGCACTCGCCTGGTGCGCCGGGCTGCTGGCCGTCGCGCTGGGGCTGTCCGGCGTGCTGTTCAGGGTGCGCACCGCGTAGCCGGTGGTGACACGAGTAGCAGGCTTCGTCAGGGAATTTTGTTGATCGGCCTCGGCCCCGTCACAATCACCGAGTGACCCCCCGTTCTCCAGCGGACTCGGTCCTGCCCGCGTGCGGTTATGACGATCGCGCTCGCTTGTGGGACCGCGTACCGCAGGTGTGGGGTGGGCGCTTTCGAATGCGTGAAGGAGATGATCTCCCTTAGAGGAGGTACGTAGGTGGGAAGGAAGGCTGCCATGACGGCGGATGCGCGTGGTGAGGTCGAGAAGTTCATCCTGGGGGACCGGTTCACCTGTCTGGCGGGTCGCTCCGCCTGGCGCCGGGGCGGTATCACGCACCGGCACTACGACCTGCTGGGGAGCGAGGAATCCGCCCGGCTGATGGCGCTCGATCTCGCGGAGTTCGTGGGGTCGGCGAACTGGAGCCCCCGGACGTTCACCAGCTTCATCGCGACCTTCGCGCAACCTCGCGGGGTGGATGAGCTGCGGTTCGAAGAGCTTCTCTGGCAGCAGTTGCAGCTGCTCCATGAGCAGGACGCGCAATCCCATCGCTGGGCCGAGGGCTACTCGTCGGATCCCCAGTCCGGTCAGTTCGCGTTCAGCGTGGCCGGCCATCCCTTCTTCGTGATCGGCCTGCACGAGACCCACCGCCGCTGGGGCCGCCGGCCTCCCTTCCCCATGCTGGCCTTCAACTCCCATGAGCAGTTCGACCAGATCAAGGGCGCCCGGATGTGGGACCGGCTGGCGGAGAAGATCCGCAAGCAGGACATCCAGCTGCAGGGCGACATCAATCCCAACCTGTACGAGTACGAGCAGCTCTCCGAGGCCCGCCGCTACTCGGGCCGCCCCAAGCCCGCCGAATGGCAGTGCCCCTTCGCCGCCCGCGAGGCGGAGCGGGAGCGTGAGGCGGAGCGAGAGTTCGAGAGGGAGCCGGAGTTCGAGGCGGAGCGAGAACTGGCCGCCGCGAGGCCGTCCGGGCCCGGCGCCCCGAACTGACGGACGCGGTCATTCGCGGCCGGTCGGCGCGGACGTGATCGGCCGGCCGGAACCGACGTCGGTCGGCGTGGACACAGTCGGTCACCGCGCCCCCGCCGGGTGCGGTGACCCTGGCCGGTCGGCGACGAAGCCGGGTCCAGCCTCATCGGCCTCGTCGGCCTCAGAAGATGTCCGGGCACCACGGCCGGCGCGGCGTACGGAAGAGCGCCTCCGCGAGCGCCGCCGCGCCCGGGCGTTCCTCCGACAGGCTGCCCAGCGCCGCGAGGCGTACCGCTGATTCGTCGCCCAGGTACAGCGCGCCCAACTCCCGTACATCCAGGGTGATATCGGCCGACTCGTCGGTCGGAACGCAGCTCGCGCCCGCCACAGACGCGTCCAGGCGGAAGCGCCCGCCGGCCAGGCCGGCCTTGTCGTGGATCTCCAGGACCAGGGTGCCCTGGGCCGCGTACGTACGCGCTTCCAGCGCCCGTACGGAGTCGAGGATCCGCACCCACAGGAAGTCGGCCTGCGTCACGATCCGGGCCGCGCGCGGGTCGGGGAGGAACCGGGGGAGCAGGTCGTCCGGGGCGCGGTGGCCCGTCCTGACCGTCGTGACCCAGTCGATCGAGCAGAGGAAGTGCCACAGGGCACGCTCCGCGGCCGGGGTCGTCGCGATCAACTTCCGTACGGACACGGTGTTCAGCGGCTGTTTGCGATCGCCCCACGTGTCGTCGGCGGAGTATGTGACCAGGCCCTCGACCAGGCCGGCCGCCGAGCGGTACACGGCGTGGAAGGGTTCCGTCCAGGGGTGCCCGTTGGGCGTCACGCCGGTGTTGATCCGCCACCAGCGTTCGTCGCGGCTGACCGTACCGGGCTGGCGCGGCCGGAAACGTTCGAACAGTTCCGGGCCGGTCCTCCGCACCTCCGCTCCGTCGATCAGGTCGATCCGGCCGCCGTCGTCCGGGGCCGGCCGGCGTGGGTCGAGCCCCGCCCGCACCACGTCGATCTCCCACTCGGTGGTGAAGGCGGCGGGACCGAAGCCGTACCGCCCGTAGATCGGGTACTCCGCGGCGATCAGGGTGGCGACGGCGTCACCGCGTTCCTTCGCCTCCGCCAGGTCGGCGTACATCATCCGGCTGAGCAGCCCGCGCCGGCGGTGCGTGGGTGTCACGGTCACGTTGCTGACCGCGTCGGCGGACAGTACGGCGCCGCCGACCGTCGTGAGCTCCTGGGAGAAGGACCGGAAGGTGCCGACACAGCGGCCGTTGTCGAAGGCGCCGCGCGTACGGGCCGGATCGCTGTGGGCGAGGCGATCGGCCAGCACCTCGTCCGAGGTGACCGGCGGGCGCAGAAACCCGGTGTCCAGCGCCCGCGTCCAGTCGGGGAACTCGGACGCGGCGACGGTACGGATCTCAAGGCTCATGGTCAGCACGCTAGGCGCTGCGTCCGGCCTGCCGCATCCGCGTTTTTACCGTTCCCGTACGCCCGGCCTGCCCCACGCCCGGCCTGCCCCACGCCCGGCCTGCCCCGCGCCCCGGCCTGCCCCGCGCCCCGGCCTGCCCCGCGCCCCGGCCGCCCGCGCCCCGGCCTGCCCCGCGCCCGGCCGCCCGTGCCCCGGCTCTCAGAACGTGGCCCGGACCGCCCCGACCTCCGCGTCGCCGCCCAGCAGCGGCGCCCGCCCGATCCGGCCCACCACCTCGGCCTCGACGCCCAGCAGTTGGAGCGCGCGTGCCAGCACCGGCCCCAGTGCCCGGCTCCCACCGTCCTCGATCTTGAAGGCCAGTGCCCGGCCGTCCGCCAGGGCCACCGCCTGGACCGCCTCCGCGCCCATCTTGGAGAGCGTGCCCGGGACTTCGCGCATCAGCCAGGTGTCGGACCGGCGCGTGCCGGCGACGTACTCGGGGTGGGCTCGCATCGCGTCCGCCACCCGGCCCTCGGCCGTACCCGGCTCGGCGAGCACGAAGTGGCGGAAGGCGCGGGCGAGTCCGGTCAGACCGATCGCCATCAGCGGGGCGCCGCAGCCGTCCGTACCGACCGCCGAGACCCGCTCCCCGGCGGCTTCCTCGATCACCATGCGGACGAGCTTCTGGAGCGGATGGACCGGGTCCAGATAGCTGTCCGCCGGCCAGTCGTTCAGCGCGCAGGCCGCCAGCATCGCGGTGTGCTTGCCGGAGCAGTTCATGGTCACCCGGTCACGCACCTGGCCGGCCGCGAGGTACGCCTCCGCCTCCACCGGGTCCAGCGGCAGGTCCGGCGGGTTCCGCAGATCCTCGGCCGTCAGCCCGTGCTCGGTGAGCATCGTGCGTACGAGAGCGAGGTGGAAGCCCTCGCCCGAATGGCTCGCGGCGGCCAGCGCCAGCCGCTCGTCGGACAGGTCGAGCCCGGCGCGCAGCACCGCCGCCGCCTGCATCGGCTTGTTGCTGGAGCGGGGGAAGACCGGGGCGCCCGGGTCGCCCAGTTCCAGCTCCACCCGGCCGTCCGCGCCGAGCAGCACCAGCGATCCGCGGTGACGGCCTTCGGCGAAGCCGGACCGTACGACCTCCGCGAGAATCCGGGGCCGGGGCCGGATCCGGGCCCGTGGCCGGGGATATGGCGGTGGTGCTGGTCATCGTCAGCCTTCCGGAGCGGCGAGTGGACCCACCCCGGCGGGCCCCGTCGGGGAAGCCGGCGGCGGGATCACGTGAGCAGGTCGTCTACTTGGGCTTCGCCTTCACGGTACCTGCGCGCGATCTCCGCCGTGCAGTCGTCGGCCGTACGCTGCAACTGGTGACGGCGGCGCGACAACTGCTGCTCGTTACGGACCAACCGCGCCATCGCCGCGTGCAACTCCTCGTCCGTACGCGCCTCCAGGTCCGACAGCTCCACCTCGGCGAGCGTCTCGGCGGCCAGTACCCGGTACTCCTCCCGGCGCGGGGTGGAGAGCGTGACGTGACGGGCGGAGGTGCGGTGCCGGGAAGGGGTGTCGGCGAGGATCTCGGAGAGCCGGTCGACGACGGGTGTCTCGGGCGCGGTACGGCGGGCCAACTCGGCCCGCAGGATGTCGATACGGCCCTGGAGCAGCCGGCGCAGATAGCTCAGGTCGGCCTCGTCGCGCTGCGAGTCCCGGCGCAGCTCGCGCAGTTCGGGCAGCCGCAGCACCGCGAAGTCGTACGGCCGGGGAGCGGGCAGCGAGCCCTCGATGCCGGCGCCGGTCGCGGTCACGGTTCCCGTCACTGTTCCGGTCACTGTTCCGGTCACGGATCCCGTCGCGGATCCCGTCGCGGTCCCTGTCACGGCCCCCGGGGCGGCTGCTGTGACGGCTCCGGCACCGGCCCCTGCCACGGTCTCCGCCATGGCCCCGACGCCGGTTCCCGTCCCGGGGGTTCCCGTTCCGGTAGTGCCCGTGCCGGTGGTGCCTGTTCCGGTAGTGCCCGTACCCGTTCCTCCGGTGCCCGTTCCGGTGCTTCCAGGGCCCGTTCCGCCCGTCCCCGCTCCCGTCCGCTGCGCGGGTGGTCGCGGCCCCCCGGCCGTGGCGCTGCCGGCCGTGGCGCTGCCCGCTGCGGCACCACCACTGGTTGTGTCGCCGCCTGTCCCGGCTGTTCCGGTTCCTGTGCCGCCGGTTGTACGGGTCGTCGGTACGGGACCGGGCGGCTGCCCGGCTCCAGATGTGCTCATCGCGCGTACTTCCCCTCACTCCGCTGGGGAGACCCCGTCCCTCGCTTCGCTGGGAACCCCCATCCCTCGACCGGTGCGTGAACGCACCGCCCTCCCCGCATCGTGCCACTCATGCGCCCACGCATGGGGGCGGTCTGCACCCGTTCGGCCCCCGATAGGTTGGTCTGTATGCGTGCAGTGGTGCAGAGAGTCGACGGCGCGAGCGTCGTCGCGGTGACCGGGTCCGGGACCGAAACCGTCGGCGAGATCGCCGGTGAAGGACTGTGTGTGCTGGTGGGAGTCACCCACGAGGACACCAAGGAGCAGGCCGAGCGGCTGGCCAGGAAGCTCTGGTCGATACGGATACTGGAGGGCGAGAAGTCCTGTTCGGAGGTGAACGCCCCGCTCTTGGTGATTTCGCAGTTCACTCTCTACGGGGACGCCCGCAAAGGCCGCCGCCCCACCTGGAACGCCGCGGCGCCGGGCCCGGTGGCCGAACCGTTGGTCGACGAGGTGGTGGCGTGCCTCCGTGGGCTGGGCGCGCACGTGGAGACGGGCCGGTTCGGAGCGGAGATGCGTGTCTCGCTCACGAACCACGGCCCGTTCACGGTGGTCCTGGACATGTGACGTGGATATGTGACGTGGATATGTGGCCTGGGCATGCGACGGTGACGCGCCCGTGGGAGCGTCCGTGAGGAGCGGGCGTGAGGAGTGTGCGAAACCCTCGCCACGGCCGCTCTCAGGCCTCCACGGCCGTCCTCAGGCCTCCACGACCGCTTCCTGCGCCGCCGCCGTGTCCCCGGCCATCAGCTCCGCGTCCACCGGCACATTGCGCTTGATCAGGGCCAGCGCGATCGGCCCCAGCTCGTGGTGGCGGGCCGAGGTGGTGATGAAGCCCAGCTGGCGCCCCTCGGCCCCGTCCGCCGCGAGCCGGACCGGGGTGCCGTGCCCCGGCAGGTGGACCTCGCTGCCGTCCAGGTGCAGGAAGACCAGCCGGCGCGGCGGCTTCCCCAGGTTGTGGACGCGCGCCACGGTCTCCTGGCCCCGGTAGCAGCCCTTCTGGAGGTGCACCGCGCTGCCGATCCAGCCCAGCTCGTGCGGGATGGTCCGGTGGTCGGTCTCGAAGCCGACGCGCGGCCGGTGGCCCTCGATCCGCAGCGCCTCGTACGCGAGGATCCCGGCCGCCGGGCCATGACCGGCGGCGAACGACTCCAGGTCGGCACGGGGCAGGAAGAGATCCCGGCCGTGCGGGGTCTCCCGTACGACCACGCCCTCGGGCACCTCGGCGATGGAGCCCGCCGGGAGGTGCACGACCGCGAAGTCGTCCGTACGGTCGGCGACCTCGACCCGGTAGAAGAACTTCATCGACTCCAGATAGGCGATGAGCGCCTCGCGCGTGCCCGGCTCGACGTGCGCCCAGACGGTCTCGCCGTCGTCCACGAGGTACAGCGCGTGCTCGATGTGGCCGTGCGCGGAGAGGATGAGCGCCTCGGTGGCCCGGCCCGCGGGCAGCTCGCTGACGTGCTGGGTGAGCAGCAGGTGCAGCCAGCTCAGCCGGTCGTCGCCGGTGACGGCGACGACACCGCGGTGCGAGAGGTCGACCAGGCCGGTGCCGTTGGCGAGGGCGCGCTGTTCACGGAACAGATCGCCGTAGTGGGCGGCGACACCTTCGTCCTGTCCTTCGGCTGCGACAGCTCCGGGCAGGGACAGCAGAGGGCTTTTCATAGTGACGAGCCTACGACTTGACGCCGCCGCACCTTGAATCGCTGACGATCTGGAGTCCGCTCGCTGGCGCGCACCAGGTCGTCACGGTTCGCCGTTCGCGACGCGGGCCGTGCACGTCCGGCAGCGCCCGAAGATCGCGAAGTGCTTCATGTCCGTCGTGAAACCGAAGTTCTCCCGCAGCTTGGCGGTGAACTCCGCCGCGATCTCGACGTCCGCCTCGATCACGTTCGTACAGTCCCGGCAGACCATGTGGATGTGATGGTGGCGGTCGGCGAGGTGGTACGTCGGAGCGCCGTGCCCGAGATGGGCGTGCGAGACCAGGCCCAGCTCCTCCAGCAGCTCCAGCGTCCGGTAGACGGTGGAGATGTTCACCCCGGACGCGGTCCTGCGCACCTCGCCGAGGATGTCGTCGGGCGTCGCGTGTTCGAGGGTGTCGACGGCTTCGAGGACAAGCTGGCGCTGAGGAGTCAGCCGGTAGCCGCGCTGCCGCAGATCGCTCTTCCAGTCGGTGCTCACCACGTACCCAGTGTAGGCAGGCGCGGGCGCACCGAGGACCCTGTCGGGTCCGCGCGAAACCGGTCTACTTGAAGAAGGCGATGCCGTCGTCCGGGAGGTCACCGAGGTCCTTGGCCCATGCCTCGACCTGGTCCGGGGACACGACCTTCTTCAGGTGCGCCGACATGTACGGGCGCAGCGGGATGTCCGGAGTGGACTTCTCGCCCACCCACATCAGGTCGCTCTTCACATAGCCGTAGAGCCGCTTGCCACCGCTGTACGGGCCGGAGGCCGCCGTACGGGCCACCGCGTCGGTGACCAGGTCGATCTGCGGCTTCTGGTCGGCCAGCTCGCCGTACCAGACCTCCACGACGCCCTGGTCGCGGACCATGACCACCTCGACCTTGCGGTCCTTGTCGATCCGCCAGAAGCCGGACTCGGACTCGATCGGCCTGACCTTCTTGCCCTCGCCGTCGAGCGCCCAGGTGTGCGAGACGTACTCGACGAAGTCCCGGCCGTCATGGCTGAAGGTGACTTCCTGGCCGAAATTGGCCTTTTCCTCACCGGGGAAATCGAAGACGCCGACGCCCTCCCAGTTGCCGAGGAGGAAGGCGAGGGGGACGAGGTCCGGGTGCAGGTCGGACGGAATCTCGATCATGAGCAGCTCAGACGATCTGTAGGCGTGAGGGTGAGGTGAGGCGAGGTGACCGGAGGGATAGGGATCGGGACCGGGACGTGCCAGGGGCCGTAGGGCAGCCCCTGGGGTACGGCCTAGCGCTGACCCTGGTACAGCTTCTTCACGGCCAGGCCGGTGAAGGCGAGCACGCCGACGCAGACGAGGATCAGCAGGGAAGTGAAGAAAGCCTCAAGCACGAGTGCTCCTCGGATGCGCGGTGTCGGTAGCCGGTCGCGGTAGCGGTATCGCTAGCGCCAGGGCGGCAAGGGCCGGGCACCAGCCTAATGGGTGGGGGACCGGCCCTCTCGTCGAGGTGCGGTGAGGGAGCGCTGGAGGGAGCGCCGAGGTGGTTCCGGTGTGCTTCCGGGGTGCTCCGAGGTGCTTCCGAGGTGCTTCCGAGGTGCTTCCGAGGTGCTTCGAGGCGGTGTGGCGGTGCGGCGGTGCGGAATACAGTTCGGCGTATGCCGACGACGACGAAGAAGCTCGTGATCAAAGTGACCGCCGGAGCCGACGCCCCCGAGCGCTGTTCCCAGGCCTTCACGGTGGCCGCGGTGGCCGTGGCCAGCGGGGTGGAGGTCTCGCTGTGGCTGACGGGCGAGTCCGCGTGGTTCGCGCTGCCGGGCAGGGCGGCGGAGTTCGAACTGCCGCACGCCGCAGCGCTGCCGGATCTGATCGAGTCGATCCAGGCCGCGGGCCGGATCACGCTCTGCACGCAGTGCGCGGCCAGGCGCGACATCTCGGAGACGGACGTACTCGAAGGGGTACGGATCGCCGGCGCGCAGGTCTTCGTCAGCGAGATCATGGCGGACGGCGTCCAGGCCCTCGTCTACTGATCAGGTGAGATCGAGTGCTCAGGTGAGATCGAGCTGACGCAGCATGCCGAGCTCATCGCTGCTCCCCCAGCGCTCGACCATTTTCCCGTCGGCGAACCGGCTGATCTGCATGCCTCGGTAACTCACCGTCTTTCCCGTCGCGCCGCGCCCCATCAGTTCACCGAGATGTGTGCCCGTGATGGTGTACGCGAAGGCGATTTCGTCGTCGGTGGCCATGACGTGCTCGACCTCGATGTGCAGATCGGGGAAGGCCCGCCTCATGGTGGCGAACATCTCCTCATAACCTTCGGGTCCGGGAGCCTGTCCTGGGGCCGGGTCGTGGTCCACGGAGTCGGGCGCCACGTATTCATCGAGCTCGCCGAGGTGGTCACTGTTCACCGCTGATCCAAAGCCCTCCAGGACGGCGGTGTTGCTGTCGCGCGACATGACGCGCTCCTTCACGTTGCGGTCCTGGGCGTGTACACATCCAGGGGATGTGAAGCAGTCGCCCCTTCGTGCCATCCACGCTGGTTCCGGCCGCCCGAGGTGGCCCGCCGGCTAGCGGCGGTCGCGCTTCTTGCCGTCCAGCTCGTCCCACCACTCGTCGGACTTGGGGTCGCCCGACGGGTCGTCCCACCAGCGGTCGTCCTTGCCGCGCGCATTGCCGACCATGGCCGCGATCGGCGGAATGATCATGGCGGCGACGCAGAGGCCGACGGCGGCCGGAATCGACCAGATCCGTACGAAGCTCCAGGCGGAGACGAAGAGGAACAGGCATCCGCCCATGAGCAGGAAATACCGGCGACGGCGTCGCGCGTACATACCTTCAGCGTACGACTGGCAGCGCCCCTCCGACAGGTGTCCGCCCGGCGGATGTACGTCCCGCACGTGCCGTCTGTACGTCCCGCACGTGCCGTCTGTGAGCCGGAGCCGTGGTCGTAGCCGTAGCCGTAGCCAGGAACGGCCGAAGGGCCGCACCCCGTCCAGTGGCGTCCAACCCCCTGGGGTGCGGCCCTTCGGCCGATGCGAAACGGTCGCGGACCGCTGTCCGGTCTCGGACCGCGAACCGCGAACCGGTCTCCGGTCTCAGACCGCGATCGCGACCTCGCTGAGACCGCCGGTCTGCGCGACGACCGTACGGTCCGCCGTGCCGCCCGGAACGAGAGCGCGCACCGTCCACGTGCCCTCGGCCGCGTAGAAGCGGAACTGTCCGGTCGCCGAGGTCGGGACCTCCGCGGTGAACTCTCCGGTCGAGTCCAGCAGGCGCACGTAACCGGTGACGGGCTCGCCGTCACGGGTCACGGAACCCTGGATGGTGGTCTCACCGGGCTTGATCGTCGAAGCGTCGGGGCCACCGGCCTGTGCTCCACACATACTGTTCAGTCCTCCAGGTCGGGGCGTGATTACTTGTTGGCGCCGAGCTCGATCGGCACGCCGACGAGCGAGCCGTACTCGGTCCACGAGCCGTCGTAGTTCTTGACGTTCGGGACGCCGAGCAGCTCGTGCAGTACGAACCAGGTGAGCGCGGAGCGCTCACCGATGCGGCAGTACGCGACGGTGTCCTTCGCCAGGTCGACCTGCTCGTCGGCGTAGAGCGCCTTGAGCTCCTCGTCCGACTTGAAGGTGCCGTCGTCGTTGGCGTTCTTGGACCACGGGATGTTGCGGGCGGACGGGATGTGACCCGGACGCTGCGACTGCTCCTGCGGGAGGTGCGCCGGGGCGAGCAGCTTGCCGCTGAACTCGTCGGGCGAGCGCACGTCGACCAGGTTCTGCGTGCCGATCGCGGCGACCGCGTCGTCACGGAAGGCGCGGATCGAGGTGTCCTGCGCCTTGGCCTTGTACGAGGTGGCGGCGCGCTCCGGGACAGCCTCGACCAGGTCGCGGGAGTCCAGCTCCCACTTCTTGCGGCCGCCGTCGAGGAGCTTGACCGAGTCGTGGCCGTACAGCTTGAAGTACCAGTAGGCGTAGGACGCGAACCAGTTGTTGTTGCCGCCGTACAGGACGACCGTGTCGTCGTTGGCGATGCCCTTGGCCGACAGGAGCTTCTCGAAGCCCTCCTGGTCGACGAAGTCACGCTTGACCGGGTCCTGGAGGTCCTGCTTCCAGTCGATCCGGACGGCGTTCTTGATGTGGTTCTTCTCGTAGGCCGACGTGTCCTCGTCGACCTCGACGATGACAACCTTCGGGTCGTCGATGTGGGCCTCGACCCAGTCGGCGTCTACCAGAACGTCGCTGCGGCTCATACTTTTCTCCTCCGGGGCAGTGGGCGGCGGGGCGATACGGTGATGCGGTGGGGCTGTGCGGCTTCCGGGCGCGGGGCAGAAGAGCCTGCTTACGGCGCGGAGGGTGGCCCTGAGATGCTCGAAGGGCCGGGGAAACGCGGGAGTCGAGGATCCCGCTCAGACAGTGCGACAGAGCATGGCGGCGACGCGGCACAGGTCTACTGCCCGCCGCTTCGTGAGGTCCGCCTGACGCTTCATACCTCGATCGTAAGGACGTCCTGGCGGCCATGTCACCGGTGTGTCGCATGGTGAGACGCGATCGTCCGTTGAGTGAGACGGATATCTGGTCCGTACGGGTCCCGCATGCCGGGCGGGCGCGCTCGCCCGGTATCCATCTGCGGAGCGGACATCAGCGTCTCATCATCCGGCTGATCCCGCGCTCCGCGGCTACTGCTCCCGCGCCCTGCCGCTGCTGATCCCGCGCCGCACGGCTGCTGGTCCCGCGCGCTGCGGGTGCTGGTCCCGCTCTCCCGCGGCAGGCCCCGCGAGTAGGCTGAGGCGTGAGCGGCATGAGCCCGTGTAACCGACGAAGCGGGCCGGGGAAGTGATCCGGGTGGCTGACTGGAACGACGTCAAGGCCGTCGGTTCCGCGCACGACGAGTTCCTCGGGGGCGAGCAGGTCGGCGACCGGGTGCGCGGCCCGATTCTGGCGTCCTGGCAGCGCTGCCGCATGCTCGGCATCACGGCCGACCACGTCGAGGTGCTGTACCACGACGATCTGGACTTCTCCGGCCCCCTCGTCCAGCTCGCCCGGCCGATTCTCGACGAACTCGGCTCCACCATCTCAGGGATCCGCGCGAGCGCCGTGCTGTGCGACGCGAGCGCGCGGGTGCTGGACCGCCGGGTCGGGGAGCCGTCCCTCAACAGTTCGCTCGACCGGCTGCGGCTCGCCCCCGGCTTCGGCTTCGCCGAGGAGTCCACCGGTACGAACGGCATGGGTACGGCACTGGCGGAGAGAAAGCCCGCCTTCGTCTACGGCCGCGAGCACTTCGCCGACGCCATGCGGCTCCTCGCCTGCGCGGCGGCCCCCATCAGGGACCCGCTGAGCGGCCAGGTGCTGGGCGCGCTCGACCTCACCTGCTTCGAGCGCGACGCCGACCCGGCCATGCTCCCGCTCGTACGCGAGGCGGCGCGCGACATCGAGCGGGCACTGCTGGACCGTACCCAGGCGAGGGAACGCGCCCTGTACCGGACGTTTCTCGCCACCCGGGCCGGCTCGGGCCTCCTCCCGCAGGCGACCGGCGCCGGCGACGGCCTGAGCCCGCGCGACCGGCTCACCCTTCAGGAACGCGCGGCCGAACTGATCTCCGCCGGGCGTACGGCCATCACCGAGATACGGCTCTCCGGAGGCGGTACGGCCGTACTCCTCGCCCACGCGATCAACGCTTCACCGCGCGGCGCGGCCAACGGCGCACCACCCGGTACCGGCGGCACGAGCGGCACGGACCGTACGGGCAGCACAGCCGGTACGGGCAGTACGGGCGGTACGAGCAGCAGAGGCAGCAGGAGCAGCGGTACGGGCGTGGTCGTCGAGGTCGCTCTGCCGGGCGGGACGCTGCGGCACGTGGCGACCGACACGACCGGCGGCGGTGCCGGCCGAACAGAGGCCCCTGGTGTCGGCCGAACAGCCGCCTTCGGTGCGGACCCCTCCGGTACGGCCACCCCCGGCAGAGGCCGTACGGACGGCACCGGCGGCCCCGACCGTACGCAGGCGACCGCCCTCATCCTGCCCGGCGGCGTCGCCCACTCCCGGCCCACGCCGGAGCCCGCGCCCGCGCCCGCTCCCACGCCGGAGCTCACGCCCGCGCCGGAGCCCGCGCCCGTCACCGCTCTCACCACCCCGCCCGCCGCCGCACCCGCCGCCCCCGGCCCCGGCGGCTTCTCCGCCGCCACGGCCGAGGAGCTGACGGCCGCCATGGACAAGTGCCTGCTGGCGGTCGGCGACTCGGGAGTGAGCAGCATCGCGCTGCTGGCGCGGCGGCGCCTGGGCCTGCTCGCCGAGGCCGGGGTCGCCATCGGTACCACGCTCGACGTGACCAGGACCGCCGAGGAACTGGCCGAGGTCGCCGTACGCGGACTCGCGGACTATGTGACGGTCGACCTGCCGGAGGCCGTGCTCTCGGGCGACGAGCCGATCCGCACGGAGGACGGCCTGCACCGGGTGGCCGTCGGGGGCATCCGCCCGGACGCCCCTCTCTTCGATATCGGCGATGTCATGCGCTACGTGCCCTCGACGCCGCAGGCACGCTCCCTCGCCACCGGCGACGCGGTGCTGGAGCCGGTCCTCGCGGCATCCGGCTGGCTCGAACAGGATCCCGCTCGCGGCGGAGAGGTGCTGCGTCACGGCATCCATTCGCTGATCACCGTTCCGCTGGTCGCGCGGGGGACCATCCTCGGAGTCGTCGGCTTCTACCGTTCCGAACGTCCCGAGCCCTTCGAGGACGACGACCTCTCGCTCGCGGAGGAACTGGCGCGGCGAGCGGCCACGTGCATCGACAACGCCCGCCTCTACACCCGCGAACACACCATGGCGCTGGCCCTTCAGCGCAGCCTGCTCCCGCACAGCCTGCCGCCGCAGAACGCCGTCGACGCCGCGTACCGCTACCTGCCCGCCCACTCGGGGGCGGGGGGCGACTGGTTCGACGTCATCCCGCTCTCCGGCGCCCGGGTCGCGCTCGCCGTCGGCGATGTCGTCGGACACGGCGTGCACGCCGCGGCCGCCATGGGCCGCCTGCGTACGGCCATCCACAACTTCTCCGCGCTCGACCTGTCCGTGGACGAGGTCCTCACGCAGCTGGACGACCTGGTGGCCCAGCTCGACATGAACGCGGATCCGGGCGGTACGGGCGACGGGACCGTGGGGGCCACCTGCCTGTACGCGGTGTACGACCCGGTGACACGGGTGTGCACCTTCGCGCGGGCCGGCCACCCGCCGCCCGTGCTCGTCCTGCCGGACGGCACCGTGGAATTCCTCGACCTGCCCGGCGGCCAGATGCTGGGCCTGGGCGGCGGCCTGCCCTTCGAGACCGTCGATGTCGAGGTGCCCGAAGGCACCCAACTGGTGCTCTACACCGACGGTCTCGTGGAGCAGCGTGAGCGGGACATCGACGTCGGGCTCGACCTGCTGCGCCGTACCCTCACCGTCCCGTCCGGCGGGCCGGAAGTCCGGCCCCGGTCACAGCCCCGGTCCGGGGGCCGGACCCCGGATCTGCCGGGCGGAGGCCTTACCCCGGAGGAGACCCGCCGGACCCCAGAGGAGACCTGTCAGGCGGTCCTGGGCGCCATGCTGCCCGACCGTCCCTGCGACGACATCGCCCTGCTCGTCGCCCGTACCCGCGCGCTGGGCGCCGACCAGGCCGCGCACTGGGAACTGCCGTCCGACCCGGCGGCCGTCTCCCGTGTGCGTACGGCGGTCACCGAGTGCCTGGACCGGTGGGGCCTGTCCGAGCTGGCCTTCGTCACCGAGCTGATCGCCAGCGAGCTGGTCACCAACGCGATCCGCTACGGCGACGCCCCCATCGGCCTGCGGCTGCTCCGTGACCGCACGCTGATCTGCGAGGTCTCGGACGGCAGCAGCACCTCCCCGCGGATGCGCCGGGCGCGTACGACGGACGAGGGCGGACGCGGCCTCTTCCTGGTCGCCCAGCTCGCCAAGCGATGGGGTACGCGCTATACACCCACCGGCAAGGTCATCTGGACCGAGCAGCCGCTCGGCTAGGTTCCGTACAGGGCTTCAGCGCCGCGCCAGCGCCAGCACGCTCAGTCCGAACATCGCGACGCCCAGGGGGAGATGGACCGACGGTATGTGCGCGATGCCGAGCACGACCTGGACCGAGGCGAGGACAAGGAAGCCGGACGCGTGCCGGATGGGCCGGGGCGAGCCGCCGCCCGGCTTCCACGCCAGCACTGCCGCGAGCACATACAGCATCGACGCCCCGTACATCACGCGGGCTCCGGCACTGTGCAGCATCTCTCCGTAGGACGAGGTCAACAGCAGTCCGGCGGAGACCGCTTGAAGGAAGATGGTCAGGGTCTGGACGGCGATCGCGATCTGCAGAAACGAGAAGCGGTGCTGTGCCGTCGCCTGGGTTGCCATGCCACGGTCCCCTTTTCCGCCCCGGGGGGCAGTAGATCGATAAGGTCTCACCAGTCCGACGACGCGGGCCCGCGAAAGGTAAGGCGAGGAGGCGGTCGCGAGCATGGGCACGGCTGGGGTGAGCAGCGGTGGGACAGCCGGTGAGCGGCCCCAACTGATCAATGTCGCCTACCGGTTGCTCGGTTCACTGGCCGAGTCCGAGGACGCTGTGCAGGAGGCCTACGCGCGCTGGTACGCGCTGCCGCGAAGCCGGCGGGACGAGATCGTGTCCCCCGGTGCCTGGCTGACGACGGTGACCGGCCGCATCTGCCTGGACGTGCTCGGCTCGGCGCGGGCCCGGCGTGAACGCTACGTCGGCGCGTGGTTGCCCGATCCGCTGCCCGACCACGCCGAGTGGGACCATGGCCACGGCACCGACCCCGCCGACCAGATGGTCCTGGACGAATCGGTGACCATGGCCTTCCTCGTCGTCCTGGAGTCGATGACACCCGCCGAGCGGGTGGCGTTCGTCCTGCACGACGTCTTCCGGTACCCCTTCGCCGAGATCGCCGGCATCCTCGGCCGGACCCCCGCGGCATGCAAGCAGCTCGCGGCCTCCGGCCGGCGGCGGGTGCGTGTCGCGCGGACTCCGGTGACGGCGGCCGGGGCCGGGCAGGCCGACACGGTGCGGCATGTCAAAGAGGCATGGGAGACCAAGGACATCGCGGCCCTCGTCGAACTCCTCGACCCGGCCGCGGTGATGACCGCCGACGGCGGCGGCCTGGTCGGTACCGTCCTGCGCCCGATCGAAGGCGGTGCGCGCATCGCCCAGTACTTGGTCGCCATCGCCGACAAGGCTCCGGGGCTCGAACTCCTGGAGCGGTCGGTCAACGGTGTGCCGGGCCTGGTGGCCCGGCGGGCCGGCGCCGTCATGACCGTAGCCTCGTTCGATGTCGCCGACGGCCGCGTCACCCGCATCTGGGCGGTCCGCAATCCGGAGAAGCTGCGGCCGTGGGCGCGGGACAGACGCTAGGCGTGTTGCGAAAGCCCCGCCTCCGCCTACCCCGCGAGCGAGATGTTCGTGCCCGCGCCGGAGAAGCGGAGGCCGTCCTGCGTGGCCGTGACCTGGTCGAGCTTGATGGTCGACGGGATTCCGTCGATCTTGAGGTCGTAGTCGACCACGTCCCGGATCTGGTCGGTCAGGCCCGGAATCGGCAGTGTGGGAAGGGTCTTGGCGCGCAGCCGGACGGTGTTGCCGTTCTCGATCGACACCGTGCTGTACATGCTGACGTCCCGGTCGCCGAGCAGCGCCTTCACCGGCTGCGGAAGATCGATGCCCGCGCCGTCCAGTACGTCCGCCAGCGGCCCCGAGAGCTTGACCTGTCCCTCGGCGGCCCGCTCGGGCCCCGCGTAACCGATGGTCGAGCCGGGCGGCGCCGACTTGGCCAGATCCCCGTACGAGATGTGCGCGGAACCGTTGGCCCGCGCGGCGGTCGCGGACGAGAAGCTGCTGTCGATCTTGACGTCCTTGAGTTCGGCCTTGACCTCGGTCACCTGGACATCGTGGCCGTCCGCCGAGGCGCTGACGCCGTCGATGCTGATGTCGACCTGGTCCAGCGAGGAGTTCAGGACCTGGGTCAGGAACGGGAAGCCCTTGATGGAGACCTTGGGGTCGGAGGTCAGCCCCTGACTCGACTTGATCCGGTCGGCCACCTGACCCTCGGCGAAGTACACGGCCCCCCGGTCGGCGGCGACGAACAGTCCGCCGAAGACGACGGCGAGTATCAGCAGTATTCGTAGTGCACGCATTGCTCGGTGCCCCCACCCTGGTCATTCTCTGTGTTCCCCGGCCCCCGACGACCGTGAGCGTAACGCCGGTCGGCACCGTCTGGTGCCGGAGAGATCGACGTTCGGCGGGGGGCCGTGGTTCCCTGGCGGTTCGTCAGACCCGCGTCGGACCTGCGTCGGACCCGCGTCGGACCCGCGTCGGACCTGCGTCGGACTCCCTGTCAGGCCCCCTGGCCCCCGGTCGGTTCAGACCGGCCTGGCCCCCGGTCAGGCCGGCCTGACCGGGGGCCAGGCCGGTCTGAATCCCCGTCAGGCCAGGGCGCGTCCGAGCAGATAGACGGCCGGTGCGGCGGCCGTGAGCGGCAGGGCGACCCCGGCCGTCATGTGCACGAAGCGGGACGGATAGTCGTAGCTCGCCGCCCGCAGGCCGACCAGCGCGCAGACCCCCGCTCCGAGACCCAGCAGCGCGCCCTCGGCGCCCAGGGCCGTCATCCCGCCGGCCGCGACCCCGGCGCCCGCCGCCGCGAGCAGGGCGACCACGACGGACGCGGCTCCCGACAGCGGCAGCGCACGGGCCACCGTCGCCGCCGCGACGGCCACAGCGCCGACCACCACCGCGTCCGGTACGGCCGCGAGATGACCGGTGGCGAGGATCGTGAGGGCGGCCGAGGCGACGGTGGCCATCAGGCCCTGCATCCGCTCGTCGGCGCCCGCGCGACTGCGCAGTTGCAGGACGACGGTGAGCAGCACCCACACGCCGAGCGTCCCGATGATCGCGGCCGGGGCGTTCTCCCTGCCGACGGTGAGCAGCACGATGTCGGCGGTGACGCCGCCGAGGAAGGCGAGCGCGATGCCCTGCCGGGCCGGCCACATGCCGTTCAGCCGGAACCAGCCCGCCGCCGTGACGGCCTGGAGCAGGACGAGCGGGACGACCAGCCCGTACGTGCCGATGGCCGCGCCCCCGGCCAGCAGCAGGCCGAGCAGGGCGGTCAGCCCCGCCGGCTGCATGCCCGGCGGGATGATCGGCGACCGGCCCTCGGCGCGGGCGCGCTGGGCGGCGGTCATCCGGCCGCTGCTGAGGGTGGTGGGCGCGCTGTACCCGTTGCCGTCCGCTCCCGGTCCCGTGGCGGGAGCCGGCTGAGCGGGAGCCGGTTGCGCGGGAGCCTGCTGGGCGGGGGGCGGAGTGGCTGCCCGCGCCGCAGCCGGGGGCTCCTGCGGCTGCGAGTAGCCGCCCTGAGGCGGCAGATACGCGGTGTCGGCGGCCGAGGCGGCCTGCTGCGGCTGATAGGCCTGCGCCGGTCCCTGCGGCGCGTACGGAGCCTGTGGGGTCTGCGGCGCGTACGGCGTCTGCGGTGCCTGCGGGGCGTACGGCGCCTGCTGCGGCGGCTGCCCCTGCGCGTCCTGCTGCCACTGGACCTGCGGTTGGTACTGGGTGTCCCAGGTCTGGCCTTCCCACGTCTGCGCGACGGCCTGCTCCTGCTGCGCCTGGGCCTGCTGCTGAGGCTCGGCCCAGCCCTGGGAGCCCTGGGAGTCCCGAGGGTCCTGACCACCGGCGCCCGGGTACGGGTCGTCCTGCCCCGGGATCTGCCCGTGCCCGTGCCCCTGCCCGTGCCCCTGGTCCTGGCCGTGCCCCTGGTCCCCGTACTGACCGTACGGATACTGCTGATCGTTGCTCATGCTGTGCGCTTCACCCTCCTGCGAACGGCGGGAGCACCTCGACCGTGCCGCCCTCGGCAAGCCGTACGGTCTCATGGCCACGGGTCCCCACGGGGGCACCGTCGACGAGGAAGGAACATCTCCGGAGTACGCGAGCCAGCTCGCCCGGGTGCCTCAGGCGCGCGGCGTCGAGCGCGTCGGCCAGATTCTCCGCCGCGTACGGCTCCTCCGCCGTCCCCGCCGCGGCCTTGGCCGCGGCCCAGTAGCGGATCGTGCCCGCTGCCATACCGGCTCCCCTTTCGTCGGCTCCCATGATGGCCGACGGCACCGACAGCCCGGACACCGACGGACGGTGCTCCGTCAGCCGGCCCGTGTCAGCCGGCCTGTGTCCGTCAGACCCGCGTCCGTCAGGCGGCCCGTGTCAGCCGGCCCGCGTCCCCTCAGCTCAGCCAGTCCGCGTCAGCCAGCTCGCGATACGGGCCAGCAGCGCCTCGTCCGCCGCGTTCTCCGCGTGCCCCATGCCCGGCTCCAGCCACAGTTCGGCGGGGCCGCCGGATCCGCCGGCTCCGTCGGCCCCTGCCGCCTCCGCCAGCATGCGCGGATGGTCCAGCGGGAAATACGGGTCACGGTCGCCGTGCACGACGAGCAGCGGGGTCGGCGCGATCAGCGGGACCGACTCGACCGGCGAGAGCGGCACCGGATCCCAGTCCCGGTGGTGGATGCGTGTATGCAATCCGTACCGGCCGACCAGCCGTCCGGCGGGGCGGGTCACCACCCAGTGCAGGCGGCGCATCGGGGCCGTGCCCCGGTAGTACCAACGCGCGGGCGCGCTCACGGAGGCCACCGCGTCGGTCCGCGCTTCGGTGCGCCCCCTGTACAGCGCCGCATGCCGCAGGACGACCGATCCGCCCATCGAGAAGCCCACCGTCACGACGCGGGTGTGCCCGAGCGCGCGGGCCCATTCCACAGCGACCGCCAGGTCGAGGACCTCGCGGTCGCCGACGGTGGAGCGCCCACCCGAACGGCCGTGGCCCCGAAATGAAAATGTGACCACCGCCGCATACTGCCGGAATACGCGCGCCGTACGCCGCACGGCTGGGCGCTCCGCCGAACCGGTGAATCCGTGGGCAATCACGATTGCGGTCCCGCAGTCCTTCGGGAAATCGCCCTCGAAACCTTCCGTACATGGCTCGTACACCGCCTGGATGCTGATGCCGTCGGTGGTCCTGAGGGCCCCTCGCAGGGTGCCCGGAGGGGTCGAGGGAACCAGTGATCTGCGGTCTTGCCCCTCTGACATGGCGCGCATGTGCGTTATTCTCTGTGAAGAGGATCCGGGCAATGTAGCCCCCGGGTCCTTTTGTGTTTCCCGTCCGTTGTTACAGACAGATGACATGACACATGCAGTGCCGCATACGTCCTCGCAGGGACCGAGGAGGAACCGACGTAATGGGCAAGCGAATCGTGTACGACTACAGCCCGACCCAGGCGAACCGCCCGACCAAGGCGAACCAGGCAATGGCGACCGAGGCAGGTGAGCGGCGATGAGTTCTCTGCTGCTTCTGACCAATGCTCTTCAGCCCTCGACGGAGGTGCTGCCCGCCCTCGGACTGTTGCTCCACAACGTGCGGGTGGCTCCCGCCGAAGGGCCCGCTCTCGTCGACACTCCTGGTGCCGATGTCATCCTCGTCGACGGCCGGCGCGACCTTCCGCAGGTGCGGTCGCTCTGCCAGCTGCTGCGGTCCACCGGACCCGGCTGCCCGCTCATCCTCGTCGTGACCGAGGGCGGCCTCGCCGCCGTCACCGCCGACTGGGGCATCGACGACGTACTGCTCGACACCGCCGGTCCGGCCGAGGTCGAGGCGCGGCTGCGGCTCGCGATGGGCCGCCAGCAGATCTCGACCGACGACTCCCCGATGGAGATCCGCAACGGTGATCTGTCGGTGGACGAGGCGACGTACAGCGCGAAGCTGAAGGGACGGGTCCTCGACCTGACCTTCAAGGAGTTCGAGCTGCTCAAGTACCTCGCGCAGCACCCCGGCCGGGTCTTCACCCGGGCCCAGCTCCTCCAGGAGGTCTGGGGGTACGACTACTTCGGCGGTACGCGGACGGTCGACGTCCACGTACGGCGGCTGCGCGCCAAGCTCGGCCCCGAGTACGAGTCGCTCATCGGGACCGTGCGGAACGTGGGCTACCGCTTCGTCGCCCCGGAGAAGGTCGAGCGCGGGGTCGACCGCGGGTCCGAGGAGGCCAGGGCGAAGGCCGCGGCCAACAACTCCCCGGCGCACGAGCCCCGGCACGAGAAGGCCGAGAGGGCCGAGGAGTCCGAGGCCCTCGGGCAGCCCGGTGATCATGGGACGACCGCCGGGCCGGTCTCCGCGCAGGAACCCGCGGTACGGCCTGCCAACCGGTAGGTCACCACGCGTAGACTGCCGCGCGTGGCCAAGGTGACGCGGGACGATGTGGCACGACTGGCGGGTACGTCGACCGCGGTCGTCAGCTACGTCATCAACAACGGACCCCGGCCGGTCGCCCCGGCCACGCGCGAGCGGGTGGTCGCCGCGATCAAGGAGCTGGGCTACCGGCCCGACCGGGTCGCCCAGGCGATGGCCTCGCGGCGTACCGACCTCATAGGCATGGTCGTGCCCGACGCCCGGCAGCCCTTCTTCGCGGAGATGGCGCACGCGGTCGAACAGGCCGCGGCCGAGCGCGGGAAAATGGTCCTCGTCGGCAATTCCGACTACCGCGACGAGCGCGAGGTCCACTACCTGCGGGCCTTCCTCGGGATGCGGGTCTCCGGGCTGATCCTGGTCAGCCAGGGCCCGAGCGAGCGAGCCGCCGCCGAGATCGAGGCCTGGGACGCCCGGGTCGTGCTGCTGCACGAGCGGCCCGAGGCGATCGACGACGTCGCGGTCGTCACGGACGACATCGGCGGCGCCCAGCTCGCCACCCGGCACCTGCTGGAGCACGGGCACCCGTACGTGGCCTGCCTCGGCGGGGTCGAGTCCACCCCGGCCGTCGGCGACCCGGTGGCCGACCATGTCGAGGGCTGGCGGCGGGCGATGCTGGAGGCGGGCCGGTCGCTGGAGGGACGCCTCTTCCAGGCCCCGTACAACCGGTACGACGCCTACCAGGTCGCGCTGGAGCTGCTGGCCGGCCCCGACCGGCCCCCGGCGATCTTCTGCTCCACCGACGACCAGGCCTTCGGCGTACTGCGCGCGGCCCGCGAGCTGCGGCTCGACGTCCCCGGCGAGCTGGCCGTGGCGGGCTTCGACGACGTCAAGGAAGCCGGGCTCACCGATCCGCCGCTGACGACGGTCTCCTCGGACCGGCCGGCGATGGCGCGGGCGGCGGTGGACCTGGTGCTGGACGAGGGGCTGCGGGTGGCGGGATCGCGCCGGGAACGGGTGAAGCAGTTCCCGTCGGCGCTGGTCGTACGGAAGTCCTGCGGCTGCGCGTAGGGCACGCGTAGCGCGCGTCCTGCGCGTAGGACACGCGGAGCAGGCGTGGTGGACCGGAGCCGCTGAAGCACCCCTTCGGGGCAGCCTTATATCGGGCATACGCGGTTCTGTCGGGCTTCTCAGAGCGTCCTCAGCCCGTTCTCATCTCCAGCGCCGACAGTCATATACATGACCGACCATGACCGCCGTTACGGCGACGAAGGCAGCGAAGAGCAGCACCCCACCCAGGGGTTCCCGTCCCACGGGTCTCAGTCTCACGGTTCTCAGCCCCACGGTTCTCAGCCTCACGGAGCCCCGGCCCAGAGCGTCCACGGCGTTCAGGGTGTCCACGGCGCCCAGGGCAGCGGCGCCTGGCCGCCGCCGCCCGCGTACGGTCCTCCGGTTCCCCCCGTTCCTCCCGTCCCGCCCCACCACCACGCGCACGGCGGCGCCACGACGGCACGCCGGGCCAGGGGGCCGGTCGCGCTGCTCGCGGCCGTGGCGATCGCGGCGGCGGTCATCGGCGGCGGTACGGCCACACTCGTCGGGCAGTACGCCGACAACGGCTCGAACGGCGGCGGTACGACCGTCAGCGGTACGACGGTCTCGCAGAGCAGCAAGGGCACGGTCTCCGGCGTCGCCCAGGCGGTCTCCCCGGCCATCGTCGAGATCATCGCGACGACCACAGGCGGCCAGGCCACGGGCTCCGGGGTGATCATCACGTCCGACGGCGAGATCGTCACCAACAACCATGTCGTCTCCGGTGCCTCGTCGGTGAAGGTCCAGCTCGACGACGGCAAGTCGTACACCGCGAACGTCGTCGGTACCGACCCCGACAAGGACCTCGCGCTCATCAAGCTGGAAGGCGCGAGCGGCCTCAAGACGGCCTCGCTCGGCGACTCCAGCCAGGTGAAGGTCGGCGACGAGGTCGTGGCGATCGGCTCCCCCGAGGGCCTGACCGGCACCGTCACCAGCGGCATCATCTCGGCCCTGAACCGGGATGTCACCGTGGCCAAGGACGAGGACCAGGGGCAGCAGCAGCAACAACAGCAACAGCAGCAGGGCGGCGGCAGCTGGCCGTTCGAGTTCGGCGGGCAGCAGTTCAACGGGGACACCGGGTCCTCGAAGACCACGTACAAGGCGCTCCAGACCGACGCCTCGCTCAACCCGGGGAACTCGGGTGGTGCGCTGATCAATATGAACGGCCAGATCATCGGCATCAACTCCGCGATGTACGCGCCGAGTTCGGCGTCCGCCGGCAGTGACTCCAGTGCCGGAAGCGTCGGCCTGGGCTTCGCCATCCCGATCAACACGGTCAAGGCGGATCTCGCGAGCCTCCGCTCCGGAGGCGACAACTGACCTGATCGGGACCTGATCCGGACGTGATCGAGGGCGGTCGCCAAAGAGATCACCGAAGGATCACTGAAGAGATCACCGAAGAGATCACCGAAGAAGCCGAAGAAGCCGAAGAGCACATCAGTAATACCGCGTTACCGGGGAACACCCGAGGAGGCCCCCATGGCCAGCACCGAGAGCAACGTAACCCGGCCCGCCGGTCCGGCCGATCTGGCCCTTCCGCTCGCCCTCGTCCATGATCTCCTCCACACCGCCGCGCACCCCACCGACGGGGCGCGCGGCGACAGCGCCCCGGGCTCGGCCGGCGCCGGAAGGCGCGGCGCACGCCGCCGCTCCGCCGGCATGCGAGGCTGAAGACCACCGGTCGCCCGCTCAGAGGTCCCTGAAAGGTCCTTGCCCGCTCCGTCGCCCACGGCGACGGCCGAACTGACGAGGTAGAAGCGACATGAGTCCCGCCGAAGGCGATCCCCAGCGGATCCTGATCGTCGACGACGAGCCCGCCGTGCGCGAGGCCCTGCAACGGAGCCTCGCCTTCGACGGATACGGGACGGAAGTCGCCGTCGACGGAATCGACGCCCTCACCAAGGCCGCGGCCCACGCCCCGGATCTGATCGTCCTCGACATCCAGATGCCGCGGATGGACGGGCTGACCGCGGCCCGCCGACTCCGGGCCGGCGGCTCGAAGGTGCCGATCCTGATGCTGACCGCCCGGGACACGGTCGGTGACCGTGTCACCGGTCTCGACGCGGGCGCCGACGATTACCTCGTCAAGCCGTTCGAGCTGGACGAACTCTTCGCCCGGATCCGCGCGCTGCTGCGGCGCAGCTCGTACGCGACGACCACCGGCGATCTGCCCGAGGACGACGTGCTCGCCTTCGCCGATCTGCGGATGGACCTGACGACGCGCGAAGTCACCCGGGGCAACCGGCGGGTGGAGCTGACCCGTACGGAATTCACCCTGCTGGAGATGTTCCTGGCGCACCCCCGCCAGGTGCTGACGCGTGAGCAGATCCTCAAGGCGGTGTGGGGCTTCGACTTCGAGCCGAGCTCCAACTCCCTGGACGTGTACGTGATGTATCTGCGCCGGAAGACGGAGAGCGGCGGCGAGCCGCGGCTGGTCCACACGGTGCGGGGAGTGGGGTACGCGCTGCGTGCGGACGGGGGGAGCGGTACGGGCATGGGCCCAAGCACCGGTACGGGTTCAGGCATGGGTACGGGCCCAGGTACCGGTATGGGCCCAGGCATGGGGACGGGCACCGGCTTCGCCGGGACCGGCGGTCCGGAGTGACCGGTCCTGTGAGCCGGTTCCGTGGGCTGCCGCTCCGGTCCCGGCTCGCGCTGCTCGTCGCCCTCGCGGTCGCGGTCGCCGTGGCGGCGGCGGCCGTCGCCTGCTGGCTGCTGACCCGCGCCCAGCTGTGGAGCGAGCTGGACACCTCCCTCCAGAACAGCTCCGCCCCGCCGGGCACCGTGCAGGACGCCCTGGACAACTGCGCCACCGGCACCAACCCGGACACCACGGCCACCACCGGCTTCGCCTACATCCAGGTGGTCACGCCCGGCGGCCACTCCTGCGTCGCCACGTACTCGGAGCCGGTGAAGCTCCAGCCGCAGGACGTCGACGTGGCGCGCGGCAGCCGGCGCGACACCCTGCACGACAGCACCACTCAGGACGGTGCCAAGGTCCGCGTCTACACCCAGCGCGAGCTTCTGCGTCCCGGCACCGAGATCGCGGTCTCCGTGTCGCGTCCCCTCGGCGAGATCGACTCCTCCCTGAACCAGCTCGCCCTGCTGCTCGCCGCCGTCGCCGGCATCGGCGTCCTCGGGGCGGGCGCGGCGGGCCTCTGGATCGCCAGGGCGGGGCTGCGGCCCGTGGACGGACTGACCCGCGCGGTCGAGCATGTCGCGCGGACCGAGGATCTCACCGTCCGTATCCCCGTGGAGGGCGAGGACGAGATCGCCCGGCTGTCCCGCTCGTTCAACTCGATGACCGCCGCGCTCGCGTCCTCCAGGGACCGGCAGTCGCAGCTGATCGCCGACGCCGGGCACGAGCTGCGTACCCCGCTCACCTCGCTCCGTACGAACATCGAGCTGCTCGCCCGCAGTGAGGAGACGGGCCGGGCGATCCCGCCCGACGACCGCAAGGCGCTGATGGCGTCGGTCAAGGCGCAGATGACCGAGCTGGCCGCGCTCATCGGGGACCTCCAGGAACTGTCCCGCCCGGACGCCGCCGATCCGGGGCCGCTCCAGGTCGTCGCGCTGCACGAGATCATGGCGAGCGCGCTGGAACGGGCCCGGCTGCGCGGCCCCGATCTGACCATCGGCGCCGAGCTGAACCCCTGGTACGTACGGGCCGAGCCGGCCGCCCTGGAGCGGGCGCTGGTCAACGTCCTCGACAACGCGGTGAAGTTCAGCCCGCCCGGCGGGTCAGTCGAGGTCGCGCTGAGCGTGTGGGGCGAGTTGACCGTACGCGACCACGGCCCCGGCATCCCGGCCGAGGAACTGCCCCACGTCTTCGAACGCTTCTGGCGCTCACCGACGGCCCGCGCGCTGCCCGGCTCCGGTCTCGGGCTGTCGATCGTGGCCCGTACGGTCCAGCAGACGGGCGGTGAGGTCGCGCTGCGTCAGGCGGCGGGCGGCGGGACGGTCGCGGCGATCCGTATCCCGGGGGCACCGACGCCGCCGCCGGAGACTCCGTGAGCGGGCCGGGCCGGGTGGTACCGGAGTGGGGCGGTACGGGGCCGGGGTAGAGCCGGGGGCGGGAGGAGCGGGGCGGGTTACCCGGGGCAGGGCCGTACGAGGCCTCCCGGGGCCCGCCCCAGCTGCCCCCAACTGCGTCGAGCAGCAGCCCGCAAACCACCCCAGCTGCCGCGGCGGCCCCAGCGGCCCCGGCAGCCTTGAGTAACCGCCCGCTTCCGCTTCCGCTCAACCGTCCTTGCCGAAGCGCAGCCCCGAACCGGCCAGCTCCGCCTTGATTCCTTCCGGCTCCACGGTGACATCCCGCAACCCCAGATTGCCGGGTGTCTTCGGCAGTGTGAAGGAGAGCGAGAGCCGGTCGGACAGCTCCGGGGGACGCAGGTTGAGCAGCGCGTCCACCAGGCTCGGGTCGACACCGGCCTCCTTCAGCAGCTCTGGGTTGTCGGCGACCACGTCGACCAGGTTGACCCCCATCAACTGCTGGGCGAAGCGCGGCGTTCCGGTGAGCCGGCTCAGCTCGTCCTCGCTGCGCAGCGCCTCCTGTACCCGTTCCTCCGGGACCCCGAGCCGGTCCACCACGGTGGGTACTTCGAGCAGCGCCCTGGCGCGGGTCTTCTGCTGGGCGATCGCCTTGGCGGTCTCGGGCGCCAGCCGCAGCCCCGAGTGGGCGCGGTCCTTGCCGGGCGTGTAACTGGCCACGCCCGGGACGTCGAGCCGCATGCCGTCCACGGTGGTGGACACCGTACCGACGCCCTCGCGCTTGATGTGCGCCGTGGCCCGAAGCCGCAGGTCATGGCCTGCCACGGGCAGCGACCCCGCCACCTTCACGGAGTCCTTGCCCGCGTCGGTGAACTTCACCTGGGACATGCCCAGCTCACGGTTGAGGTCGTCGAAGGAGAGCAGTACATCGCCGTCCATACGGCCGATGACGGCGCCCTTGATGGAGGTCGGCAGGTCACCCTTGATGTCGATGTCATGGGCACTGGCGTGGACCTCTGCCAGCGAGACCCGGTTCGCGGCGACATCGGGGACGGTGACGTCGACCCGGTCGAGCCGCTTGGCCGCGACCTGGGTGAGGAACGGGAACCCGTGGATGTCGACGGCCGGGCGGGTGGCGAGGCCGAGCGACTGCTGGAGCGTGTCCTCGGCCTTGTCCTGCGCGTACAACTCGGCGGCGCGGTCGCCCAGCAGCAGGAAGGCGGCGCAGACGACGAGGGCGACGGTCATCTTGAGAGCGGCGGGGAGAGAACCGAAGCGGCTGCGGCCACGGTGGTTCGGCGGGGACCACTCGTCCCTGTCGTCGTCGTTGTCCGACGCGAGCCCCAGCTCCAGCGGGTCGCGGGGATCGTATGTGAAGTCTGTCTCAGGTGTGGCGAGTTGGGCCAGCTCGTCATAGGGATTGGGTGGATGCTCGGGTATGCGTGTGGGGGGTCGCATCGACTCATCCCACCACGTTCACCTGTCCAGCACGCAAGTCTCATCAGCGGTATGTGGCAGTTTGCCGTCAATTAGCCCACTGTTCACGTGGGCGATCCCACCCTGAGGCCTGGGATCGCCCACGCCGTCGACTTTCCGTGCTAGGCCGACGGGGCCGTATCGACGGGTCAGGGTCAGGGTCAGCCGTTGTGGCGGATCAGTGACTCGACCAGTCCGGAGCGGGTGGCGGGGAAGTCCAGCGGTACGATCCCGAGCCCGCGCCAGCCGCTCGCCTCGCTCCCGTCGATGAAGCTGTGCACCTGAGGGTTGAGCCGGTCGGAGTTCCAGCGGGGCGGCAGCAGGGCCGCCGTACTGACGTAGTTGATGTACATCTTGCCCGGCTGCTGGGCGGCCTTGCGGAACTGGGCCTCGATCTTGGGGTACTTGGCGCCGGGCTCCGCCTGGTAGTCGTCCTGGATGTCGAACAGTCCGGCGTCCCCGTACCGGACCCCGGGCAGCCCGCCGTTGTCCGCGAGCAGCACGACCCGCCCGCGCGCCTCCCCGAGCGTCGGGAGCCCGCCGTCCAGCCGGAAGAGGGAACGCCATCCCTTGCCGTCCAGATAGGTGTCGAAGATCCGCCGGAACTCGGCGTCGCTCTCCGTGGAGTACTCCTGCTTGACCCGCATGAGCACGGTCTCGGAGGGGTTCGCCTGGAGGAAGCCCCGGCAGGCGCCGAGCACGTCGTCGAAGTTCAGGTTCTGGTAGTACGCGGCGTGGTGGATCGTGAACGCGTTCTCGTACGCCCGGCAGCGGACGTCCAGGAAGCGGACCCCGCTGTTCAACTGCTCGGCGACGGTGGTGCTCTGGCACGCCACGTAGAGCCCGCCGGAGCGCGCGCCGGAGTTGTGCGTACCGGGAATGGTCAGCCGCTGTACGGGAGTGGAGTCGGCGAAGCCGCGCATCCAGTCCTGCGTGGCGAGTACCCGCCGCGACGCGGCGGTTGCGGGAGCCGCGCCCATGAGGGCGGTGGCGGATACGGCGAGGGCGCCGGCGAGAAAACCGCGTCGGGTGCCGGGGTGCGCGCCGATGTACCTGCCGGGCTGCGTGCTCATGCGGGGGTGCCTCCGTAGGCCGTGGGGGGAGAGAGCCTTTCGGAGTATGTCCCGTACACGTCATGAAGGAAAGGTTCTGATCGAGGGCGGCGCGGAGCCCCCGGAGAGGCGGGAGCTCTGCGGCGATTCCTGGCTATCCGGAAGCCGGTTCGTCGTCCTGGCCCACATCGTCGTACAAGGGGAGCCGCGCGCCCCGACTTTCGGCGACACGCAGCACATCACGCAGGGATTCGGTCAACCGGGCGGCGAGGAAACGCAGTTCGCCGCAGGTCGCCTTGGAGTCGTCGAGGAGCGGGCGCGCGTGCTGGATGAGGTCCCTGCCCATGCTGAGCTGTACGGACTCGATCTCGTCGGCGAGGCGGGAGACATGGCCGCCGTTGGAGTCGGTGAGGAGATAGCACGGCTTGCCTTCTGTGTCGCCCCAGGGGAGCAGCCGGGTGACGCGCTCAGGGGACTTCATGCCGCCACCTTGACGCCGTCACGGCGTGCACGGGCGAGCGCGCGGCGCCGGCTGCGAGGGGGCAGGAGCGGTTTCGGCGACCGCTCGAAGGGACGGGAGATGCGATGCGGCATTGTTGGCCTGCTTCCTTCAGGTTGGTCATGTCCCCGAACCGCGGTCAGACGGTTGCGCGGTCCGTCGTGGTGTTGCGCGCCGGTGATAACCGGTACTGAAGCGCTCTCAACTGCCATGAGGCGCACGGTTGGTCACTCCGGGTAGCGCGACGATTGCAGTGTACTCACAGATTCTCTGCGAGTGAAGAAAAACTGCGACTCGCAGTTGAACTGTGTACCTGGCAGACTTGCGGTGACTGGGAGAGGGTGCACATGAGTGAGGGTTACGGGTTGGTCGTGCGCTTCACGTTGCGCGACGAGCGGGCGGCAACTGCCTTTGACGATCTATGTGTTCGCACCCTGGAGGGCATCAGGGAGAGGGAATCGGGCACGCTGACGTACGTCAGTCACATCCCGGTTGACGAGCCGCTGGTACGCGTCTTCTACGAGCTGTACGCCGACCGCGCCGCGTTCGAGACGCATGAAGCGCAGCCGCACACACGGCACTTCCTTGCCGAGCGTGAGCAGTACCTCACCGACGTCGAAGTGATGTTCCTCCACGCCGTCGCGGGAAAGGGTGCGTTGTAGCAGTGTCATCGGAGAGACGGCGCGCCTTTGGCATGCGGGTGGCCGAACTGCGCAGGCAGTGCGGTCTCACCCAGAGCGAACTGGCCGCCGCGATCGGGCGCACGGCGAGTTGGATGTCCCAGGTCGAACGGGGCATACAGCCGATCAACCGACTTGACGTGCTCCGCTTGCTCGCGGACGGTCTCGGCGTACCACTGCAAGCGCTCCAGCCTGATGCGCCGACTGCCCCTGAGCCGGAAGCGACGGATGAGGCATCACCGAACGATCTGGACCAGGCGCGTCTGGTGATCTCGGGGCATTCAGCGCTTGACGTGCTGCTGGAGCCGCGCAGCGACCTTCGCGCCGAAACGCTGCCCGAGCTGCGGGCCGATGTCGATCGAGTCTGGGAGCTCACTCATGTCGGTCGGTTCGCGGAGCTGAGCACGGTTTTGGGGCCACTCGTGCCACGGCTGGAACGTGCGTCGCGAACCGCGCCCGAGGGCCACCGCTCGGAGATCCACGGGCTTCTGGCCCGCACGTACCAAGCCTTGGCAGCGGCTTTTGTACGACAGAACGAGGCGGACGCCGCCTGGGTGTCAGCGGACCGCGCGATCCGGGCAGCCGAACTCGCCGGCGACCGCCTCGGAGTCTTCGTCGGAATCTTCCGGCTGGTCCACGCCTTCGTTCGCCTTCAGCACCTGGACCAGGCCGAGCACGCGGCCGCCACCGCCATCAACACCTTGGCACGGCATGCCGAAGCTGACACGACCGCTGCTGAGGAGCTTTCGGTCGTCGGTTCCCTCCACCTCGCGCTGGCCCTGGTGCACGCGCGCGCCGGCGAACGGTCGGCAGCACGTCAGCAGATCGACAAGGCCAGAGCTGTGGCGGCGCGCATCGGTGTCGAGAGAAACGACTTCAATCTGGAGTTCGGCCCCGTCAACGTCGAGGTCCAGGCGGTCTCCGCCGCAGTCGACCTCGGAGACGCCGGAGAAGCACTCGACATCGCCAAGGGACTCGACGCGGGTGAACTGTCCGTCGAACGACGAGCCAGGCTGTTGATGGACCTTGGACGTGCTCACTCCCAGCGGCGTCAGTTCGGTGATGCGTTGCAGTGCTTGCTGCGGGCCGAGGAGATCGCCCCTGAACTGATCTGCGGGCATGTCGCGGCTCGTGCTGTTATCCGGGAGCTGATGCTGATGGCCGGACGCACGGCTTCGAAGGATCTGCGCGGCTTGGCGGAGCGCGCGGACGCCATGGCTTGACGGGATGAACTCTCGTCATGCCGGAGGGGGGTGACCTAAAATCCCATCCGCGCCAGGACCAGAGCCGGCGCCGAGGACACAGGGAAGGAGCGTGACGCCATGACGTGGACGATCTAGCCGCCCGCCCGGAAGGACCGGGAGCACGGGCGGCGGGTTCCGGAAGGAACGAGATGTCCCGTACGGACAAGACGAAGCCCCTGTGGGTGCGTTACGCGGAACACAACCCCCGGCCGGTCCACGATCACCGCGACGGCGCCTGCGATCTGCCGCCGAGCCCCACACAAGAGGCCACGGACACACACTGCCGGTGGGAACCCGGCGCGCTGGTGTCGGGCCGAACCTGCTGTTCCGGATGCCACATGCGCACCTGCGTCAAGGAATGGCAGGCGTACGTCAAGACCAGCAACCGCAAGGAACGCTACGCGGCCCGCCGCGAGGCACGCCGTTTCGTCACCGAAGAACTCAACGACTGACCTCGGTTCCTCCCCCATTCCATCGCCACGGGCGCGAGGCCGGGCGGGGCCACCGGAAACGTACGTACGGTGGCCTCACCGGCGCCGGTGAGGCGACGGTGGACGTCGATCGAGGCCCCCGGAGCCGTTCCATTAGGCTCGGGCCCATGGCCGACGCACCGTACAAGCTGATCCTCCTCCGCCACGGCGAGAGCGAATGGAACGCGAAGAACCTGTTCACCGGCTGGGTGGACGTCAACCTCACCGAGAAGGGCGAGAAGGAGGCAGTCCGGGGCGGTGAGCTGCTCAAGGACGCCGGCCTGCTGCCCGACGTACTGCACACCTCCGTACAGAAGCGCGCGATCCGCACCGCGCAGCTCGCGCTGGAGTCCGCCGACCGCCACTGGATCCCGGTCCACCGCTCCTGGCGGCTGAACGAGCGCCATTACGGCGCGCTCCAGGGCAAGGACAAGGCGCAGACGCTCGCCGAGTTCGGCGAGGAGCAGTTCATGCTGTGGCGCCGCTCGTACGACACCCCGCCGCCGGTCCTGGAGGACGGCACGGAGTTCTCGCAGAGCGACGACCCCCGCTACGCGACGATCCCGAGCGAGCTGCGCCCGCGCACCGAGTGCCTCAAGGACGTCGTCGACCGGATGCTGCCGTACTGGTACGACGCGATCGTCCCGGACCTGCTCACCGGCCGCACGGTCCTGATCGCCGCCCACGGCAACAGCCTCCGCGCCCTGGTCAAGCACCTCGACGGCGTCTCCGACGCCGACATCGCGGGCCTGAACATCCCGACCGGCATCCCTCTCGTCTACGAACTGGACGCCGACTTCCACCCGGTCAACCCGGGCGGCACCTACCTGGACGCGGACGCGGCGGCGGCCGCGATCGAGGCGGTCAAGAACCAGGGCAAGAAGAAGTAAGCCTCACCGATCAGGCCCCCTGCCTGCGGTTTCTCCGCTGGTAGGGGGCTTTTCGTTGTTCTGGGGCCGTCCCTGGGCTGTCGGACTGCGATGCGAGCCATGGAAGATCGAAGCCCACCGGGGCCACTGGTGCGAGTGCTGGGCCGAAGGCCTCACCGACGAGGGCGAGTTGGTACTCCGCGCACCGTCGAAGTGCAGAACTCCAAGTCTGCGCCTACGACTTCAAGGCCCGCGCCAGGCGGCGCGCTGGCGGCTGCAAGCGTGACGTGGGAGAAAACCCCTCTGGCTTAGATGGTCGGCGCCGCCTCCGCAGCCTCCCACGCTGGCGATCTGGCGGGGACACAGCTAGCGGTGTAGCTACACAGGGCATACCGTTTGAAGGGCAACGAGGGCGGTAATCGTCCTATGAGTGGATGAAACTGCACCTAGCCTGTGAGGTTGACATGCTTCTGAGGTTCCGAGCCACGAACCACAAGTCCATCCGTGACACTGCCGAACTCGTGTTCACCAAGTCAAGCTTCGAAGGGGTACGCCCCAAGGAGGATGACTGGAACTTGGTAACCAGCCGGGTCGTCGGAATTTTCGGCCCCAACGCATCAGGGAAAACTACGCTCCTTGACGCAATGGATTTTGCAGTGAAAGCCATTAGTAATTCCGCCAAGTGGAGCGATCGAGAATCCTTCCCTCATGCCCCCTTCCTGCTCGACAAGGATTCCAAGAAGGAAACCTCGGCATACGAGTTTGACTTCACAGTCGAGGGAACACGCCACGTGTACGGCTTCGAGACTGGCCCCAAGGGGGTCGCTGCTGAATGGCTACACTCATATCCCGAGGGGCGCCGTCGAATCCTGTTCGAAAGGGGCGGTCCTGACCCAGGAGACATGACATTCAGCAGGAGCCTCAAAGGTGAGAATATTCGAATTTCCCGCCTTATGGGAGGCTATAATCTGTATCTCTCCACGGCAAGCATGGCAAACCATTCCTACCTGAAGAGCGTCAACCACTTCCTGACCAGGCATTTGACCTATGCGGCTTTTTCTGAATTCTTCAAGCGGAGCCGAATCATGTCGGTCAAGAAATGGATTGAGGAAAAGGAGGCGCTAGAACAAGCTCAGAGCCTGCTGCGATTCGCCGACCTGGGCATCCATCGACTCTCGCTGGAGGAAATCGAGGTCGACGAGATGACTCAGTTGAGCATGCGAAGGGCAATGAGAGCAGTTTTGGACGAAGAGGACGATGAAGAAAAATTCTTCGCCGACTTCCTGAAGGAGCAAAGGAAGGTGATCAGTTTTTGGCATCAAGGGGCCTCATCCGAGGATCCCCACAGCCTGGAACTCGGCGATGAGAGCAGTGGCACCGTCGCTTGGCTTTCCCTTGCGTTGCCTGCGCTGCGAGAAATTAAGTACGGCGGCGTACTTCTGGTGGATGAGCTCGACTCCAGCCTGCACCCGAGGCTCGCGTCGGCACTCATCGCCCTGTTCAAGTCCCCGGAGATCAACACGCTTGGGGCTCAGCTTGTATTCACCTCGCACGACACGTCCCTCATGGGACACCTATCAGGTGACGGCTTGGACACCGAGGAGATGTGGTTCGCCGAGAAAACTCTCGATGGGGCCACAGAGATCTATCCTCTGACGGACTTTCCCGTCAAGAAGGATCACAATGTGGAACGCCGGTATCTCGGGGGAAGATATGGGGCAGTCCCCACGCTCGCTTGGGAGGAATTGCTTGCATCTCTACAGATGGAGAATCAAGCATGAGTCGTCGACAGTTGCGCGGATCGCGGAAAATCTCAAAGTCGAAGAAAAAGCGATCCGAGTACATAAAGATGCTTATCGCCACCGAAGGTGTCAATACGGAGCCACAGTACTCGAAAAATTCGCTGCGTTATTGAGGGCTAAAGCCGTACGCGTGGTTAGTGTCAGGCCAGTGGGTGTCGGCCGTGACCCCTTGAGTGTGGTAAGTGAAGCAGTAAGACGTCGCGATCTCGAAGATAAGGGCGGGGATCCCTTTGATGCAGTCTGGTGCGTAGTTGATGTAGATGAACATGCCAGTCTAGAGAGGGCGTGCATCGAAGCGAGTCGTTCGAATATTGAAATAGATATTAGCTCTCCATGCTTTGAGATTTGGCTTCTATGGCATTTTGAGAGTCGCACATCATGGGTAGATGCGACTGCTCTGGTCAAACTTCTGCAGAAACGAGGGTTTTCCGGCAAGAATATGCCTGATGAATTTCCCTATCAAAATTACTTGGAAGCTATGGCTCGCGCTTCTGGATGTGGAGAGGTGAAGATGAAGCACGCTCCGCCAAATCCGCATAGTTCAGTCCCTGCGTTGATCTCGGCCTTGCTGCAGGCATACGGTCGCAACCCATAAGTCATTGAAATCCTGCGTAAATTACTAGTAGCCGAGCGAGCAGACTACTGATGCCCAGCACACCGCAACGGCGCCGTCGTACATGGACAGGTTGGCGCCTTTGCTGTTCGGTCTGTGAGGTGGGCGGCGTCACCGAGCTACACCGGCGAACCTTCTCGGCCAGAGCACTGGCTGCGGGTGCGACCAGGATTGCAACGCCATTTCACCGCAGGTCAACGCACCAACTGCCGCCAGTTACGACATCCCGCCCGGGTCTTTCCCGTCGCCTCCGGCGCGGCGGATGTGCACCGTGCCGGCGTTCAGGTCGATCCGGAAGGGCGGGTCCTCCGCGGGCCTGACGTTCTTGCGTACGCGTTCCTGCTCCATGGCCCGTTTGGCGGCCTGGGCCCCGGGATCGCTCTCCTGGATGAGGTCGGCACCGATGGATGACAGGCTCTTGGTCTTGCGCCAGTAGATCCAGCGCCGCGCCTCCATCGCCAGCAGAACACGATCCGCCAGGAACGCGACGACGCCCAGCGCAACAACTACTCCGACAATCAGCCACACGGTGCGCATGGATCAGCGTCCCGGCCTCAGACGATCGACCCAACGGCCAAGGCCCCGTCGCGAGCGCCGAGTTCGCGACCGAGGCGTTCCACGGTCCGCTGCGCCGACTGGGCATGCCTCGACAGGGCCACGCCCCCAGTGATCATCAGGCGACAGGATCGGCGCCTTGCGTTCCTTCTGCGCCTGGATCTCGACGTGGGATTCGTGAGCAGTGATACGGAACGCCTCCTCGTAGGAGGCCAGGGCCGCACTCATGGCCCCGCCCGCGAGGCCCCGGTGACGAATACGTACAGCCAGCCAGGAAAAGAAGCCCAGGACCGCGGCAAGGCCACCGATCATGATCAGGAACGGCAAGAACGCATCCATGAACATGAGCCTACTGGCCATCAGCGATGCGCACTCTGCACGTGCCACAGTCGTGCCACATCGAGCGGTCAAGCACAGTCAACGACGCCTTGCCGCAGCCAAGATGGGCCAGCCGTCGTAGCAACTGCTGCCGCGATATGGCTGAGCCCGTCGTGGGCGCTCCGCCAGGTGCACGGAAAGCGGACGGCCCAACCGCTGCCATGGCCGGCATCGCCAATGTGCGTATCGATCAACGGTCAACAGTTTGACAACTCGATAGCTACATAGATCCCGAGATGAATTCTCGGGATCTCGGGCGCATACTGCTGAAGAAAGCGAAAACCCAAGGAGGGTCAATGGCTACCGAGTATGCACTGACGGACGCTCAGCAAAAGGCAGTTGAGGCGAATGCGGCTGACTTTGATCAGATGGAGGTGCAAGTCCGAAGGTTCCACGAGAGCGCCCAGTCGCGACTTTCCGAGGCGGGCTGGGACCTGGACTCCGAAGCCTCATATTGCCTCGTCTGCGGCCCAAGCAAATGTTCAGGATTCACGGACAGCAGGAGACCACTCGGGATATGTGACAGGCCCAACTGCCGCCACGGCATCGTTGCACATCACGGAACGACGTGAGTTTGAGTTGCAGCGGGAGACCGTACGAGTTGCGATTCAGCGGATGACCAGGCAGTACCTCCGGGAGCGGAGCGGAGCGGAGCAGGCCCGAGGCCCGGATCGGCCGGTTCATACGAAGAGGCCCCCCGCACGCAGGGGGCCTCCTTGTTCGCATTCGTGTACGACGTCAGCCGCAGCCGCCGCCGCACTGGCACGAGCCGCCCGACTGGCAGCCGCAGCCGCAGCCGGAGCCGCAGCCGCAGGCGCTGAGCACGGGCGGGTGCACCGCTGGGACGGCGGGGGCGGTCGTGGGGGAATCGGCCATGGAATCCTCCTCAAGGGCGTGCATGAATGTCGCCTTCGCCCTATTGCAAGCTCATCGCGACGGACGCATCAACGGCGCATCTGCGGCGCATGCGCGCAAGCGCCGACGTACGCGCCCCCTCCGCACGCCTCCGGCCTTCCATGCGCCCTCGATGCACTGCCGATGCCCGCCCGCGCGCCCCCGTCCGGCCCGAGCGCCCTCGGCCACACGCCCCGACCCGCCCGCAACGTGCCCCCGTACAGTCCGCCACGTGCCCCCGTACGGTCCGCTACGTGGGCGCCACGTGCCCCCGTCCGGCCCGTTACGCGCCTTCGACCGGTGTCTCCAGCTGCTGGATCTCGTCCGCGTGCTCGCCCGTCACCAGGTAGACGACCCGCTTGGCGACCGACACCGCGTGGTCCGCGAACCGCTCGTAGTAGCGGCCCAGCAGCGTCACATCCACCGCCGTCTCGATGCCGTGCTTCCAGCGGTCGTCCATCAGGTGCTGGAACAGCGTGCGGTGCAGCAGGTCCATCTCGTCGTCGTCCTGCTCCAGCTGGAGGGCCAGGTCGACGTCCTTGGTGATGATCACCTCGGCGGACTTCGCCATCAGGCGCTGCGCCAGCTGCCCCATCTCCAGCAGCGTCGCGTGCAGGTCGAGCGGCACGGGCGATTCCGGGAAGCGGAGCCGCGCCAGCTTGGCCACGTGCTGCGCCAGGTCTCCCGAACGCTCCAGATCGGCGCTCATCCGCAGTGAGGTGACCACGATCCGCAGATCGGTCGCGACCGGCTGCTGCCGTGCCAGCAGGGCGATGGCCCTGGCCTCCAGGTCGTGCTGGAGGTCGTCGACCTTCTCGTCGGCGGCGATCACGGTCTCGGCGAGCTTGAGATCCGCGTCGAGCATGGCGGTGGTGGCCCGCCCGATGGCGGAACCGACGAGCCGGGCCATCTCGACCAGGTCCTCGCCTATCGAGTCCAGTTCCTCGTGGTACGCGTCCCGCATAGGGTTTGTCCCTCTCTTGACGTTCCTGCGACGTTCCTGCCAGGGCCGGAGGCAGGGGCCGTGGACCCCCACGTTCCCACGTTCTGTCCGTTACGCGTCCGGCTCCTCCCTCCCAAGTGAACCGTCACTTTCTCCTCGGTGAACTCTGGGCGACGAGTGTTCGAGGAGACACCTCGACGGCTGGGAGAGTGTCGGTGGGCGCGCATAACCTGGCTGCATGGACGTGAACGCGGCAGTCGCCGCATTGGCAGCGATCGCCGGAGTGTGCACCGGCGTGATCGCCATGCTGGCGTTTCGCTGGAGCGAACGCGACCAGGCACGACCCACCCGCACCTCACTGCACACGGACGCCGTGCTGCCCCCGGGCGTCGACACGGTCCTCTCCGTGCTGCGCTCCTCGGCGGTCGTGCTCGACGAGAGCGACTCCGTCGTCAAGGCCAGCTCCGCCGCGTACGCGCTGGGCCTGGTCAGGGGCGGCAAGCTCGCCGTCGAGCCGATGCTGCACATGGCGCGCGACACCCGTCGCGATGGTGAGATACGGCAGGTGGAGCTGGATCTCCCCCGGCGCGGTACGGGCCGGGGCGAGGCCCTCGCGGTCTCCGCGCGGGTCGCCCCCCTCGGGTCCCGCCTCGTCCTGCTCCTGGTCGAGGACCTCACCGAGGCCCGCCGTATCGAAGCGGTACGGCGCGACTTCGTGGCGAATGTCAGCCACGAGCTCAAGACCCCCACCGGTGCGCTCTCCCTGCTCTCCGAGGCCGTCATGGACGCCTCGGACGACCCCGAGGCGGTCACCCGCTTCGCCGGCCGGATGCAGATCGAGGCGACCCGGCTGACCAATCTCGTACAGGAGCTCATCGACCTCTCCCGGGTGCAGAACGACGACCCGCTGGAGGACTCGGAGTCCGTACGGGTGGACGAACTGGTCGACGAGGCCATCGACCGGTCCCGGCAGCCCGCGTCCAACAAACAGATCACCATGGCCGCGGGCGGCACCGCCGACCTGCGCCTGTGGGGCAATCGCGGCCAGCTCGCCGCGGCCCTCGGTAATCTCGTGGAGAACGCCGTCAACTACTCACCGGCCCGCACGCGCGTCGGCATCGCCGCGCGCCGGGTCTCCGCAAGCGGCGGGGACCTGATCGAGATAGCCGTGACCGACCAGGGCATAGGTATCTCCGAGAAGGACCGGGAGCGTGTCTTCGAGCGGTTCTACCGCGTCGATCCGGCCCGCTCCCGGGCCACCGGCGGTACGGGGCTCGGCCTCGCCATCGTCAAGCATGTGGCCGCCTCGCACGGCGGGGAGGTCACCGTATGGAGCTCAGAGGGCCAGGGCTCCACCTTCACCCTGCGGCTGCCCGAAGCGGGCGCCGCGCGGGATCGCACACCTACGGGCCCGGACGAAGACGACCGCTCCCTCTACACCCCCGATACCGCCACCGATGCCAGCAACGAGCTGGATCCCCCGACCGTGATTCCTTCCCCGGAGGTCCTTCCGTGACCCGAGTGCTCGTCGTCGAGGATGAGGAATCCTTCAGCGACGCCCTGTCCTACATGCTCCGCAAGGAGGGCTTCGAGGTCGCGATCGCGACCACTGGCCCCGAGGGGCTCGACGAGTTCGAACGCAACGGCGCCGACCTCGTCCTCCTCGACCTGATGCTGCCCGGCCTGCCGGGCACCGAGGTCTGCCGCCAGCTGCGCGGCAGGTCCAATGTCCCGGTGATCATGGTCACCGCCAAGGACAGCGAGATCGACAAGGTCGTCGGCCTGGAGATAGGAGCCGACGACTACGTGACCAAGCCCTTCTCCTCGCGCGAGCTGGTCGCCCGCATCCGCGCGGTGCTGCGCCGCCGAGGTGAGCCCGAGGAGGTCACTCCGGCCGCCCTGGAGGCGGGTCCGGTCCGGATGGATGTGGACCGCCATGTCGTCACGGTCTCCGGCGGCAAGGTCGACCTGCCGCTCAAGGAGTTCGACCTGCTGGAGATGCTGCTGCGCAACGCGGGCCGGGTGCTGACCCGGATGCAGCTGATCGACCGGGTCTGGGGCGCGGACTACGTGGGCGACACCAAGACTCTCGATGTCCACGTCAAGCGGCTGCGCGCCAAGATCGAGCCGGACCCGGGGGCGCCGCGCTACCTGGTGACGGTGCGAGGCCTCGGCTACAAGTTCGAGCCGTAAACCGGTGGTTTCCTGACCCACTCGGACAGCCCCGGTCACCAAGACCGGCTTCCCGGGCCCGCGCGGACTCCTGAGGGTCCGCTCCGGCCCGTATGCGTGCGCCCTGAGCGCCCGCGCGCGTGACGTGCCTGTACGTACGGCTGTGGCGCCCCACCCTGACCCGGGTGGGGCGCCACAGCCGTATCTGTACGTGTCGTGCCGGCCTGTACGTGCCGTGCCGACCTGCGCCTCAGCGGCCTCAGTCGTCCGTCTCGTGCGAGGCCGACGCGGAGTCCGACGGGTTCGCGGTGTCGGACGGGTTCGCGGTGTCCGACGGATTCGCCGTGTCGGGCGCGCCGGCCGCGCCGGACCCGTTCCCCGACGGCTTGCCCGTGGAGGATCCGGAGACGGTCGCGGAGGGCGACTTCGAGGGCGATGCCGGCAGGCTGCTCGGGCCGACGCCCTTGAAGTAGCTGTTCGAGGGATAGACGAAGGCGCGCAGGCCCACCTCGCCGGTCTCACTGAACGTGAACACGACCTCTTGCGCGTCGCCGTTCTTCGCGGCCTCGTTGCCCTTGTCGATCACGGCGGAGGCATTGCCCGCGCCACCGAGCTGGACCGAACCGCCGGCCGGCACGGTGACCGGGCCGGAGCCCTTGGCCGGCGAGAGCTTCACCGTGGCGCTGGTGCCCGGCAGCTTGATCGAGTCGAGGGTCTGCGCGCTCTTGCCGTTGTTGAAGAACGTGCCGGTGACGACCGCGGGACCCGCCGCGTCGGCCTCGGGCTGGGTGACCACCGTCGCGTTCTGGATGGTGATCACGTCCACGGAGGTGGCGGCGCTGTCCGGCTTGACGCCGAGCGTCTGCGCGTTGTTGCCGGCGCCGCACGCGGTGAGCGAGGCAAGCGAGAACACGAGGGCAGAAGCGGCGAGGACGCCGCGTCGAAGGCTGCGGCTCACGGCGGCGGCAACTCCTAGGACGTTCGGACGAGGGGACTGAGCACGAGCGAAGATCAAAGCGAAGAACTAGCTCTGGGCGGACGGAGATCTGTCAGCGGCTTCAGGTTACCGAGCCGCCCCCGGCGCCCCGCACCCGACCCGCCTCCGACCCCCTCCATGCCTGTCCCGGCCCGCTCCATGCCTGTCCCGGGGCGGCGGACTGCGCAATCTGCGGCGGCGGGCCGTCCCTCTCCGCGCTCCCGGCTCGCGCCCTGGAACCGATCGGCTCGACCGGTTCCAGGCTGATCCCAGGCCGCTCCCGCTGTTTCACCCCCGCTCACCGGCTCTGTTTCGCACGCCGTTCACAAAACACGGGTGATCAATTCCTTCGGCCGCCACACATTCCTTACGAATACCGTCCCGGGAGCCGTGGTGATCAAATTCAGAATCCCTCGCACTTCCGCTGTACTTCCGTCTCACCTTCCATCCGTTTCCATCCGTACGAGTGATCGACATCCGAACGGAGTAGAGGAAGTTCGACTCCCCGAACCCGGCAAAACGGGACGTTCGTCCCCTTCGGAGGACGTTCTGTGCCGGGTAACGTGCGCGTTTCGGTGTGCCCGCACAGCCGGTCCGACCTGCGAATACCCTCTTCCGGAAGCCGCTCGCAGCACGTTCCTGTTGCTGTTGTCAAGCCCCGAGATGCGCCCTGACCTGCGAAAACGCCATTCAGAAGAAGCCATTCTCGTGTTACCCTGGATAGCCACGGAAGGGGTACCTGTCACATGACGTTCAAGGTTGGCGACACCGTGGTCTATCCCCATCACGGGGCCGCGCTGATCGAGGCCATCGAAACTCGCCAGATCAAAGGCGTGGACAAGACCTACTTGGTGCTCAAGGTCGCCCAGGGCGACTTGACGGTGCGTGTGCCGGCGGACAATGCGGAGTTCGTCGGAGTGCGCGATGTGGTCGGTCAGGACGGGCTGGACCGGGTCTTCGAGGTGCTCAGGGCGCCGTACGCAGAAGAGCCGACGAACTGGTCCCGTCGCTACAAGGCAAATCTCGAGAAACTCGCCTCCGGCGACGTCATCAAGGTCGCTGAAGTAGTGCGCGACCTGTGGCGCCGGGAGCGCGAGCGCGGACTCTCCGCAGGTGAGAAGCGCATGCTCGCCAAGGCGCGGCAGATTCTTGTCAGCGAGCTGGCTCTCGCGGAGAACACGAATGAAGACAAGGCCGAGGCTCTGCTCGACGAGGTCCTCGCGTCCTGAATCATGACGCTGCCGGTTCCATCTCCATCCAGCAGCAGCGCATGCCGAATAACGCAGTGAATGCCGTGGTGCCCGCTGACCAGCAATGACGGAAGAGCTGAGTCGCCGGGCGCTGCGGCATGTCCGTACACACGCATCCCGTCCGGCATGCGTGGTCCCGCAGCGGTCATTCCTGACCCCCTCGCTCCGACATCTCTCGTACGAACGGGCACCTTCCCCAAGGTCCTGTGCGTACACATTCATCTGTCGTGATTTTCGGGGTCATGCCCCGAGTCCCGGGAGCAGTACCAGATGTGCCGGGACCGGGGAGCCGGGGCGGCCCGTCTCGACCGTGTCACGGAAGGGTCCGGTCAAGGCGTCGCGCCCGGCACGCTGTGGCCATACCCATGTCGGCCGAGGAAACAAACCTGCCGGAGTGCAACCGATGTCTGACGAAGCCCGCCCCCACCGCACCGCCGCGGTGATCCCCGCAGCAGGCCGGGGGGTACGGCTCGGCCCGGGAGCCCCCAAGGCGCTCCGCGTGCTGGGCGGCACACCGATGCTGATCCACGCCGTCCGCGCGATGGCCGCTTCCCGCGCCGTCTCGCTCGTCGTCGTGGTCGCCCCGCCCGACGGCGCCCCCGAGGTGAAACACCTCCTCAACGAACACCCGCTGCCCGAGAGCACCGACTACCTCGTCGTGCCCGGCGGCGAGACCCGCCAGGAGTCCGTACGGCGCGGTCTCGACGCCCTTCCCGACGGCATCACCACCGTCCTCGTCCACGACGCGGCCCGGCCGCTCGTGCCCGTCGACACCGTGGACGCCGTGGTCGAAGCCGTACGGGACGGCGCGCCGGCCGTGGTGCCCGCGCTGCCGCTCTCGGACACCGTCAAGCAGGTCGAGCCCGGCGAGAAGGGCGAGCCGGAGCCGGTCGTCGCCACCCCCGACCGGGCCCTGCTGCGCGCCGTACAGACTCCGCAGGGCTTCGACCGCGAAACGCTCCACCGCGCGCACCGGACCGTGGCATCGGTCGGAGAGGGGGCGACGGACTGCGCGGGTATGGTCGAGCGGCTCGGCGCGCCCGTGGTGGTCGTGCCCGGCCACGAGGAGGCGTTCAAGGTGACCAGGCCGCTGGATCTCGTGCTGGCCGAGGCGGTTCTCGCCCGGAGGAGGGCCAACGATGGCTTCTGAGGCTTCCGGCCACCCGCCGACCGCGCCCGTAGCCGCCTTCGCGCGGTTGCCGCAGGTCGGTATCGGCACCGACATCCACGCGTTCGAGGAGGGCCGCGAGCTGTGGTGCGCGGGTCTGCTCTGGGAGGGCGAGGGGCCCGGTCTGGCCGGGCACTCCGACGCGGACGTCGTCGCGCACGCGGCCTGCAACGCGCTGTTCTCGGCCGCCGGCCTCGGCGACCTCGGCGCGCACTTCGGGACCGGGCGCCCCGAATGGTCCGGAGCGCCCGGCATCACCCTCCTTACGGAGGCGGCCAGGATCGTCCGGGACGCGGGCTTCGCGATCGGCAATGTCGCCGTGCAGGTCGTCGGCGCGCGACCGAAGATCGGCAAGCGCCGGGAGGAGGCGCAGAAGGTCCTCTCCGAGGCCGTCGGCGCTCCCGTCTCGGTCTCCGCCGCCACCTCCGACGGACTTGGCTTCACGGGCCGGGGCGAGGGGCTGGCCGCGATCGCCACGGCGCTGGTGATTCGTACCGACTGACTGACTGGGCGGCCGGGCGGCCGGCCGCATCACGTAGGCCGGCCGGTCCCCGGCGGGCGGGCCGGCCGGTGCATAGCGACCGGCCCGCGCGAAATACCTGTCGCGGGGCGTGGGTTGAGGGAATATCGGCGAGTATCCGTTATCCGTACGGCCGCGATCCGCAGGTCCACGCCCCAGGTATCAGGAAGGCAGCCATGACAGCCGCGCTCTCCGAGCAGCTCAAGGAAGTCCTCGACGGAACCGTCTTCGTCACCATCGCCACCATCCAGCCCGACGGCAGCCCGCAGGTCTCGCCGGTGTGGGCGAAGCGCGACGGCGACGACGTGCTGATCTCGACCACGGTCGGCCGGCGCAAGGAGCGGAACCTGCGGCGGGACCCCCGGGTGACCGTCGTCGTACAGCCCGCCGACGCGCCGTACACCTACGCGGAGATCCGCGGCGCCGCGACCCTCACCACCGAGGGCGGCCAGGACCTGATCGACGAACTGTCGCTCAAGTACACCGGCAAGCCGTACGCGGAGTTCAACCCGGCCTCGGGTCAGGACGACGAGCGTGTGGTCGTCCGGATCACGCCGCGCAAGGTCGTCGGCAGCCTCTGACCGGGATGGCGGACGAGGCCCACCGGAGCTCGCGAGCGGCTTGCGAGAGGCTGCTGATCATTCGCGATCGACTCGCGATCGACTCGCGATCAGCCGGCGAGTGGCTCGGGACGAGTCGGCGATCGGTTCGCGATCGGTTGCGATCGGCTCGTGATGAGTTCGATGGGTCCGAAATGATGACAGATGACATGACCAGGTGGTCATAAATGTCACGCTTCTGTGTCCCCGTGGCCCAAAGGGTCGCGGGGCACTGCTCAAAGCGGACTACCCTTGTCGGGTGACTATTCGGCTGTACGACACCGGTGCCCGGCAGATCCGTGACTTCACCCCGCTCACGCCGGGCTGTGTCTCGATCTACCTTTGTGGCGCCACCGTGCAGGCCGCTCCGCACATCGGGCACATCCGGTCGGGGCTGAACTTCGACATCATGCGCCGCTGGTTCGAGTACCGCGGCTATGACGTGACGTTCATCCGGAACGTCACGGACATCGACGACAAGATCATTGTCAAGTCGGCCGAGCAGGGCCGCCCGTGGTGGGCCATCGGGTACGAGAACGAGCGCGCCTTCAACGCGGGCTACGACGTCCTCGGCTGCCTGCCGCCCACATACGAGCCGCGCGCGACCGGGCACATCACCGAGATGATCGAGATGATGCGCGGTCTGATCGAGCGCGGTCACGCCTACGAGGCCGACGGCAACGTCTACTTCGACGTCCGCTCCTTCCCGGGCTATCTGGAGCTCTCCAACCAGGACCTGGACGATCTGCGCCAGCCGTCCGGCGAGGGCGAGACCGGTAAGCGCGACCAGCGGGACTTCGCGATGTGGAAGGCCGCCAAGCCCGGCGAGCCGAGCTGGGAGACCCCGTGGGGACGCGGCCGTCCCGGCTGGCACCTGGAGTGCTCCGCGATGGCCCACAAGTACCTGGGCACCGTCTTCGACATCCACGGCGGTGGACTCGACCTGATCTTCCCGCACCACGAGAACGAGATCGCGCAGGCCAAGGCGTACGGCGACGAGTTCGCCAAGTACTGGGTGCACAACGCCTGGGTCACCATGAGCGGCGAGAAGATGTCCAAGTCGCTCGGCAACTCGGTGCTGGTCTCCGAGATGGTCAAGCACTGGCGCCCCATCGTGCTCCGTTACTACCTCGGCACGCCGCACTACCGCTCGATGATCGAGTACAGCGAGGAGTCTCTGCGCGAGGCCGAGTCCGCCTTCGCGCGCATCGAGGGCTTCGTCCAGCGCGTCGTGGAGAAGGCCGGGGGAGTGGTCGCCGCGGCCGGCGAGGTGCCGCCCGCCTTCGCCGAGGCCCTGGACGACGATCTGGGTGTGCCGGGGGCCCTCGCGATCGTCCACACCACCGTCCGGCAGGGCAATTCCGCGCTGGCCGCCGACGACAAGGAAGCGGCCGTGGCCCGGCTCGCGGAGGTACGGGCCATGCTCGGCGTCCTCGGCCTGGACCCGCTCGACCCGCAGTGGGCCGGCGAGAGCGACCGCGGTGACGATCTGCACGGCGTCGTGGACACCCTCGTACGGCTGGTGCTCGACCAGCGCCAGGCGGCGCGCAGCCGCAAGGACTGGGCCACCGCGGACGCGATCCGGGACCAGCTCCAGCAGAGCGGACTCGTCATCGAGGACAGCCCGAGCGGCCCGCGCTGGACCCTCGGCCCGCGCTGAGAGGTGCCGGTGCGGTCCCCGCGGTAGCTGCCGAAGGCCGCGCTGACCTCGCCCGTTGTGCCGTCCGGTCCTCGGGGCGGCACACTGGGGGGCTGTCTTCCGTACGCTGTTACCCACGTGGACTCCGCGTACGGCTCGTACGCACATCCGAGTACCACTCCGAAGTACGACGAAGCACCACCCCGAAGCACGACGAAGCACGACACTGAAGTTCTGAAGCAACGAAACAGGTAGGTCATGGCCGGGAACAGCCAGCGCAGGAACCGCCGCACGTCCAACAAGAAGGGCGCGCAGATCGGTAGCGGTGGCAAGCGACGCCGCGGACTCGAGGGCAAGGGCCCGACGCCGCCCGCGTCCGCGCGCAAGGGCCATGTCCAGAACCGCGCGGCCAACGCGAAAGCCAAGCAGACCGCCGCCCGGCGCCAGATCGCCCGCCGTGGCGGCAAGGGCACCAGCGAGATGGTCGTCGGCCGTAACCCGGTCTTCGAGGCGCTGCGCGACGGCGTACCGGCGTCGACGCTCTACGTCCAGCAGTTCATCGACAACGACGAGCGGGTCCGCGAGGCGCTCCAGCTCGCGGCCGACCGCGGCGGCATCCACCTGATGGAGGCGCCCAAGCCCGAGCTGGACCGGATGACGAACGGCCTGAACCACCAGGGCCTCGTCCTCCAGGTCCCGCCGTACGAGTACGCGCACCCCGACGATCTCGCCGCCGCCGCGTTCGACGACGGTGAGGACCCGCTGATCGTCGCGCTCGACGGGGTCACCGACCCGCGCAACCTCGGCGCGGTCGTCCGCTCCGTCTCCGCCTTCGGCGGTCACGGCGTCGTCGTGCCGGAGCGGCGTGCCGCCGGGATGACCGCCGGTGCCTGGAAGTCCTCGGCCGGCGCGGCGGCCCGTACCCCGGTCGCCCGCTGCACCAACCTCACCCGCACCCTGGAGGCCTACCGCAAGGCCGGTGTCGTCGTGGTCGGGCTCGCGGCGGACGGCGAGGCCGAGGTCGGTGACCTCGCAGCGCTCGGCGGTCCCGTCGTGATCGTGGTCGGCAGCGAGGGCAAGGGCCTGTCCCGGCTGGTCGGCGAGACGTGCGACTTCCGCGTACGGATCCCGATGCCGGGCGGCGCCGAGTCGCTGAACGCGGGCGTCGCGGCCGGTGTGGTGCTGTACGAGGCGTCCCGCCGCCGCGCCTGATTCTCCGAGGGAGGGGACAGGCCGTGTGGCCTGTCCGCGCGGGGTTCACGGACGGCTCCGCAAGGCGTTCCTGGACCGTTCCGTAAGGCGATCTTGACGGGTCTCGGACATCCCGTACGTCAAGGCAGTGTCCTAAACACAAGTCACTCGGTTAGATGAGTGTGGACACCAGAACGCCCCGGCCCGGGTTCGACGACCAGCCCCCGCTGAGCATGCTCAAGGTGGACTGCGATCCCGCGCAGGTCATCGTGAACCACGCCAGCTTCCGGGTGAAGCTCGCGGCGCCCCAGCGCCCCAGACCCGGGCGCGCGGCGCCCGGGACAGGGCGTATTCCCACGGTGAGTGCCGACGGCGGTGGGGCGGGCCGCCGCCGGGCGCCCGTCGTCTGGAGCGGGAAGTCGGAGCCGGGCGACCCCGGAGCGAGCGGCCTCCTCCAGGCGGTACGGAACTCCCCCCAGATCCCGGCGGGCGGCGCCCACCGCGACGCGTCGGCGAGGGAGTACGAGGCCGGTGCCACCCAGGTCATCCCGCGGATCGGCGTTGACGGCGAGACCACGATGCCGACGCCCGTCGTCGGCGGTGCGGGCATCGGCCGACAGGGCGGCCCCGGCGGTTCGGGCAGGCTCGGCGGACCCGGCACCCGTACGACCCCGCTGCTGCCGCCGATGCGCAAGGCCGTCGGCGCCTACGACACCTCCCACGACACGGCGTACGAGTCGGACCACGACGCGTACGACGGGCCCGAGCAGGAGCCGTACGACCTCGACTCCGACCCGGACGGCCCGCCCCGCGCCCAGCGGCACGGCGCCGACGCCGTCCGGCACGCCTACTACCCCGGCCGCCGGATGAACCTCGGCGTGGTGCTCCTCCCGCTCCGCGTCTTCCTCGGCTTCATCTCCATCTACGCGGGCATGGGCAAGCTCTGCGACCCCGTCTACTTCGACGGTGGCGAGCGCGGGTCCATGGTCAAGTGGCTCAGCTCGCTGCACCCGTGGGCCCTCGCGGAGCCCCTGAGGGACTTCGCGCTCTCCCACCCGGTCGGCGCGGGCCTCAGCGTCGCGTTCCTCCAGATCGTGGCCGGCGTACTGACCGTCCTCGGCCTCTGGCAGCGCGTCGCCGCGTGCTTCGGCACGCTCCTGTCGGCGGCGCTGCTCCTCACCGTCAGCTGGCGGACCGTACCGGCGTACGACGCGCCGGACATCATCTACCTGGCCGCCTGGTCCCCGCTGATCATCGCGGGCGCCCCCGTCTACTCCGTGGACGGACGGCTCGCGGGCGAGGCCTGGCGCAAGCTCGGGCCGCGCTCGGAGATCTGGGACCTGCGGCGCCGCGTGCTGCGCCGTGGCGCGGTCCTCGCGACCGTCGTCATCGGGCTCACGCTGCTGGTCGGCTCGGTGCTGGGCGGGGCCGTACGGTCCTCCGACATGGTGACCGTGCCCGGCCCCAACGTCGATCCGGTCAACCAGCTGCCCGGTGTTCCGCTGCCCCAGCGGCCCGGCCGCGGTGGCAGCAGCGCGTCCGGCTCGCCCGACAGCGGCGGCGGCACGGGCGACAAGCGGTCCGAGCCGTCCGCGACCCGGTCGGGCAGCCCCGCCGCCCAGCAGCCGACGCCCGGTGCCGGTACGGTCCGCGAGACCGGCGGCGCCGCCGGTACCGGCCAGACGCGACAGCAGCAGCCGAGCCAGACCCAGGGCACGGTCCAGCAGCCCCCGCAGACGGCCGAGCAGGCCCCGCCACCACCCAGCAGCCAGGGACCGTCCTCCACGGGCGGTACGGGCGACGGAAGCGGCGGAGGCGGCGGCAGCGACGACTCCGGATCCGACACCGGCGGCTCGTCCTCGGGCGGGAGCGGCGCCCGTAACCCCATCGGCGGCCTGCTGGGCTGACGCGTACGGGACGTAGGAGGGGCGGCCACCCGGTCACGGTGGCCGCCCCTCCTACGTGCGTCTTCGAAGTGCGTCGGGTTCGTACGGTGTCTCCGGAACACGCACGCGTTACCGGGGCACGTACGACGTCAGTGCGCCGCGTACAACGTCATTGAGCCGCGTACGACGTCACCAAGGCACTTATGGCGTTACCGGGGCACCGTACGACGTCAGTTGGCCCCGCCGGCCAGCTCCTTGGCCGCCTCCGTGAGGTCCTTCGCGGTGTCGATGGCGCGCCAGTACGCCCCGTTCGGCAACGGGTAGCCCGCCAGGCTGCGTTCGCGCGCCAGCCGGGGGAACGTGGTCCGCTCGTGGTCGCCGCGGTCCGGCAGCAGGGCGACGAAGGCCGCGGAGAACACGTACACGCCCGCGTTGATCAGATACGGCGACGGGGGCGACTCGATGAAGTCGAGAACATGCCCGAACTCGTCCGTCTCGACGGCCCCCCACGGAATCCGGGGCCGGGCGAGAGCGAGTGTGGCGGTCGCGTCGCGCTCCGCGTGGAAGGCGGCCATGTCGCGCAGTGAGAAGCGCGTCCAGATGTCGCCGTTGGTCGCGTACCAGGGCTGCCCGGCGTCGGGCAGGTGGGCGGCGGCGTACTTGAGGCCTCCGCCGCGTCCCAGCGGCTCGGGCTCCACCACGGTGGTGACACGCAGCGGAAGGTCGGCCGAGTCCAGCCATTCCTGGAGGACTTCGGCGAGATGCCCGCACGAGACGACGGCGTCGGTCACGCCCTCGGCGGCGAGCCAGGCAAGCTGATGGCCGATGATCGGGGTCCCCGTTCCAGGGATCTCGACCATCGGCTTGGGACGGTCATCGGTGTACGGGCGCAGCCGCGACCCCTGGCCGCCCGCGAGGATCACGGCCTGCGTCGGATACGTATGCATGCCGTGAACGATAGGCGGGGCGGTCAGGGAGGCGGCGGTCAGCTCCCCGCGGTCTGCTGGGAGACCCCGAACGCGAACGAGGTGTCACACACGGGACGGGAGAAGGACTGCGCGCGCGTGGGGCCGTAGGTCTCCACGGCTGTACGGCCGAGGGCCCGCGCGATCGCGATGCAGTGCTTGGCGAGCGACGGGCGCTCTTCGACCTCGCGCTGCAGGTGGGTCAGGGCGATCCCCGGATCCTTCTCCTGGAGCTCCCGGAGCAGCTTGTCGCGCAGAACGTCCTGGGGGGCACGGGATTTGGCCCGGACCGACGCGGTGTCCGAGGATGCGGTCAGGACCTGCGCCGTTGTGTTGCTGGTCGACCACGGAACACGGGCGACCGCGAGGGTCCCGGAGAGCACCAGGACGACGGGCAGTACGAGAGCGAGAGTTCGGCCGATACGGCGGGCTGTGTGGGTCACGCAGGCGAGCGTAGCGGTCAGTGATGATATGGCGACATTTAGTCACTCGCTTGAGTGATGGTTCGATAGGTTTTTTCGAATGGGCTGTTGACGCGACTGGTCCGAAATGGCCTGTGTGCCGGGGTATTTGGCGTGGGACGCGTACGGCCCCGCACCGGAGTGCGGGGCCGCGCGGAGGAATTCGGCCCGACGCGCGGTGCGGGCGCGTCAGCCGGGGCCGTATTCCGTGTCGTGTCGTACGGACGAGGTCGGCCCGATGAGCGGGCCGACTTCGTCAGTCGGTCAGGCGCTCGCCGGTCGAGGTCGAGAAGACGTGCGTCTCGCCCGCGCGCGGCACGACGTGCAACTGGGCGCCCTTCTCGGGCACGGCACGGCCGTTGACGCGGACCACGAGGTCCTTCTTCTCGCTGCCGAGGTCGGCGGTGCCGTAGACGTAACCGTCGGCGCCCAGTTCCTCGACCACGTTGACGGTGACGGCCAGACCGGCCGGCGCGTCCTTGGAGAGCGCACCGGCGGTGCCGCCCTCCTCCGCGATGTCGAAGTGCTCGGGGCGGACGCCGACCGTGACGGTCTTGTCGCCCTTCTCGGACGCGGCGGCGAGCGCCTCGCGCGAGACCGGCACGACGCTGTTGCCGAACTTCACACCGCCGTCGGTGATCGGCACCTCGACCAGGTTCATGGCGGGGGAGCCGATGAAGCCGGCGACGAAGAGGTTGTTCGGCCTGTCGTACATGTTGCGCGGTGAGTCCACCTGCTGGAGCAGCCCGTCCTTGAGGACCGCCACCCGGTCGCCCATGGTCATGGCCTCGACCTGGTCGTGGGTCACGTAGACGGTGGTGATGCCGAGGCGCCGCTGGAGCGAGGCGATCTGCGTACGGGTGGAGACACGGAGCTTGGCGTCGAGGTTCGACAGCGGCTCGTCCATGAGGAACACCTGCGGCTCACGCACAATGGCGCGCCCCATCGCGACACGCTGCCGCTGACCACCGGAGAGAGCCTTCGGCTTGCGGTCCAGGTACTCGGTGAGGTCGAGGATCTTCGCGGCCTCTTCGACCTTCGTACGGATCTCCGCCTTGTTCACACCGGCGATCTTGAGCGCGAAGCCCATGTTGTCGGCGACGGACATGTGCGGGTACAGCGCGTAGTTCTGGAACACCATGGCGATGTCCCGGTCCTTCGGCGGCAGGTGCGTGACATCGCGCTCACCGATACGGATGGAGCCGCCGTTGACGTCCTCGAGACCCGCGAGCATGCGCAGGGAGGTCGACTTGCCGCAGCCGGACGGACCGACGAGGACGAGGAACTCGCCGTCCTCGATCTCGATCTCCAGCTGGTCCACCGCGGGCTTCGTGGAGCCGGGGTAGACGCGGGTTGCCTTGTCGAACGAGACAGTTGCCATGGTGATGTGTCCCCTCACCGGCAGGAACGTGCCGGACGATCCGAGTAAAGGAATGGGTCCCCCGCCGGAGAGCGGGAGATGTCTAGTCCACCTGGATGGACTGTGAGGTGACACTAGCCTCGCGACGTGTGATCTGTCAGTAGGTGGTGCGCGACGAAAATCCTGGCAGGGACGGTGATCCAGGGCGTGGTCCGGGCTGTGACCCAGGCCGTCGTCCAAGCCGTCGTCCAAGCCGTCGTCCAGGTCGTCGTCCAGGTCGTCGTCCAAGCCCTCGTCCAAGCCCTCGTCCAGGTCGTCGTCCAAGCCGTGATCCCGGGCCGTGATCCGAGGCAATGATCCGGGGCGGTTACACTGCTCGGGCATGCCTCCTTAGCTCAGTTGGCCAGAGCAACGCACTTGTAATGCGTAGGTCGTCGGTTCGAATCCGACAGGGGGCTCCGCGAAAAGCCAGGTCAGAGAGTGTCTGACCTGGCTTTTTCTGTTCACCGGATGCGGCGGGGCCTTGCGCGGGCCGTACGGCTGACGGTGGTCTCGGCCGGCTGAGGAAGGAGCGTGCGAATGACGACGAGGCCGCAGTACGCCTCCTCTGCGGCATCGACGTACTAGGTGGACAACGCGGACGGCGACGCGGCCCACCCCGGACGGAACCTGGTGGCGGCAGGCCGATCTCTACGCGGTGGCCCGCTCGATCCATTCGCGGTGGGCCGTCAGATCGGTGTAGATGCCGGGACCGGTGGCACACTTCGGATCGGCGTCGCCGTCGCGGCTGGTCGCCCCCATCAGTTCCCACCGCCCGGGACGGCCCTTGATCAGCGGCCCGCCGGAGTCGAGGATGCAGGCCTGCGCGTTCTTGGTGGGGCTGTCGGTGCACAACTCGTTGTCCGCGTTGTAGTTCTCGCTGCACCGGCCGTCGGGGACGATCCTGGTGTCCAATTCCTGCAGACGGATCGGGGGTTGCGGACACTCGCTGCCGTCCTCGCAGGTCATTCCCCAGCCGAGGATCCGGGTGTCGGTGCCCGTCGGCGCGGATTCAGCGGCCAGTTTGATGGGCTTCGCGTCCACGGGGTGGTCGAGCTTCATGACGGCCACGTCGTTGCGGAACGGCTCGTAGGAGAAGCCCGAGTGCGTGACGATCCTGGTGACCTTCGCTGCGGCTCCCTTCGTACGATCGTGGTCGCCGACCCGTACGGAAAGCTGCTCGGGCTTGACGTTCACCGTGCAGTGCCCGGCGGTCACGATCCAGTCCGGTTTGATCAGAGAGGCTCCGCAGTAGTGGTGGCCGTCCTTCTGCACGCTCACCATGAACGGGTACGGCGAGGTGGCGTCGTGTCCCCCGATGATCGCTGATGCCGGCGGTGCCACGGCCATGGTGAGCGTGATCGCCCCTGCCATCGCGCACAATGCCGCCTTGCCGCGCTTGATCATCTGTCCTCCTGTGTCTCGTCGGAAATCTGGTCGGAAACCCCGTCACCCGCGGAGCTCACGAGCGGTGCCGGAACGGAACCGGCTTGGGAAAGCCCCGTGCTCCCGTCCGCCACGGAGACCGCTCGGCCCCGGCCGGACCCGACGCCGTCCATCGTGTTCCGGTCGGCGTCCTCGGGGCGTCACCCTCTCCGCCCGGTGTGGACTTGCCCGAAAGACGTACGGCACACCGGCCGGCTCGTGCTGCGGGATGACCGTGAGGTGAGGGGGGCCGCCGACGACGCGGACGCCGCCGCCCCGCGCTACGGCCTGACAGGAATGCGGGAATGCGGGAATGCGGGAATGGGGGGATGCGGGGATGCGGGCAGGCAGATCACTGCGTGCCGGGCGTACCGGGGACGGCGGATACCGTGTACGGGCGCGATGTTGCCCGTACACGGACAAAGGAGGTGGCGTGAGTGACCGTCAAGGTAGTCCTCCTCGACGACGAGAAGTTGGTGCGCAAGGGCATCCGGATGATCCTCCAGGCCGAGCCGGACATCCAAGTGGTCGCCGACGGCGATGACGGCTCGGTGGCAGTGGACCTGGTGGCCGAGCACCGTCCGGACGTGGTGCTCACCGACATCCAGATGCCCCGCGTCGGCGGCCTGGAGGTCGCCCGGCGGCTCGCCGCGCTGCCCGATTCTCCCGCCGTCGCGGTGCTCACCACCTTCGACGTCGACGAATACGTCTACGCCGCACTCCAGCACGGTGCGTCGGGGTTCCTGCTCAAGGACACCTCGCCCCGCGAGTTGGCCGACGCGGTACGGGTCCTCGCGCGCGGCGAGGCGATGCTCTCACCGCGCATCACCACCAAGCTGCTGGCCACCTTCGCCGCGGGCGCGGTCGCCCCGCAGGCGCGATCGCGGATGGCGGAGCTGACCGCCCGTGAGCGCGAGGTCGCCGTGGCGGTCGCCCAGGGCCACAGCAACTCCGAGATCGCCACCTACTTGTTCGTGAGCCAGTCCACGGTCAAGGTCCATCTCAGCCGGATCATGACCAAGCTCGACGCCGCCAACCGCACCCAGGTCGCGCTCATCACCCACGATGCCGGGCTGACCTGAACGTCCGGCTCGTCGGCAGAAGGCCACTGTCCCCGGCGGCGTCACGCTCCGGTTGCGGCCGCTCCGGGCATGGACGTGGGCAGCGCGGCGTCGATCCGGAAGCCGCCGTCACCGGTGGGCCCGGACTCGATGGTGCCTCCGGCCAGGCGGACCCGCTCCGTCAGACCGATCAGCCCGTGTCCTCCGCTGGGCAGCAGAGGCTCACCGTCGGCAGCCTGCTCGGCGGGCCTCTCGGGCGGGCCGTTGACGACTCCGACGCGCACGGCCCGCGGGCCGAACAGGAGTTGAATCCGCGTCGTGGCGCCGGGTGCGTGCTTGTGCACGTTGGTCAGAGCCTCCTGCACGATCCGGTGTGCGGCACGCTCGACCGGATCTGCCAGCGGTTGCGGCGTGCCCTCGACGAGTACGGTGACGGGCAGCCCGGCGGTCCGGGAGCCGTCTGCCAGCTCGGCGATCCTGCCAACGGCCGTTCCGGGGACGGGCCGCCGCTCGGCCGGCGCGGCAGGATCGTGCGCCGCGGCCCCTGACGCATCCTTCGTGGTGTCGCTTCCCGCGGGTGTCCGCGGCTCTCCGGCCCCGGTGTCCGAGTCACCGGCCGGGCGCCGCCCGCTGCGAAAGCCGAGACCTGGAGAACCTTGGCGAGCAGTCCGGCGGCGAGTACCAGTTCGGGCGCCCGGCGCCGTACGAGCAGTGGCAGCGCGCTCACCGCGGCGATCAGCGGATTCGCCCAGGAGGCGGCCGGTCCCATGTAGGGGTTCTGGAGACTGATCCACACCGCGAGCAGCAACGCGACGACCATCAGCACCAGGTCCGCGGCGCGCGCCGACAGCAGGGGCGGGCGTGGCTCGGGCCGCGTCACGAGTCTCTGAGCCGTGCCCTCGTCGTCGCCGGGCAGGAACGCCAAGCCATGCAGCGTGTTTCCGAGCTGGCGAGTACGACTGGTGGTTCTCATCCGGTGAGGATAGAAGGCGGCACCGGACCGGAAATCCGGTGGAGGCCCGTCGTGCTGCCCGCCACCGTCCAGTGCAACAGCCCATGTGCTGCGACGACACCAGGTCCTGTTTCCCGGATCACTGCGGGACCGCGACGCCCGGCATGGCACCTCGCCGCGTTGTCGAATCCCCGACCGGCATGCCGATCCTGTGGGCCCTCGCGAACCCGAAGATGGACGAGCGCGAAGTGCTTCAGGTGGCCGGATGCCGTTCTCGACCAGGGTGGGCGGCGAGGGCGCGCCGGGCAGTGCCGGCACCGCGCCCGGGGCTTGCTGGTCGGGGACCGGACTACCGGCACTCCGTGATTACCTGAGTGGTAATCGACACCCTCCGCGGGGCCCGTCATGGTGATTCCGGCAGGTGATCTGAGGACAGATCCCCCTATCTCGGAGGTCGATGCAGTGGTCACGAACGAATTCCGTACATCGACCGGAACCGGCGACAAGGCCATCGTCCGGCTACGGATCTACCTGGCCCTGGACGCCGTCGTCACGGCGGTCAACGGCCTTGCCTACGTGGCGGCTTCCGGGCCGCTGGAACGATTGCTCGGGGTGGACAGCGGTCTGTTGTCCGGTCTCGGCGCCTTCCTGGTCCTGTACGGCGTGGTGGTGGGATACACGGCTGGACGGCCGCGCCCGCCGGCCGGTGCCGTGCGGGCGGTCGTCGGAATCAACCTCCTGTGGGCGGTGCTCAGCATCGCCGCGGTGGTGTTCGACTTCCTCGGCGCCAGTACCGCGGGGCAGGTCTGGACCGTGATGCAGGCGGTCGCGGTCGGCGGCTTCGCCGGACTTCAGTACAGGGCGCTGCGCCGGATCTCCTGCCGGTGAACCGATCCGAAAGCAGCTGAGTGCGACCACCTGTCGAGCGGATCGGGTTCGAGGGGAATCGCGAGGTAGCCGCCCTCAGCCGAGGGCTTGAAGGGCGTCGGCGGTCTCTGGATCGGCTGGGAGGAACGTTTCCAGAGCCAGTTCGGAGACGGTCACATCCATCGGTGTGTTGAAGGTGGTCACCGTCGAGATGAGGGACAGCACCCGTCCACCGGCCTCGATCCTGAGTGGCAGCGCGTAGGGGTGTGACTCCACCGGGTGCGGTGAGCCGGCGTCCGCCACCGCACCATCGGGCGCGGGGTACGCGCTGACCTCGTCGTACAGTCTGCGCAGCGCCGGGGACGAACGCATCGCGATCTGCTGCTCCAGGCGTTCGAGCAGATGCGTGCGCCATTCGGTCAGGTTGTGGATGCGGGGGGCGAGTCCCTGGGGGTGGAGCGTGAGCCGGATGGCGTTCATCGGTGGCCGCAGCAGATGTTCCGGCGTATCACCGAGCAGTATCCGGATCGCGCGGTTGGCCGCCACGATGTCGTGCACGCCATCCATGACCAGGGCCGGGTTGGGCTCGTGGGCCGTCAGAAGGAAGTCGAGCACCTTGCTGAGGGAGTGCATTGCCGGATGCCCCAATGGTGTCTGGGGATAGGCCGGCGCGTAACCGGCGGCGATTAGCAGGGCGTTACGGTCGCGCACGGGAACGCTCAGCTGCTCCGCCAGGCGGAGCAGCAGGTCCTGGCTCGGCCGGGACCTGCCGGTCTCGATGAAGCTGATGTGGCGGGCAGAACTGTCGGCCTTCAGGGCCAGTTCCATCTGACTGATCCGACGCTGCTTGCGCCAGTTTCTCAGCAGGGTCCCGACCGCGGCCCTGTTCACCCCTCCGATGACATCAGACGTCATGGCCCCTGCCCCTATCCCATTCCCCGTACGACCCGGCAGACAACGGTAACGCCGTTGGTGAGGAGTGAAGTTGACGGTCTATCGGATCCGTGTCGGGGCGTGTTCGGTGTGCCTTCCTTTACCTTTGGTGCCTCCCTTTTTGTTGTTCCTGGCTGGTGCGGGTCGATGAAGTCGGATACGAATTGGCCGCAGGAAACGCCATGTACATCTCCGGCCCTGCCTGGGCGAACCAGGCCGGGGCCGCAGCATCGGCCTCACCCTCTGCGCCAACGCGTACTCCCTCACCTGGCAGCGGATTGTCGGTCCGGGCGGGCTGTGGAACCCGCACTCGGTACGGACCTCGCGCCACCGGTTCGCGTAACTCCCATGCGTGCGGCGCGAGAATCGACTAGCGTTGTCCGCGTGTGAAATACGGCATAGGCCTTCTGTGATGCGGCGCCGGGCGCAACGCCCGCAGCGCCTGCCTGTCGAGCCCGGGTAGCCCTCCCTTACCGGTTGGCAAGGCGGCCCGCCCCCTCGTCACGCCCACGCGCCTCCGTTCCCCCTCTTCCACCTTCTTCGCCATGCACCGAGCCATGCACCGAGCCGTGCACCGAACCCGTCCCGCCTGCCCTCGCGCGGAGCGGACCGCTGTTCGGGCGCTTCGGTTTCCTTGGGAAAGGACCCAGATGACCCATCCCCACAGTTCCCCAACACCCCAGCGGCGCGCGGACTCCTTGAGGGCGGACTCCTTGATGGAGGATCACCTCGCGCCCACCAGCGAGTTCGACGGCGAGCAGTACGAGCGTGAGGAACGCGCCTCACTGCGCCGCGTCGCCGGTCTCTCCACCGAGCTGACCGATGTCGGCGAGGTCGAGTACCGCCAACTGCGCCTGGAGCGCGTCATTCTCGTCGGAGTATGGACGTCGGGGACGGCCGCCGAGGCGGACAGCTCCCTCGCCGAGCTGGCCGCGCTGGCCGAGACCGCCGGTGCCCTGGTGCTCGACGGGGTCGTCCAGCGGCGGCAGAAGCCCGATCCGTCGACGTACATCGGATCGGGCAAGGCCTCGGAATTACGCGACATCGTCGAGGAGACGGGCGCCGACACGGTGGTCTGCGACGGTGAACTCAGCCCCGGACAGCTGGTCCACCTCGAACAGGTCGTCGGGGTCAAGGTCGTCGACCGTACGGCCCTGATCCTGGACATCTTCGCGCAGCACGCCAAGTCCCGTGAGGGCAAGGCCCAGGTGGCGCTGGCGCAGATGCAGTACATGCTGCCGAGGCTGCGTGGCTGGGGCCAGTCGATGTCCCGGCAGATGGGCGGCGGGGGCGGCGGTGGCATGGCCACCCGCGGTCCCGGCGAGACGAAGATCGAGACCGACCGGCGGCAGATCCACGAGAGGATGGCGAAACTCCGCCGCCAGATCGACCAGTTGTCGACGGGACGGGAGGCCAAGAGGGAGGGACGCCGGCGCAACAGTGTGCTGTCGGTCGCTCTCGCGGGCTACACCAACGCCGGGAAGTCCTCGCTGCTGAACCGGCTCACCGGGGCCGGAGTCCTGGTGGAGAACGCCCTGTTCGCCACCTTGGACACCACCGTGCGCCGGGCCACGACACCGAGCGGCCGGAACTACACGATCGCCGACACCGTCGGCTTCGTACGGCATCTGCCGCACCAGCTCGTGGAGGCGTTCCGCTCCACGATCGACGAGGTCGCCGACGCGCATCTGGTCCTGCATGTGGTGGACGGATCACATCCGGATCCCCAGGCGCAGCTCGCCTCCGTCCGTGAGGTGCTCCGTGATGTCGGCGCCGCCGGGAGCACGGAGGTCGTGGTGATCAACAAGGCCGATGCCGCCGATCCCGAGGTGCTCTCCCGGCTTCTGGACGAGGAGCCGGAGGCGATCGTCGTCTCCGCGCGCACCGGGCAGGGCATCGAGGAGTTGCGGGCCCTCGTCGATGCCCGGCTGCCGCACCCCGCCGTGGAGGTCGAGGCCATGGTCCCGTACGGCGAGGGCGGTCTCGTCTCGCGGGCACACCGCGAGGGCGAGGTGCTCTCCGTGGAGCACACACCGCAGGGCACGGTGCTCAAGGCACGGGTGAACCCCGAGCTCGCGTCCGCGCTGAAGGCACACCTGCGGCCGTGAACCGGACGGGAGGGCCGGCCGGCGGCCCGGCTCTCCCGCCCGCGCCCCGCCCGCGCCCCGCCCGCGCCCCGCCCGCGCCCCGCCCGCGCCCCGTGCCGCTCCGGCCGGGTCCGAATCTCCCTTGCCGGGTTGCTCGTTGAGCACTTACGATTGGCGCTATGGGTTCTCTGTGATCAATGAGGATGCGGGGCGTTGAGTTCTACTCCGCCGCCGCTTCCGACCGCGCACTCCTGAAACACCGACACACCGGAGTCTTCCGTTGTGTCGGTGTGTTTCCGCCGGATACCCCCTGTCCTTACGGCCTTGTGGCCTGTCCCGGCGGTCTGCTGTGTGCGCGGTGCCATCACTCATCCTCAGTGGCGAACCAGGAGGGCCCCTGCATGCACCCATCACAACTCGCTCTGCATGACATCACCAAGCGCTACGGCGACCACGTCGTTCTCGACCGGGTCGGTTTCAACATCGGGCCGGGCGAGAAGGTCGGCGTGATCGGGGACAACGGATCCGGCAAGTCCACCCTGCTCAAGCTCATCGCGGGACGCGAGCAGGCCGACAACGGGGCGTTGACGGTGGTCGCGCCGGGAGGCGTCGGATATCTGCCGCAGACGCTGGCACTTCCGCCCGAGGCCACCGTGCAGGACGCGGTCGATCTGGCCCTGGCCGACCTGCGCGAGCTGGAGGCGGGGATGCGCGAGGCCGAGGCCGAGCTGGCCGAGCGGCCGTATCAGGCGGGGAAGGACCCCGGGCTCGACGCCATCCTCAAGCGTTACGCCGCTCTGGTCGAGCGGTACCAGGCCCGTGACGGCTACGAGGCCGACGCCCGGGTGGAGATCGCACTGCACGGGCTGGGGCTGCCGAAGCTGAGCCGGGACCGGTCGCTGGGCACCCTGTCCGGTGGCGAGCGGTCCCGGCTGGCCCTGGCGGCGACGCTGGCCTCGGTGCCCGAACTGCTGCTGCTGGACGAGCCGACCAACGACCTCGACGACCGGGCGGTCGGCTGGCTGGAGGAGCACCTGCGCCAGCATCACGGCACGGTCGTCGCGGTCACCCACGACCGGTTGTTCCTCGAACGGCTCACCAGCACGATCCTGGAGGTGGACGGCGGGAAGGTGTCCCGCTACGGGAACGGCTACGAGGGCTACCTCGCCGCCAAGGCCGCGGAGCGGCAGCGGCGACTGCGGGAGTACGAGGAGTGGCGAGCCGAGATGGACCGGAGCCGGGACCTGATCGCCTCCAACGTGGCGCGGCTGGACAACATCCCGCGCAAGCTGCCGTTCGCCGTGTTCGGGTCCGGTCAGTTCCGGTCGCGCGGACGAGGACACGGCGCCATGGTGCGCATCCGTAACGCCAAGGAGCGGGTCGCGCGGCTGAACGAGAACCCGGTCGCCGCACCGGCCGACCCGCTCTCCCTCACCGCGCGCATCAGCACCGCGGACACGGAGGCGCCGGAGGCGGTGGCCGAGATCACCGACGCCCGTGTCGGGGACCGGCTCGGCATCGCGTCCCTGTGCCTGAAGCGCGGTGAGCGGCTGCTGGTCACCGGTCCCAACGGGGCCGGCAAGACCACGCTTCTGCGGCTGCTCTCGGGAGAGTTGTCACCGGACAGCGGATCGGTGCGGGTGTCCGGCCGAGTGGGACACCTGCGGCAGGAGGAGACACCGTGGCCGCGCGGGCTGACCGTACCGCAGGCGTTCGCCCAGGGGCGGCCGGGCGATCCGGACGAACACACCGAAGTGCTGCTCTCGCTCGGCCTGTTCACCCCCTCCGACATGCGGCAGCGGGTGGAGGAGCTGTCGTACGGACAGCGCCGGCGGATCGAACTCGCCCGGCTGGTGAGCGATCCGGTGGATCTGCTGTTGCTGGACGAGCCCACCAACCACCTCTCGCCCGTGCTCGTCGAGGAACTGGAGCAGGCGCTGACGGGCTATCAGGGCACGGTGGTCGTCGTCACGCACGATCGCCGGATGCGGTCCCGGTTCACCGGGTCCCATCTGACGCTGCGCGACGGCGGTATCGCCGATTTCATCGAGGCCTGACGGGCGTTCGGGTGCGGGCGTCCGGCGACGGAAGCGGAGAGACGGGGCCGGAAGGGACGGGGCCGGAGAGACGGGGGCGGAGGGACGGATCTGATCCGCCCCGTTTCTCCGGCGCCGCGCCGGTTATGGGGAGGGCCGGCACCGGACGCGCCAGTGCCGGTCGCGGCACTAAGAGATTCCCGCCGATAATTTCCCAGAAGATCGCTTGCGGGGGCGGGGCGGCGTGCCTAGAGTAACGGCCGCGAGGTCAACTCGCGATCCAAACCGGGGGCGGATGTGGATTCATGGGAATCCTTGCCCATGCCCCCGCAAAAGGGGGAACTGTGCGAAAGAAAGTCGGAACGGTACTCGCCATCGTGGCTTCCACCGTTGCCGCAGGTGTGGTCGTGGCTCCCAGCGCTTCCGCGAGGGCGACGTACGTCTGCACCACATCGCATTCGGGAAACACCGGCTCCGCCAAGTGCGCTGACCTGGCGACGGTCGACCGCTACCGGGCCAAGGTGATCTGCACGGACATCCGTGGAGTGCAGACCACCTTCTTCGGCCCCTGGAAGCCCGGTCGCAGCGGTGAGTGGTCGAGCAAGACGTGCCCCGGCTCGGGGTTCTTCTACCATGTCGGCTTCCAAGTCGAACTGGGCTGAGGTCTCGCACACTGAGTATCAGTACTTATTGACTACGGGAACTACGGGAACTACGGGGAACGGGGAAACAATGAATAAGAAGAAGGCCGCCCTGGTCATTGCGGCGGTAATCATGGGCGCCGGCCTGGCCGCGCCTTCGGCCGTGGCGGCCGAGTCCGGCGTTCGGTCTGTGGACTGCAACACATGGTCCAAGGGAGAAACCGGCTACGTCTACTGCTCCGGACTCGGAGTCGTCGGTGCATTTCGGGCCAAGGTGGTCTGCACGGATATCCGAGGCGTAGAGACCACTGTCTATGGCCCGTGGGTCGGAAACGGCAAGACGACAAGTCGTGCGTGCCCCGGCTCGGGCTTTCTCGTCCGTGTCGGTGCGGACATCAGGGACTGACGTCGAGGGCTGACGTCGAGGGCTGACGTCGAGGGCTGAGGTCGAGGACTGGCGCCGAGGACCGCCGAGTTGGGGCGTGTCTGATCGCAAGGCGGCCGGGAGCCCTCGTAGCAGAGCTACCTGGGCTTCCGGCCAACACCGCGACGGGCGTTGTGCCCGCCCCCGCCCCTGCCCGTGTCCGCGTCCGAGCCGCGGCTCAGTGTGAGCGCATAGCAGGCGAGTCCGATCAGGACGGCCGTGAAGTGGCCGAGGTCGGTGAAGGTGCGGCCGGTGATCAGCGGGATGCCGTAGAAGATCAGTACGGCGCCGAGGTACGGCAGGTGCCAGGGGCGGGGCACGCGGTACGTGAGGACGCCGACGACCCCCGCGAGGGCGTAACTCACCCCGATGTCCAGGGTGTTGACGGCGGACTGCGGGGCATGGCCGTTCAGGATCGCCCAGTTGAGGACGCCTTCGCTGATGAGCGTGGCGCCGACATGGGCGAGGGCGGCGACGGCGAGCCAGCGCGCGGTGCCGAGCCAGTGTTCGGCGGGGGCGTGGAAGACGGTGTAGAGCAGGGCGTACGGGATCCAGGAGCCGCCGTCGATCCAGAAGGCGCTGGCGATCAGCACCCGGACCGGGTTGGTGGACAGCTCGTGGATGTTGGTCGAGCGCTGGAGCAGGAACTCCCTCTCGAACTCCGGCGACATGCGGTGCAGAGCGACGGTGGTGACGAAGAGGGCTGCCAGCCAGAGATAGGTGCCGGGGGCGCTCGTGATCCAGACGCGGACCGCGCGGACCGTGCGGAGGAAGCGGCGCATGGTCCGATTCACCCACGGTCGTAGGATTTGAGGCGTGATCGACATTCCGGTGGAGCTGGCGGAAACGCAGTCGAAGTTCTTCGGGGAGGCGGGTCGCGCGTTCGTCCGGGCACTGCCGGGCCGGGCGGCGGACTTCCTGGAGCGGTGGGAGCTGCGGCTCACCGGGCCTTCGCTGCACGGCATGTGCGCGCTGGTGCTGCCGGTGGAGTGCGCGGACGGTACGCCCGCGATGCTGAAGCTTCAGTATCTGGACGGCGAGTCGGACGGCGAGCCGGTGGCGCTGCGCGTGTGGGACGGCGACGGTGCGGTACGGCTGCTGCGGTCCGACGACGTGACGGGCACGATGCTGCTGGAGCGGTTGCATACGCGGGACCTGAACGGGGTGGATTCCCGGGAGGCGGTCCGGATTCTGGCGGAGCTGCTGGCGCACCTCACGGCGTTCGAGGCGCCGGAGGGGATGCGCACCCTGGGTGACATCGCCGCGCGGATGATCGACGACGTACCGGTGGTGTCGAAGTCCCTGCCGGACGAGGGCGAGCGACGGCTGCTGCGGGACTGCGCGGCTGCGCTGCGCGAGGTGGTGGGCGAGCCGGGAGACCGGCTGCTGCACTGGGACCTGCATTACGAGAACGTCCTGGCGTCGGACCGGGAGCCGTGGCTGGCGATCGACCCGAAACCGCTGGCGGGCGACCCGGGTTTCGACCTGATGCCGGCTCTCGACAACCGTTTTGACGCCTCGGAGACGCTGTGGCGCTTCGATCTGATGACGGAGGTGCTGGGCCTGGACCGGGAGCGCGCGCGGGCGTGGACGCTGGGGCGGGTGCTCCAGAACAGCTTGTGGCACGTACTGGACGGGGAGCGGGCGCTGGATCCGGACCAGGTGTCCATCGCCCGGTCGCTGCTGGCGCCGTAGGCCGGTGAGGAGGCAGGCTGCGGGCATGATCCGTACTGCCACAGCCGCCGATGTTCCCGTGATCTACGCGATGATCAGGGAACTGGCCGCGTATGAGAAGTCCTCCGACGAGGTGCGTGTGACCGAGGAGCAGCTGCATGAGGCGCTGTTCGGGGAGCGCCCCGCCGTATACGCGCATGTCGCCGAGGCGGACGACGACGGGGACGGGGACGGGGGCCGGGGCAGGGACCGCGAAGTCGTGGGGTTCGCCCTGTGGTTCCTCAATTTCTCGACGTGGCGCGGGGTCCACGGCATCTACCTGGAAGACCTGTACGTACGCCCCGACCGGCGCGGCGGCGGACACGGCAAGGCGCTGCTGACGGAGCTGGCGCGGATCTGCGTCGAGCGCGGCTACGAACGGCTCGAATGGTCGGTCCTCGACTGGAACGCGCCCGCCATCGACTTCTACAGGTCGGTCGGAGCGGTGCCGATGGACGAGTGGACCGTGAACCGCCTGACGGACGACGCGCTCCGCAAGCTGGGTACGTCCGAGCCGGCCGGGTAGGGAAGCGGCCCCGGCCGCCGTCCGCCTGCCGGGTTGGCGGAGAGAGCCGGTGGGGTCACTTCGCGCTCCGGGCGGGGAGGAAATCACGACCGGCTTCCTCCCAGCTGATAGTCCCTTCCTTCCATCGCAGGTCAGCGGTCTGCCCTGGGGGAACGGCGTGGTGCCGCGCCGTGGAACTTAGTGGACCGGTCGGCTAGTTTCGGTGGTGCGGCACGGATGGGCGATCGCTCCTGGTCCAGTTCCTCAAGGAGATCCGCCATCAGTGCGTACACCAGGGAGTCCTGCCATCCGGGCGGGGTTTCCATGCCCAAACTCAGTTCTGTCCCTCCGGCCGTCCTCGCTGTCGGAGCCGTGTTCCCTTCAAGCCCGGAGTAAAGCGATGAACGACAACAGGCATCAGGACGGCATCCACCCCTTCCCGGCCGGTATGCGGTCGCGTGAGATCGAAACCAACGGCGCCAAGATCCACGTACGCGTCGGCGGGGACGGCCCAGCGGTCGTCATGCTGCACGGCTTCGGCACGACGGGTGACATGTGGGGTCATCTGGCGAGCGCACTCATCGAGGACCACACGGTAGTCGTGCCCGACCTGCGTGGGCTGGGCCTCTCGTCGAAGCCTGATGGCGGCTACGACAAGAAGAATCAGGCGGCGGACGTGTGGGGCGTCCTGGATGCCCTGGGTGTGCGTACGGCCGAATTGGTCACGCACGACATCGGCATCATGGTCGGCTTCGCGGCTGTCGCCACCCACCCCGAGCGCGTGAGCCGATGGGTGGCGATCGATGCGCCGCTGCCCGGCATCGGACCCTGGGATCAGATCACACGGGATCCGGCCATGTGGCACTTCGGTTTCGGTGGCCATGACATGGAGCGCCTCGTCGCCGGCCGCGAGCGCATCTATCTCGACCGCTTCTGGAACGAACTCTCCGTGGACCCGAAGCGGTTTGACGAAGCGAAGCGCCAGCACTATGCGGCGCTCTACGCGCAACCGGGCGCGATGCGAGCGAGCTTCGCCCAGTTCCTGGCGTTCAGCCAGGACGCGGCCGACAACAGGGCGTTCCTCGCGCAGGGCAAGCTCCAGATGCCGGTCTTGGCCTTCGGCGGCGAAGCTACGTTCGGCCCTGCGATCGGCGAGGTGATCCGGTGCGTCGCCGATGACGTCGAAGACGCGATCATCCCGGACTGCGGGCACTGGATCACAGAGGAGCAGCCGCAGGCGACGACAGACCTGGTCGTCGACTTCCTGCGCCGGGCACGGTGAGGGCGGTCCCTGCTTCGAGCCCGATGCCCGGTCGGGTATGAACGCCGGGGCGCGCCGGAGGTCGGTCAGACCGCGACGCTCTCCTCGCCCCGGCGCGGGGAGCGGGCCGTGACCAGCGTCATGGCCAGGATCGCCGCGACCACCATGATGATCGCCGCCCAGCCGATGGCGACGGTGAAGCCGTGGACGGTGCCCGTGGCCACGATGCGGGCCTTCTCGGCCGGGGTGAGGCCGCCCTGCCGCGCGGCCTGGGCGAGGTGGCTCGCCAGGTAGGTGCTCGTCGTGGTCGTCGCGATGGTGTTGAGCAGGGACGTACCGATGGAACCGCCGACCTGCTGCGCCGTGTTCACGGTCGCGGAGGTGACACCGGCGTCCTTCGGGGCGACTCCGGAGGTGGCCACGGACATGACCGGCAGGAAAGTGAGTCCCATGCCGAAGCCGAGCATCAGCGTGCCGGGCAGGATGTGGGCGGCGTAGCTGGAGTGGGTGTCGATGAAGGTCAGGGTGTACAGCCCGCCGGCGGCGAGCAGCAGCCCGGGGCCCATCAGGAGCCGTGGCGGTACGAAGTGCAGCAGGCGGGCCGCGACCTGTGTCGACGCGATGATGATCGCGGCGCACATCGGCAGGAAGGCGATCCCTGTCCTGAGGGGTGAGTAGCCGAGGATGTTCTGCAGGAAGAACGTCATGAACAGGAACAGGCCGAACATGCCGATCGTCGTCAGGCACATCGTGAGTACGGAGCCGCCCCGGTTGCGGTTGCCGATGACGTGCGGCGGGAGCAGCGGGCTCGGCGCGCGGGTCTGCCACCAGGCGAAGACCGAGAGGAGCGCGACGGCGCCGCAGAGCAGGCCGAGGACGAGCGGCGCGGACCAGCCATGGGATTCGGCCTCGCTGAACCCGTAGACGAGGGCCACCAGTCCGCCGCAGCCGAGGATGACACCGGGGATGTCGAGCCGTACTTCCCGGTGAGCGGCCCGGTCGTGCAGCAGTGTGAGGGCGCCGAGGACGGCGAGGGCGGCGATCGGGACATTGACGTACAGGCACCAGCGCCAGGAGAGGTACTCGGTGAGGATCCCGCCGAGGAGCAGACCCATGGCGGCGCCGCCGCCCGCGATGGCGCTGTAGATGCCGAAGGCCTTGGCGCGTTCCCTGCCGTTGCTGAAGGTGGTGGTGAGCAGGGACAGCGCGGAGGGGGCGAGGAGGGCGGCGAACGCGCCCTGGAGCGCGCGGGCCGCGAAGAGCATGGTGGGGTTCTCGGCCGCGCCGCCGAACGCGGAGGCGGCGGCGAAGCCGATGAGTCCGATGATGAAGGTCCGTTTACGGCCGACGAGGTCGGCGACCCGGCCGCCGAGCAGCAGCAGTCCGCCGAAGGCGAGGGTGTAGGCGGTGATGACCCATTGCCGGTTGCCGTTGGTGAGGCCGAGCTGGCGCTGGGCGGACGGCAGGGCGATGTTCACGATGGTGGCGTCGAGTACGACCATCAGCTGGGCCATGGCGATGACGGCCAGGCCCCACCAGCGGTGGGCGTCCTGTTCACTCTCCGCCGGGGCGTCGGGTGGGACGTCGGGTGTGACTGGGTCGCTCATAGAGATCTTCCTTCGCAGTGGATCTCCGTCGGATCGCTGACAGACCTCCGCCCAGAACACCATGAATCGGATCTCTTCGCCCCCGCGCGGCGTCATGCTCCTCCAGCACCTCGTCCGTTTATCGCTCGCCCTATCGCTCGTTCGTTCGCCCACGCGCCGCAGTCATATGACGAGTGCTTGCCAACTGGATGGGACATGGAGGCGTTGTCAGTGCCGTGCGTCACCATGGGGCCATGGCACGAAAGGCGACGGCGAGGAGCGGTGTGAGCGGGGCTTCAGCGGGGCGATCGGCGAGGGCGGCGGTGAGGGTTTCGCCGAAGCGGGCGGAGGTGCTGCTGCCTCCGTTGAGTCCTTACGGCGGTGGGCTCGATCCGGATGGTGACTACGACGGGCTTGAGTTCAAGGACCTCGACCTGACGGGGCAGGAGGGCCCTGGGGCGCGATTCATCGATTGCTCGCTGGACGGCTGCGGGCTGGACGAGACGGCGCTGGGGCGGGCGCGGTTCATCGATTCCGTACTGAGCGGTGTCCGGGGCGTCGGTACGGACCTGGCGGGGGCGTCGCTGCGTGACGTCGAGATCGTGGACGCACGTCTGGGCGGGGTGCAGTTGCACGGCGCCGTGCTGGAGCGGGTGCTGATCCGGGGCGGGAAGATCGACTACCTGAATCTCCGGAAGGCCCGGCTGAAGGACGTGGTGTTCGAGGGCTGCGTCCTGTCCGAACCGGACTTCGGGGGCGCGGAGTTGACCCGGGTGGAGTTCCGTGACTGTGTGCTGAGAAGGGCCGACCTGAGCGGGGTGCGGATGAAGGACGTCGATCTGCGGACGGTCGCCGAGCTGGATATCGCGCGGGGGCTGGACCGGCTGGCGGGCGCGGTGATCAACTCGGCCCAACTGCTGCAACTGGCCCCGGCGTTCGCGGCGCAGATAGGGGTGCGCGTGGAGGACGGGGTGTAGAGGCCGCAGCCGCACAGGACCATGGCCGCCCCGAGCTTGCCCGGTGCCGGTGCCGGTGCCGGTGGTGGAGGTGGTGGTGGTGGCACCGGCGTGAAGGCTGCGGCTCGGTCTCAGACGCGGGTGAAGCGCGCCTGAAGGTCCCAGACGATCGGGTTGTCGGCCAGGCCCTCGTGCATGTCGGCGAGATCCGCGATCAGATCGTGCAGGAAGTCCCGGGCCTCCCGGCGCAGCAGCCGGTGGCTGAAGGTCAGCGGGGGCTCGTCGCCGGGCATCCAGTCGGCCTCCACATCGACCCAGCCGAAGCGCCGCTGGAACAGCATGCGGTCCGAGGACTCGGTGAAGTCCAGCTCGGCGTACTGCGGCTTGGCCGCGCGGCTGCCGCGCGGGTCGCGGTCGAGCTGCTCGACGATGTCGCACAGCGCCCACGCGAAATCGAGTACCGGCACCCATCCCCAGGCCGTGGACACCTCGCGGTCCGCGTGCGTGTCCGCGAGATAGACGTCCCCGCAGAAGAGGTCGTGCCGCAGAGCCTGGACGTCCGCGAGGCGGTAGTCGGTCTGCGGGGGATCGGGGAAGCGGCGGGAGAGGGAGTAGCCGATGTCGAGCACGGGCTAGATGGTGTCACGGACGGAGTAATGCCGGCGGCCGTGGATCCGGCCGGACGCCACTGGCCTGCGGATACGTGATGGAGATCATCACCGTCGCACGACGGGCCTGAGTCAAGGCCGGTACGGGCCCGAACCAAGGCGCAGGCCCGTACCGGCGGACTTACGATCGCTGCGTGGACCAGCGCACTCCAGCAGCTCCAGCAGTCTCAGCAGCTCCACTCGTCACAGCAGCCACAGCCGCAGCCCTCGCGCTGTTCCTCCTCGTCGGCTGTACCGCCGATGCCGCCGAGCACGGCACGCGGGGCGCCGCCGGCGTCGGCGATCGCTACTTCCCGCGCCTCGGCAACGGCGGCTACGACGTCCAGCACTACGGCCTGGAACTCGACTACGTCCCGTCCACCGGCCGGCTCAAGGGCACCGCCGCGATCACCGCCCGCGCCACACAGGACCTCAGCGCCTTCAATCTCGACTTCGCCGGGATGACCGTCGATTCCGTGACCGTCGGGGGCAAGAAGGCCACCGTCCACCGGGCCGGTACGGAACTCACCCTGCGCCCCCGCGCCGTCCTCTCCCGCGGCGACACGTTCCGTACGGTCGTCCGTTACGCCGGCGTACCGCGTCGCATCACGGACCCCGACGAGTCGCACGAGGGCTGGCTCAGGAAGGGGGACCGGGCGGTCGGGCTGGGGGAGCCGACGGGCTCGATGGCGTGGTTCCCGGGTAATCACCATCCGAGCGACAAGGCGTCGTACGACATCCGGATCACCGTGCCCGAGGGCGTGAAGGCCATCTCCAACGGTGAGTTGAGGAGCGAGCGTACGTCCGCCGGCCGCACCGCCTTCGCCTGGCACTCGGCGGAGCCGATGGCGAGCTATCTGGCCACGGTGGCCATCGGCCCGTACAAGACGAATGAGGTGAAGGGGAAGAAGGGAACGAAGGGGGTCAAGGTGACCGAGGGGGCCAAGGCAGCCAAGGTTCCGAAGTCGGCGAAGACTCCGAAGGGGCAAGCGGCGGTGCCGGTGGTGCCTCTCTACACGGCGGTCGATCCGACCGCCGCCGAGGACGGCGCGGAACTGCTCGCGGAACTCCCCGGGATCATCGAATGGGAGACGAAGACCTTCGGCCCGTACCCCTTCTCCTCCGCCGGCGTGATCATCGGCCGTGAGGACGACTCCGAATACGCCCTGGAAACTCAGACCAAGCCGTTCCTCCCCGGCCCGACCAGCGTTGGCACGCTGGTCCACGAGGTGGCCCATCAGTGGTTCGGCAACTCCGTGACCCCCAAGTCCTGGCAGGACATGTGGCTCAACGAGGGCTTCGCGGAGTACGCGGAGTGGCTCTGGGAGGAACACTCCGACGACATACCGGTCCAGCAGAGCTTCGACGAGGCGTACGGCGACGACGACAACTGGGCCTTCCCGCCGGGCCGTCCGCCCTCCGCGGCGAACATCTCCGACTCGCCGGTCTACGGGCGCGGCGCCATGGTCCTCCACCGGGTGCGGGTGGCCGTGGGCGACGAGGCCTTCTTCCGCATCGTGCGCGGCTGGCTGCGGACGCACCGGCACGGCAATGTCAGCACCGACGACTTCACGGCGTACGTGGAGAAGGAGTCGGGCCAGGATCTCCGCGGGGTGTGGGACGCCTGGCTGTACGGCGACAGCAAGCCGACCGTCGTCTGATCCCGGGCGGCACCCCGGGCGGCACCCCGGGCTGTGCACCCGGCAGCGCGCGGGCGGGTGGCCCCAGGCTGGGCCGGGGGTCACCCGCTCTCAACGCGACGTACTACGGGCTACGGGCTACGGGTCAGAGGTTGACGCCGAAGTCCGTGGCGATGCCCGCCAGGCCCGAGGCGTAGCCCTGGCCGACCGCGCGGAACTTCCACTCCGCACCGTTGCGGTACAGCTCGCCGAAGACCATGGCGGTCTCGGTGGCGGCGTCCTCGCTCAGGTCGTAGCGGGCGATCTCCGCGCCGCCGGCCTGGTTGACGATGCGGATGTACGCGTTCCGCACCTGGCCGAAGTTCTGGCTGCGGCTCTCGGCGTCGTAGATGGAGACCGGGAAGACGATCTTGTCGATCTCGGCGGGCAGGCCCGCGAGGTTGACGTTGATCGCCTCGTCGTCGCCGGCGCCCTCGCCGGTGCGGTTGTCACCCGTGTGGACGATCGTCTGGTCCGGCGTCGACTTGTTGTTGAAGAAGACGAAGTGGCCGTCGGAGAAGACCTTCCCGTCCGCCTTCACCGCGATCGCCGAGGCGTCGAGGTCGAAGTCGGTGCCGGTGGTGGTACGGACGTCCCAGCCGAGGCCGACCGTGACGGCGGTCAGGCCCGGTGCCTCCTTGGTGAGCGAGACGTTGCCGCCCTTGGACAGGCTTACAGCCATGGGGATGTCCCTTTCGTTGTCGAGTGCGGGCTCCGAGTCGTCCCGAAGCTACCGTCACCCGGCATAACGCTGGCAGAGGTCCGAGAGGTTCCAGACCTCTTTGCTTTCTTTACCGAACCTGAGGGCGCGCCCGGAAAAAGAGGGTGACGCGAGTGGCGCGGGCACGCGACCATGGAGGCATGTCCGGGCCTCCTTATGTCATCCGCGGTTCGGTCTCCCTGCCGGAGGCCGAGCTGATGTGGCGTTTTTCGCGCTCCTCGGGACCCGGCGGCCAGCACGTCAACACCAGTGACTCGAAGGCGGAGCTCCGGTTCGATCTCGCGAAGACGGAGGCGCTCCCTCCGGTGTGGAAGGAGCGGGCGCTGGAGCGGCTCGACGGCCGGCTCGCGGGTGGCGTGATCACCGTAAGCGCGTCGGAGCACCGTTCCCAGTGGCGCAACCGCGAGACGGCGGCGGTGCGGCTCGCGTCCCTGCTCGCGGAGGCCACGGCCCCGCCCCCGAGGGCACGCCGGAAGTCGAAGATCCCGCGCGGTATCAACGAACGCAGGCTGCGGGAGAAGAAGCAGCGCTCGGAGACCAAGCGCGGCCGCACGGGCCGAGGCTGGACGTAAGCCCGCGAGCCCGTAAACCCCTCCTCGTCCTCCAGCTGCCGGTTCTGCTGCTAGTTCTGCCCCAACTGCCGGTACCGCCCCTTGAAGTACGTCAGCGGGCCGCCCTCCGCGAGCGGCAGATCCGCCGTCAGTACCCGGCCGATGACCAGCGTGTGGTCGCCCGCCTCGACCCGCTGTTCCGTACGGCACTCCAGCACCGCCAGCGACCCCTCGATCAGGGGCGCGCCGCTCACCTCTCCCCGCCGGTACCGGAGGTCCTGGAACAGCAGCCGGTCGCTGATCCTGCCCTTCATCGAGAACCGGCCCGCGATCTGCCGCTGGTTCTCGCCGAGCAGCGAGGCGGCCCACAGCGGCTGTTCGAGGAGCAGGTCGTCCATCCGGGAGCCGTTGCGCACGCTGACCAGCACCAGCGGCGGATCCAGGGAGACCGACATGAAGGCGGTCGCCGTCATGCCGGCGTCCTCGCCGCGCGGTCCGTCCGCGCTCAAGGCCGGCTCATGTGCCGTCACCAGCACGACACCCGCCGTGAGTCGGGAAAGGGCGGCACGGAACTCGTCGTTACTCACCCCTTCAGGATGGGGCACGGCCTCGCCGACAGTGGCGGACCGTGAAGCGGGCTGGGAAGCGGGGGTCGTCTGGGACACGAGGGAGACGCTAGTCTCGTCCGTCCCGCGCCCGCATCGGGCCAGGGGACCAGCCTGGTCCTAGGACCTCCCCGGCAGCCGACCACGCAGCCGACCCGGCAGTCGACCCGACCGCCGACCACCCAGCCAGGCGCCCGACAAAGGCTCGACAAGGGGCCGAACAAGCGGCCGAACAAGCGGCCGAAGGGCCCGGCTGCGGATCGAAGTACCCGAGCGCCGCCCCACAGGTGCCCGGAAGCGCCGCCCGGAGGCGCCCGGAAGTGCCGCCCCACAGGCGCCCGGAGTTTGCGTTCAAGAAGACCCTGGAGCCACTCTCATCAGGCGCTCCCCCAAGAATCAGATGTTAATCAGGTGATGTGACTTGACTCACAGAGCAGGGTATTTGTTGACCCTGTGTACCGAGCGAACAGCTCACTGTGATTCAGTTGCGAGGACAATGCAGCACGAGAGTCGATCAGAATCCTGGAGTTGCTGTCGAGGTCTCGGGGAGAGCGAGCGTATGGAGACCGAGTCGGAGCCGTACGTCCGTCTTGCGACCCTTCGGCAGTTGCATGAGGCCGTCGCCGAACTCAACACCGCCCGGAGCCTGGCGGACACCCTCAAGACCGTCGCGGACGGAGTGGTCTCCGGCCTGGGATACGAACTCGCGTGCGTGAACGTCGTCCAGGCCGACGGTGATCTCGTGGTCGCGGCCTTCGCGGGCAGTGCGGCGGCCGAGGCGTTGATCACCGGCCGGGTCGGTTCGCGGGCCTCCTGGGAGCGCCGGCTCAGCATGGGCGAGAGCTGGGGCGAGCTGCGTTTCATACCCCACACCGAGGGCTGGGTTCTGCTGGAGGACGACGTCCCGCAGTGGTACACGGAGGGCCCCGAACCCCGCTTCGAGGACGAGTGGCACCCGCAGGACCGCCTCTATGCCCCGATGTACGCGTCGGGACGCAAGGACCCGCCCGCGCACGCGGTGGGCGGCGGGCGTGAGCTGCTCGGCGTGATTTCCGTGGACCAGCCGCGCGGCGGACGCCGTCCCGGCCCCTGGGGGCAGGAAGCCCTCCAGATGTACGCGTCGCAGGCGGCGATTGCGATAAGCAACGCTCGCCTCCGAGCAAATATGCAGCGCGCCCTGGTCCGCCTGGAGCGTGAGCAGCAGGCGCTGCGGGCCAGTGAGGAATCCTTCCGCCAGGCCTTCGAGTACGCGCCCAGCGGCATGGCCATCGCCGAGATGGGTGGCGACCAGCACGGCCGGCTGCTGCGGACCAACGACGCGCTCTGCCGGCTGCTCGGCCGCCCGACGTCCGTGATGCGCCGCTACTCGTTCTCCGACCTCGTCCACCCCGAGGACATCGGGACCCTGCTCCGTACCTCCGCCGAAGGCGGCCGTGCCGAGCTGCGGCTGGTCCGCCGCGACGGTACGTACGTCTGGGTCTCGCTGCGCAACTCCGTCGTCGCGGACACGACGGACGGCCCCCGCCTCCTGCTCACCCATGTCGAGGACATCGAGGAGCGCAAGAGCCGCGAGCTCCAGCTCGCCCACCGTGCCTCGCACGACGCGCTGACCGGCCTGCCGAACAGCGCGGAACTGCGCTCCCGCCTCGCCGCCCGGCTCTGCTCGCACCCCGGTGCCCCGCGGGAGACGGCGGTCGAGGCCCTGGACGCGGCGTTCGGCGGGTACGAGGGCACGGTCCTGTACGAGCCCGGGTACGACGCGTACGACGGCTATGACGGATACGACGGGTACGAGGAGCGGGCGGGCCGGCGCGGAGGGATCCGGGGCGGAGCCGGACCCGAAGGGCTCGGCCGGCCGATCGGCGGCGGCACCTTCGACCACCACGAGCACATGGTCGCGCCCGGCGGTGACGGTAAGGCCGACGACGGTACGAAGGGTCTCGCGGTGCTCTTCTGCGACCTCGACGGATTCAAGTCGATCAACGACCGCTTCGGGCACAACACGGGCGACGAGGTCCTCATCGAGGTCGCGCGCCGGCTGACCACGGGCGTACGGGACGGGGACACGGTCGCGCGGCTCGGAGGCGACGAATTCGTCGTACTCGCGGATGGCCTGGGCGCGGCGGACGCCGCCGACCTCGCCGTACGGCTGCGGAACGCGATCATCCCGCCGATCAGGGTCGACGGCAGGGCCGTCCGGGTCGGCGCGAGTTTCGGGATCAGCTGGGCCGCCTGCGGGATGTCCGTGGAGGAAGTACTGCAATCCGCTGACCAGCGGATGTACGTGGAGAAGCGCTCGCGGAGCAAGGTCCACCGGCGGGCGGGATGACGACCGTCGGGACAACGACGGCGGGGTGAGCCGGCGGAACCGGGGCAGCCGGACAGGGACAGGCGGAACATCGAGGCCGACGCCTCGGGGCAGAAGACAGAGCAACAGAGCCGAAGCGCAAAGCGGCAGGTACAGAGAGACAGCGGGACAGAATCCCGGATGAGACTCCGGTCTCAGGGGGCCCGCCCGGCAACGTTCGGGACAGGGCTGGGACATGGCCGCGACCCGTTGTTCACCCGGCGGTCGCAGACTGGCTGCCACCCGTCAAGACCCGTCCGTAGGCTTACGCATTCGAGGTAGGCTCGGCCGGTCGGCGACGCTGGCGAGATGGTAAGGAGTGACCAGGGATGACGGCCGGGAACAACGGCGCGAGCAAGCCCGAGGACGACGATCCGTTCGGTTATCTGTACGAGGACGGACAGGCAGCGGGCGGCAATCAGCAGCGGCGCCAGGGCGGCTACGGCTACCCGGGCCCGGCGGCGCAGCCCGGCGTGCCCCGGACTTCGTACAACCAGGTCAGGACGGTCGGCGAGCGTCAGTACGGTCAGCAGGCCCCCGTCCCGCAGCAGGCGCCGTACGGCCAGCAGCAGACCTACGGACAACAGCAGGCTTACGGCCAGGCTCCTTACGGCCAGCAGGGGCAGCAGGGGCAGCAGCCCAACGCGCACTACGCGGCTCCCGAGACCCAGCCGGGCGGCGGCGGCCCCTCCACCCGCCAGGTCCCGGCCCAGCGCGGCAGCGGCGGAGGCGGGCGCGGCGGCCCCAACACCAAGGTTCTGCTGAGCATCGCGCTCGCGGTGGTCGCGGTCGTCGTGGTCGGCATCGGCATAGCGCTGGCCACCAGCGACGACAAGACCGGCGAGGAGGCGGGGCCGTCCGCGTCCCCGTCGGCGGGGCAGTCCGAGGACGCGGGAAAGCCGAGTGACGCGGCGACGGACAAGGAGAAGGAGCCCGTCGACCTGCCCAAGCAGGATGCGGCGACTCTCAAGCTCACTCCGCCTGCGGCAGCCGCCACGGACATCGCCGGGGCGAAGAGTGAGAGCGGCGCTTATGTGTCGCTGAACGGCGTCGGAGCGGCGACCACGTGGACTGTCGATGTCCCCGAGGCCGGGCCGTATACCCTCGCCGTCACCTACGGAGTGCCCGGCAAGGACGCCAAGACGTCGCTGAGCTACAACGGCGGCAAGATCCAGTCCCTCAACATGTCCAACTTCGCGCGCGCCGCCGAGGGCGACTGGGCCAAGGGCTGGACGAACACCTTTGCCTACATCAACCTCGACAAGGGATCGAACACGATCAAGATCTCCTGCGAGCAGGGTGACCAGTGCGAGGCGAATCTCGACCAGCTCCAGCTCAAGGCCGGTCACGTCAAGGGATAACACGCGGCAATTCGCATGGCGAAGTGGTCGTTCGCGAACGATTCTCCGGAGACTGAGCAAAATTTCGCCCCACCGGTGCTCCGGTGGGGCGAAATTTAATTCACTACGTTCTCACCGCGAGAGACCCGAGGCGGGGAGCATCTATTTCATGCCAAGGTTCAGCGGCGGCTCAGGGATGTCACTTACCAAGTCACATCTGTGCATGAGTTGAGCATCTGGTCGCCTTCGAATCTGGCAACCTGTACGCCAATATCGAAGAGTCCACCACTGTCTGATGCTGTTGTGTACCAAGCGTTACCAGTTCCACTGCCTCCGGTGATGGAACGCCACGCCCAGTACTTTGTCGTTCCGAATGTATTTTTCGAGAGGAATCTGACCCTCACGTGATGCCCGTCGGCAGCCGTGTCGTTCAGGCTGATCGACATGTTGATGGTGGCGTCCGGTCCGTGCCAGTTGTTGTAATAGATCGAGCCTTTGGCTCCCGTAGTGCTGCACGCGAGCGTGCCCTCGAAGCCGTCTGCTTGAGCTGTACCCGAAGCTGTCAATGTCAAGGTGATTGCAGCTGCCGCAGCGATTAAGCTCTTTTTCATCAAAGTTCCCTCCCTGTTCTTTTTGTTCGAAAGGTAATTTACCGGAACGATTGACCGAGGGGGAAGTGCGGTCGGGGATGTGGCTAAAATTGCGATCCGGTCAAAATACATTCGATGCAGTCATTGGGTTTCGTGTGCCGGCTGCGCGGGTACCATTGCGCTTTTTCAGGAATTCTCAACCGGTCTGCGCTCGGTGCAATCAGTTGCGACGTTATTCAGGCCTTCGACCGATGAGGTCCCTAACGGTCCCGGCGATTCGACATGGCCGAGATGGAGCGTGAGCGGTACGGAGAATGCGCGTGTGACGGTGGCCTCAGCGGGCGGTGACGAGTTCACCGGCGCTGAGGAGTGCCATGCGCTTCCCGGATCCGCTCGCGGTTGTCCTGGTTGTTGCGGCCGTCATGACTTCCGTGATTGTTCTGAACATCCGGGCTGTTCCGGTGTTCCCGGGTTTCACGCCGCCGGGTGTGCCGGGTGTTCCGTCACCGTGACGCGCGGCAGCAGTTCCTCGTACGCCTCGGCGTCGAACTCGCCCGCCGTCGGGGACAGGACCGTCGCCATGGACAGCGCCACCGCGCGGGTCAGCCGGGCCGGCCAGGGGAGGTGTTCCACCAGCCCCGAGATCAGCCCGGCCACCGCCGAGTCGCCCGCGCCGGTCGGGTTGCCCTTCGCGAGGGAGGGCGGGGTCGCCTGCCAGACGCCGTCCTTGGTGGCCGCGAGGATGCCGTCCGGGCCGAGCGAGGCGACGACGGCGTGGGCACCCCGGCGGCGGGCGTCGTGGGTGGCGCGCAGCGGCTCGCGGGAGCCGGTGAGCCCGGCCAGTTCGTCGGCGTTCGGCTTGACCAGGTCGGGCCGGGCGGCGATGCCCCGCCGTAAAGGTTCGCCGCTGGTGTCGAGCAGTACGGGTACGCCCGCGCCGCGCGCCCGGCGGATCAGCTCGGCGTACGCCCCGACCTGGATGCCGGGCGGCAGGCTGCCGCACAGGGCCACGGCGTCGGCGCCGGTGAGCAGCCGGTCGTAACTGCCGAGGAAGGTGGTCCACTCGGCGGCCGAGACGAGCGGGCCCGGTTCGTTGAGCTGGGTGGTGTCGCCGGTTCTCTCGTCGACGACGGCGATGGTGCGGCGGGTGGCCCCGGAGATCGGTACGAGCGCGTCGACCGGTCGCGTGGGCGCGGCCGGGGCGCTCCGGCCGCCGCCGGATCCCGCACGTCCGCCGCCGGGTCTCGTACGGCCGGGCCCGGATCCCGGACGGCCTGCCGAGCCCGCCCTGCCGCCGGCCGTGCAGCCGCCCAGCAACTCCCGCACCACATCGCCCGTACGGCCGCCCGCGAACCCCGTCACCACCGTCTCGTGGCCCAGCGCCGCCAGCACGCGCGCGACATTGAGGCCCTTGCCGCCGGCGCGTTCGACGACGTCGCCGACGCGGTGCGTGGCGTGCGGGATCAGCTCGGGAGTGCGGTACGTGATGTCCAGCGCGGTATTGAGCGTGACCGTCAGAATCATCCGTCACACTCCTGGGGAAAGCGCTGTCGGCCGATTATCGAAACGATCATGTCAAAAAGAAGGTGGTTGGCCCAGCCCCCGGGCCGACCGCCTTCGTACGGACTCGCGCGGGGCGTACGAGCCCCGTACGCGCCGTGTACGGGCCTCGTACAAGAGCCCCCGTACGCGCCCCGTGGCCCCACGCGCCCGTGGCTCCGCGCGAGCCTCGTGGCGCGTACGTGGATCACGGCCCACGCGCCGGACATCACCCCACCCGGGTGTCAGGCCCCGGACATCAGCCCACCCGGGTGTCGGCCCGGGGATCGACCACCCATTCGCCCTTGTACAGCACGCCCTTGACCGCGAAGCCGGCGTCCAGCACCACCAGGTCCGCGTCCTTGCCCGGCTCCAGCGAGCCGATCCTGTCGTACATCCCCAGCAGCTTCGCCGGGTTGACGGAGATCGCCTGGACGATGTCCTCCACCGGCAGCCCGTCCACCGTCGCCGCCCGTTTGAAGGCCGTGTCCTGCGTGAGCGTGGAGCCGGCGATCGAGCCGCCCTCCACCAGCCGCGCGACGCCTTCCCTGACCTCGACGGCGAGCGGGCCGAGTTGGTACCGCCCGTCGCCGAAGCCCGCCGCGTCCATCGCGTCCGTGATGAACGCCACGCGGCCCGCGCCCGCGCGGTGGAACGCCAACTCCAGTGCCGCCGGGTGCAGATGCGTACCGTCGTTGATCAGCTCGACCGTGACCCGCTCGTCCTCCAGCAGCGCGGCGATCGGCCCCGGCGCCCGGTGCCCGAGCGGCGGCATCGCGTTGAAGAGGTGCGTCGCCAGGGTCGCGCCCGCGTTGATGGCCTCGACAGTCTGCTCGTACGTGGCGTCCGTGTGCCCGATCGCCGCGATCACGCCGTGTTCCGTCAGCAGCCGTACGGACTCGATGCCGCCCGGCAGTTCGGTGGCGAGGGTGACGATCCTGGCCGTACCGCGTGCCGCGTCGACCAGTTTGCGTACCTCGGCCGGGTCGGGGTGGCGCAGCAGCGTCTCGCTGTGCGCGCCCTTGCGGCAGGGGGAGATGAACGGGCCTTCGAAGTGGATGCCCGCCAGATCGCCCTGCTCGACCAGCTCGGAGAGGAACCCGGCGCGGTGCGCGAGGAAGTCCATCTCGCCGGTGACGGTGGAGGCGACGAGCGTGGTGGTGCCGTGCTCGCGATGCGTACGGACGCCCTTGAGGACGTCGTCCACCGAGCCGGAGGTGAACGAGGCCCCGCCGCCGCCGTGGTTGTGCGTGTCCACGAAGCCGGGGACCACCCAGTGTCCCGGCAGATCCAGCGTGACGGCGTCGGCCGGGGCGGCGCCGGCGATCCGGCGCCCCTCGACGATCACCCGCCCGCCGTCCACGATTCCGGTGGGCAGGACCACCCGGGCACCGGTGAGGACGGTGCTTTCGGCGCGTGTGGCCATCAGGTGGTTACCTCCGTGGAGAGACGGTCGGAGTGGTCGGAACCGGCGGAACTGGCGGAACTGGCGGAACCGGCGGAACCGGCGGAACCGGCGGAACTGGCAGGACTGATGGTGCCGGTGGAACTGGTGGTGCCGACGGAGCCCGCGCGGTGGCCCGAGCCGCCCGAGTCATCTGCGCTGTGCGTGCCCGCTGAGCCGCCTGAGCCGCCTGAGCCGCCTGAGCGGCCTCTGCCGTCGCCGTACGAGCTCTGAGCGGCGGCGGCCCCGCCGAGCAGGTCCCAGGCCAGCAGACCGGCGCCCAGACATCCCGCGGTGTCCCCGAGGGCCGCCGGGACGATCCCGGGCAGTCTCTGGAACGTCACCCGCGCCTCGACCGCGGCCCGCAGAGGCGTGAACAATGTTTCCCCGGCCCCGGCCAGGCCGCCACCGATGATCAGCGTGCCGGGGTCCAGCAGGGTGAGCGCGGTGACCAGCCCGGCGGCGAGCGCGTCGACCGCGTCGAGCCAGATCCGTACGGCCACGGGGTCACCGGATTCCACGGCCTTCGCGCAGTCGGCGGCGTCCGCCGACGGGTCGCCGCTCGCCGCCGCCCAGGCGCGGGTCACGGCCGCCGCCGAGGCGAGGGTCTCCAGACAACCGCGCTGCCCGCAGCCGCACTCGGGACCGTCGGGGCGGACCACGACATGGCCGATCTCGCCCGCGGAGCCGTGCGCGCCGGCCTCTATGGCGCCGCTGATGCCGATGGCCCCGGCGATCCCGGTGCCCAGCGGGACGAACAGGAACCGGTCGGCGCCCCGGCCCGCGCCCAGCCGCCCCTCGGCGAGGCCGCCGGTGCGTACGTCGTGGCCGAGTGCGACCGGTACGCCCCCGAGCCGCTCGCCGAGCAGGTCGCGCATCGGGACGTCGCGCCAGCCGAGGTTGGCGGCGTACAGCGCGATGCCGCGCTCCGCGTCGACGATCCCCGGGATGGCGACCCCGGCGGCGACGGCGCTCTCGCCGAACTGCTCGATGCCGTACGCGCGCAGGTCGGCGGCGAAGCCGAGGACGCTCTCCACGACGGCTTCCGGGCCGCGCTCCCGGCCGGTCGCCCGCCGCGTCTCGTACAGCAGCGCGCCGTCCGCCGCGACGAGGGCGGCTTTCATGCCGGTGCCGCCCACATCCAGGGCGATGACGTGTCTCACGGGAACAGTGTCGCGCGTAGACCCGGGAGAGGTCTAGTCCACTGTTCTCTATTTGTTGGCCGGGGTGGCGTAACGTGCGTTGCTGAAGCGAAACCGGCCCCGTGTGGACTGTGCCGCTCCGGATGAGACAAAATCTCAACTTCGTTGAGGTATTGAGATCAAGGGCGGGGAACTGAGCAGTGCGACAGCGTTCTTTGAGTGTGACCGCGGCGATATCTGCACTGGGCATGACAATTGCGCTTGCCGGTTGCGGCAGCACAGGAGACTCCGGGGACGTCACTCTCAGACTGGTCGCCGCAGAGTACGGATCGAGTGCGGCGAACAGTACGGAGCGGTACTGGCTGGCCATGGTCGCCGAGTTCGAGTCCCGGAATCCGGGCATCAAGATCGACATCGACATCCGCCCGTTGAAGACCATCGACTCCGATGTCGCCAAGATGGTGAAGGACGGCAAGGCCCCCGATATCGCGCAGGTCGGCTCGTACGCCGACTACGCCAAGAGCGGCAAGCTCTACACCGCCGACGAGGTCCTCTCCGTTCCCACTCAGGCGAACTTCCTCACCCAGCTCACCGACGCCGGAACGGTCAACCGCATCCAGTACGGGGTGCCGTTCACCGCCTCCACCCGGCTGCTCTTCTACAACAAGAAGTTCTTCAGGAAGGCGGGCCTGGCCGCCCCGAAGGACTGGGCGGACATCAAGGGCGCCGCGCAGGCCCTCAAGGATCAGGGCGTGACCACACCGCTCGCGCTGCCGCTGGGTTCTGAGGAGGCGCAGACCGAGACCCTGATGTGGCTGCTGAGCGGTGACGGCGGTTACACCGACACGGCGGACGGTTCGTACAGCCTCGACTCGTCGCAGAACGTCAGGACCTTCTCGTGGCTGAAGGGCCTCGTCGGGGAGGGGCTGACCGGCCCGATCGCGCCCAAGAACCTCGACCGCGCCACCGCCTTCCAGGCGTTCACCTCCGGCGAGGTCGGCATGCTGAACGGCAACCCGTCGCTGCTGGTGGCGGCCCAGGACCGGGGCATCGACGTCGGTACGGTGCCGCTGCCCGGCGTCGAGGGCAAGGCCGAGTCGTCGATGGGCGTGGCCGACTGGGCGGTGGCCTTCAAGCAGAACGACCACCAGAACGAGATCACCAAGTTCATGGACTTCACGTTCGACGACCAGAACGTCCTGACCTTCGTGGGCAATTACGACCAGCTGCCGGTCACGTACACGGCGAACGAGAGGATGTCGGCGAACCGGGCCTACCGGAACCTGACCAAGTTCCAGACGCCGCTGAACCAGTCCGAGCTCTTCCCGTACGACAAGACGTCGTGGTCGATCGTCAGCGAGAGCATCAGGAAGAACATCGGCCAGGCGGTCGAACCGGGTTCGAGTCCCGGGGGCGTCCTCGGCGGGATCGCGCGGGACGCACAGACCGCGGAGTCCGCGGAGTCCGCCGAGTAACGTACGGGTCCTATGACCGCACACCCAGCCGCCCCCGGGGAGCCGAGCCCCCGGGACCCGGAACCAGGGGAGTCGAACCCCCAGGACCCACAACCGGAGAAGCCGGACCCCGCACACGCGGAGCCCGCGGCCCCGGACCCCGCACACGCGGAGCCGGGACATCCGGACACCTCGGCCTCGCCGGACACCTCAGCCTCACCGGACGCGGACGCGGACGCGGACGCGGTTGCCGAAGCCGAAGTCGGCGCCGACGGCGTACGCCGCGGACCCGCGGAGCTTTCCGAGCGGGATCGTGCCGTCCTCGCGGTGGAAGCCCGCGGCTGGCCGGGGCCCGGCGCCAAGGAACGGGCCGTACGGGAACAGCTCGGCATCTCACCGACCCGCTACTACCAGCTGCTGAACGCGCTGCTGGACGATCCCCGGGCCGCGGAGCACGATCCCGTGACGGTCAACAGGCTGCGGAGGGTCCGGCAGGCGAGGCGCGAGCGCCGCTGAGCCGGGGGCGGACCAGCACCGGAACACGCCCACCCGCCACCCGGGCGCCCCTCGCAGGGGCGCGCCCGCCGCATCCGCGCGCCGCGCCTCACCCGGACGACGGCTGGTCGTCGAAGGCCGCGAGGTGGCTGGTGAGGTCGTCCGCGAAGCGCCCGAGGAGGCGGCCGAAGTTCTGGCGGTCCTGCTGGGGCCAGTCGGCGAGGGCGTCGGTGAACCATCCGACGACGGTCCGCATGTAGCGCCCGGCCGCCGCCGCACCCTCGGGGGTCGCCTCGATGAGCCGGGCCCGCTGGTCATCGGGGTCTTTGACCCGCACGACCAGGCCGCGCCGCTCCAGTTCGTTCACCTGCCGGGTGATGTGCGGTCCCACGACCTGCATCCGCGCGGCGATCTCGCCGATCCGCAGCGGCCGGTCCGTCATGTGCAGCGCGAGGAGCACCGACATCGCCGGCCGGTCCACGTGGATCGCGGCGGTCTCCATGGCGCGTTCGATCAGACGACCGCGGGTCAGCACGTTGCTGAGCTGCGTCAGCCGGGGGAGCACGGCCAGCACATCCTGATCGCTTCCGTCGCTTCCGTCACTTCCACCGCTTCCGTCACTTACGGCGCGGCCTGCGGCGGCCGTGTCCGGCTGCTGGCGATCCATTTCGACTCCTCGTTAAATACCTACGTTAGGTATATAGTCTTCCTGGGCGGCGCACGCATCCGAGGTGCGCCACGCCCTCTTTAAAGATACCTAAATTACGCATCCATCAATATCCGGTCGGTCTCCCCGAGTCCGACCGGGAGAAGGAGTATCCATGAGCACGGCAACCGAGCGGACGGCCGAGCGGACGGTCCTCATCTCCGGCGCCAGCATCGCGGGACCCGCGTTGGCCTACTGGCTCCACCGGTACGGCTTCCGGGTCACCGTCGTGGAGAAGGCCGGCGCGATACGGGGCGGCGGCTACCCCATCGACATCCGCGGCACCGCGCTGGAGGTGGTCACGCGCATGGGCCTGCTCCCACGGCTCCAGGCGGCGCACGTCGACAGCCGCCTGATCACCTTCCTGGACGCCGACGGCAGCCCGGTGGCCGCCATCAAGCCCGAGGTCATCACCGGCGGCGTCGAGGGCCGTGACCTCGAAGTGCGCCGCGGGGACCTCACCGACGCCCTCTACGACACCGTCCGCCAAGACGTCGAGTTCCTCTTCGACGACTCCATCGCCACCCTCCATGACCACGACGACGGTGTGGACGTGACCTTCCGAGGCGGCGCCCGGCGCACCTTCGACCTGGTCATCGGCGCCGACGGACTCCACTCCCACACCAGAGGCCTGGCCTTCGGCCCCGAGGAGCGGTACCACCGCTACCTCGGCTACTGCTTCGCCGGTTTCACCATGCCCAACGACTTCGGACTCTCCCACGAGGGCGTGACGTGGAACGTCCCCGGCAGGGCCGCGGTCCTCTACGCCGCCGGCGACGGCGACCAGGTCCACGCCTTCCTCAACTTCACCCGCCCCGAACCGCCCTTCGACGCGTTCCGCGACCCCGGCGCCCAGCGCGACCTCGTCGCCACGCTCTTCCCCGACGACCAGTGGGAGATCCCGCGCATGGTCGCCGCCATGCGCGCCGCCGACGACCTGTTCTTCGACACCGTCAGCCAGATCCATATGCCCCGCTGGTCCACCGGACGCGTCGTTCTCGCAGGCGACGCCGCACACGCCACCTCGTTCATCTCGGGACAGGGATCGAGCCTCGCCCTGGTGGGCGCCTATGTCCTCGCCGGTGAACTGGCCTCCCACGCCGGCCACACGGCCGCCTTCGCCGCGTACGAGGACCGGACACGGGAGTTCGCGGAGCTGAACCAGGCGCTCGCCACCGCCGGAGGCGCCAAGATGCTTCCCCGCACCGCCGACGAACTGGCCCTGCGCAACCACGCCCTGCAAGACCCCTCCCTCCTCCCCGACGACCGCAGAAAGGCCGTTCACTCCGCGCTCGACCTCCCCTCCTACACGGGTGTCGGGTAACAGACGGCCCCACATCCTTCCCCGTCCATGACAGGGTCCGTACCCCGCGCGCGGGGATCCCCCGATAGGCTCGGGGCCATGGGCAGCAGCAGTCATTCGCACCCCCTGCCGAATCCGACCACTCCCGCCGGCGCCGACGGCCTGGCCGCGTTCCTGGCCAGGCCCGGGAAAGCCGTCGTCGCCCTCGACTTCGACGGCACCCTCGCCGAGATCGTCCCCGACCCCGAACAGGCCCGCGCCCATCCGCGCGCCCTCCCCGCCCTGGCCGCGCTGGCGCCACGCGTCGCGTCCGTCGCGGTGATCACCGGCCGTCCGGCCGGGGTGGCGGTGCGGTACGGCGGCTTCGCCGGAGTGCCGGGGCTGGACCATCTCGTCGTCCTCGGCCACTACGGCGCGGAGCGCTGGGACGCCGTCAGCGGCACCGTCAAAGCTCCCGCCGCCCACGAGGGCGTGGCATCGGTCCGCGCCGAACTCCCCGGATTCCTCGACCGGATCGGTGCCTGGCGCGGCACCTGGATCGAGGAGAAGGGCCGCGCGGTCGCCGTCCACACCCGCCGTTCCGCCGACCCGCAGGCCGCCTTCGAAGCCCTGCGCGACCCCCTGAACGAACTCGCCGCCCGCCACGGCCTGATCGTCGAACCGGGCCGTATGGTCCTCGAGCTGCGCCCGCCCGGCATGGACAAGGGCGTGGCGCTGACGGAGTACGTACGCGAGGTGGGCGCCGAGACGGTCCTGTACGCGGGCGACGACCTGGGCGACCTCCCGGCCTACGCGGCGGTCGAGAAACTCCGCTCGGACGGCCACCCGGGGCTGCTCGTATGCAGCGGCAGCGAAGTCCCCGAACTGGCGGAGCGAGCCGACCTCGTACTCCCCGGCCCGGCGGCGCTGGCGGACTTCCTGGCGACGTTGGCGGCGAGCTAGGCCGCCTGCGGCGCAGTTGCCCCACCGACCCGCAGACGAGAGACGGGCGGGAGGGGGACGGGGGCGCAGGAGGTGACGTGTCCGGACGTAGAGCGTGATTTGTGGCGCTTACGAACCCGCACCCGATCACGAGACCCGCACGCGCCGTAAATCATGCAGTCCGGACATGCGCCTCCGGAGCCCCCGGCACCCGCACCCACCACAAACCCCCGCACCCAGAACCCCGCCGTGAGGCTACGCGCAGAACCCCGCCGGGCGGCTACGCACGCAGGGCCGTCAGCTGGTCCAGGAACCACTGTTGCGGCGGCAGCGCCGTAGCCGTCGCGGCCAGGCGCTTCGCTCGCTCCGCGCGTTCCTCCGCCGGCATGCTCAGGCCCTCGTGCAGTGCCGCCGCCGTCGCCGTGATGTCGTACGGGTTCACCACCAGCGCGTCCTCGCCCATCTCCTCGTACGCGCCCGCCTCCCGCGACAGCACCAGCGCGCAGCCGCGCTCCGAGATGACGGGGATCTCCTTCGCGACCAGGTTCATGCCGTCGCGGATCGGGTTGACCAGGGCCACGTCCGCCAGGCGGTACGCGGCCAGCGAGCGGGCGAAGTCGTCCTGGACATGGAGGATGACCGGGAGCCAGCCCGGGGTGCCGAATTCGGCGTTGATCCCGTCGGCCACGCGCTGCACCTCGGCGGTGTAGTCGCGGTAGATCTTCAGGTCCTGCCGGGACGGGTAGGCGAAGGCGATGTGGACGACGCGCTCGCGCCATTCGGGACGGTCGGTCAGCAGCTGGCGGTAGGCGTGCAGGCCTCGGACGATGTTCTTGGACAGTTCCGTACGGTCCACCCGGACGATGATCTTCCGGTCCGTGCCCGCGCCCGCGTCCGCGCCCCGGTCCGCGCCCCCGCCCGTACTCGCGCCCCCACCGATCTGCTCGCGCAGCGCGCCCAGACGCTCGTCCACGTCCGGGCGGTGCGCGCGCTCGCGCAGGAAGTCGGCGTCGGCGCCCAGGCCGTGCACCCCGATGCGGGTGTTGCCGGTCCCGCCCAGCAGCTCCGTACAGCAGGCCGTGAAGGCGTCCGCCCAGCGCCGGGTCAGGAAGGCCGCGCGGTCCGCGCCGAGGATGCCGCGCAGCAGCTGGCGCGCGATGTCGTCGGGCAGCATCCGGAAGTAGTCGACGGGCGCCCACGGCGTGTGCGAGAAGTGCCCGATCCGCAGGTCAGGCCGGAGCGCCCGGAGCATTCCGGGCACCAGTGCCAGGTGGTAGTCCTGCACCAGCACGGCCGCGCCCTCGCCCGCCTCGTCGGCCAGCGCCTCGGCGAAGGCGCGGTTGTACGTCTCGTACGACGCCCACTGCGCGCGGAACTCCGGGCCGAAGGACGGCTCCAGCGGGGTCTGGTAGAGCAGGTGGTGGACGAACCAGAGCGTGGAGTTGGCGACCCCGTTGTAGGCGTCGGCGAACACGTCCGGCGCGATGCCCAGCATGCGCACGCGCTGTCCGCCCGTGTCGGCGGTGTCGAGCCGGCCGCCCGTGCGCCGTACGGCCTCCCGGTCGCCGTCCCCGAGCGCCGCGCACACCCACACCGCGTCCGTATCGGGCCCGATGGCCGACAGGCCGGACACCAGCCCGCCCCCGCCGCGCTTCGCGGCCAGCTCGCCGTCGTCACGCAGGGTGTACGAGACGGGGCCACGGTTGGACGCGACGAGAACCTGGGCGGCTTGCTCTGAGGCCATGTGCCGAAACCTAGCCCGTCCAGGAAACGCTCAAACGTACGGACGCGGTCCGGTGCGCGTGAGTCCGCCCATACGGCGCCGCCCCCGCGCACACCCGCCGCCCCGGCGGTGCGCCCCTACGCCGCGCGCCCGGCCGTGTACTCCGCGATCTCCCGCACCGGCGGCCGCTCCTCCGTGTCCACGGCATGCGTACGCGGTACGAAACCGTCCTCGCCCCGCTCGAACTGCGTCAGCACCGGACGTATCAAGTGCCCACGGGACAAGCGGAGTTGAGCCGTACGGTAGATCGCCGCAGCCATCCGCCCCAGCGCCCGGTCGTCCTGGTGGCGGTGGACCCGTACCCCCACGTCGACCTGCGCCATCGCGTCCAGCCCCACCGTGTGCAGCGTGTCCACCAGCAGCCCCAGCTCCACGCCGTATCCGACGGGGAACGGCAGCCGCTCCAGCAGCGAGCGCCGCGCCGCGTACTCGCCGCCCAGGGGCTGTACGAAGCCGGCCAGCTGCGGCCAGTGCAGATTGAGCAGGGGCCGCGCCATCAGCTCGGTCACCCGCCCGCCCTGCCCGCTCGCCGCCCCCGGAGAGCCCAGGGAACCCGGTGAGCCGGTGGCCCCCGGCCCGCCCAGCGGCCGGTCGTACATCGCCTTCACGAAGTGCACATCCTGATCCGTGAGCAGCGGACCGACGATCCCGGACACGAAGTCCGGTGAGAACCGCTTCAGATCGGCGTCCACGAAGCACACGATGTCACCGCTCGTCACCAGCAGCGACCGCCACAGCACCTCGCCCTTGCCCGGAAGCGCGGGCAGCCGGGGCAGGATGCTGTCCCGGTGCACCACCCGCGCGCCCGCCGCCCCGGCGACCTCGGACGTACGGTCGGTGGAACCGGAATCGATCACTACCAGTTCATCGACGAGCGCCACCTTCTCCATCAGCTCGCGCCGGATGACGGAGACGATTTCGCCGACTGTTTCCTCCTCGTTCAGCGCAGGCAGCACCACGCTCACCGTGGTGCCGCGCGCGGCCTTCGCCGCCAGAAGCCGGTCGAGCGTACGGTCTGCCGCTGACCAGGAACGCCTGGTCAGCCAGTGCTCCACCTCTTCCAGCACGGTCGAAACTCCCTGAGCGTGTGCCATGAACGTGATCCATCTCGCGGTGCGGACGACTATCTCCACCATCCGCCCCTTCGGTTACAGTCTTGAACAACGCGTATGACCACCGCATGCCGGGGTCATCACGCCGAAAAACGCATCGGATCCAGGTTCCGGTGCCATAGCGCTCATCCAGAGGGACTGAGGGAACGGCCCGTTGAAGTCCCGGCAACCCTCCCGCCGACCATGCAGAGGTCACGGTGGGGAAGGTGCCAATTCCGTCTTGTGGCGAAGTACGTCACGAGGAAGATGAGGAGAAAGGGCCTCGCCTCCATGGCTGTGCAGACTGTCCCCAACGACAACGCCGACACCGGTGCGTCCGTTGATCTTGGACCCGCCGCCGCCCTCTCGTGCCGCGAATGCGGAGAGCGTTTCGGCCTCGGTCCCATTTTCGCCTGCGCGAGCTGTTTCGGGCCGCTCGAAGTCGCGTACGACCTGCCGAGCGGCAGCCCCGAAGAGCTGAAGAAGCGCATCGCGGAGGGCCCGGACAACATCTGGCGCTACGCCCCGCTCCTTCCCGTACCGGCCGATGTGGCCACGAAGCCGAACATCAACCCCGGCTTCACCAAGCTGGTCAAGGCCGACAACCTGGCCCGTGAGCTGGGTGTCACCGGTTCCCTGCACATCAAGGACGACTCCGGCAACCCGACGCACTCCTTCAAGGACCGCGTCGTCGCCATCGCCGTCGAAGCCGCCCGCGTCTTCGGCTTCACCACGCTCTCCTGCTCCTCCACCGGCAACCTGGCCGGCGCCGTCGGCGCCGCCGCCGCCCGGGCCGGCTTCCGCTCCTGCGTGTTCATCCCGCACGACCTGGAGCAGGGCAAGGTCGTCATGGCCGCCGTCTACGGCGGTGAACTGGTCGGCATCGAGGGCAACTACGACGACGTGAACCGGTTCTGCTCCGAGCTCATCGGCGACCCGCTGGGCGAGGGCTGGGGTTTCGTCAACGTCAACCTCCGGCCGTACTACGGCGAGGGCTCCAAGACCCTCGCGTACGAGATCTGCGAGCAGCTCGGCTGGCAGCTGCCGGACCAGCTCGTCATCCCGATCGCCTCCGGATCGCAGCTCACGAAGATCGACAAGGGTCTTCAGGAGCTGATCAAGCTGGGCCTGGTCGAGGACAAGCCGTACAAGATCTTCGGCGCGCAGGCCGAGGGCTGCTCGCCGGTGTCCACCGCCTTCAAGGCGGGCCACGATGTCGTACGGCCGCAGAAGCCGGCCACCATCGCCAAGTCCCTGGCGATCGGCAACCCGGCCGACGGCCCGTACGTCCTGGACATCGCCCGCCGCACCGGCGGCGCGGTCGAGGACGTCAACGACGAGCAGATCGTGGACGCGATCAAGCTGCTGGCGCGCACCGAGGGGATCTTCGCGGAGACGGCGGGCGGCGTGACCGTCGGCGTGACGAAGAAGCTGATCGACGCCGGTCTGCTCGACCCGACGCTGACGACCGTGGTCCTCAACACCGGCGACGGGCTCAAGACGCTGGACGCCGTGGCTCCGACGACCGGGCCTTCGGCGACCATCCGCCCGAGCCTGGACGCGTTCCGCGCCGCCGGTCTGGCCCACTGAGCGCCACCGCCGGCCGCCGCCCGCCACCATCCGTGGCCGCGCCCCCGCACTCGCACCTCGTACTCAAGAAAGGCCCCACCATGAGCGTCAAGGTCCGCATCCCCACCATCCTCCGTACGTACACCGGTGGCCAGGCCGAGGTCGCGGCGGAGGGCGCGACCCTCTCCGACGTCATCCAGTCCCTGGAGAAGGAGCACCCCGGCATCGCCGCCCGCGTCCTGGACGACCAGGGCAAGCTGCGCCGCTTCGTGAACGTGTACGTCAACGACGACGACGTCCGCTTCGAGCAGGGCCTGGAGACCGCCACCCCGGACGGGGCCGGCGTCTCGATCATCCCGGCGGTCGCCGGAGGCTGACCCGACGCCTCCTGGCGCGGTATCGGTATCGCACGACCGGAATGGCCCCCTCCGCACGAGAAGCGGAGGGGGCCATTCTGAATGGTTGAGCACGGTAGAGTATGGGAACGCCCCTACATTTCTCGCCCCGAGCGCATACGAGAACGCGACAACATCGGGGCGAAGTCCTGGTGCCCTATGTGCCGTACGCGCACTTTGCCCGGCCCGACTTGCCCCGGAACGCAGTGAATTGATCACTATGCGTGTTCAGCCATGCCCGGATTTCTCGTCCGATTGACCTGTTGCAGAGGGCAGTTGGGCGGATACATTCAGCCGCGGTCGACGCGTTACGGCGCGAAGTGTGGTCCTCCCGAGGACCAGTACTAGGGGAGTTAGGCATGGCTCAGGGCACCGTCAAGTGGTTCAACGCGGAGAAGGGCTACGGCTTCATCGCGGTAGACGGTGGTGCGGATGTTTTCGTCCACTACAGCGCGATTCAGATGGACGGTTACCGCACCCTTGAAGAAGGTCAGCGAGTGGAGTTCGAGATCTCGCAGGGCCAGAAGGGTCCGCAGGCGGACATGGTCAAGCTCGCCGTCTGATCCCGGCGCGATCGGCCACCGACGCACTCACGCCGAGGGGTCCGTATCCCAGCACATGGGGTACGGGCCCTTCGTGCGTCCCCGTTCCCTGGCCGCGTCCGGGTCGACGGCGGTGCTTCGAGGCGCTTGCGCCCATCCGTCTCCCGGCCACCGCCCCCATCGATGCCTCTTCGAGGCGCTTGCACTCTCGGGGGTCGAGTGCTAATTATTGGCGTTAGCACTCTGCAAGTGAGAGTGACAACTTTAGGACCGGGTCGGTGAGGCCCGAAGAGCCGGTGGGGCAAGGAACCACACGGTTCTCAGGCCGTCCGTCGCGGGCGCCAGCGCGGTCCGGAGCAATCCTTCCCCAAGCTCTCAGCTCCGTTCGAGCAGGGGAGACCCCATCTGTCCGGGAGGACCACTTCACATGGCCAAGATCATCGCGTTCGACGAGGAGGCACGGCGCGGTCTCGAGCGCGGGATGAACCAGCTCGCCGACGCCGTCAAGGTCACCCTTGGTCCCAAGGGTCGCAACGTCGTCCTCGAGAAGAAGTGGGGCGCCCCCACGATCACCAACGATGGTGTTTCCATCGCCAAGGAGATCGAGCTCGAGGACCCGTACGAGAAGATCGGCGCCGAGCTGGTCAAGGAAGTCGCCAAGAAGACGGACGACGTCGCCGGCGACGGTACGACCACTGCGACCGTGCTCGCCCAGGCGCTCGTCCGTGAGGGCCTGCGCAACGTGGCAGCCGGCGCCAACCCGATGGCCCTCAAGCGCGGCATCGAGAAGGCCGTCGAGGCCGTCTCCGGTGCCCTGCTGGAGCAGGCCAAGGACGTGGAGACCAAGGAGCAGATCGCTTCGACCGCCTCCATCTCCGCCGCCGACACCCAGATCGGCGAGCTCATCGCCGAGGCGATGGACAAGGTCGGCAAGGAAGGCGTCATCACCGTCGAGGAGTCCCAGACCTTCGGTCTGGAGCTGGAGCTCACCGAGGGTATGCGCTTCGACAAGGGCTACATCTCGGCGTACTTCGCCACCGACATGGAGCGTATGGAGGCGTCCCTGGACGACCCGTACATCCTGATCGTCAACTCCAAGATCGGCAACGTGAAGGACCTCCTTCCGCTGCTCGAGAAGGTCATGCAGTCGGGCAAGCCCCTGCTGATCATCGCGGAGGACGTCGAGGGCGAGGCGCTGTCGACCCTGGTCGTCAACAAGATCCGTGGCACCTTCAAGTCCGTCGCCGTCAAGGCCCCGGGCTTCGGTGACCGCCGCAAGGCCATGCTCAACGACATCGCCATCCTCACCGGTGGCACGGTCATCTCCGAGGAGGTCGGCCTCAAGCTCGAGAACGCCGGCCTGGACCTGCTGGGCCGCGCCCGCAAGGTCGTCATCACCAAGGACGAGACCACCATCGTCGACGGTGCCGGTGACAGCGACCAGGTCGCCGGTCGCGTGAACCAGATCCGCGCCGAGATCGAGAACAGCGACTCGGACTACGACCGCGAGAAGCTCCAGGAGCGCCTCGCGAAGCTGGCCGGCGGCGTGGCCGTCATCAAGGCCGGCGCCGCGACCGAGGTCGAGCTCAAGGAGCGCAAGCACCGCATCGAGGACGCGGTGCGCAACGCCAAGGCCGCCGTCGAGGAGGGCATCGTCGCCGGTGGTGGCGTGGCTCTGCTCCAGGCGTCCTCGGTCTTCGAGAAGCTGGAGCTCGAAGGCGACGAGGCCACCGGTGCGCAGGCCGTCAAGCTCGCGCTGGAGGCCCCGCTCAAGCAGATCGCCGTCAACGGTGGTCTTGAGGGCGGCGTCGTCGTGGAGAAGGTCCGCAACCTGACGGTCGGTCACGGCCTGAACGCTGCGACCGGCGAGTACGTCGACATGATCGCCGAGGGCATCATCGACCCCGCGAAGGTGACCCGTTCCGCTCTGCAGAACGCGGCCTCCATCGCGGCGCTGTTCCTCACCACCGAGGCTGTTATCGCCGACAAGCCGGAGAAGGCCGGCGCGGCCCCGGCCGGCGGCGGTATGCCGGGCGGTGACATGGACTTCTGAGCCTGACGGCTCGGACCTGGTCCATGGTCTGAAGTGACCGAGGGCGGTACCCCTGTTGAGGGGGTGCCGCCCTCGGGCGTTTCAGTGGCTTCGTCAGCGGGTGTAGTCCTCAGCGGGTGTAGTCCTTGAGCTTCTCGGTTTCCAGGGTGATGGAGACGGGGTGCGGGAGCTTGACCGTGGCGCCGTACGGATGCAAGGTGCGGCTCTCGTACACGCCCCCTCGTAGATCGCTGTACACGGCCAGTTCTTCCGTGTCCCGGTCGATGAGCAGGTAGACGGGGATACCGGCCGCCGCGTAGCCGTCACGCTTCTCGACGCGGTCGCGGAGGTTCGTTTCGTAGTCGTAAGAGGTCACTTCGAGGGCCATGAGGACGCCAGTGGGGTCACTCCACTCGCCCTGACCCGCGAAATGGTCCACCGGCGCGAGGGCTCCGTCCGGGCGGGCGCGGTCTCCGTAAAACGTCTCCACCGCCAAGCCCTGCTTCGGATACAACGCCAGTTCAGGGCGGTGCCGTAGGCATTGCCGCAGCAGCCACATGAAGATTTCTCCGTGGTCACCGTCTGTCGCCGGTTTGACCTCGACTCTCCCGTTGATGAACTCGAACGTCACCGTCTCGGGAGCCGCACGAGCGACCTGTTCGAAGTCCTCGGTGGACATCTGGGCGCGGTGAGTGCTGGGGGACCGAACGGTCATGCGTGAGTCCTTTCGGGTGGGCGGACGGCTGAGCGGCCGGTTGGGCGGACGGCCGCGCGGGCCTCGGCCGCCAGGGTGTGGACCTGGGTGGGCGGGAGCTTGGTGGTACGGAGTACGGGGGCCGGTTCGCCACGGCAGGGGGCGCACTCGCCCGCGAGGAGCGCTTCGGGGCGTCCGGGCGCGCCGCACTTCGCGCATTCCAGGACGCGCAGCGCCGGGCGGGGGACGCGGATCGGCTCGGGCGGGAGTTTGGACGTCAGCCGGGAACGGGCGAGCGAGGCCGCGTGGTGGACGGGGACCGGGAGCCCGGCGGTGAGGGCGTTCAGGACGTCCTTCTCGGTGGCGCCCCGCTCGAACCAGGCTGCGGCCAGGGGCTCCAGGGCCACGCAGTCGGCGGCGGACAGCGACATGGCGGGCACGCTGCGGCCGAGCGCGGCGAGCAGGATGAAGGCGCGGGAGCGGGTGGGGGCCGGGGCCTGTGCGGACGGCCGTTGTCGCGGGTCGGCATCGTCCGGTACGTCGTGCGTGGCGGCCTCGTCCGGTACGGCGCCCGAACTGAACGCCGCCCACCAGTCGTTGCCGCGCGCGGTACGGGAGAACCACGTCCGCGTCACCCAGCGCGCGCTGCCCGAGCCGGTCACGTGCTCTCTGCCGCGCCGCAGATGACCGGCGGTCTGGATGTGGCGCAGGGCGGTACGCAGGGCGCACTGGCCGTACGGGAGCAGTCTGGCGAGGGCCTTCACCGACATGTCCGTACCGTCCGGAAGCCGGTCGATGAACGCGGCGACGGCTGCCTCTCGGGGCGGCAGGTGCGCGAAATCGGTTGCTGTGCGGGGCAGTTGGCCGGGTGTCGAACGCTTGCCGTAGCCGGGGCTGGCCATGGGGTGAGACGTCGGCGGAGGTAGCTGCGCGGGGCGCGGGGCGGCACTAGGCTGGGTGTCAGCCATGGGATCGCCTTTCGTGACTAGGCGTCGATCTTGTTGGTCAGGCCCTCGCAGGTGTTTGGTGCACCGGCGGGGGCTGATTTGTTGCTGGGGGTCTTGCCCGGGCCTTGCTTGGGCTTGCTCGGTTGCTCTGGTTTCTTGTTCTCGCTCTGTGGGCACGCTAGAGCGTCGCAACCCTGCGTGGCAAGCCGGTCACGAAAAGTCAACACCCGAGGCAGGGAGGGTGGGTGGGTTGAAACCCTCCTGCCAATCCTTACAAAGAAGGCTCGGAGCGCGGGGCTTGAGCTCCGGGGGGGGCGATGCTCCACATCCGGGCTCCACATCCGGGCTCCACGTCCGGGCTCCACGTCCGGGCTCCACGTCCGGGCTCCACGTCCTGGGCTCCGTATCCGGGCTCCACGTCCGGCGGATCGCACCGGCAGTCGTGGCGGCCGAATGGGCCAGTGGGTCCGGCGGGACGGCCGTGAGGGCCGATTCAGCAGGTATGTTCACCGTCGGTAATGACGGCGTGACAAACTGAAGGAGTAGTCATGGGCCTGCCCATCGTTGGCGGTTTGCTCGACAGTGTGGTCGGGATCGTGCTTGGTGCGGTGGCCGGTATCGCGCCCCAGGTCGCGGCTCTCTTGGCCGGTCTGTAGTCGCCAGCGTTGTGTCTCCGCGTGCTGTGGCCTTCCTCGGTGTGAGCCGGGGAAGGCTCCGGAGGGAAGGGCCGGCCCTGGCTGTGAAGGCCGTTGTGGTGGACTCGTTCGACGGCTCGGGCAGTCTGAGCCTCGTAGATCTCCCTGACCCCGTCCCCGGGCCGGGGCAGATCCAGATCACGGTCCGAGCCTCGGGCGTCGGGCACACCGATATCGCTTCCCGGCGGGGGGAGTTCGCCCGCTTTCCCGAACCGGGCTTCGTGCCGGGGACGGAGGCGGCAGGTGTTGTCACCGCGACCGGTGACGGTGTGGACGACGCGTGGCTCGGCCGCCGCGTCTTCGCGGTACTGCCGGACGGCGGCGGCTACGCCGAGCTGGTCACGGTACGTACGGACGCGGCCCTCGCCGAACTCCCGGCTCAGGTAAGCGCGTCGGAGGCGGTCGCCCTCGGAGGCAACGCGCTCACAGCCCTGTTCATGCTGGAGCGAGCACAGGTGGCGGCCGGGGAATGTGTCCTGGTCCGTGGGGCGGGCGGTGGCGTCGGGCTGATGGCCACGCAGGTGGGAGCGTATTTCGGCGCCGTCGTGACCGCTGTGACGAGTTCGGCGGCACGCGGCGAACGTCTCCTGGGGCTCGGGGCATCCACCGTCCTGAACCGAAGCTTGGGCGAGGACCGCGCCCCGGGCGAGGACCGCGCCCGGGCCGAGGGCGCCACGTACGACATTGTCATCGACCCCGTCTGCGGCCCCGATCTCGCCCGCCACATCGGCCGGTTGCGGCCCAACGGCCGGTACGTCCTGTGCGGCGCGGCCGGCGGGATGCCCGGCCCCGACTTCGCTTCGGGGTTGCGGGGGCGCTTCTACCAGTCCCCCTCGCTGCTCATGCTCAGCATGCGGTCCTTCAGCCCCGAGCGGATGCGATCGGGGCTGAAGGCGATTTTCGAGCTCGCTGCCCGAGGCGCTCTGCGCGGTGTCGTGGACGAGGAACTGTCACTCGGGGACGCGTCGCGCGCCCACGACAAGCTTGAGTCGGGAGCCGTGTTCGGCAAGCTCGTCCTGACGCCTACGTGTCTCTGACCTGCGGTTCTGAGCGGCTGCCGGACTTAGAGGTCGCGCGGGTAGGCCAGGGAGGTCGGGCAGGCGGCGCTCCCACCGGTAAGCCGTCGCCCGGCCGTAGAGGGCGTTGACCGGCCAGTCCCGTAGGGTTGACCGGCCAGTCCCCTAGGTGTGCCGATCCGATTGCCAAGGCGGCACACCCCTACGGGGCGAAAGTCACCCGACCTGTGCCTGCGGGGCCGCTGCGGGAACGGGCGCGGGCATGCGCCAGACCACGACCGCACCAGTCACGAGTCCCATGACGGCCAGCAGGGCGGCGACCAGGAACGGATCGAAGGAGTGCAGGGACGGGGCGAACCCGACCCCGACGCAGACTGCTACTCCGGTCGCACCGCCCAGTTGGTCAGCCGCGCGCTGGACGCCCGAAGCGGTCCCGGCATCGTCCTCGGTGACGCCGCTGACCGCGAGGTACTGGAGCCCCACGATGCCGAACCCCATCCCGGCCGCGATCAGGAGCATGGGCGGGATCATCGCTACGCCGCCTGCCCGCAGGGCCGAGACGAGCGCGATCGCGGCCATCGCGGCCGTGGTGAACCCGATGCCGGCAAGCACGCATGTGCGTGCTCCCCACCGGCCCAGCAGCCGGGGCACGAGCATGGAGACCACGATCAGCGAGACCGCCAGAGGCAACATCGTCAGACCCGCGCCGAGCGGGCCGACGCCCAACTGGTCCTGTAGATGGAAGGTGAACAGCAGAAACGAGGTCGACAACGCCCCGCTCAGCAGCATCGTGGCCAGATTGGCCACCACACGCGTGCGGTTGGCGAAGAAGCGCAGCGGCAGCAGCGGGTTGTGCGAGCGTGCCTCGACCCGCACGAACCCGACTCCGGCGGCCACCGCCCCGGCCAGCGCCCCCGGGATCACCCATGCGGGCGTTCCGGGTTCACCCGCCTCGACCACGCCGAAGACGAACAGCAGCGGGCAAGCGGTCAGCAGCAGCGCGCCGGGAAGGTCCAGCGGCGAGGCATCCTTGGCCACGGGCCGGTCGCCCTCAACCAGGAAAACGGCCGCCAGCAGCACGATCAGGATGAATGGGACCGAGACCAGAAAGATCCACCGCCAGCCCAGGTGGGCGGTGATGACTCCGGACAGAACGAACCCGACGACGAGACCACAACTGGCCACCGCCGCCCACACGCTCAGGGCCCGGGACCGGCTCGGACCTTCGGGGAACGACAGGACGATGGTGGCCATCGCGGCGGGCAGCGCGATGGCCTCACCTGCGCCCTGCAGCAGGCGCGCGACCACCAGCAGGGCAAACGTGGGGGCCAGCCCCGCCAGCAGGGACGCGGTGCCGAACAGGCCGGTGCCGAGCAGCAGCACGCGCCGCCGCCCGAGCAGGTCGCTCAGCCGGCCACCGAGCATCAGCAGCCCGCCACCAGTGACCGTGTACCCGACCACGACCCAGGTCAGAGTGTGCCCGTCGACGTCGAAGTCGGCGCCGATCGAGGGCAGGGCGATGTTGACCACGGTCACGTCGACCGCGATGAAGAACTGCAGCATGGACATCGCGCACAGCACCAGCCATGCGCGTGCCGGGGACGGGCTGTGCCCGCGGAAAGAAAGGATGTCTGGGAACATCAGGTGCTCCGTCGCTCAGAAAAAGTTCTGAGCAGCACGAACGTGCCGCTCCGGACTGATCACGAAGCGACTGGACGTTCAGGAGAAGGGTGAGTCGAACGTCCCGCCGCTAGCGGGATGTCCTGGTCACTGCGGCACAAGCGGCCGCGCACGAAGCGGCAGACATGCGGTGAACGCTACCAGGGAGCAGGCACCCGGGTCAGGCGCCTGCCTGACGTCTCATGTCGTCACTCGCAGGCCCGTTCGCCAGAGCTTCCTGGGCATGGGGAACGTCGTCGCGGAGCACTTACCGCGCGACCTCTTACTGGCCGGCTCCGGTGTCCTTGCCCTTGTCCTGGCCCTTGTCCTCGTCCTTCGCGTCGAAGCGTCGTCGGGCCGCCTCGATCTCGTCCAGGTACCGGCGGGTCCACGCGCACCTGCCGTTGACCGTCTCGCGCAGTGTTCCGCCCGCCTCGGTGAGGCGGTAGTCGACGCGTGGTGGCACCTCGGCGTACACGGTCCTGTGCGCCAGCCCGTCCCGTTCGAGTCCGCGCAGGGTCTGGGTGAGTATCTTGTGGCTGATGCCCTCCAGCTGGGTCCGCAACTGGTCGAGGCTCTCGATGATCCAGCGTGCCCCAACCAGTTCCAGCGGCCCCAGGTACTCCGTGAGCCTTTCCCTCACCGTCTGGCGTGGCCGTCGAGCCAGTGCGTGATGGTGGAGGCCGTGGGGAGACCCGCGTCCTCCAGCATCAGGTCGTGGCCGACGTCCGGTACGAGTACGGGATTTACTCCGTACAGGCTCGCGACACTACGGGTGTCGTGAACCGGTGTGTGGTCCTTCTCGGGGCCGACGACCAGTACCGGACAGTGGATGGAGCCCGTGTCGATGTAGATCGTCCCCGCGCTGTAGTCGTTGACCACGGTGGGGGATTCGGGGCTCAGACGTGCCATGACGGTGTCGAGATCCGCTTCGGATATGTGCTGGAACCACTGCTCGCGCGCCTCTTCGCGGGTGATGGTGACCGGCCGGTCCGTCGGGTACGACGTCGAGCGCATCGGTCCCAGCTGGCCGGGCCCGACGGAGGAGACCAGCACCAGCGCGGCGAGCGGGTGCCGCTCCGCCACGAGCTGGGCGACCAGGCCTCCCATGCTGTGGCCGAGCAGGACGGCCGGCGGGGCCGCGTGGTCCAGGACGGTCAGTACGTCGGTCGCGTAGTCCTCGGGCGTACGGGCGAGATACTCCGCGTCGGCGAGGGCGCGGGAGCCGGTGTGGTTGGGCAGGGACATGGCGAGCGCGGTCCAGCCCGATTCCGCGAACATCGGCATCCACCGCTCGAAGGCCCACCAGCCGTGCAGCGAGCCGGGCACCAGGACTATTCGACCCTGCTCCTCTATCACCGCGGGGTCGCGCACCTCGCGGACCAGCAGCCCGTCCACGTCGTGATTCGTCCACTCCAGTGCCACCACCGCGCCTCCGGCCTCCGCGACTCCGTGTCCCCGCGACTGTGTGCCTTTGTGACTCCGGGGCCCGGGTCCCGTCCCTGTGTCCCGGGTCTTGTGTCCCCGTGTCCCCGTGTCTCCGTGTCCCCGCACGGATACGGCCCCTCCCCCTTCCACCATCGTCCTACCGGCGGAAGGGCGCCACCTCGCCCGTTCCCTCCGAACATCCTGTGGCCCCGGCCGCACAATCCTCAAGGAGAAGGCGAGTAGTCGCCAGCTTCCCGAACCGTCACCAGCCGACCGGGAGGGTCAGTGGTGATTTGCTCGGGGATTCGTCGTCCCAGGTGGGGTGTCGTTCTTCGGTGAGGTGGAGGTGGGGGAGGCGGTCGAGTAGTGCTTCGAGGCCTACGGTGAGTTCGGCGCGTGCGAGGTGTGAGCCGGGGCAGTTGTGGGTTCCTCGGCCGAAGGCGAGGTGGTTGTTGGCTGTTCGGTGCAGGTCGAGTTGGTCGGCGGCGGGGAACGCGGTTTCGTCGCGGTTGGCGGAGGCGATCACGGGCAGTACGGCGTCACCCGCGCGGATCGTCCGGCCACGCAACTCGATGTCCTCGACCGCCTGGAGGAGTACGACGCCGTTCATCACCGGTATGTACCGCAGGAGTTCCTCGACGGCGCCGGGCATGAGGCCGCGGTCGTCGCGCAGCCGGGCGTACCGTCCTGGCTCGGTCAGCAGGGCCACCACGGCGTTGCCCAGGAACATGGTGCTGGTCCGGTACCCGGCGACGAGCATGGAGAGTCCGAAGCTCAGCACGCTCTCTTCGTGCAGGGTGCCGTGTCCGCACTCGCGGACCAACGTGGTCAGCAGGTCGGCGTCGGGCTCGCGCAGTTTGCGGTCCACCAGCGCGCGGATGTACTCGCGTAGCGGGCGGGTGACATCGCGCCCCTCCTCCAGCGTGACCAGTGCGCCGAGGGCGGCGTCCGCCATGGGCAGGAAGTAGTCGCGGTCCTCGTACGGGATGCCCACCAGATCGCACATCACCAGGAGCGGGAAGGGTTCGAGGTATCCGCCGACCAGATCGCCCGGCCGGTCGCCGTCGGCGAACGCGTCCAGCAGGCGGTCGGCCGACCGCCGGATGCGCGGCAGCCGGCGCTGGATGGTCCGGACGCTGAACGGCTCGGCCAGGGCTTTTCGCAGTGCCGTGTGCTGGGGGCCGTTCAGTTCCATCATCGTGGTGAGGGCGGGCCCCCGGTCGGTGGGTTCGTCGGGGCGGGGCGGCCAGTCGTTGATGGTCGGTCTGATGAGCCGGGAGTCCGCGATCAGGTCCCGGACGTCGTCGTACCGGGTGACGTACCAGGCGGTGGCGCCCATCGGGAGCCGGACCCTGGCCACGGGGCAGCTCTCGCGCAGCCGCGCGTATTCCTCGGGAGGACCCATGCTTCCCGGGGGCGGGACGGGCATGTCGATGACGGGTGCCGGCGGCTCGGTGACGGGTGCCGGCGGCTCGGTGACGGGTGCCGGCGAGTCGATGACGGGTGCCGGCGCCTCTCCGGGCAGTTGTCGGGCACTGCTCACGGCGGGGTCCCGTCCCGGTCGTTCGCCACTGGCTCCGGTGGCCGGGTCCGGGTTCACCAGCTGACCGGGAGGGTCAGTGGTGACTTGGTCAGGGATTCGTCGTCCCAGGTGGGTTGTTGTCCTTCGGTGAGGTGGAGGTGGGGGAGGCGGTCGAGTAGTGCTTCGAGGCCTACGGTGAGTTCGGCGCGTGCGAGGTGTGAGCCGGGGCAGTTGTGGGTTCCTCGGCCGAAGGCGAGGTGGTTGTTGGCTGTTCGGTGCAGGTCGAGTTGGTCGGCGGCGGGGAACGCGGTTTCGTCGCGGTTGGCGGAGGCGATCACGGGCAGTACGGCGTCGCCCGCGCGGATCGTCCGGCCGCGCAACTCGATGTCCTCGGTGGCCAGGAGGATGACAACGCCGTTCATCACGGGCATGTACCGCAGGAGTTCCTCGACGGCGCCGGGCATGATCCGCCGATCGTCGCGCAGGCGGGCGTACCGCTCCGGCCGACTCAACAGGGTGTGTACCGAGTTGGCCAGGAAGATGTCGCTGATGCCGAAGCCGACAGTGAGCATGGAGAGCCCGAAGACCATCACGTCTTCGTAGGTCAGCTCGCCGTCTTCGCGCAGGCGGACCATCCGGGTCAGGATGTCGTCGCCAGGCGTGCACCGCTTCTGTGCGATCAGCGTGGCGACGTAGTCACGCAGCAGTTCGGTGACCCTGCGCCCCTCCCGCGAGGTGACCATCCCGGCGAGGGCGTCGTCCAGTACGGGAAGGAAGTGGTCCCGTTCCTCGTAGGGGACGCCCACCAGGTCGCACATCACGAGCAGGGGAAACGGTCGGGTGAATCCGGCGACCAGGTCGGCGTGGCCGCCCCCGTCGTCCCCCTCCTGTTCCCGCAGTAGGTGATCCAGTAGGTGATCGGCGAGTTCTCGGATGCGCGGCAGTCGGTCACGGACGGCTTTGGCGCTGAACGCCGGGGCCACTGCCTTGCGCAGCGCTGTGTGCCGAGGGCCGTTCAGTTCCGTCATCGTGGTGAGGACGGGCCCGGGGTCGGTGGGTTCGTCGGGGCGGGGTGGCCAGTCGTTGATGGTCGGTCTGATGAGCCGGGAGTCCGCGATCAGGTCCCGGACGTCGTCGTACCGGGTGACGTACCAGGCGGCGGCGCCCATCGGCATCCCGACCCTGGCCACGGGGCAGCTCTCGCGCAGTCGCGCGTATTCCTCGGGAGGCCCCATGGTGCCCGGCGGAGGGTGCGGGAAGTCCCACACCTTCGGCTCGGGCGCGGGGCCCGGCGCGATGCGCGGCGGTGGCGGCATGCTCAATGCCTTTCCGGGATGTCCGACTGGATGTCACTGGGTGTCCGGGCTGAGTCTCCTGGCTGGGTGTCCCACGGGATGTGCAACGGCCGTTTTGGCTACGGGCGTTCATGGAGTCAGGTGCGTAGAAGCACGCCAGAGAGGCTCACGACTTCGCCTCACGACTTGGGCTCACGACGTGGGCTCATGACTTGGGCTCATGACTTGGGCTCATGACTTGGGCTCACGACGCGAAGAGCCTTTCCACGCACCGTAAATGGGGAACGCGAGACCTTCAGAGATCCCCCTAACGAGTGGCAGGCCACGCCCGCCGAGGCCGGTACAGGGCACTGGCGACGAGCCGGTGGCCCGGGAGGGGGCGGCAACCTGACCGTGAATCCGATTCTCGTACCGGTATAGTATGGCCGGTATAGTTATTGGTTGCGTGAGAAGGACGCCGCATGATCGAGATCCTGAACCCCACCCTGCTGGCCCGAGCGAAAGACACAGGCGCCCTGGTCGCTCACATCCTGCAGACGCTGAAGAGCCGCAGCACGATCGGCACCAACCTTCTGGACATCGACCGGTGGGCCAAGGCCATGATCGTCGAAGCGGGGGCGCTGTCCTGTTACGTCGACTACGAGCCGTCCTTCGGACGCGGCCCGTTCGGCCACTACATCTGCACGGCCGTCAACGACGCCGTGCTCCACGGACGGCCGTACGACTACACGCTTGCCGACGGCGATCTGCTGACACTCGACCTCGCCGTCTCCCAACGCGGGGTCGCCGCAGACGCTGCCATCAGCTTCATCGTGGGCGAGACGAAGTCCCCGGAGAGCGTCGCGATGATCAGTGCGACCGAACGCGCGCTGGCGGCGGGCATCGCCGCTGCCGGGCCCGGGGCCCGCATCGGCGACATCTCCCACGCCATTGGCACGGTCCTCAGCGCGGCGGGATATCCGATCAACACCGAGTTCGGAGGCCATGGCATCGGATCGACGATGCACCAGGACCCGCACGTCGCGAACACCGGACGGCCCGGCCGTGGATACAAACTCCGCCCCGGGCTGCTGCTGGCACTGGAACCGTGGGTCATGGCGGACACCGCTCAACTCGTCACCGACGCCGACGGGTGGACGCTCCGAAGCGCGACGGGCTGCCTGACCGCACACAGTGAGCACACGATCGCCATCACCGACGACGGAGCCGAAATCCTCACTGTGTCGAAGTAGCCGAAATCCTCACTGTGCCGAAGTAGTCGAAGTAGTCGAAGTAGGCGCAGCCGTGAGGCCGGAGCCCGCGTGTCCCATGGCGCCCGCGCCGGGGCGCGTCCGGCTCTCCGGTCCCTCCAGGGGTGGCCGCCGCCGTACCGTCTCCACCTACGGTTAGAGGCGGCAATCACCCTCTCGCCGGAGGTCCGCCCGGTACCGGCGACCGTAGCCTCGTCACATCATGGAACGAACCGATGACCGGCTCTTCCCGGTCCTGCTGCTCGCCGCCCAGGCCGCGGTGTGGCCCGGCGCGGCACTGCTACGCGGTGTCGAGCCGTCCGCCGCTCAGCTCCTCGCGGCCGCCCTGATGGGTGGGTTGGTGACGGTCGCGCTGGCCGCCCGGCGGACCCGTCCTGTTCTCGCCCTTCTTGTGGTGGTCGTGGCCTGCGCACTGGGCGCGGGGCCGCTGCCCGTCGGCGCCGTGGCCGTTCTGGGCACCGGCGGTGTGGCCCTCGCCCTCCTCTCCGTGGCCGCCCGGCAGGACGTCACGACCGCGCTGCTGTGCGTGGTGACGCTCGAAGCCTGGCAGGCACTGCACGGCATCACACTGCACGGGCTCGGCCAGCGCGACGGCCTCGATCTCCTCCTCACCGCCCTCCTCTACGCCGCCGCTTTCGGCGCGGGACGGCACCTGCGCCGCGTCCGGACCGCGCGGGACATCGCCGAACGGCGCCTGCGCCGGGCCGAGGCGGAGCGCGACAAGCTTCCCGCAGCCGAACGCCGGCGCATGGAACGGGAGTTGCACGACGTCAGCGCCCATCACCTGACGGCCGTCGTGGTCAGCTGCGAAGCGGCCCTGGGGCTGCGCGAACGACGCCCCGAACTGGCCGAGGAAGCGCTGGTGTTCGCCGCCGACACCGGCCGCGAAGTGAGCCAGGCACTGAGCGCCGTACGGACCCCACAGCCCACGGCGGAAGACGGCCCGGCCCCACGGGAACGCCTGAACGCGCTGGTCAACGGCTTCCGCAGCCTCGGGCAGCCCGTGACCAGCGAGATCCACGGACTGCCGGGCGGCTCCGCCGACGAGACGGTGTACGGGATCGTCCGCGAAGCCCTCACCAACGCCGTACGCCATGCCTCCGGTGCCCCCACCACCGTGCGCTGCACCCACGACGACTCCGGCACGGAGGTCATCGTGCGGAACGGGCCCGTGAACCCGCCCGCCGACGGCCCGGCGCCCGGCGCCGGACTGGGCGGCGGGCGCGGCCAGACCTTCCTGCGCGGGCGGGCGCGCGAAGCGGGCGGCACGCTCAGCAGCGGGCCGACGCCCGACGGGGGATGGGAAGTACGCGCCGTACTGCCCGGACGGGTCGCGGGGCCGCCGCGCCCGGCGGTGCCGAGGACGTACCGGATCGCGCAGTTCGTCGCCGCCGCCGGACTGTTCCTGCAGCCGCTGCTGCCGATCCTGGTCATACGGGCGGACGAGGCGTCCAGCGGTACGGGGATCTCGCCCGGCGTGCTGTTCGCACTGCTGGCCACGGCGCAGGCGGTCGCGCTGCTGTGGCTGCGGCGGGCGCCGCGCACCGTGCTGGCCGTCCTGGCCGTGCTGGTCGCACTCTGGCCGGCCGCGATGGCCGTGAGCGGATACGCGGGACCTGTCGGCCTGCCGCCCCTGATGAGCATGGTCGCCACCTGCGCGGCGCTCGTCATGCTGGCGTCCCGCGCTTCGTCCGATGCCGATGCCGGTATCCGTGCCGGTGTCGGTGCCGACATCGACGCAGTCCCCACGGCGTGGGTGCGCCTGGGCGTTCCCGTGGCCGCCGCCGTCCTACACGCGACAGCCACGACCGTCGCGGTCCTCACCTCCGATCGTGGCGTGGCCGAGGGCGCGGTGGCGGTCGTCGGCATCGCGAGCGCCGGAGCGGGTCTGGCGGCCGGTGCCGCCTGGTGGTCGGGCGATCGGTACGGCCACCGCGAGCGGGCCGCCCGGGACGCGGACGACGACCGCCTCGCCGCGTGGACCGAGGAGGCGGTCCGGGACGCCTGGGCCGAACGCCGCCGTATCACCACCGGGCTGGAGACGACCGTCCTCGCGCGCACCGCCGACGTGGTCGAAGCCGCCGAGGCGGGCCGCCTCGCGGAGACGGCGGACCGGGCCCGTGGCGCGCTGGCCGCCATGCGCGCCCTGCTCGACGCGGTACGTGACGGCGAGCCGTCCGCCGAGCTGCGGCCGCAGCCCACGCTCGAAGCCCTCGACCTGCTCGCCCAGCAGTGCCGGGCCGGTGGCCGCGAGGTCGAGGTACGGCGCACCGCCAGGGTTCCGCAACGGCTGCCGGCCGCGGTGGACCTCGCCGCCTACCGCGCTGCCGAGACCCTCCTGACGGCCGGTGACGAGGGCCCCGCCTCGCTCGTGCTCGACGCGGAAGACGGCGTCCTGAGCCTCACCGCCACCGGCGCCCCTCGCGCCACCCGGCCGGAAGTACGGGAGCGGCTGGCAGCGCACGCGGTCGCACTCGGCGGCAGCCTGTCCACCCCGCGGCCGGGCACCGCGCTCCTGCGCCTGCCGCTGGGGCCTGTGGGTCCGGTGGGATCCGCAGGGCCCGTGGGATCCGCAGGGCCCGTGGGATCCGCAGGGCCCGTGGTGAAGAATCCGAACCGGAACAATGACGCCTCAGACAATGACACCTCAGATCACGGGGCGGCCGCCCCGGAACGGGGAGACGAGGAGGGACCCCGATGCCCGTCACGGTGATGGTTGTCGACGACCAGAGTGTCGTCCGAGCGGGCTTCGCGGCCGTCATCGACGCCGAACCGGACCTGACGGTGGTGGGCGAGGCGGGCGACGGCGCCACCGCCGTACGCATGGCCGGAGAACTCGCACCCGACGTGATCGTCATGGACGTACGGATGCCCGAGCTCGACGGAATAGCCGCCACCCGCATTCTCACCGGCCGTGAGGGAGGGCCTCGCGTGCTGGTGCTGACGACCTTCGACCTCGACGCCTACGTCTTCGACGCGCTGCGCGCCGGTGCCTCCGGCTTCCTGCTCAAGGACGTCCAGGCCGCCGAACTCCTGCACAGCATCCGCGTCGTGGCGGCCGGCGAGAGCGTGCTCGCCCCCTCCGCGACCCGTCGCCTCATCGGCCACTACGCCGCCGGACCGCACACCGGGCACCGGGCCGGTGCCGACGCGGGAGTCCTGGACCGGCTGACCGCACGCGAGCACTTCGTCCTCGCGCTGATCGCCTCAGGGCTGAACAACACGGAGATCGCCGGGGAACTCGGCATCACCGTCGGCACCGTCAAATCCCATGTCAACGCCTTGCTGCGCAAGCTCGGGCTGCGCGACCGGGTTCAGGCGACGATCCTCGCCTACGACCTCGGCATCACCCGCCCGAACCCGCCTTCCGCGTAGCTCCGACTGGCGCCCTGACTTCGTGACCCCCTGACTTCCTGTGCCCGCCGCTCCCGGCGGGTCCACCGGCACGCCCACCCCATCCAAGGAGCACAACCCCATGACCAAGACCAGCAACTCCCCTCTGCGCATCGTGCGTTCGTCGCTCACCAACGTCGTCGCACTCGTCTACCTCGCCGTCTGCGCGGGCCTGCTCATCTGGGCGCTCACAGTGAGCGCCGGCCCGGACGCGTCCTTCGCCGGGGTGATCCCGCTGCTCGCCACAGCACCGGTGAGCCTGGTCCTGCTGGTCCTGCCGGAAGGCATGGCAATGATCATCTTCGCCATTGCTCTCGGAGCGCTGGTGAATGCCGTGGTGATCGGCTGGTGCGTCCGCGCTTTGCGCCAGGGGCGCCAGGACCGAGGCGGTTCCAGGCCGACGGCCTGAGGCCAGGGGGCGCGCACGCTCGCTCCCGTACCGGAATTCCCGCCTCACGGGAATTCCCGTACGAGAGACCCCCGACCCGACCCGTCCCGAGCCGACCCGTCCCGTCCGATCCGAGCCGACCCGTCCCGTCCGATCCGACCCGACCGCAACGGGCACAGGATGTCGGGTGCGGCACACTGCTCCCTTCCTAACGTGGGGGTCAAGAAGGGAAGGAGGCAGGAGTGTTGGAGCGGCTCAACCAGGCCCTGGAGTACGTCGATTCGCATCTCGGCCGGCGCATCGAGGTGTCCGAGCTGGCACGGATCGCGGTGACGTCGGAGTACCACTTCCGGCGGATGTTCTCCGCGCTGGCGGGGATCTCGCTGTCGGAGTACATCCGGCGCAGGCGGCTGACCGTGGCGGGTGCCGAGGTGCTCGCGGGGGAGCGGACGCTGCTGGAGATCGCGGTGCGCTACGGCTACACCTCGGGGGAGGCGTTCGCGCGGGCGTTCCGCGCCATGCACGGCGTCGGTCCCGGCGAGGCCAGACGGACCGGTGCGGCTCTGCACTCCCAGCCACGGATGTCCTTCCGCCTCATCATCGAAGGGAGCAGCAGTATGCGATACCGGGTTGTGGAGAAGGACCGGTTTCAGGTGGTCGGCAAGAAGGTCCGTGTCCCTCTCGTCCATGAGGGGATGAATCCGGCGATCGCCGACTTCATCCGGAGCATCGACAAGGCGACGATACGGCGTATCACCGAGCTGTCCGATCAGGAACCGGAGGGGATCGTCGCGGTGAGCGACAACCTCGACCCGAGCCGGGCCGAGGGGACCGAACTCGACTACTACCACGCCGTGGTGACCGGAGCGGCGGTTCCCGATGACCTGGACGCGCTCACCGTCCCGGCGGGGACATGGGCCGTCTTCGAGAACTCCGGGCAGTTCCCGCAGGCGCTCCAGTACCTGTGGCGGGACGTGTTCACGCAGTGGTTCCCGTCCAACCCGTACCGGAGCCGGCCGGGGCCCGAGATCCTGCGCACCCGGCTGTCGCCCGACGGGGCGGAGGCGGAGGCGGAGCTGTGGATTCCGGTGGAGCGTACGGAGATCTGAGCGGGGCGCACCGCGGTCTGGGCGGGTGAGTGGCGTGGCGGACGACGCGACGTGGCGGACGACGCGTCCTCACATCTCCATGACCGCGCGGTAGTGCGCGCGCCCCTGGCGTACGCGGTCGAGTGCCTCGTCGAAACGTGAGGCCGGGAACGTCTCGACGGCCGGGCGGATGTCATGGCGTGCGGCGAAGCCGAGCATCTGCCGCGTCTCGGCGACCGAACCGGAGAGGCCCCCGACGAGCCTCTTCTCGCCCAACAGCAAGCTGAGCGGGTGCACGGTGAGGCCGCTCTCGGGGACACCGACCACGCAGAGCGTCCCCTGAGGGCGCAGTGTCTTCAGGTAGGCGTCCCACGGCAGGTCACCCGAGACGGTCGACAGTACGAAGTCGAACGAGCCGGTGAGCCCATCGAGCCCGTCGAGCCCGTTGAGCCCGCCGCCGGAGGTGACGAAGGCGTGGGCGCCGAACCGGCGGGCGTCGTCCGCCTTCTCCGCTGTGGTGGATACGGCGGTGACATGGCAGCCCCATGCGGCGAGGAACTGGATCGCGAGGTGGCCCAGCCCGCCCACGCCCACGACGGCGACGCGGTCCGTGGGCCGTACGTTGTTTCGTACGATCGCCGAGAAGACCGTCGCTCCGGCACACAGCAACGGCCCTGCCTGCTCCGAGGAGATGAGGTCGGGCAGCGGATGCACATACCGCCAGTCACTGGCACGCAACTGTGTGGCGAATCCCCCGCGTTGGCCCCGGAGTACGGTCTCCTCGCCATCCGGGCACAGGTGTTGACGGCCCGTCAGACACCACTCGCAGGCGAAGCACGATCCCGCGCGCGCACCGATTCCCACGCGCTGCCCGACGGCCAGACGGGAGCCGTCGACGGTGTCCCCCAGGGCCTGGACCACGCCGACCGCCTCATGCCCCGCGACCACCGGGAACCGTGAGATCCCGTACGTGTCGTCGATCATCCCCACGTCGGTGAGACAGACGCCGCAGTGAGTCACGGCGATGTCCACCTCCAGCGGGCCCAGCGGCGCCGGTTCGATCTCGTGTATCCGTACGGGCCCTCCGGCCCGCTCCACTGCGTACGCACGTACAGGCATGCCGTCCACCCCTCCTCGAAACGAAAAACTAACTAGTTTGTTTTACGATACATGGCGGCCCCCGAATGGAAAACCAACCGGTTCGTATGATGACGCCATGCCGTATGCGAAGAGCGAAGACACCCGCCGCCGCCTGCTCGAAGCCGCGACGGCGGACTTCGCGGCCCACGGCATCACGGGTGCCCGGGTCGACCGCATCGCCGCCGCCGCGGACATCAACAAGGCCCGGTTGTATGCCTACTTCGGCGACAAGCTGGGCCTCTTCGACGCCGTCTTCCGTATGCACGCCGATGCCGTGGTCGATCAGGTGCCGTTCACCGCCGACGACCTCGCCCAGTACGCCGCCGGGCTGTACTCGGCCGCGCTCGCGCATCCGCAGCTGATCAGGCTGACCGCCTGGGCCCGGCTGGAGGGAGTGAAGCCCACGGAGACCTCAACGCGAGCGAAGGAGGCCAAGCTGCAAGCCATCGCGCAGGCACAGCGCGACGGCCATGTCCGGGCGTCGCTCGATCCGGAAGACATCCTCGTGCTGCTGATCTCCATGGCACTGGCCTGGACGGAGCCCGCCCTCTCCGAGGTCACCGTGCCCGGAGTCCCCGTGCCCGACGCCCCCGCGTCCGAGGTCCTCGCCGCGGCCCACGAACGCCGCAAGCAGGCCCTGGCCGACACCGTCCGCCGCGCCTTCCAGCCCTAGCCGGCCGAGGCGCGGGCGGCCGGGCCAGGTACCCGGGGCAGAGCGCGGGCGGCCGGGCCAGGTACCCGAGGGCAGAGTGGGGGCACGGTGGGTGGGCCGTTGGCGCATGGTTGTGGCGCGCCAGGCCATCGGGGCGGGTCCGGCGGGACCTCTTCCCACAGGTCAGGGAGTTGGCCTTGCGGCTCGAAGATCGTCGGAACCGACAGGGGGCCGCCGTTTCGTGCAACTCTCCGGCGCGGATGGCCGTCTTGTATTCGTAAGCGTGTCTTCTTCCGCGCGCTTCCGCCTGTTTCCCTGACGTCTCACAAAGGGTTTCTCTTCCATGCGTGTTTTCTCTGCAAGCCGTCCCGCTTCCCGTACCGCCCTCGGGGCGCTGAGCGCTGCCGCGTTGATCGCGCTGGGCGCGGCGCCCGCGGCCGTCGCCGAAGAGGCGGCACCCGAGCTGGTCCTGGGGAACATCGCCCCGATCGACAACGTCAAGCCGGGCAGCAGCCTCGATGTGCCGGTCAGTGTGACGAACAAGGGCACCCAGGCCGCGGAGAAGGCCTGGGTCGTCTACTCCGTCACCCGCGGATTCGACTACGCGGATCTTCCTTCCAACTGCACCTCACACCAGGTCCCCGTGTACGACGAGATGACGGCCAAGTGGAACGCGGTCTGCGAGTTCGACCAGAAGGTGGAGCCCGGCGTCGCCTACGCGCCCGAGAAGCCTCTCGCGCTCAAAGCACTCGACCGCGCTCTCAATGACAATCTGCGGCTGACCGTCTGGGACTCGGCTCCGGACCTGGACGACGCCGCTACCACCCCGATACGCGGAACCGCGCCCGCCGTGAAGCTGGCCGAACGGTCCGACGGGGGCGAAGCCGTTGAGGATGCCGTCGATGTGCCGGTCACATCCGACAACACGGCCGACATACAGGTGACGGGAGCCGACTTGAGCGGCCGTGTCGGCGACACGGTGACCATGCGGGTGACGTACAAGAACGCCGGTCCCGCCTGGGTGCTGAGCCCGCTGGACAGCACGCCCTTCAATGTCCTCGTCACGCCTCCTGCCGGAACGTCGGTCGTCGACCCCGACGGGTACTGCGACGCCGAGGGCAAGGCTTACTCATGCGGTACCAGCCAGCGGTGGGTCGATGAGGACGAGGACCACACCTACACGTTCAAGCTGAAGATCGACAAGCAGGTGACGGGCGCAAAGGGTTCGGTCGAACTCAGCCCCGAGGCGCGGCCGTACGACACCGACAAGACGAACGACAAGGCCGACATCACGCTGGACGTGACGGGCAGCGGGTCGACACGGCGGTAGTCCGACGGACGGCGGGTCGACCGGCAGCTCGGCGACCGTCCAGCGTGCTGGGTTGCGACGCCTGCGCCGGACTCTCGGAGGGCCGAGCCCGACGCAGGCGTCGCACGAGCCCGGTCGTCCATCCGTCCGGGCCCCGGGCGTCCGGGCATCCGGGCGTCCTGCGGCACATAGGATCGGTCGGTATGAGCGGTGAGGATGACCTGCGGAAACTACTGAGCGGCATGAGCCCCGAGTTGAGGCCGGGGCGGTATGTGTTCACCGTCGCGGAGGCGGGCATCCCGCCCGGTCTCACGCCCGTGGTCACGGTCGCCGAGCAGGAGGGCCTGACTCTGGTCGTACGGCTTGAGGATGCCGACGCTGCGGGACTCGCGTACGAGTACGTGGCGGGCTGGATCACGCTGCGCGTCCATTCCGCCCTGGACGCGGTCGGGCTCACTGCCGCTGTCGCCCAGGAACTCGCCGCCGCAGGGCTGAGTTGCAACGTCGTGGCGGGCTTCCACCACGATCACCTCTTCATCCCGTACGAGCGCGCGGCCGAGGCGGTCACCTTGCTGGAAGCCCTCGCGCAACGGTCCGTCTGACCCCGGCGACCGCGCCGGTCACACCAGCCGGCGCTGGCCGGTGGCCTTGATGTCGGTGACGAAAGCGGACCAGGTCGCGGCCTGGAAGGCGAGGGCCGGGGCGTGGGGGGTCTTGGAGTCGCGGACGGGGACGATGCCGGTGAGGCCGTCGGCCACTTCGAGGCAGTCACCGCCGCTGCCGTCGCTGTGGGTCGACTTGCGCCAGGCCGCTGCACCGGAGAAGTCCTGGGCTACTTCCAGGCAGTCGCCACCGTCTCCGCCGCTGAACGTTGACTTGCGCCACGTGGCGGCGCCGGGGAAGTCCTGGGCTACTTCGAGGCAGTTGCCGCCGCTGGCGCCGCTGTACGTTGACTTGCGCCAGGCGGCGGCGCCGGGGAAGTTCCGGGCTACTTCGAGGCAGTCGCCGCCGCTGGCGTCGCTGTAGCTGGACTTGTGCCAGGACGCGGCGCTCAGGTCGTACTCATGGCTGCTGCTCTTCATGGGTGTAATCCTCCGCCACTGATTCAATCAGGGCCAAGGATGCGTCAGGTGACAGTGCAGTGGCCCCCAGCAAATCGTAGGCCAGTTCGTGCTGGGCGACGGATGCCGGATCGTCCAGCAACTGGCCCGATCCCAGCCCTTCGAGATAAGCCAGTGGGGGCGCGTCCTCGAAGGTCATTAGCTTCAGGGCGCCAGCCATCGCAGCGTGCGCGCCTGCCTCAAACGGCAGTACCTGCACGATGATCCTGTGCCGTCGGATCAGCCCCGCCACATGTCGCAGCGCCTCCGCCATCACCTCAGGTCCGCCCACCCGTCGACGCAGTACCGCCTCGTCCAGCACCGTCCAAACCATGGGCTCTGTTGGATCCTTCAGCAGCTTGGCTCGATCCAGCCGTGCCGCCAGCAGTTCCTCTATGACCTCCTCCGTCGCCGTCGGCAATCCCGCGCGGAAAACCGCCCGCGCGTACGCCTCCGTCTGCAACAAGCCCGGAATCAGCAGCGGCGCGTACTGCTTGATCACCGTCGCCACCGCCTCGGCCTCCGCCGCCTCGGCGAAGTGATCCGGGTACTTCGACTTCTTCAGCGCGGTGCAGTTCCGCAGGAAGTAGCCGTCCGTCTTGAAGACCTGGTCGAAGTAGATCGCGTACTCCGGCTGGATACGGCGTACGCCTCCTTCCAGTTGGCCGATGAACGATCCGCTCACGAACAGCGGTGCGCCCAGCTCCTCTTGGGACATGTCCGCTTCGTTGCGCTGGTGTCTGAGCTCGGCACCGAGCATGGCGCGGGGGGAGGACGACGGGTCGAGTGGCTTCGGTCCAGGCATAGAGAGCTCCCGATGGGACACATGGCGATGTTGGGCAGCCGTCACTGTTCAGGCTAGCGACGGTTGACCACTCTGTGTGGTGAAAGCCAATACTCAGAGTAGAGAGCGGCATCGATGGTGAGGAACGAAATGAAGGAGCGGCAGCGCGTGGCAGCCGGGAAGGTGCGGGCGGCTGAGGACGCGGTGGCGGAGTTGCGGGACGGGCTGGCAGCGGTGGGGGTGACCTTGCCGTCGCTGCGGATCGACCCTGTCTCGTGTGCGGGTAACGAGCCGAACCCGCTGGTCGAACTCGGACGCTGCACCGTCGAGACCGCGCTGCGGCTCAGTGCCGTACTGGAAGGGGCGCGGCGATGACCACAAACGGCAGCGCGAACGGGAGTGTGGACGGGCGCGAGGGCGCGAGCTCCGGCGGGAGTGGGGTGGTGTTCGAGCCCGGTTCGTACGCCGTCGACTCCCGGACCGGCCGCGTGGGGCGGGTCATGAGCCAGGACGGCGTCTGCGTTCAACTGCGGCCACCTGGTGGCGGGGTGGAGTGGGACTGTCCCTCGGAGTCCGTCTCCCCGGCCCGGCCCGGAGACGTACTGCGGGCGCGGGTGACGGAACTGAACCACGAGCGGCGATTGCCGTGAGTGCCGTCGTCGGCCTGCCCGCCTCGCCGTGAGGTGAGGTCCTGGGAGGGGCAGGCCGACGACGTTCCCGGTGGGTTACGCGCCTGTGGTGGAGCCGGGGCGGATGATCATCAGGACGGTGACGGTGGCCCACAGGAGGTTGAAGATGCCGGTGTACATGGCCAGTTGGGCGGTGACCTTCGGCTTCTGCGTGGGTTCGGTCACCAGGTCCGTAGCCGGGGCTGTCACCGGGGCTGTCACCGTGGCCGGAGCCGTCTCCGCAGCCGCTTCCAGGTCCGCCAGGATGGTCTCCTGACCGGGCAGTACGAGCACGATCAGCACTGCTGCCGCCGCCACGGTCAGGGCGATCGAGGTGATGAGCCAGGCATCGGTCAGGACGCCCATGCTGGCCGCCGTGGCGAATCCGAAGACGATGACGGCCAGGCCCACGCCTGCGTAGACACGGCAGATGCGGTGCAACAGGCTTACGGCGGACAGGGCTTGGGGATCACCGGGCGCGGCCATCGCTCGTCTGGCGCCGGGCGGGAACATGCTGGCGGCCACGGTGACCGGGCCGACAGCGACGATCGCGGCCAGGACGTGAAGGGCGAGCAGGAACTTTGTCACGGGGTGGGTCGCTCCCTCGTACGGAATGACGAATCGGAAGGGGAAGAGGCCCGGGGGAGGCACCCGCCCACGCTAAGACGCCGATCACGCACACAGAAGTGGCACTATCGCCAGGTGTCAACGGATTCTCGCCAGTCGCGGCGACCGGCTTAGCCTGGGGCCATGCACACCGTGGCCGTACTCGCTCTTGATCAGGTCATCCCCTTCGACCTGTCCGCCCCGATCGAGGTCTTCTCGCGTATACGGCTGCCGGACGGGCGTGCCGCGTACCGGGTCCGGATCTGTGCGCCGGTCGCCGGGGAGATCGACGCGGGAACCTTCATGATCCGGGCTCCGTACGGCCTTGAGGCGCTCGCCGAAGCCGACACGATCATCCTGCCCGGCACGGACGATCCCACGGCGCCGCTGCCCGACGACGTACGCGACGCTCTGCGCGCGGCGGCAGCGAGCGGGACCCGTATCGCTTCCGTGTGTACCGGGGCCTTCGTCCTCGCGGCCACCGGGCTTCTCGACGGGCTGCGGGCCACGACCCACTGGATCGCCGCCCCGCTGCTGGCGGCCCGGTATCCCGGGATCGACGTCGATCCCGAGGTGCTCTACGTGGACAACGGGCAGTTCCTCACCTCGGCGGGGGCCGCCGCCTCGCTGGATCTGTGCCTGCACATGATCCGTAAGGACTACGGTTCCGCTGTCGCGGCCGATGCCGCCCGGCTGTCGGTCATGCCGTTGGAACGGGAGGGGGGCCAGGCGCAGTTCATCGTCCGCGACCAGCCTCCGGTGCCCGCCGGAGCCACGATGGAGGACCTGCTGCGCTGGATGGAGGACAACGCGTGGCGCGAACTCACCCTGAAGGACATCGCCGAGCGTGCCGCGACCAGCACCCGGACGCTCAACCGGCGCTTTCGCGAGCAGACCGGCAGCACGCCGTTGCAGTGGCTGCACCGGGCCCGGATCCGTCGGGCGCAGTACCTGCTGGAGGTCACCGGCCACCCGGTCGACCGCATCGCCTCCGAGGTGGGATTCGGTTCGCCGACCGCCTTCCGGGACCGCTTCAAGCGGGTCGTCGGGACGAGTCCGCACGCGTACCGGGCCGCTTTCAGGCCTTCGAGGGCTGTGAATCCGGGTGGGGGTGAGCGTGAGGGTGTGGGGCCGAGTTCGGCTGTGGGTTCGGGGCGGGGGCCGGTTCCGGCGCCGACAATCGCGTCTCCGTCTCTACGTTCAGTTCCCTCAGCATCGTCTTCGTGAAGCCGAAGTAGTACGTCCCGACGAAGCCCACGACATAGCCGACCAGCAGGCCGCCCCCGTACACCGCGACCATCGCGCCCAGGCCCTTGTTGCCGGCCAGCAGCGGGAACAGTGCCCAGCCGGACGGGCCGATCGCCGTCGAACCCACCGCGTCGCCCAGCTGGTTGAACAGGCCGACGAAGCCGCCGCCGAACGCGCCGCCGACGCAGGCCGTGATGAACGGGCGGCCGAGCGGGAGCGAGACTCCGTAGATCAGCGGTTCGCCGACGCCCAGGAGACCGGCCGGGAGGGCGGACCTGATGGTGCGGCGGATCGAGCCGTTGCGGGGGAGGCGTACGTAGACGGCCATCGCCGCGCCGACCTGGCCCGCGCCCGCCATGGCGAGGATGGGGAGGAGCACGGTGTAGCCCTGCTGCTCGATCAGGGTCGTATGGATGGGGATCAGGGCCTGGTGCAGGCCCAGCATCACCAGCGGGAGGAAGAGTCCGCCCAGGACGAAGCCCGCGCCGGAACCGCCGTTCGCCAGCAGCCAGGTGGCGAAGTCGCCGATGGCCGTGGAGACCTCGCCGGCGACGTACATCAGGCCGAAGAGTGTGACCAGCCCGGAGACGAGCACGGTCAGCGTCGGGGTGACCAGTACGTCCAGGGCCTCCGGGACCCATCTCCGGCAGGTCTTCTCCACGTACACGGCGAGCACCGCCGCACCCAGCGCGCCGAGCACGCCGCCCTGGCCCGGGGCGAGTTTCTGGCCGAACGCGTCGATGTTCGCGACGCCCGGGAAGACGATGATCGCGGCGACCGCGCCGCCCAGGACGGGCGTACCGCCGAACTCCTTCGCCGTGTTGTAGCCGACGAAGACGGCGATCAGCGACATGAAGCCGGAGGCGAGGGCGGTGAGGGCGGGCACGATGGAGGGGAGCCAACCCAGGTTCGCCAGAAGGCCGTTGAGGCCCGCGATGATGCCGCAGCCGATGAGGGCGGGGATGAGCGGCACGAAGATGTTGGCGATCCGGCGGAGGAAGAGTTTGAACGGGGTGGCGTTCCTGGCTTTCCGGGCGGCCTTGATCTCGGCGCCCTGCGCGGCCAGTTGGTCGGCGGTGGAGGCCGTGGGGCCGGGGCCGGGGGCGGCCGCCGTACGGCCTTCCGCCCTCGTACGGCCCTCCGCCCCGGTACGGTCCTCCGCCGCCGTACGGCCCTCCTCCACCAGCCGCTCGAACTCCGGCGTGACCCTCGCGACCGTCCCCGGGCCCAGAACGACCTGATACGTCGTGCCGTCCTCCACCACGCCCAGCACGGCGGGCAGCGCCTTCACCGCCTCGTGCCGTACGAGGGAACGGTCGCGCAGGCCCAGGCGGAGCCGGGTCATGCAGTGTGCGACGGACTCGACGTTTCCGGCGCCCCCGACGAGCGGGAGGAGCGCTTCGGCCGTGGCGCGGTTCTTGTCTTCTGTTGCCATGGTGCCTGTGCCTTGCTGTGCGAGGGGGAGGGCGGACGAGGGGAGAGGGGAGACGAGGGGGGAGGGTGTCAGTCGGTTGCCGTTGTCGTTGCCGTACGGGCGGACCGCAGCGCCTCGCGCAGGTGGCCCTCGGATTCGGTGAGGAGCGTGTCGGCCGTGGGGCCGTCGACGCCGCCGAGGATGGTGAGAATGGCGTTCTTCACCTCGCCGTCGGTGGCGGCCAGGGCCGTCTCGATCTCCTCGTCGGAGGCGCCGGTGGCGAGCGCGACGATCCGGCGGGAACGGGCGCGCAGCTTCTCGTTGGAGGCGCGGACGTCGACCATCAGGTTTCCGTACGTCTTGCCGAGCCGGATCATGGTGATCGTCGAGAGCATGTTGAGGACGAGCTTCTGTGCCGTACCGGCCTTGAGGCGGGTGGAGCCGGTGAGCAGTTCGGGGCCGACGACGACCTCGATGCCGTGCTCGGCGGCGGCGGCGAGCGCGCTGTCCGCGTTGCAGGAGAGGCCGATGGTGAGCGCGCCGATGTCGCGGGCGTGCTCGACGGCGCCGACGGCGTACGGGGTACGGCCGGAGGCGGAGATGCCGACGACCGTGTCGTCCGGGGTGAGTTTTATGGCGTGCAGGTCGGCGGCGGCCAGTTCCTTGGAGTCCTCGGCGCCTTCGACGGAGGTCACCATGGCGCCGGGGCCGCCCGCGATCAGCCCGACGACCTGGGCGGGGTCGGTATTGAAGGTGGGCGGGCACTCGCTGGCGTCGAGGACGCCGAGCCGTCCGGCCGTACCGGCGCCCGCGTAGATCAGCCGGCCGCCACGGGCCGTGCGTTCGGCGGTGGCGTCGATGGCGGCGGCGATGCGGGGGAGCTGGGTGGCCACGGCGGCGGGAACGGTGCTGTCCTCGCCGTTCATGATCCGGGCGATGTCCAGGGTGGGCAGCTGGTCGATCTCGGCGAGCTCGGGGCGGAAGGCCTCGGTGGTGAGGGTGTCGAGCTGGGCGCGGAGTTCGCCGTACGGGGAGTCGCCGCGCTGAGAGGAGTTGCCGTACTGGGAGGAGTCGCCGTACTGGGAGGGCGAGGGAACGTCGGAGGCGGAGTGGGCATCGGAGGCGGAGGTCATGAGGAAGCGGCTCTTTCTTCCGGTGAGCGGGTGCGGGTGCGGGTGCCGGTGGTGCTGGCGGTGCCGTTACGGCCGGTCCGTGGTGCCGGTGGTGTCCCGGTCCCGGTCCCGGTATCGGTACGGGAGGACCGGCTACCGGATCAGCGCGTGTGGCGCGGGCTGTGGCGGTGCGCGAGTGCCTCGTACGACGCGGAGAGGGCCGGGGCGGCCGTCTCGTACGTACGCTGCGCCACGCCTATGAACAGGCAGTCCACGACGAGGAGTTGACTCGTACGGCTGGACATGGCGGCCGGGCGCAGCTCGCTCTCCCGGGCGGTGGAGGTCGTCAGCACGTGGTCGGCGTACTGCGATACGGGACCGTCCGGCCGGCCGGTGATCGCGACCGTCGTCGCGCCGCGATCGAAGGCGACCCTGAGCGGTTCGATGACATCGCCGGTGGAGCCGGAGTGGGTGATCGCGATGGCGAGGTCGCCGGGGCGGAGCTGGACGGCGTTGGTGACGGCCAGATGCGGGTCGGTGTGGGCGTGCGCGATCAGGCCGATGCGCAGCAGCTTCTGGGCGAGGTCCATTCCGACGAGGGAGGATGCGCCGACGCCGTAGATGTCGATGCGGCGGGCACCGGCGGCGGCCGTGACGACGGCGCCGAGCTGGACGGTGTCGAGAGCGGCGGCGGTGTCGGAGAGGGTCTGCTGTTCGTCGTACGCGAGCTTCGCCACGACGTCCGCGATGGGGTCGTCCACCGCTATGTCGGCCGTGACGGCGGGCGCGCGGCCGGACTGCTGCTGTGCCGCGAGGCCGGCGAGGGCGAGGCGCAGGTCGCGGTAGCCGGGGTAGCCGAGGAGGCGGGCGGTGCGGACCACGGTGGCCTCGCTCGTGCCGGTCAGCTCGGCGAGACCGGTGACGGTGAGGGCGGCGCAGCCGGCCGGGTCCGAGGCTACGGCCTCGGCGACGAGCTGCATGGAACGGGTCATGGTCGGGGCGAGCGTCCGCACCTTGGCCGAGAGGGCGGCGGGGGCGGGCGGGGCGCCCTCGCTGAAACTTTCCTTCACGTCTTGGGTCACCTCTGAAAGATATTTTCAGGATTCGGGACTCGTCAATACCCTGGGACAATTGAGTGATGGACACCGGCATGGACCCCCATATGGACCCGGGCATGGACCCCGACGTGCCCCCGATACGGACCCTGGCATGGACCCCGACATGGACCCCGACAACGTGGATGTGAACCCCTTGGAGCAGGTGCTGCACGCCGCCCGTGCGCTGGTCCTCACCGACCTGATCGCGGGCGATGTGGCCGACCCGGAGGTCGTGTCCCTGGTCGAGGAGTCGGTGACGCACCGGCGCTGGTGGGTCGAGCAGTGGCCCGAAGGCGCCGCGTATGTGGCGGGGCTGGTCGCGCAGGACGTCCAGGACGCGCTGCTGGAGCGGTACGGGCGCTGGCCGCTCTGCCCGGTCTGCGCCGAGGGCGAGCCGCACGCACTGGATGTGGAACCGGAGCTGGGGCCCGATCCGCACTGGGTCTGCGGTAAGGCGGGCGTGGTGGTCGCGGCGGTGGGCGAGCTGGCGCCGAAGGGCGGGGCGGACGCACAGTGACGGTCTACATCGACCCGCCGACCTGGCCGGGCCACGGCCGTATGTGGTCGCACCTGGTCAGCGATGTCTCGTTCAGCGAGCTCCACGCCTTCGCCGCGTCCATCGGCTGCCCGCCGAAGGCGTTCGAGCGGGACCACTACGACATACCGGAGCACCGTTACGAGGACGCGGTGCGCGCGGGCGCGCTGGAGATCGGCTCCAAGGAGCTCGTACGGAGGCTTACGGGCGCGGGGCTGCGCCGGCCGAAGGGGCGGCCCGTGGCGTGAGGCTCCTGCTTCGGCGTGAGACTCGCGTCTTTGCGTAGCCCGTTGTTCACCCGTGCTTCATTGCTTGGCCGGTGCTTCTCTGTGTGGCCCGCGCTCGGGGCTCCGTGCCGTGTGACGTACCCCTCATGGCCACGGACGGTGACCGCCCCGCGAGCTCCTGATCGTATGGTCATGCCAGCGGATTCGTTCTGAACTCCGCGTTCCAGCAAGGCATTTGGAGACCTCGGTGAAGAGATTTGCCAAGCGCGTGACCGTTGCCGCCGGTTGTCTCGCCCTGACCGGCGCGACTCTGCTGGCGGGTGCGGGCGGAGCGGGAGCGAGCGAGGGAACGGCCGCCGCGTCCGCGCACGCCGCGATACCGGGCAAGCCCGCGAAGGTTCGTGACGTACCGACGGAGCTGGCGGTTCCGGCCGGCAACGTGCGCACCTCCGTGCTCGACGCGCGAGGGGTGCAGACCTACACGTGCACGGACGGCGCCTGGACGCTGCTGGAGCCGGCGGCCACGCTCTGGAAGCAGGGCGACCCGACACGTCGTGCTGTCGCGCTCCACTCGCGCGGGCCGGTGTGGGTGTCCACGGACGACGGCAGCGCCGTCAACGCCGCCGCCGTCGCGAACGTGCCGCGTGACGGCGCGATCCCGCAGCTGCTCCTGAAGGCCACCACCCACCGGGGCACCGGTCTCTTCGCGGACGTGTCGTACATCCAGCGCCTGGAGACGCGGGGCGGACTCGCGCCCGCCGGGGCGTGCGCCACGGATGCGGGGCAGGTGAGCGTGGGGTACTCCGCCACGTACGTGTTCTACGCGCCCGAGGCATAGGCATAGGGGCATAGGCATAGGCGGAGGCCCCGGCGGCCGGCCATCGGCCGGCCGCCGGGGCCTCATCACCTACGAGGCCCGGGGCCTCATCACCTACGGGCCCCGAGCCACGCCACCTACGGGACACTGTTCGATCCCCCGTTCGACGCCGGGCTAGTCTGATTGCCGGAAACGGCCGTGCCAGGCGCGAGGGAATTGGGGAGGGTGACCGGCGATGTCGCAGTCCGGCGATCCGGAGTCCACGTCCACGTCGTCGGCATCCATCGGCGGCTACGAACTGGTCGACCGGCTGGGCAGTGGCGGCATGGGAGTCGTCCACCTGGCCCGATCCGCCTCCGGGCGGCAGGTCGCGGTGAAGGTCGTGCACCCGCAGTTCGCGATGGACGAGGAGTTCCGTACGCGCTTCCGGCAGGAGGTCGCGGCGGCCCGCAGGGTGAGCGGGGCGTTCACCGCCCCCGTGGTGGACGCCGACACGGAGGCCGAGCAGCCGTGGATGGCGACGCTGTACGTGCCCGGCCGCACCCTGACCGAAGTCGTCAAGGGTGACGGCCCGCTGGCCGGTCCGGAGCTGCGCACGCTGGGGCTGGGGCTGGTCGAGGCGCTGCGGGACATCCACCAGGCGGGCGTCGTGCACCGGGACCTGAAACCCAGCAACGTACTGCTGGCCGAGGACGGGCCGCGCGTCATCGACTTCGGAATCTCGCGCGCCACCGACAACCAGACCCTCACCATCACCGGACGGGTGATCGGCACCCCGCCGTTCATGTCGCCGGAGCAGTTCACCGCGCCGAGGGACGTCACCGCTGCCTCGGACGTGTTCTCGCTCGGCTCGCTACTGGTGTACGCGGCGACGGGCAACCGGCCGTTCGACGGGGCCAGTCCGTATCTGACGGGCTATCAGGTGATGTACGAGCCCCCGGTCCTGGACGACGTCCCGCAGCCGCTCCGGAGCATCGCCGAACGCTGTCTGGAGAAGGAACCGGACGCCCGGCCCGACCTCGCGGAGCTACGGGACCTGCTCCGTACGCTGCCGGACACCGCCGAGCCGCTCCCGCCGGGGGCGGCGGCACTCGCGGAGTCCCGACGCCAGGGTCCCCGGCCCCGGCCCCGGCCCCGGCCCGGTCCCTGGGACGGCCCCCACACGCAGGGCGGGCCCCACATGCAGGGCGGCCCCCACGCCCAGGACTCCCGGGGAACGAACGACGGGACAGCCACCCGGGACGGGACAGCCACCCGGGGAACGGACGACGGGAAGGCCGAGGCCCGGACCGGTCGCGGACGTCGGGCGCGGCGGATCCTCATCAGCGTCACCGCGGCCCTGGCCGTCACAGGGCTGAGCGTCACGGCCGTGAACCTCGCGTCCTACTGGGGCGCCACCCCGGAGCAGCCCGCCGCGTCCGGGACCGCCGGCGACGCGCGCCCCGCGGCGCTGCCGGCCGACTGGCAGCCCTGGCGAACGAGCCTGACCCACCGCACCGCGGACATCGACCCGCTCTTCTACACGGAGTCCGGGTGCCTCTCGGAGGGAGGCGCCCTGTACTGCGGCGGTACGGGCTTCACCGTCGCCAAGATCGACGCCGCCTCCGGCCGCGTCCGGTGGCGGGCAGGCACCAACCCGCAGGAGGTGCGGCCTCTCGGCGTCCGGGACGGGCTCGTCTACGTCTACGAGCAGCCGGACGACGCGGTCGCCGGCAACAGGAACAACCAGATCGTGGCTCTGGACGCCGACACCAGGAAGGAACGGTGGAGGCACAGCATCAGCGAGGACGACGCTCCCGCGCACCTGTTCAGCGGTGGCGTGCTGACGCTGTCTGCCTCCCAGAGCGAGTTCGTGGCCTACGGAACGTCGGGCGAGGAACTGTGGAGGGCCCCGGCGACGGCGTCGGACGGAAGTTCCTGCCTCCCGAGAGCGCTGGGCGATGTGCCGTACGGACTGTGCGAGTCGGGGGACGGAACCGGTACGGGCTCGCTCACCCTGCTGAGGCTCGACCCGTCCGACGGCACACGGCGCGACCTCGCGAAGCTGCCCTCGATGGCGGAACCACTCGGTGTCGTGGACGGCCAACTTCTCTTCGCCGTTCCGCAGGACCAGGAGCAAGCGGCGGGAACCTCGGGCACGCCGCCGTACACGGAGTTGCTGCGGGTGAATCCGAGGAGCGGCGCCGTCAAGCGGGTGCCGCTGGCGGGAACGCCGAGCGGTACGGCCACACTTGCGCACGGCGTCGTCTACTTCGGGGCGGAGAACGGAACGGTCACCGCGGTGGCGCCGGACGACGGCGAGCAGCTGTGGCAGAAGGCGACGGAAACGGAGAGCCTGTCGCCACCGGTGGTGTCGGCGAAGTACAACAGCGTCTACCTCACCAACCGCTTCGGCCGCCTGCTGGCGCTGAACCGCGAGACCGGGGCGGAGCGGTGGCACACGGCCGCGCCGAACGGCGTGCGGGACATAGCGGGAAACACACCGAGCGTGATGCTGGTCAAGGACGCGATCGTGGCGGTGGCGGGCGACACGGCCTTCTCCGTACGGCCTGACCGCCCTGACCGCCCTGAGCGTCCTACGGACCCGAAGTGATCGGGTAGTTCCGGGGGCCGGTGCTCTCGATGATCTCGCTGAAGTCGAACTCGCCGGCGTCCATGGCGTCGAAGCCCTCCTGCCGCAGGTGCCGCTCGACGGCGTCCTCCATGGCGAGCCGTACGGCCTGGGCCTTTGTCTTGGTGCCGAAGATGCGCATGGCCTCGGCCACCATGGTCTCGTCGAGGTCGATCACTGTCCTGGCCGCGAAGGTCTCCTTGAGGTCTCAGTCTCGGGACAGCCTTCAGGCGTTGGGCATCGGGCATTCGGGGCGCTTGGATGGCGTCGATGCCGATGCCGATGCCGATGCCGATGCCGACGTCGGCGCCGGGCCCGAGCTCGTGACGATCTTGCTGGCCGCCGCCTTGCGGTGGAAGCGTAGCGACAGCGTCGTCAGGGCGATCGCGAGCGCCGTCATCGCCGCCCCCGCCCAGGCCGTCGACGCGAAGCCGAAGCCCGCGTCGATCACGACACCGCCGAGCCAGGGGCCGCCCGTGTTGCCCAGGTTGAAGGCGGCGGTGGTGGTGGCGCCGGCGAGGGTGGGGGCGGCGGAGGCGATGTTGAAGATACGGGCGTTGAGGGCCGGGCCCGTATAGAAGGCGGAGACGCCGAGCAGGAACGTCACTGTGACGACGGCGACCTGGTTCGACGCGGTGAGCGCCAGGACGACCAGCAGGACCGTCGACGCGGTGATGCCACTGATCAGGACGCCGAAGAGGTGCGCGTCCGCGTACCGGCCGCCGATCGCCGTACCGATCAGCGCGCCCAGGCCGAACAGTCCGAGCACGGTCGGGACCCAGCCGTCGTCCAGCCCGGCCACGTCCGTGAGCAGCGGGGCGAGATACGAGAACGCGCAGAAGACACCGCCCGCGGCCAGTGCGGTGACGGCGACGGCGAGCCAGACCTGACGGTCGCGGTAGATGGCCAACTCCCGCTTGAGGCGCGGCTTCTCGTCGGGCAGCGGGATGCGCGGGATCAGTGTCAGTACGCCGGCCAGCGCGATGGCGGAGGCCACGGCGACGGCCCAGAAGGCGGAGCGCCAGCCGAAGTGTTCGCCGAGGAAGGCACCGGCCGGGACGCCGAGTACGTTCGCGATGGAGAGCCCGCCGAGCATCACCGCCATGGCACGGGCACGGGTGCCCAGCGGAACCATCGCCATCGCGACGGCCGCGCCGATCGCCCAGAAACCGGCGCACGCGAGCGCGCTGATCACACGGGAAGCGAAGAGCACCTCGTACGTCGGGGCGAGCGCGCCCGCGACCTGGCCCAGGCCGAAGACCGTGATCAGGGCGGTCAGGGTGGTACGGCGGGGGAGACGCAGGGTCGCCACGGCGAGCAGCGGGGCGCCGATCACCATGCCGATCGCGAAGGCGGAGATGAGGAGCCCGGCGGTGGGGATGGACACGTTCATGTCGTCGGCGAGGGGCGGCAGCAGGCCGGAGAGCATGAACTCACTCGTACCGAGCGCGAAGACCGAGAGGCCCAGGACGTACACGGCCACCGGCATGCGGGCGGGTACGGGCGCGGACGCGGGTACGGGCGCGGACGCGCGTACGGGTGGTGCGGGTGCGGGGACGACGTCGGTGGGCGCGGCTGGGCGTCGATCGGCGGAGTCGGGCATATCAGGGGCCAACGCCGGTGCCGACGGCCGAATTCCCGGTGCACGGACTCGTCGGCGCGGCGATCAGCCGGTGAGCGAGGCGAGTTCGGATGCAAGGTTCCGGCGGGCGGGGGCCTCCCACCGCTCGGTGCCGTACGGGGTACGGAACAGGCGCGGCAAGGCCAGCAGTTGTTCCAGCACGGCCGCCCGGCCCGCGCGGAAGGCGTCGTCGGGGACGAAGCCGTACTCCTCCCGTACGGCGGCCGTGTAGGCGGCGTACGCGTCGGGGCCCGAGGCCAGGATCGCCAGGTCGGCGTCGCAGAGCACGGCGCCGTTGCGGTCGCCGGGCTCGGCGGCGTGGGTGGTGGTGAGACGGACGAGCCGGGCGACCTCGCTCGTACCGTCGTCGCTCAAACCCGCCTCGGGCAGGGCGCGTTCGGCGAGGCGGGCGGAGCGTTCCTCGTTCTCGGAGCGGTCGGGGCGGTAGACGGCGTCGTGGAACCAGGCGGCGAGGCGTACGAGATCGGGGTCGTCGGCGTACTCGGCGAGCGTGTCGATGTGGTCCAGGACGGCGGTCAGGTGATCGGTGGTGTGGTAGCGCCGCTGCGGCTCTGCCCAGCGGGCGAGGAGGTTGTCGGCGTACGGGGACGGGTCGGCGCCTGAGCTGGTGCCGGTGCCGACACCGGTTTCGGTGTCGGCACCGGCGTCGCGGAGGAGGGCGTGCAGCGTCGCGGCGAACCGGCTACGCAGGTCGGGGGCGGTCATACGACCGACGATAGCGAGCGAGCTGTTTGCCGTGCGTCCGGCATCAGTGCGATGTAGCTGTCTGCGGCGTCGATTCGTCGAAGAGGCTGATTACTCGGCCTTCCGCACCACTGCGGAAGCGGCGGCTGCGACGTAGATCTCGCACGACCGTCAGCTTGCGCATCCAGCGGTCCGTCCCGTCGTAGCGGGCCTGGAACGTCCCGCGACCGTGCAGTGCGCGGAAGTTGTCCACCAGCAGCAGATCGCCTTCCGCGAGGCACAAGACGGTGGCCCGCTCGGCGAGTTGTGCGCAGAGCGCATCGAGTTCCGCCTTGGCCTGTACATCTCCGGGCAAAGCCTCGGTGTAGGGGACGTCGATGCGCAGATAGGGCGATTGGCGTGATCCGAAGAGCAGGGGACTCGCCTCACTCGCCACCTTCGACCCACTGCCCGTCCTCCGTAGATGCTCGGAGTCGGGCTTGATCAGGAAGCGGGGTGAGAAGAGCACATCGAGATCCAGACGCGAGAAGTCCAGGTCTGTAGCCGTCACGATCGTGTTGGTGACCTTGTCGTGGTTCCTCAGACAGAGCAGGGCCAGTGCATCGCACCGATCGTCGCTGAAGCAGTCTTCGACATGCAGTTCCAGGTCTGCTTCACTGCTGTGGCCTGTCTGCTGGTGCTCCTGTCCGGGCATCGGTAACACGTCGTTGAACAGCCGTCCGTCCTGGAGGCTGGACCAGGCTATGGGGTCGCCCAGTCGGGAAGTGGTCAACGCCAGCCATATGTCCTGGCGAACGGTCGCCCTCGGATCACGCTCCTTCCAGTGGCGGGGGGTCGGGAGTTCTGCCTCCCCCACTGGGCCGTTGCGGATCACCAGAGCCGCGACCGACTCGGAGTACTTCAAGCCGTCCAGAGCGTCGAGCACTTCGACGGGGAGATTCGAGGCGTGGCGGGCGGCCTGCCTCAGAAACACCGGATCATCAGCCGTCTCGAACTTCCCGGACAGATCGTCCAGCAGCGTCCCGCATTCCAGGGCCGCCTGCTCGGTGAGTGTCATCTCCAGCAATCCGCTGTGCGGCTTTTGAACTCCCCTGACGTTTTCCACTCTCGTCTCCTGTGTCGTACTGTCCTTTTGGCGGTTCGCAGTGACCTTCAATGCGGTGCTGCGGTGTGGACGATCTCCCGCAGGAGCTGCCTCCATGGCTGCGGGTCGAATGAGCGCAGGACCTGTTCCTTGTCCCGCCTCATGATTTCCCGCACCAGAGGGTCACCCTCGGAATTACGAACCATCAGATCCACCAGCCTTTCGGCCGCGGTTGTCAGTTCCTCGGTGTCCGTGATCCTGACGCAGCCGCTCTGGGCGCCATAGATGTCCTCGAAGCACGCGTAGTCGGTGACGGCACAAGGAACTTCCGAAATGGCCGCGAGGGCCGGCCCGAGGCCGACGCTCTCGACATCGGCTGTGTTCGGGGTGAAGAGCACGGCTCCCCCGCCGGCCCGGCACAGCCGCAGCAGATCGACCTCGTCGAGGTGCCATCGGAGCGCTGCATCCTGATGACTCGACAGAGGTACCCCGTCCAGAAAGACGACATCGTCCTGCACGTTCATCTGCCGGGCGGCAGAGACAACCTTTTCGGCATACGGCGGATCCTCGTCCAGGCTGCCGAAGACGAGTAGCTGCGGAACGGGAAGACTCCGTTTCTCGCAGATCCTCTTGATCTCCGCGAACACCCGGACGGATATCTCGACGCCTTTGACCTGAAAGACGCGCACGGGAACGAGTAGCAGCGGTCTGTTCGAGGACAGCCCTCGTTGTTCACAGAAGGCTTCATGTCGTCCTTCCAGCTCCCAGGAGCCCAATGTCGGAAGCACGTTCGGCACTGTCATGGCGCTGAGCTCGGTCGGATAGTCGGCGGCTTCCAGCGCCAGTCCCGGTGACACGACCGCCCATCGGTGGCAAGGGCCGGATCCAGGTAGCGGGGTGAACTGATTCGGTTCTGGCGGGTACACGCGGGCCCCCTCTTCGAAGACCGCATAGCTGCCGAAGAGATCGTGGTCCCAGAAGAGCACACCGCCCCGGGCACCGGCCGGCCACCGCCGGGCCGCTGCCCTGTGCAGAGCCAGCGTCACCGGAACGGCGTCGGAGAGCGTCATGTTGACGGCGCAGACCCAGTCGACGTCATGCTCCTCGAACCATCCGCTGAAGTAGTCCTCGTAGGGCTTGGCGATCGACTCCACGAGGCGCCAGACATCCGCGGATTCACTTTCGTCCAGGCTGTCCGCGCGAGCCACGGCACTGCGTAGCGTGGTGAGCGCGTCCTCAAGTTCGTCCCTCGCCAAGTCCAGGGGAACAGCAGTACTGACGGACATCCATTCGGGATACCCGCCGTCTTCACATCCCCGAGGGAAGAAGTTCTTCTTGTCGGGCCGCCAGGAGAAGCCGAGGTCCGCGACGACCGGAAGTGCCAGAGTGTTGTTCGGGAACTCTGCCTCCAACACGTTCCTGAAGATGGTGAGCAGGCCACTCACCGGGAGCCCGTCCCCTGAAATCAGAGCTAATTTCATTGGAAACCCTTATTCCTGCCGAAATCAACGGAGTAAACCTGGGCGCATGAGAGCCGTCTCGGTAAAGGTAAATGGGGCCAGTGCACGTAGCAGCGAGCGAAAACTGTGCGTGGAGCAGGAGTGGCGAAATAGCGCCCGAGGCGAGTTCTTCAAAGTTTCGCTTGCGATTCAAAGGCTGTCAAGAGAGTCATGCCCATGGCGTGCGTCGACCGCCGCGCGGTCCCAAAAGGGGCATTTCCCTGGGGAGGTTCATGTAAATAGCGTGACATTCACGCCGTATCGCTGGTCGCCCTTGCTCGTGTTCACCGCCTACGAGCAAAGAATCGGATCGCAAATCCGACCACTCGCCGGAGAGGTCCTGAAAGGTAAGTCCAGACCCCCTCTTCAATTCTCTGGTGATTTTGTTAGTGATTCTGTGTGCAGGAGAACGGTGATGGCACGGGACAGGACCAGCGAGTCGGCAATCAGGTCGAGGGCGCATGGTGTACAGCGCCGGTGATCTTCATCCCGACCGAGCAGGACAGCCACCGGCCGCGCACCGTCAGCCAGTTCAGGAACGCGTGGGTACCCCGGCGGAGCCGGTGCGGATCAGAGCCTGCCGTCCGCGCCGGTAGGTCTTCGGTAGCTGGGCCAGGGCAAATTTCGTGGCGTCTTTCCTTGCAGCGGACAGAACCCCTGGCAAGTCCCACCGTTGCTGCTCAGCAGCGTGCTCCGGCTATTTGTTCAAGATCGCACAAGCCCGCTCGTGAAAGCCCGAGGCTAGGGTCTTTCGTTTGGATCAGGCCGGATCAGGGAGCGGGGTCTGGTGCCGTGGATCGCAAGGCGGAGGAGGGAGGCGACGCGGAGCGTCGTGGAGTGACGACAACGCGGCGAGGCGCGGTGCCAGGGCACGCGAGCCCGGCAAGATCCAAACGAGAGGCCCTAGGCCCCCTGGGCGTCTAAGAAGCCTTGAAGCTCCGCAGCCGCAGCGAGTTGCCGACGACGAAGACCGACGAGAACGCCATAGCCGCGCCCGCGATCATCGGGCTGAGGAAACCGGCCGCCGCGAGGGGCAGGGCGGCGACGTTGTAGCCGAAGGCCCAGAAGAGGTTGCCCTTGATCGTGCCGAGGGTGCGGCGGGCCAGGCGGATGGCGTCGGCGGCGGCGCGCAGGTCGCCCCGTACGAGTGTCAGGTCACCCGCCTCGATGGCGGCGTCGGTGCCGGTGCCCATGGCGAGACCCAGGTCGGCCTGGGCGAGGGCGGCGGCGTCGTTGACGCCGTCGCCGACCATGGCGACGGACCGGCCCTCGGCCTGGAGCTTCTTGATGACGTCGACCTTGTCCTGGGGCATGACCTCCGCGATGACCTGGCCGGCATCGATCCCGACCTCGGCGGCGACGGCTTCGGCGACGGTCCTGTTGTCGCCGGTGAGCAGGATCGGGGTCATCCCGAGGGCGCGCAGCCGCCGGATGGCCTCCGGGCTGGTCTCCTTCACCGCGTCGGCGACTTCGAGGACGGCCCGTGCCTCGCCGTCCCAGGCCACGGCGATGGCCGTACGGCCTGCCGCCTCGGCGTCCGTCTTCCTGCGCTCCAGTGCCTCCGGGAGGTGGATCTCCCACTGCGCGAGCAGCTTGGCCCGGCCCACGAGGACGGCGTGGCCCTCGACCACGCCCTGGACCCCGAGGCCGGGGACGTTCGCGAAGTCCGCGGGGACGGGCAGCGTACCGACGCGCTCGGCGGCGCCTTCCGCGACGGCGCGGGCGATGGGGTGCTCGGAGGCGTGTTCCAGGGCGCCCGCCAGCCGCAGTACTTCGGTCTCGTCCGTGCCCGCAGAGCTGTGCGTGGCGAGGAGCGTCATCCGGCCGGTGGTGACCGTGCCGGTCTTGTCGAGGACGATCGTGTCGGCACGGCGGGTGGACTCCAGCACCTCGGGTCCCTTGATCAGGATGCCGAGTTGGGCGCCGCGTCCGGTGCCGACCATGAGGGCGGTCGGGGTGGCCAGGCCGAGGGCGCAGGGGCAGGCGATGATCAGCACGGCCACGGCGGCGGTGAAGGCGGCGGTCAGGCCCGCGCCGAGGGCGAGCCAGACGCCGAGCGTGCCGAGCGCGAGGACGATCACCACCGGGACGAACACGGCGGAGATCCGGTCGGCGAGGCGCTGCGCGGCGGCCTTTCCGTTCTGGGCGTCCTCGACCATGCGGGCCATGCGGGCGAGTTGGGTGTCGGAGCCGATACGGGTGGCTTCGACGACGATCCGGCCGCCCGCGTTGAGCGTGGCACCGGTGACGGGGTCACCGACCGAGACCTCCACCGGGACGGACTCGCCGGTGAGCATCGAGGCGTCGATGGCGGAGGAGCCCTCGACGACGGTGCCGTCGGTGGCGATCTTCTCGCCGGGCCGTACGAGGAAGGTGTCCCCGACCCGCAACCGCGAGGTGGGCACGGTGACTTCACGGCCGTCGCGCAGGACGGTGACGTGCTTGGCGCCCAGTTCCAGCAGCGTACGGAGGGCGGCTCCGGCCTTGCGCTTGGAACGGACCTCGAAGTAGCGGCCGGCCAGGATGAAGGCCGTGACTCCGGCGGCGGCTTCGAGGTAGATGTTCCCGGCGCCGTCGGTGCGCGCGATGGTCAGCTCGAACGGGTGGACCATGCCGCTCATGCCCGCCGTACCGAAGAACAGCGCCCAGAGCGACCAGAGGAACGCGGCCGACGTGCCGACCGAGATCAGGGTGTCCATCGTCGCCGCGCCGTGGCGGGCGTTGACCCAGGCGGCGCGGTGGAACGGCCAGCCGGCGTACGTGACGACGGGCGCGGCGAGGGTCAGGGACAGCCACTGCCAGTTGTCGAACTGGAGGGCCGGGATCATGGCCATCGCGATGACCGGTACGGAGAGGATGACGGCGGTGGTGAGCCGCTGGCGCAGAGGCCGGAGTTCGGCGTCCTCCGCGTCTTCCGCGGCCTTGGCGTCCGTCGATTCTCCCGCGTCCCGGTCGTCGGGTTCCGGGTGCCGGGGAGCGGGCTCCTGGGCGGTGTAGCCGGTGGCTTCGACGGTGGCGATCAGGTCCTGTACGGCGACGTCCTCGCCGCGATAGCTGACCTTGGCCTTCTCGGTGGCGTAGTTGACGGTGGCCTCGACCCCGTCCATGCGGTTGAGCTTCTTCTCGATGCGGGCCGCGCAGGAGGCGCAGGTCATACCGCCGATGACGAGCTCGACTTCGGCGGCTGGTGAGCCGGTGTGCGCGCCGGTGCGGGTGTCGGCGTGAGTGTCGGCGTGAGCGCCGGTGGTTCCGGAGGGGCTCATGGCTGACGGCTCCTTGTCATCGTCATCGAGGGTGTCGACGTGATCGAGGGTGTCGATCTATACATCATCCTACCCCCTAGGGGTATTGTCTGGACTTCATGTATACCCCCCATGGGTATCTATGGCAAGGGTGACCGTGGCTCCTGAAGGGGTGGGGGAGGGGGGCGGCGTGGTGCGTCATTGCCGGGCTCGCGGTGTCCCCGTAGGCTTGAATATTGGACTAGACCTGTACCCGATGAATGAGGTCCCATGAGCAAGCGTGCAGTCCTGGAGGTGATCGCTCTCGACACGGAGGACGCGATCGCCGCCCGGAGCGGTGGCGCTGACCGTCTTGAGCTGGTCACCGACATGGCGGCGGACGGGCTGACCCCGTCCCGCGAGACCTTCGCGAAGATCCGCGCCGCCGTGGACCTTCCGCTGCGGGTGATGCTTCGGCTGTCGGACGGGTTCGCGGTGGGTGGGGCAGCGGGGGAAGGCGGGTCCGGCGGGGTGGATGCCCTGGTGGGCGCGGCGCGGGGGATGCGGGCGGAGGGCGCGGACGAGTTCGTGTTCGGCTTCCTCGACGCGGACGGGACGCCGGACCTGGTGACGGTGGAACGGCTGATCGCGGAGCTGGACGGCTGCCGGTGGACCTTCCACCGGGCGATCGACCGCGCGGCCGACCGGGACGCACTGCGCAAGCGGCTCGCGGACCTGCCGGGGCTGGACACGTACCTCACGGCGGGATCGGCGGCGGGTGTGGACGACGGCATGCCGACGCTGCTGAGGGAAGCGGCGGCTGCTGACCAGGGCGAACCGGGCTACGGGCCGCAGATGCTCGTCGGCGGCGGACTCCGGCTGGACCACCTGCCGAGGCTGCTGGCGGCGAGGGTCGACGGGTTCCACATCGGGGGCGCGGCCAGGGTGAAGGGCTGGGAAGGGGCGGTGTCGGCGGGGGCGGTACGGGAGTGGCGCGAGGCGCTCGACGCGTGAGCGCTCGACGCCTGAGTCAGGCCAGGTTCTTTTCCTGACCCAGGACCCAGGACCCTGGCCGCGAAGGCCGCCAGCCGCGCCCTCATGTCCTCGGGGGTCATGCCCCCGAGGCCGGGGTCGGTGAGGTGCTCCACGAGGTCCGCGCGGGTGGCGGCCAGCTGGGAGTGCGCGGTGAAGTCGCCGTCGGTCAGGCCCGGTACCCGGCTCAGTGTGTCCCGCAGGGTGCCGTGCCACCACGTGTAGTGGCCTGCTTGGTACGGGCTGCCGCAGAACTTCACCGGCACCAACCCGCACGCGGACGGATGCGTCGTAGGAGTGTTCAGACGATTCAGCTGTTCAGACGATTCAGACGATTCAGCTGAGCGGGTCCGCAGTGGCGCCGTCCCTCAACGCCCCCGGCAGCGGCGCCGTGTGCAGCACGATCAGACCCGAGACCGCCCGGGTGAGGGCCACGTACAAGCGCCGAAGGCCGGTCCGTTCGTCCGGTTCGCCGGACACGACCGCCGCTGGTTCGTCCAGGACCACGTAGTCGTACTCCAAGCCCTTCGCCAGCGACGCGGGGACCAGCGTCAGCCGGGAGGCGGCCGTCGTCTCCTGGCCGGGGGAGAGGTACGGCATGTCCGCCGCCGTCAGCGCCTGCGCCAGGGCCGGGACGCGGGCGTCCGCCGCGATCAGGCCGATCGAGCCCTCGTGCGCCAGGGACTCCACGCACGCCGCCACCACCGCCCGGTCCAGCGCGGCGGTTGCGTCCGGGGCGGCGGTCCGCTCCCCGGCTTCCCCTCCTTCTCCCGCTTCCCTCACTTCTCCCGCTTCCCCCGCTCCCCCTACTTCACGTACCTCCAGCGAGCCGGGCGACTCCCGTACCGACGCCACCTCCGCCAGCCCCGGAGAGATCGACGGCAGCAGCCTCGACGCGTACGCGATCACCTCGCGCGGTACGCGGAAACCCGCCGTCAACTCCTCCACCAGCGCGTCCGACTTGCCCAGGTGCCGCAGCGCCTCCGCCCAACTCGACGTCGCCCAGGGCGTCGTCCCCTGCGCCAGGTCGCCCAGGACCGTCGCCGAGCCGGTCGAACAGCGGCGGCCGACCGCGCGGTACTGCATGGGGGACAGGTCCTGGGCCTCATCGAGCACCACATGCCCCAGGGAGTGCGTACGGGCGACCAGATCACCCGCCTCGTCGATCAGAACCGCGTCCGCCGGTGACCATTTCACCGATCGCACGCTCCGGGCCGGCTTCGCCCACAGGATCGTCGCCTGCTCGTCGGGCGTCAGCAGGCCCTCCGCGTGCGTGGCCAGGAACTCCGCGTCGGAGAGCAGCCGCAGCACCAGTTTCGCCGGATCGACGGGCGGCCAGACCGACTTCACGGCCGCCTTCACCGCCGCGTTGCGCGCCACCGCGTCCTGCACCCGGTCGTCGGGCGCCTCACCGGCCTCCTCCATCCGTACGAGGACGGCGTGCGCGATGCGCTGCGGCAGGGCCTCGCGCGCGGCGCCGTACCGCATGTCCCGCGCCAGCAACTGCTGGACCATCTCTTCGAGTTCGTACGCCGGTACCCGCCACCGGCGTGAGCCCCGTACGACCACCACCGGCTCGGCCGGCAGCGTCACATGCGACCGCACGGCCCGCCGCAGCACCTCCGCCATACGGGCGTCGCCCTTGATGACGGCGGCGGGCGCGGGGTCCGTCCCCCGTACCTCCACCGAGGCGACGAGGTCGTCCACCGTGGACTGCTTGACCTCCAACTCGCCCAGGGTCGGGAGGACTTGTTCGATGTAGTGGAGGAAGGACGCGTTCGGTCCGATGACCAGGGTGCCGGTACGGGCCAGCCGGTCACGGTGCGCGTACAGCAGATACGCGACCCGGTGCAGGCCGACGGCGGTCTTACCGGTGCCCGGACCGCCCTGCACGCACACCGTCCCGCCGAGGCCGCTCCGTACGATCTCGTCCTGCTCGGGCTGGATCGTCGCGACGATGTCCCGCATGGGGCCGACGCGCGGGCGTTCGATCTCGGCCTGGAGCAGCTTGCTGGACTGCTCGGCCTCGGTGGGGTCGGAGAGGTGCTCGTCCTCGTACGCGGTCAGGTCACCGGCGGTGTAACCGAAGCGCCTGCGCAGACCGACGTCCAGCGGATCCGACTTCGAGGCCCGGTAGAACGGCTGCGAGACGGGCGCGCGCCAGTCGATGACCATGGGATCGCCGTCGGCGTCATGGACATGGCGCCGGCCGATGTAGAAGCGCTCGCCCTCGGCGCCCTCGGCCTCCGCGCCGCCCACGCGGTGCAGGTAGTCGAGGCGGCCGAAGAAGAGCGGGGTGTGGGAGAGATCGGCGAGCGCCTTGACGCGCTCCTCGATCTGGGACTCCAGTACGGCGGCGTTGACCCAGTTCGCGGTGACATCGCGGATGTCGAGCGCCTGGACGTCCTCGCGCATGGCGCGCAGGGCGGAGCGGGAAGCGCCGAGGTGGGCGCGCTCGCGCGCGAGCGGATCGGGGTCGGTGCCGTCGGCCGTGGTGGTCGGGGCGGTCGTCGTGTCGGGTTCAGGGGCGTGCGCGGGCACGGTGTTGCCTCCGGGACTGGCTGTACGCAGGCCGACGGGCCGCACCCCGTCGGGCGACGGGCGGCGGGGTCCGGGCGGCGTGGATCAGGTCATGACGGTCGGCCGTCCGGTTTCCGTCCGGACGGCGGCGCTCCGCAGGACTTCGGAATGACTCGTCCAGGGAGGCGGGCAAGGTGGGAGATTGTAGCCGGTAGGTGATGAACAGGCGAATGAGTTTCGCCGTCCTCGCCGTCCTCGCCGTCGTCCCTCCTCCGTCCCTGCTTCCCCTGCCCCCTCCTCCTTCCAGGGGACGGCCATGAGCCGCGAGATGTACGACGGCTCACAGCGGGTTCACACCGGAGGGCGATGTGCCCACAAGGTGCGGAAACGATCCTGGATACATGACCACAGCGACCTTCCCCCCGGCCCACGCCCCGCACGACGCGCACCGTACGGGCGCGTCCGCGATGGGCTCCGCGTCCCACTCCGCCTCCGGTCACTCCGTCGGCAACGCGCTGCGCGCGGTCACGGTGTTCTTCACGACCGCGTTCAGCGTCGCCGTCCTCGGGGAGTACGGCGAGGAGGCGGGCATCAAGCGCCACTGAACCTCTGGACCTCTGCTCTCAGGACGTCCCTTCGGCCCTTCGGGCCGGTCCATCCCAGCCACACCGAGCCACACCCCTCATCCGCCGATTTCCCGATCCACTAGGGTCGCGGCCGTGACCTACCGGACCGTGACTCCCCGCTCACTCACCGCAGCGGTCGTACTCGCCCTGTCGCTCGCCGCCCTCGCCACCCTCTGCGTCGCCCGGGGCATCCCGGCGGCCGACGCGCTCGTCTACCGGGCGGAAGGCGCGGCCGTCGTCGACGGGACCGACGTCTACGGATTCACCGTCACCGGGCGCCAACTGCCCGCCGCCCACCCGCCCTTCGCCGCCATCCTCTTCGTCCCGGCCACCTGGCTGCCCGTCGGCGCTCTCAAGGTGGTCCTCGTCGCCGGGAACGTCGCGCTGCTGGCCCTGTTCGTACGGCTCTCACGGCGGTTCGCCGGGCTGCCCGCCGAACGGCCCGGGTGGCTGCTCGCCGAACGGCCGGCCGAAAGTCCCGCCGAAAGTCCCGCTGGACGGCCCGCTGGACGGTTCGCCGGGCGGTCCGTGCCGCTCCTGGCCGCCGTCGCGGTGGCCTTCGGGCTCTGGCTCGAACCCGTCTTCCAGACCGTCCTCTTCGGGCAGGTCACCCTCGCCCTCGCCTGCCTCGTCCTGTGGGACCTGTCGCGCCCCGAGCACGCGCTCGGCAAGGGCTTCGCCCTCGGTATCGCGGCGGGCGTCACGCTGACCCCGGCCGTCTTCATCGGGTACCTGCTGCTGACCGGCCGCGTACGGTCCGGGCTGACCGCCCTCGCCTCCCTCACCGGCACCGTGCTGCTCGGGGTGCTCGTACTCCCGGCGGCCAGCGGCGAGTTCTGGACGCGGCGCGTCCTCGACACCGGCCGGGCCGGTGAGACGTGGATCGTCGACAACCAGTCGCTGCGGGGGCTGTTCGCGCGCGTCCTGCACACCCCGGACCCGGGCACGATATGGGCAATCGCCGCCGTACTCACGGCCGTCTGCGGGCTGTGGACCGCCCGCAGGGCCTTCGTACGGGCCGGGTCGGAGCCCTGGGGCGTACTGGCCGCCGCGCTGACCGCGCTGCTCGTCTCGCCGGTCAGCTGGTCGCACCACTGGGTGTGGTGCGTACCGCTGCTGGCGGTACTGATCGCGGAAGGCAGGCTCCGTACGGCCGTCACGGCCGGGGCGGTCTGGACGGCGCGCAGCTTCTGGGCCGTACCGCACGGGGGCGCGCTGGAGCTACGACTCGCCTGGTGGCAGCAGCCGTTGGCGTCTCCGTACGCGCTGGTCGCGGTGGGGCTGCTGGCCGTCACCGCGTGGCGGACGCGCGCGGGAGCGACCGCCGGAACGGGGACGGGCGGGACGGGGACGGGCGGGAACCGCCCACCGGCTCAGCGCCAACTGCCGGAGCTGCCCGTCGGCTTCGGCAGGTGACGGGCCAGCTGTCGGAAGCTGCCGGTGCTGCCGGAGCAGCCGGTGCCGCGCCGACCGACGCGTCAGCTGTCGGAGCTGTCCGCCAGCAGTTCGTCCGCGTCCACGATCCGGTACGCGTACCCCTGCTCCGCCAGGAACCGCTGCCGGTGCGCCGCGAAGTCCTGGTCGATGGTGTCGCGGGCGACGACCGAGTAGAACCGCGCCTCGTGGCCGTCCGCCTTCGGGCGCAGCACCCGGCCCAGCCGCTGGGCCTCCTCCTGGCGGGAGCCGAACGTACCCGAGACCTGGATCGCGACCGTCGCCTCGGGCAGGTCGATCGAGAAGTTCGCGACCTTCGACACGACCAGCACCGAGATCTCGCCCTGCCGGAACGCGTCGAAGAGCTTCTCGCGCTGTGCGTTGCTGGTCTCGCCCTTGATGACCGGGGCGTCCAGGTGCTCGCCCAGTTCGTCGAGCTGGTCGATGTACTGGCCGATGACCAGGGTCTGCTGGCCCTTGTGCTTCCGTACCAGCGCCTCCGTCACCTTCCGCTTGGTCGCCGTCGTCGCGCAGAAGCGGTACTTCTCCTCCGCCTCGGCCGTCGCGTACGCGAGGCGCTCGCTGTCGGTGAGGTTGACCCGTACCTCGACACAGTCCGCCGGGGCGATGTAGCCCTGCGCCTCGATCTCCTTCCACGGCGCGTCGAACCGCTTCGGTCCGATCAGCGAGAAGACGTCCGACTCACGGCCGTCCTCCCGTACGAGCGTCGCGGTCAGCCCGAGCCGCCGCCGGGCCTGGAGGTCGGCGGTGAACTTGAAGACCGGCGCGGGCAGCAGATGCACCTCGTCGTAGATGACCAGGCCCCAGTCGCGGGAGTCGAACAGCTCAAGGTGCGGATAGATGCCCTTACGCCGAGTCGTCAGCACCTGGTACGTGGCGATGGTGACCGGGCGGATCTCCTTGCGCGTACCGCTGTACTCGCCGATCTCCTCCTCGGTCAGCGACGTACGCTTCACCAGCTCGTGCTTCCACTGCCTGGCCGAGACCGTATTGGTCACCAGGATCAGCGTCGTCGCCTTGGCCTGCGCCATCGCACCGGCCCCGACCAGCGTCTTTCCCGCTCCACAGGGCAGCACGACCACGCCCGACCCGCCGTGCCAGAACCCCTCGACGGCCTGCTTCTGGTACGGGCGCAGCGACCACTCCGCCTCGTCCAGCTCGATGGCGTGCGCCTCGCCGTCCACGTAACCCGCGAGGTCCTCGGCGGGCCAGCCCAGCTTGAGGAGCGTCTGCTTGATCTGGCCCCGCTCGGACGGGTGCACGGCGACGGTGTCCGGGTCGATCCGCGCCCCGACCAGCGGCTGGACCTTCTTGGAACGGAGGATCTCCTCCAGGACCGGCCGGTCGGTGCAGGTCAGCACGAGCCCGTGGACAGGGTGCTTGGAGAGGGTGAGCCGGCCGTAACGGGCCATCGTCTCGGCGACATCCACGAGCAGGGCGTGCGGCACGGGATACCGCGAGAACTCCACGAGCGCGTCGACCACCTGCTCGGCGTCGTGCCCGGCGGCGCGGGCGTTCCACAGGCCGAGCGGGGTGAGCCGGTAGGTGTGGATGTGCTCGGGGGCGCGCTCCAGCTCGGCGAACGGCGCGATGGCGCGACGGCAGGCGTCGGCCTGCTCGTGGTCGACTTCGAGCAGCAACGTCTTGTCGCTCTGGACGATCAAGCAGGACACACATTCCTCCAGGAATAGGGTCGTCGCGGGACAGGAACATCACCTGTCACGGCACGGGTCAGGCCCGCGCTCGACGCCGGAAGGGTGTCCCGGCAGGCACGCCGGGGACGCGCGCCGCCTTCTATGGTCGCCTATCGCGCGTAGTCTTCGGCGGCGTATCCGAGTCGGGCCGGGGCACCCGGGTCCTATGACGGCTGAAACGGAAAGCTCCCAGCGGGTCGAACACGCCCCGGCAGGTGCCTCATGGCGCCGGACCCTCCTACGGATCCTCATCATGACGGCGGCTTTCGTCGCCCTGGTGGCCTTCTCGACGGTGCTGGCCGGACTGACCCTGACACCGTCCCCGGCCTCCGAGGGGATCGCGGGGGCCAACCTCACGCCGGGACGTTCGCTGCGGCAGTACGTGGAGAACTACAGCTTCCTCGGCGCGTGCAAGCAGGCCGGCGGCAACCTGCTGATGGGCGCGCCCTTCGGGCTGATCCTGCCGGTGCTCGTACCGCGCAGGATGCGCATGGTGCGGGTGGTGCTGCTGACCGCGCTGGTGATGGCGCTGGTGGAACTGGCTCAGGGCGCGATGGTCGAGGGGCGTGCCTTCGACGTGGACGACGTGATCCTGAACACGAGTGGCGCGCTGATCGCGTACGCGCTGCTGGGGCGGATCATCGGGCGGCGCTTCCACGCGCTGGCGGCGCGGGAATCGGCGGCGCGGAAGCCTGCGGCGACTGTGCCGAAGCCGAAGGCGCAGCCCAAGGCTCAGCCGAAGCCGGTATCGCGTACGCAGCCGAAGCGGACGTCGAAGCCGAAGCCGGTGGCCAAGCCCACGCGGCTGTCGAAGGGGACGCCGACGGCCAAGCCGAAGCCGAAGGCCGCGGGCCGTTTCGCGCGGCTGGGGCGGGAGTACCGGCCGGCTTGGCTGCGCCGCTGAATCCCTGACCCTTGACGGTGCGTGTCGCCGTCCGGCGGGGGTGTGGGGTGCGGGTGCCGGGGCCTCCGGAGGCGCATGTCCGGACTGCATGATTTACGCCGCGTGCGGGTTGTTTTTCGGGTGCGGGTTGTCGTGCGGCACAAATCACGCTTTACGTCCGGACACGTCACCTCCTGCGACCCCGACCCCCTCCCGCCGGATCCTCGCCTGCCGCCCGGTGGGGTGGTCTGTGGCGGGCGGTGAAGGGGGTCGCGCAGGGGTCGTGTCCGGAACGTAAAGCGTGATTTGTGCCGCTCACGAGCCGTCACACGAAGAACTGAGCCGCACGCGGCGTAAATCATGCAGTGCAGGACATGACCCCGGAGCGGCACCCGGCAACAACCCGCACGCGAAAAACCGGCCCTGCCAACAACGCACCCGGACCACGCCCCGCCGGACGGCACACGGCACCCGGCAACAACTCGCACGCGAAAAACCGGCCCTGCCAACAACGCACCCGGACCACGTCCCCGTCGGACGGCACACGGCACCCGGCAACAGCCCGCACGCGAAAAACCGGCCCCCGCCAACAACGGCGCACAACTACGGGCCCCCGCCGGGAGGCGCTACGCCGGGTCGTCGGCCAGTTCGGCCACCCCCGTGATGCGGTGCAAGGGGTACGTACGGACTTCGTCCGCCGTGTGGTCGTACGCCGTGACGAAGCCGCCCTCGACCCGGACCGGTGCGATGACGCGCTGGCTGGCCGCGCCGTCCGCGTTGACGTAGCCGATCCAGACCGCGGAGCCGGTCATGGCGGCGGCCTGGACCGTCGCGAGGGTCTCTGCGGAGGTTGTACGGGGCAGGGAGCCGTCCCTGGAAGCCGCTGCCGTGGCGGACTCCGCTGCCGAGGCGCGGCGGTGTGCGGCTGAGCGGGATGAGGGGGAGGACGGCTCGGGGACCGGTTTGCGGACGGCCGTGGCGGCCATGTCTCCCGCCCGGATCGCCCGTACCGCCGCGCCGAGCAGCGTCCCGTCGGGCACGGGCGGCCCGTCCGGAACGGGGGCCGGCGCGGTCCGGGGCGGTGTGCGGTGGGCGTGGGCGCGGGTGATCAGGACGTCGCCCTCGGCGGACTCGGCCGCCGGTGCGAATCCCATGCCGCGCAACCCTTCCAGCAGCGCCGCCGGGTCGGCGTGGGCGGCCAGGACGGTCGGGGCGAGGCGGCGCATGCGCATGCCCTGGGACCGCTTGTCGGCGAGGATCTCGTCCAGTACGGCCTCGTCGTCGCAGCGTACGTACGCCGAGGCGGAGCCGACCCTGAGGTGGCCGTGCTTACGGGCCACGTCGTCGATGAGGTAGGCGAGCGGCTGGGGCACGGGCGTACGGCTGTGGTTCTTGAGGAAGTCGTGCAGGTCGGACGCCGATTGCCCGGCGTCCAGGGCACGGCGTACCGACGCGGGAGTGAAGCGGTAGACGGTCGCCCCGCCCTTCGACTCGACCTCGGCGGCGATGGACAGCAGCTCGGCGAGGTGCCGCAGCAGCGGACCGGGTGCCACGGCCGTCAGGTCGGCCTGGAGGAGGACGTGGTCGAGAGGTTCGGGGAGGAACGGCGCGAGCGCGTGGGCGGCGCGTCGGCCCGCGGCGGCGAGTTCGGCCGCGGTGGTGGGGGGCGCGGGCGGCGCGAGGGAGTGCGTACCGGCGTGCATGCCGTCGTCGGGCGCGTCCGAGGACGCTGCCGCGCCCGAGGCCGGTGCCAGCAGTGCGCGGGCGTGCGACGCGAGTGCGCCCCGGCCCGTGATGCCCAGCATCTCCGCCTCGTTCAGGGTCCAGGCCGCGAGCCGCGCGCGCAGGTCGTCGGAGCGGCCGGCGGCCGACGCGCCGCGCATCGGGCGTTCCCAGCGCAGCCGGGCCAGCAGCGACTCGGGGTCGGGGGCCGTGCCCTCGGGGAGGGTGGCGAGCAGGTCGAGGATCCGGCGCCGTACTTCGGGCGCCTGGCCGCGGTCCAGGTCGGGGCCGAGCACGGCGAGTGTCCGGCCCTTGCTGTCCTGGCTGCCGACCAGGCCCGCCGTACGCGTCGCCGTCAGCCATGCCGTGGCGAGGCGGGCCCAGCGCTCCGGGGGCGGGAGCTCCTGCCAGTCGTCGTACGCGGGCGTCGGCGCGTACCGCTCGTCCGCCTCGCCGTCCGCCGCCAACAGGCCTGCCGCATAGGCCAGTTCGACCCAGAAGGCGGCCACCGGCTCGGTGACCTCCAGGGCGGTGGCGGTGCGCTTGAGATCGCGGACGGACAGACCGCCGGCGCGCAGGACGTTCGGGCCGCCCTCGTTCCAGTCCTTGGCCAGCTCCTCGATGGTGGCGAGCGCGGTGTACGCCTGGCCCGCGGCCGCACTGTCCACAACCTGTGGACGGCCCGCAGCCCCGGAGCCGGACGCCGAGCCCGCGCCGTCCGCGCGGGGCGCGACCGCGGGGGCCACAGGCTCCGGCGTACGGTGCGCGCGCCCGGCGCGCAGATGCAGAGCGGCCTCGCGCGGCAGCACGACCGTCCGGGTCGTCGCGGGCAGCAGCAGCCCCCGGTCGCGCAGCCACTGCACGGGCGGCGTGGGACTGGACGTGACCTCTCCGTACGGCGGCCCCCACACCAGCCGGTCCAGGACCGCCAGCGCGTCCATCGGAGCGGTGTCGAGCAGAGCCGCCATGCGCGTGCGGTCGGTGAAGAGCGCGGTCAGCGAGGCGACGGCGGAGACCGGATCGTGGGTGGAGGGCAGCCAGGCCGCCGTCAGGATCTCCTGGAGGCGGCCCGGCGACATGCCGGAGGTGGCCTCGGCGACGGTCGGCCCGAGGCCGGTCGGCGAGGGGTGGGTGGCGGAGGGGGCGAGGAGCTCACGGGCGGTACGGACCAGCCGCAGCCGGTCGTCGCCGCCCCAGATCAGCGCCTGGTCGCGGAGCGTACGGACCGCGCCGGGCAGCGCCGCCTCGATCCGCGCGTCGCCCTCGTCGCCGGTCAGCAGCGCGCGGAGCGTGTCGTACGGCGCGGGCTCCGGCGCGACGGCCAGCGCCTCCGCCGTCTGGAGCGTGAACCGGTCGAGCCGCTCCAGCGCCCGCACGACCGACGCGCGGGTGCCCGCGCGGGTCGCGAGCTGGGAGAGGTCACCCGGTACGGGGTTGAGCAGATCGGGGCGGGCGCGCAGCAGGGCGGCGAGTGACTCGTCCCCCTGGGTGCGCAGCGCCTCCGCAAGCGTGCGCGGTGGCGTACCGCCGGTTCCTTCTGGCACGTGCGCCTCCTGCTCAGGCTTCGCGGGTCCCCATCCGTTCCACGTTAGCCCCTGAGGGGCGCTCTGCCCGCGCTCCTCGGCCCTGGGGTCGGCGGCGGCCTTCTCCAACAGCCTCTTCGTACTGGACGTAGGGGGATGACTCCGACACCATCGCCTGCGGGTGCCGTAGTACGCGTGGGTGCGGAGGACCGTGTGGGGATCGAGAGCGACCAGCTCGTTTACGACTATCTGAGCCGTGTCGGTGACGTGGCCCAGCAGCAACATCTGCCGTCCGGGGACCGGATGCGGCTGGTCTCGACGCTGCGGAACGAGATCGACAGACAACGCGGGAAGTCCGGCGGCGACGACCCGGCGTCCGTGCGCCGCATTCTGGGACAGCTGGGGTCGCCGGACGAGGTGGTCCAGGCGGCTTCGCCCCGGAGTGACGGCGATACGGGTGCGGGCGCGGACGCCGGTGCGGTCGCGGACAGAGGTACGGGTGCGGCGTCGCCGCAGGCCCCCGCGGCTCCGGAGCCCCCGGGGCCGGGCGTACCGGCACAGCGGACGCGGTGGATGAAGGGCCCCAGGGAGCCCAAGCGGCCCAAGGCGGCCAAGGAACCCAAGGCGGCCAAGGAACCCAAGTCGGCCAGGGGGTCCGGCGGGTCCGGCGGATCCAACGGGTCTCTGATCCCGGAGCAGGCGTCGGCGCCGCCGTCGTTCCCGTCCCTGCCCGCCGCCTCGCCGCCCCACCTGGCCGGGATGGACGAACTGGGCCCGTCCACCGGCTCCGGCGGCCAGCCCGACTGGTGGCGGATCGAACCGGGCCCACTCGGCATGCCGACCGACACGGCCACGGGCGCCCGGGGGTTCGTGGGCGGGGTGGAGATCCCCGCGATACTCAAACCGCCGCCGGAGGACGATCCGGAGGGCGCCGAGAAGATGCCGGAGGCGGCCGAGGCCGTCGTGGAAGGGGCCCCGAAGGACAGCGAGAAGCGACGCGCCCTGTGGCGCCGCGCTCTCGCACGCCGTAGCGCTGCGAAGGAGAAAGAGAAAGAGAAGGCCGCGCCGGGCGGCCTGGCCAACCCATTCCTACTGCTGGCCGCCGCGCTGCTCGTCGTCGGTGCCGTCATCGGCTCCTGGCTGGCCCTGGGCGGCGGCTGGCTCCTCGCGTACGCCTCCCGCACCCTCTCCGCGGCCGAGTCGAAATGGGCGGTCTTCGGGCTGCCCGGGGTCTCGGCCGCCGGTGGCCTGGTCTGGTTGTGGGGCCGTCTGGACGGCCGTTGGGGCGAGGCCATCCCCAAGGACGGCATGGCGGACGCCCTGTCGGGTCTCTGGCCGGTGGTGCTCCGCACGGCGGCGGTGACCTCGGCGCTCTACCTGGTGTGGCGCTCGCGCCGCAGACGAGCGGGGTAACGGGACGGGAGCCCGTCTCTCGTACCGGAATGCCCGCGTCACGGGACTGCCGGTACGAGAGAGGGGCTACGCGGTATGGCCCGCGCGAGGGATCGATGGGCCCCGGCTACGGCTCGACCCGTCGGTCCTCGGCCCCCGCCGCCGATGTCCCCGCCGCCGATGTCCCCGCCTCCAACGCCCCCGGCCGGTACGGCGCCCCCGGCACCACCAGCGGCGATCCCGTCACCGGGTCCGGGACCACCACCGACTCCAGGCCGAACACCTCACGTACCAGCTCCGCCGTCACCACCTCCGACGGATGTCCCTCCGCCACGATGCGGCCCGCCTTCATCGCCACCAGGTGGTCCGCGTAACGCGCCGCCTGGTTCAGGTCGTGGAGGACGATCACGACCGTACGGCCCTGTTCGTGGTTGAGGCGGCGGACCAGGTCCAGGACCTCCACCTGGTGGGCGATGTCCAGGAAGGTCGTCGGTTCGTCCAGGAGCAGCAGGTCGGTCTCCTGCGCCAGTGCCATCGCGATCCAGACGCGCTGGCGCTGGCCGCCGGACAGTTCGTCCACCGGCCGGTCGGCGAGCTCGGTCACGTCCGTACGGGTCATCGCGTCCGTCACCGCGCGCTCGTCCTCGTCCGACCACTGCTGCCACCAGCGCTGGTGCGGCTGGCGGCCACGCGAGACGAGGTCCGCGACCGTGATCGCCTCCGGGGCGGCCGGTGACTGCGGCAGCAGGCCGATCGACCGCGCGATCCGCTTCGTCGGGATCCTCGCCAGCTCGGCGCCGTCCAGCAGCACCGACCCGCCCTTCGGCCTGAGCAGCCGGCCCAGCGCGCGCAGGGTCGTCGACTTGCCGCAGGCGTTCGGGCCGACGATCACGGTCACCCGCCCGTCGGGGACGGCCAGGTCCAGTTCGTGGACGACCGTGTGGTCGTCGTACGCGAGCGTCAGTTCCCGCGCGGTGAGCCTGCTCATGCGTTGCCTCCTGCGGTACGTCCCGGACGGCCCGTACGGCCGCGGACGATCAGCCAGATCAGATACGGGGCGCCCACCGCCGCCGTCAGCACCCCCACCGGCAGCTCCGTCGGCGACAGCAGCCTGCGCGCCAGCAGATCGGCGAACACGACGATCACCGCGCCCAGCAACGCCGAGCACAGCAGCGGGATCTGCGCGGTACGGGTCATCCGCCGCGCGATCTGCGGCGCCAGCAGCGCCACGAAGTCCACCGGCCCGGCCGCGCCCGTCGCGACGGAGGCCAGCACCACGCCGAGCAGCACCAGACCGAGCCGTACGCGCCCGAGCGGTACCCCCAGCGCGGTCGCCGTGTCGTCGTCCATCGAGACCGTCCGCTGCGCGTACGCCGCCCACAGTGCCGCGGGCAGCAGCGCCACCAGCAGCCAGCCGAGCGGGGCGGCCTCGTCCCAGCCGCGGCCGTTGAGCGAGCCCGTCATCCACACCTGCGCCTGCTGCGCGACCAGATAGTCGCCCTTCGTCAGGAACAGCGTGGTGACGGACCGCAGCGCGATCGCGAACCCGATACCGATGAGGACGAAGCGGGTGGCGTGCAGCCCGCCGCGCCAGGCGAAGACGTACACCAGCGCCGCCGCCAGCACACCGCCGGCGACGGACAGGTACGGCAGTACGGCGAACGAGGTGACGCCGAACGTCATCGCACCGACCGTGAGCGCGCCCGCGCCCTGGCTGATGCCGATGATGTCCGGGCTGGCGAGCGGGTTACGGGCGACCGTCTGGATCAGCGCGCCCGCGACACCGAACGCCAGACCCACCAGCAGCCCGACCACCATGCGCGGCAACCGCAGTGTGCCGACGACGAGTTCGTCCGGCGACGGCTGCCCGCTCAGGACCCTCACGACCTCGGACGGTGGTATGAAACTCTCGCCCACGCTCAGATACGCCACGCTCACCCCGGCCAGCAGGACGGTGAGCGCGACCGCCACGACGGCCGCCCGCCGGTGCAGCAGGAAGGAGCCGCGCCCCAGCCGTACGCGCGCGTACCCCGCGGGCCTCACGCGCTCGGGCCGCCGGGACACGGGAGCCTCGGAGACCGTCGTCATGCCGGTACCGCCTTCCGGCGTACGAGGGTGACCAGGAACGGCACCCCGATCAGCGCCGTCATCACACCCGCCGGAACCTCGCCGGGCGGAAAGACGATCCGGCCGACGACATCGGAGACGAGCAGCATGACCGGCCCGATCAGCGCGGCCATCGGCAGCACCCAGCGGTGGTCGGAGCCGACGATCGCGCGGGCGATGTGCGGAACGGCCAGGCCGACGAAGGCGATCGGACCGGCCGCAGCGACACCCACCCCGGTCAGTACGGTCGCGCCGAGGCCGCCCAGGATCCGTACGGCCGCGATGTTCTGGCCCAGCCCCTTCGCCACGTCCTCGCCGAGCGCCAGCGCGTCCAGACCCCGGGCGACGGAGACCACCAGCACGGTGCCGACCAGCAGGAACGGCCAGACCTGACCGGCCACTTGGCCATCCCGGCCCGCGATCGAACCGACCTGCCAGAAGCGGAACTCGTCCATGGTCGCCGCGTCCGTCGTCAGCACCGCCATCGTCACCGACACCAGCAGCGCGTTGATCGCGGCGCCGCCGAGGGCGAGTTTGACGGGGGTCGCGCCGCCGCGCCCGCGCGCGGCGATCGCGTACACCGCCACCGAGGCGAGACCCGCGCCGGCGAACGCGTACCAGACGTACCCGGTGAGGGTGTGCACCCCGGCGAAGGCGATGGACAGGACGACACCGACGGAGGCGCCCTGGCTGATGCCGAGGATGCCGGGGTCGGCGATCGGATTACGGGTGATGCCCTGGAGCGCGGTGCCCGCGAGGGCGAGCGCGGCACCGACCATCAGACCGATCAGCGTGCGCGGCACGCGCAGGTCGCGGACGACCTCGGCGTCGTCGCTGTGCCCGCCGTGCAGCAGGGCGTCCACGACGGCGGACGGAGCGACGGCGCGCGCCCCGACCGCGAGGCTCAGCAGCACCGCGAGCAGTACGGCGACGACACCGGCCACCACCCAGCCGACACGACGGGCCACCAGGACGCCCTTGGGGCTTCTCGTACTTCCGGTGCTTCCCGGGCCTCTGGTGCTTCTCGCGCTACGGGTCGTGGGGGCGGCGGCTGGCATCGGCACCAATCAGGCGGGAGATCGTGGGCGGTTAGGATTGGCTAAGTTTAAGCGCCTGGTTCCGGACATCAGTAGCCGCAATGGCCCAGCCACAATGGCCCCATGGTTTCTCCTACGGATCGCTCCGCGCCCACGGTCGGCTTCGACCTCGACATGACCCTGATCGACTCACGGCCCGGGGTTCAGGCCGCCTACCGGGCGCTCTCCGCCGAGACAGGCGTCCCCATCGATGCCGATCTCGCGGTCGGCCGGCTGGGCCCGCCGCTCGAACAGGAGCTGGCGCACTGGTTCCCCGAGGACCGGATCGCGGACATGGCCGAGCGTTACCGGGAGATATATCCCACATTCGCGATCATCCCGACGCACCCCCTGCCCGGCGCCCGCGAGGCCGTCGCCGCCGTCCAGAGGCTCGGTGGCCGGGCGCTGGTGGTCACCGCCAAGCACGAGCCGAACGCCAAGCTCCACCTGAGCCACCTCGGTATGGAGCCGGACGTGGTCGTCGGCTCGCTGTGGGCCGAGGCGAAGGGCGAGGCGCTGCGCGAGTACGGCGCTTCGGTGTACGTGGGCGACCACGTCGGCGATGTGCGCGGGGCGCACACGGCTCAGGCGCTCTCCGTCGCCGTACCGACGGGGCCGTGCGACGAGGAGGAACTGCGCGCGGCCGGGGCGAATGTGATCCTGCCGGACCTGACGGCGTTCCCGGCCTGGCTGGAGAGCTATGCGGCGGGCCGCCGGGACGCGTTGGCGTGACGGGTTCGCCGGCACGATGGGCCTGTCGGCCCAAGCGGCCGTGGCAGCCCTAAGCAGCCGTGGCAGCCCCCGACTTGGCCTGCCTGCGCTGCGCGGCGATCGACCGCAGGACACCCGCGCCCGCGATCAGGAACCCCACTCCCATCAGCATGGAGACGGCGTACGCGAGCGTGGGGAACGGTTCCGTGCCCAGGAACAGCGGGGCGACAGTGACCAGAGTGGCCACGGCGCCGACGATGAAGACGATCGCGCCGATACGGACCAACCCGTCGCCGGGCCCGCCCTCATCGGCCGCCCGGCCGTTCGCGCGGCCGGGCGCGCGGTCCGCCGCCCGGCCGGTCACGGGGTCGGTCACTGGGTCGTTCGCTCGGTCCGTCGCACGGGGTGCAGGAGTAGCAGTCACCTCACCAGGGTAGTTCCCTGCGGACAGCAGCAGACAGGAACCGTACGGCAACGTCTTGTCACCAGCCCCTGGACCATTAGCCTTGGAGATGGCGGGTCGATCGACCCGCTGTAGTGCTATCCAGAGCCGTTTTCTGTGCGCGCCGGTCGCCCCAACGAGCGTCGGCGCCCCAACGAGTACGAGGACGAGGACAGACGTGCCTACCGGCAAGGTCAAGTGGTTCAACAGCGAGAAGGGCTTCGGCTTTCTCTCCCGTGACGACGGCGGCGACGTCTTCGTGCACTCGTCGGTCCTCCCGTCCGGAGTCGACGCGCTCAAGCCAGGCCAGCGCGTGGAGTTCGGCGTCGTCGCGGGTCAACGCGGCGACCAGGCGCTCTCGGTGACGGTCCTCGACCCGACGCCCTCGGTCGCGGCGTCCCAGCGCCGTAAGCCCGACGAACTGGCCTCGATCGTCCAGGACTTGACGACGCTGCTGGAGAACATCACCCCGATGCTGGAGCGCGGACGGTACCCCGACAAGGTGCACGGCGCGAAGATCGCGGGCCTGTTGCGGGCGGTCGCGGACCAACTGGACGTGTGAGCGCACTCCCTGGACGTGTGAGGCGCGCTCTCCGGACGTGTGAGGCGCACTCCCCGGACGTGTGACAGGCGCTCCGCTCAGACGAAACGCAGCGCGTCGTGGCCGAGGGGCGGTACGAGCCCCTCGGCCGCCGCGCGCGTGAGGAGCCCGCGGACCGCCGCGTAGCCGTCGTCGCCCAGGTCCGCCGTGAACTCGTTGACGTACAGGCCGATGTGCTGGTCCGCCACCGCCGGGTCCATCTCCTGCGAGTGCGCCAGGACGTACGGGCGTGATGTTTCCGGATCGTCCCAGGCCATCCGGACCGACCTGCGGATCGACTCGGCCAGCAGCTGGAGCTTCTCGGTGCCCAGCGAGCGCTTCGCGATGATCGCGCCCAGCGGGATCGGCAGGCCCGTCGTGGCCTCCCAGTGCTCACCCATGTCGGCGAGGCAGTGCAGCCCGTAATTCTGATAGGTGAAGCGCGCCTCGTGGATGACGAGTCCGGCGTCCACCTTGCCGTCCCGTACCGCGGGCATGATCTCGTGGAACGGCAGCACGACGACCTCGCCCACCCCGCCGGGGACGACGTCCGCCGCCCACAGCCGGAAGAGCAGATACGCCGTGGAACGTTCGCTCGGTACGGCGACGGTCTTCCCGGTCAGGTCCGCGCCCGGCTCCTTCGACAGTACGAGCGGGCCGCAGCTGCGGCCGAGCGCGCCGCCGCACGGCAGCAGGGTGTACTCGTCGAGGACCCAGGGCAGCACGGCGTACGAGACCTTCAGTACGTCGAACTCACCGCGTTCCGCCATGCCGTTGGTGATGTCGATGTCCGCGAAGGTGACATCGAGATCGGGCGCGCCGGTGACCCGGCCGTGCACCCAGGCGTCGAAGACGAACGTGTCGTTCGGGCAGGGCGAGAAGGCGATCTGAAGCGGCTGCGGGGTCATGACGGCTCCTCGAAGACTGGGGTGAGCAGCGTGAACGCGTGCCGCAGCGAGTCCAGCGCCGGGCCGATCTGCCACGAGCCACGGTCACGCGGGCCGACGGCGTTGGAGATCGCCCGGATCTCGACGCACGGTACGGAGTGGGCGGCGGCCGCCTCCGCGACACCGAATCCCTCCATCGCCTCGGCGGCGGCACGCGGATGGCGCGCGGCCAGCGCGGCGGCGCGGGTTGCGGTGCCGGTCACGGTGGAGAGGGTGAGGACGGGCGCGAGGACCGCCGAGGTGAGCGGGTCGGCGTTCAGGACCTCCGCCATACGGGCCGTCAGCCGCGCCGGCGGATGGTGGACGCTGCGGCCGAAACCCAGTTCCTCGACCGGCAGATGACCGTCGGGAGTCTCGGCGCCCAGGTCGGCGGCGATGATCGCGTCCGACACGACGAGCGAGCCGAGCGGGGCGTGGGGCGGGAAGCCGCCGGCGATACCGGCCGAGACGACCAGGTGGTACGGAGGGTCGTACGGAGAGGCCGCCAGCGCGGTGGCCGTGGCGACCGCGGCCGCCGTCGGGCCGACCCCGCCCGCCAGGACGTCCAGTACCGGTATCTGCACGGAACCGGGCCGGGGCACGAACTGCGCGAAGCCCGCCACCTCGTACCCGCCGGTCAGCTCCCGGGTACCGCTGGCGGCGTACCGGGTGATGCCCGCGGTGACGGCCTTCGCCTCCGCTGCCACCGCTGTCACTACGAGCACACGCATGGCGGAGAGCCTCCCAGGGGCGCCCGGCCATTCGGATCGTTCGGATCACTCGGATCGCTCGGTGACGCGGTCACCGGGCCGGGTTGGTTCAGTTCGCTGTGCGAAGGTCCGGTGCGGATCTTCGCGTGTGGTTCGGTCAGGAAGTCTTCTTGAACTCGAAGTGCCAGATGCCGGTGAGCTTCTTGCCGTTGGCCTCGACGAGGCTGACCTGGGTGTCGTTCGTGCTCTGGCCGGTCTGGCTGGTGAAGAAGGCGCTGCCCGGGATGGTCCGGTACGTCTTCTTGTACGGCTCCTGCTCGGCCTGCTGGCCGTTGATGAAGAGGGTCCAGCCCTTCTCGGCGATCTCCGGGTCCACGCCGAAGCGGACCTTGTCGTCCATGGAGATCTCGATCTTCTTCTCCGCCTTCTTGTTCAGGCAGGGCTGGTAATCGGCTTCCTTGATCGCCTTACCGTCGTTGTAGCAGGTGGCCTGCGTGTTCACCGACTTGTCGCCGACCGTCACGGTCGCGAGCGGCGTCGGCTTGTCACAAGCGGCGAGGACGAGGAGTCCGGCGGACGTGGCACCGAGGACGGCGCCGACCCGACGGGCCCTACCAGAGAAGAACGCAACGGTCATGGGGCGAAGGCTATCGGTCGCCCGCGCTCACGCCACGAGGGGGTACGGCGAGCCGCGGGCACGCCCGCGACGAGGGGCGGGCGGAGGGCGGTTCGCGAGGCCGCGGACGGCTGCCGGACTCGTGGGCACACGCGGGCACTTCCGTACCGCACTCGTGGGCATGCGCGGGCACTTCCGTACGGCCCCTACGCCACGCGGGCGTGCGCCGTGCCGCGTCGGGCCGCGCTCAGCAGGCCTCGTCCTGACACCAGTCCGCCGAGCGCGAGGATGCACGCGGCGGTGGACATGCCCAGCACGCCGTTGAGCGGCAGCGCGATCCCGATCGCGCCGCCCACCACCCACGACATCTGGAGCAGCGTCTCGGAGCGCGCGAAGGCCGACGTCCGTACCTGCTCCGGTACGTCCCGCTGGATCACCGCGTCCAGGGACAGCTTCGACAGCGCCTGCGTGAGTCCGGCGACCGCGCACAGCGCGGCCATCATCACGCCGCCGAAGAACAGCGCGGCGAAGACCGCGGTGCCGAGCGCGATGGCCAGCACGGTGACGATGATCAGTTCGGGGCCCCGGGCCTTGAGCCAGGCACCGACGGCGGTGCCCAGCGCGTTGCCCGTACCGGCCGCGACGGCCACGATGCCGAGCGAGAAGGCCGCGTTCTGGCCGGCGAGCGGATGCTCGCGCAGCAGGAAGGCGAGGAAGAAGATCAGGAAGCCGGAGAGCGCGCGATGCGCCGCGTTCGCCTGGAGGCCGTGCAGGACCGACGGGCCGACCGTACGCAGACTGGGCCGCTTCTCCCCGTGCGTGACCAGGTGCGCCTTGCGCTCGCCCTTGGCCGAATCCACCGTGGGCGGCAGCGTGAAGGCCAGGAACGTACCGGCGAGGAAGATCACGCACGCCCCGTACAGCGGCCACTGGGGGCCGATCTGGTGCAGCCCCGCGCCGACCGGGGCCGCGACGCCCGTGGCGACCAGTCCGGCGAGCGTGACGCGGGAGTTGGCCCGTACGAGAGAGAAGCGGGGCGGCAGCAGACGCGGCACGACCGCGCTGCGGACCACGCCGTACGCCTTCGACGCGACGAGCACGCCGAGCGCCGCCGGATAGAGCTCCAGGCCGCCGGTGGACACCGCGCCCGAGATCGCGAGCGCGAGTACCGCGCGGACCAGCATGGCACCGGCCATGGCCGCGCGGCGGCCGTGCGGCAGACGGTCGAGCAGCGGGCCGATGACGGGCGCGAGCAGGGCGAAGGGGGCCATCGTGACGGCGAGGTAGAGCGCGACGCGGCCGCGTGCCTCGTCCGTCGGTACGGAGAAGAACACGGTCGAGGCGAGCGCGACGGTGATCATGACGTCGCCCGCGCCGTTCACGGCGTGCAGCTCGATCAGCTTGCCGAGCCCCGACTCGCCCGCGCCGTGCGCGTGGGTGGCCTTGCGGATGCCCTTCGCGGTGCCCGTGAACGGGAGGCTCAGCACATGACGGATGGCCCGCCCGGTCCTGCGGAGCGGGCCGGCGGGGTCGGACGACCTTGCGGCTGCCACCTCGTCATAGTGCCCCAGGGAGCGGCGCCGCGAACCGATCAGTCGGATGACAGGGCCGTGCCGGTGCCACGACGGAGGCCCCGGGGCGGGGCACGGGGAGGCCCGGGGCGGGGCGCGGGCCGGGCGGGAGCCGTTCACCGGGAAGCTGCGGGCGCTACCGGGAAAAGGACGGGGAAATGGGGCCGGAAGGGGACCACGAGAAGGGCCAGGGGGAGTACGAACCGGTCAGCGGCGGCGGGGCGTGGCCGGGTGCGGCGTGGCCGGGTGCGGCGGGGCGTGGCCCGGTGCGGCGTGACGTGGCCTGGTGCGGCGGGGTGCGGCCTCGTGCGGTCGACCGGTACGTGGCCGCCCCGGCGTGCGCCGGTCCGTCGGCGCCGTTGAATTTCCGGACGCGCCCGGAAGTCTTCCCGGAGGCCCGAATGTGACCTTGGCCCCTCACCGCCGGATCCTGACCGCCCCGCACCGGGTCCTGGCCGCCCCTCACAGGGTTACGGCCTTGTTGCGGTGTGGCCCGAAGTACCGGAAAGGCGACGTGCAGGTGGGCGGGGGGCGGCAGAGAGGGTAGCGTGCGTAGCGCGCCACCGGCGGTTGTTCTCGGCCGCGCGCCTCTTCGTGATCCCGCAGAATGGATAACGGTTGGGTGTGCCCGAGGAGAGATCGGGCGTGGACGTCGATGCGGCCCTCAGGTCCGCTCCGCCCTCGGCTCGTACATCGCGAATCGGCCGGCGCACCCGTGAGACGGCGTAGGAGAGAAGCGAGACCTGTGAGTGCTGCGACGACGCGAAGCCGAATCCCTGACCGCCTGTGCGCCGAGGCGGTAGACCTCGCCAGGTCGGCCGCCGAAGAGGCGGCCGCCCCCGGGGTCGTCGGGGAACATGTCTCGGCGGTGGCTGACGGGGACCGGGTCGTCACCCACTTCTTCGAGTGCAAAGAGCCCGGCTACCGGGGCTGGCGCTGGGCGGTGACGGTCGCGCGGGCATCCCGCGCGAAGAACGTCACGCTGGACGAGACCGTCCTGCTGCCCGGCCCGGACGCGCTGCAGGCCCCCGAATGGGTGCCCTGGAGCGAGCGGCTGCGGCCCGGAGACATGGGGCCCGGCGACCTGCTGCCCACCGAGGCGGAGGATCTGCGCCTGGAGCCCGGCTACACCGGCGAGGACGAGCCGCCGCCGGACTCGGCGCTGGTGGAGGCCGGGCTGGACGAGGAGCCGGGCGAGCCGGGAGTGGCCGCGGCGGCTCTCGCGGAGTCGCCGGTGGACGTGGTCGCCGACGAGCTGCTGGACGGTGCGGACACCTCGGCGGACATCACGGTCGCACGCGGCACGATCACGTCGGTCGCGGAAGAACTCGGCATGCGCCGGGCGCGGGTCCTGTCGCGGTACGGCCTGCACGCGGCGGCCGACCGCTGGGAAGAGTCCTTCGGCCCGAAGACCCCGATGGCACAGGCGGCGCCCGCCCCCTGCGTCTCCTGCGGCTTCCTGATGCCCCTGGCGGGCTCGCTGCGGCAGGCCTTCGGCGTCTGCGCGAACGAGTTCTCCCCGGCGGACGGTCACGTCGTCTCGCTGGCGTACGGCTGCGGGGGCCACTCGGAGGCGGCGGTCATGCCGAAGCCTCCGCGCCCGGCGCAGCCGGTGCACGACTCGATGGCGACGGACGCGTTCCCGCTGCGACCGCCGCGGGACAGCGGGTCGGTGCTGACGGGGGCGGCGGACGAGTCGGAGGACCTGGGCCACTCGTAGCCTCCCGGCTGGGGGCCATGGTCTTGGGCCGTTTTGGGCTCGGGCCGGGTCGCCGTCCGGCGGGGGGTGCGGTGCGCCGTGTGGCGGGGGCGGTTGTGCCGTGCGGTGCGCCGTCCGGCGGGGGTTCGGGGTGCGGGTACGGCCCGGTGGTGGGTGCGGGGCCCGGGGCCTCCGGAGGTACATGTCCTGCACTGCATGATTTACGGCGCGTGCGGGTTTCGTGCCTGGGTGCGGGTCGGTGTGCGCCACAAATCACGCTTTACGTTCCGGACACGCACCTCCTGCGACCCCGACCCCCTCCCGCCGGCGGGCGCCATCCGGCAGTCGACGGTTCCGCTCAATTCGCCCAGGTTTGTGGCGAGTTGGCGCCATTGGGTTCCCATCCTCTTCGGCTTTCGCTAGATTTCACTCCCCGTGACGTCATCGTCGCTCTGCGGAGAGGCGGTTTGAAGCCGAGTGCCGTCCCGCGAGTTCGATGGGGACGCGGAGGAGCTCGCCGATGAAATTCCAGCCGCATGAACTCCACCCGGAGCGATCTGTCCGTGATCTTTTCGGCGCGGACGTTCGCCGGTACCGGGAGGCTTCGGGCCTGTCTCTCGTCCGGCTGGCCGCCGTACTGAAGTACAGCAAGAGCCACTTGGCGCGGATCGAGACGGCGGAGTTCCTGCCGTACCCGGACCTGCCGCCGAAGCTTGATCTGCTCTTCGAGACGGACCGTCATTTCGCGCGGTTGTACGAGGTGGCCAGGCGCGAGTCCTTCCCGGGTAAGTACCGCCGGGCAACCGAACTCGAAGCGCAGGCAAGGGTGTACGAGGAATACGCGTGCGCGACCGTGCCGGGCCTGCTCCAGACCACCGAATTCGCCCTGCGCTCCCTGCGAACGGGACACCCGCACACGCCGGAAGGCGAGATCGAGCGGATGCTCCAGGGTCGGTTGGAGCGACAGAAGAAGCTACGGAGTGAAACTCCGGCCCGTTACTGGTTCATCCTGGACGAAGCCGTGCTGCGCCGCCGGGTCGGCGACCACCGCATGATGCGCACTCAACTCGCCTCGATCATCGAGCAGTCCACGCAGTCACACATCACCGTGCAGGTACTGCCGTTCGCGTCGGGCGACCACGCGGAGATGGGCGGCACCTTGATGCTCTTCACCATCCCGGACACTCCGACGATGGTGTGGCTGGAAGGCAGCCGTAATGGAACGCTTATTGACGATCCGGACGCGGTAGCCGAGCGGCGCGAGTCGTACGATCTGCTCAGGGCGTGCGCCCTGTCACCCGAGGACTCCCGGGGGATGATCAGAGCGGTGATGAAGGAGTACGAGCGGGATGTATCCGGACCCACAGCAGACAGCCCGGTGGCGTAAGAGCTCCTACAGCAACAACGACGGTGGACTGTGTGTCGAGGTGGATGACGCGAACCCCGGCACAGTCCGAGACTCCAAGAACCAGGTGGGCCCCCGGCTGCGCTTCGAACCGGCAGCGTGGCAGACGTTCGTCACGGTGGTCGGTGCCGGTGGCTTCCGGGCGGTTTGATCCTCGGGCAAGGATCACGGCATGTCAGCCGGTCCAATGGTGGGCATAGACCTTTCGGGCTTCGAGGAAATTGGTGACAGTGTTCTCCTCGATGGCGTCCAACGCCAGAGCGTGAGAGCGACCGCTGTGCACCCAGGTGAGATGCATCAGAGCGTAAGCCGCCAGGAACAGGTAATGCGGGTGTGTGTAAGTCTTGATGGTGGCCGCACTGCTGTAGAAGGGGGAGAAGGACTCTCCGTGAAATCGCTCGTTCCGGGCAGTGTAAAGGAGGCCGCACAGCAGGATTCGCAGCCGGGCAGGGAAGGAGAGAGTAACCAGAGTCCCTGCGATATCCAGAGTGTCCCCGGACAGTGCCCGACGGAGCAGCATGGCTCCGCGGCGAGCCGTCTCGGGGGCCGGGTCGGCATATTTTCCCTCGACAAGAGTGAGGAAGCCCTTGAGCTCGGCGGGTAAAGGATCTCCGGCGCCGTAACCTTGCAGCAATCTCTGACGGGCCTTGTCGCTACTCGCGGCCGGCTCCCGGGTGACGAGACGCTTGAAGAGGAACGCACAGGTCTGACTGGGAACGTTACCGAGCACCGTTTCCGCGATGGGGCCGGACAGCAGCGGTTCGGCACTCAAGTTACCTAGCGCTTCCGTGATATTGACCCGTCCGTTCGCACGGGCGGGCAACCATGCGCCTGAGGACTTTTCGAGCACTTTCCATACCGAATCGAAGGCGATATCAGGCCGTCGAGGCAAAGCGTCGAAGGCTTCCATGAGAAAGGAAACCTGAGTGTTGTACCAGAGGTCGTCCGAGTAATTCATCGGAAGGGGGACGAAGAACCGAGATTGCGTGCGCGCCACCCGCTCGGCGAACTGCTCCTCGATGGGCAGACGTCGGCGCTCCTCCAAGATCCCGGACTGGCTCCAGGCGGCAATGATGTCGATCCGCTCGTGTCGTTGATGAGACCGGCCCTGCGACTCCATTGAATCCTTCCCCCCTCCGTCTCCCTCAGGGGAGACTGCTGATGATGGCGTTCAGGTGAGACGGTGTTCCCAGCGCAGTGACGGGTTGCCCTCGATCCAATAGGCGTGGGACTCGTTGGTGATATGGAGCCGCACGGCGCTGATATCGAGGCTTCCCGCGTCTTGCCATGCGATGAGAGCCTGCTCGATGTCGTCCCACAGGGCTGCCGGGCCGCCTTGGCGGACGGTCCAGTCAGCGCCGGCAGCGGTGAATTCGGCGAAGGATTCGCGGTCGGAGTCGAAGACGTACAGGAGTTGACTGCCGTCGCTCGTCGTGGCGCGGACGAACTGCGCGCCGGGTGCGGCGAGCTGGGAGAGGAAGGCGGGCATCCACTCCTTCAGAATCGTGGGCGGCACCTTCGTTGCCCGCTCGCTGTCGGCGTAGGCCGTGCGGGCGGACAGATCCCCGGATACTGGTACCGCGGTCTGAGATCGCGCCTGCATGAACGAGGAGCGACCGATGATCCGGCCCTCGGCAGTACCGTCCTCGCCGACGGTAACCTTCGCGAGGCCGGTGCCGTAGGGCCAGGAGCCGATGGTGGCCAGGATGATGCCGCCCGGCTTCGTCTGCCGAATCCAGGCGTGGGGGATGCGGCGGACGGCACAGGTGGCGATCACCCGGTCGTACAGGGCGCGGGGCGGGTGACCGAGGAGCCCGTCCCCAGTCACGGTCCACGTCGAGAAACCGGCCGTTTCCAGCGCGGCGTCCGCGCGTGCCGCCACCTCCGGGTCGACCTCGACCGTTGTCACGTTGTCTTCGCCGAGGCGGTGGCACATCAGTGCCGAGGAGTAACCGGTGCCCGTGCCGATCTCCAGCAACCGGTGCCCGTCTTCCAGATCCAGATTCTCGAGCATGCCGACCACGGTGACCGGAGTAGTGGACGACGACGTGGGCACGCCTGTCACGAGACCGTCGGCTTGATCGGCGGTCAGGTGTCCGTCGAGCTGAGTGGTCAGAGACCGGTCGCTGTAAGCGATCCGTGCCCATTCGGCCGGGTCGGCTCCGACTGCCGTGACCGGCTGCCACCGGCCGCCGTCCGTGGGCAGGAACACACCGGGGTTCAGGAACAGCTCGCGCGGAACGGCCTCCACCGCGGCACGCCACTGGGGAGTGGTGAGGGCGCCGGCTTTCTCGAGCCGGTCGGCGAGGGCACGCCGCTCGGGCGCGGTATCGATCATGGGGTGTCTCCTTGCGTCAGCAGGTCAGCAAATGCGGCGGACATCTTCAGTCCGGTCTTCTCCTCCAGCCACCCCCATTGGCCGTTCGGGTTCAGCTCCAGCCACCAGTAGTCCCCCGCCTGGTCCACGGAGAGATCAAAGCTCCCGGACACCAGCCCAAAGTGGCCCAGGTAGGCAAGGAGCGCCTTGTCCATGTGGTCGGGCAGATCTACTACGGCGTAGGAGAGGGCGGAGTAGTCCTTGCGCCAGTCCAGCAACCCGGAGTCGATCCGTACGGTGAACGTTCGCCGGCCGACCACCAGCACCCGCACGTCGGCGACCTTGTCCACACGAGCCTGAAACAGGTGCGGTGTCACGCGCACGCTGTCATCAATCTCCGCGGCAGTGACCGGGTCCGCCCACCCCGTAACCGGAATTCCGTTTCGTTCGTACGGGGTCCACCGCAGCGTCTTGTAGATCACCTGACCGTGGACGGTGATGAATTCGCGCGCCTCACCCGGATCGTTGGTCACGAGCGTTGGCGGCACGGTGAGGCCGAGCCGTTGGGCGAGGGCGAGTTGAGCAGGCTTGTAATCGGCGGCTGCGTTGCGGAGTGGGTGATTGACCCACAGTGGACTGTCGAGGGCGTAAAGAGTGCCCCCAAGCCCGTAACGGACCTGCGCGGCAGCGAAGCGTGCATCGTCATCGCCCAAGTTTTGGAAGGCGGGCCAGGTGGGGCGGCGCCAGTACACCGCGCGCAGTTGGGCCAGGTCGACAGTTCTCGACAGCGTACGTACCTGCCCGGCCACCGGGGCCGGGCAGGTGCCGAACCGAGCCGAGACGGTCAGTCCCGCACCGATGTCGGCGGGGTTGAGTCTGACCACCGGCACGTTTCGCCGGTTGAGTTCGGTGATCACCATGTCGGCGGTGACATCGTCCGCCTCGGTGGCCACCAATACCGGTCGTTCCTCGGTCGCCGACATCAGTCCCGCTGGCTGTCCTGGTCGTGGCCCTGGTCGTTCTGCGAGTCCGAATTCGTGGTTGTGGAGGTCTCAGTGCCGGAGCTGGTGCCGTGCTTGCCCATCTCGACCACCTGGCCGTACCGGTCGCGGAACACGCCGACCTGCGTGACAGGATCAACGGTTACCGTCGAGTGCGGGCGCCGGACAGTGGTCGGATACGGCGCGAGTCGGGTGGCTCCCCAAGGGCGGGCAGTGAGGCGCGTAGCGGACGTGGCGGTCTCGGTGGCCGCGGCCATGCCGAGCCCCCTTTCTCTTGTCGGTCCCGGCCCGGCTGGGCACGGTAGCTGCCCGTCCGTCGTCACGGATCGGGCTCCGCCGTCGGCTGGGCGATCGGCCGGGATGGCTACCCGCATCCCGGTAAGGCCTCGCCGCTGCGGAATCTTGGTGTCAGGCGAGTTCGCCGAAGCGGGCGCGCACGATGCCCTCATGGAGGTAGTTCGGCAGGTCGACGCCGCCGAGGGAGGTATGAATGGTGGCCACCTGGCCCTCGGTTTCCGAGGGGAAGCCTTCGAGGAGCAGGAGGCACTGTCGCACCCATTCACGAGACTTCTCCCAAGCGCCGACGTCCCGGTACCGGGCAGCCAGTGCGTAGGCGCTCTCTGCCGCTGCCCACCGGTTGGTCGCCAGTACCTGTTGGAAGCCCGACTCCAGTTCCTGGACAGAAGCGATGTGGATTTGGCTGGCCATGATGCCCTTCCTCATAACGCTGTGCTCGGATGTGCTCAGCACGGCGACGGTCCCAGCAGTGGCGTCGCCCCCCCATGTCCCGTCGTCGACCAGGGAGGGATCATGCAACTTGCCTGATTTTAAAGGGGTATGAGCTAACATGCTCGGGTTGCACATCTAAGAGTGAACTGGCCTTCGGCGTTCCTGGCCATGAAGTGACGGTGCAACAAGCTTGCGGATGAGAGACATCGATCGTGCGTGTTCTCGTCGCCACACGTGAGGGCTGTGATGGAAGTAGTCGACGTCTGGACCGGTCACCGCGCGTGCAAACTCCAAGCTGCTCTCCGGATGACCAACGAGTCCTTCGCCGACCGGCTGGGTATCTCGTCCCGCACGGTCGCCACTTGGCACTCAGCTCCTGACGTCGTACCCCGCAGTGAGATGCAACAACTCCTCGACTCCTTATACGAGGACGCTCCGACTGCCGTTCGTCAACGCTTCGCGATGATGACTGCCGAAGCAGGCCGGGAGAGCGCAGCAGTCTCGGTCCCGCTTCCTCAGGCCTTACGCGTCGCAATTGCTGTTGTCGTCCATGACGACAACGTGCTTCTGGTCTGCCGCCGCGACGACGAGTCCGGGATCACCTGGCAGTTCCCCGCAGGCGTCATCAAGCCCGGTGTCAGACCCGAGAGCACGGTGGTCAGGGAGACCCTGGACGAGACCGGCGTGCACTGTGGCGTCCGACGGGGCCTCGGCGAGCGTCTCCACCCGGTGACCTGGGTGCAGTGTGTGTACTTTCTGTGTCAGTACCTGGCCGGGGAGGCGGTGAACAAGGACATCGTGGAGAACGTTGATGTGACGTGGGCACCGAAGAGCGCGGTGGCTCGCTTCATCACCACCGAAAAGATCTATCCGCCGATTCTGGCAGCGCTGGAGGAAGACGTATGACCGAGCCGACGGCAGCGGAACGGCCGGGTATCGCCGCTGCGATCGTGGTCCACGAGAACCGTGTCCTGTTGGTGCGGCGCAGGGTGAAAGAGGGGCAGCTCTCCTGGCAGTTCCCCGCCGGTGAGATCGAGGTGGGTGAGACCCCCGAACAGGCGGCTGTACGTGAGACGCGGGAAGAGGTCGGCCTGACGGTGGAGGTGGTCGGGTCTCTCGGTGCGCGGGTGCACCCCAAGACGGGGCGGCGCATGTCGTACGCCGCCTGCACGGTGGTGTCCGGGACCGCCTATGTGGCCGACGCCAATGAACTGGCCGAACTGGCCTGGGTGGCGCTCGCCGATATCCCCGGGTTCGTCCCGTACGGACTCTTCGAGCCGGTTCAGACGTATCTCGACGACGCGCTCGGCAAGCGGCGCCCGCAGCATTAGGAGCTGGGCTCCCGCGGCCCGTACGGCGCTAGCGTGGGGCCCCATGATCGTATGGCTCAACGGCACTCACGGCGCGGGCAAGACGACGACCAGCGCGCTCGTGCAGCAGCTGATTCCGGATTCACGGGTGTTCGATGCCGAGAAGGTCGGCGAGACGCTCATGGACATCACGCCGGGGCTGCCCTGGACGGGCAACTTCCAGGACTGGCCGCCGTGGCGGCCGCTCGTCGTCGAGACCGCCCGTCGCGTACTCGACTACACCGGCGGCACTCTGGTGATGCCCATGACCGTTCTGGTCGAGCAGTACTGGCGCGAGATCAGCACGGGCCTCGCCCACCACGCCATTCCGGTACGGCACTTCGTCCTCCACGCCGACCAGGACACCCTTCGCGGGCGCATTGAGGGGGACACTGATCTCGGCCCCTCCCCATTCCGGCTCAAGTACCTTGAGCCCTATGCCGAGGCGGCCCGCACGTGGCTGCATGGCGAGGCCGAGGTCGTCGACACCACGCACCTCACGCCCGCACAGGCCGCCCTGCGGATCGCAGAGGCCGTCAGGAGCTGAGGTCCGCCCGCCATGTGACAACAGGTCGGAAGTCTGTCGGCGGTCTGTCGGTGGAGGTTGCGATCTTGGGCGGGTTGGGTGTTCCCCATGAGCATGGGGCCCAGAGCGCAAGGAGCCTGTCATCGTGTCTTCCGCATCCCAGAGCCGACCGTGGGACGTTCACCGACTGCCGTCCGCCGACGGCAGGATCTTCCTGGTGACCGGGGGGAACGCCGGGATCGGCTACTTCGCCGCGGAGCAGCTCGCCGCCACCGGCGCCGTCGTCGTTCTCGGCAGCCGGGACGCCGCGAAGGCCGATGCCGCCATGGTCTCGATCCGCTCGCACGTTCCTGGTGCGCGTGTGCGGCACCTTCACATGGACCTTGCCGACCTGTCGTCCCTGAAGTCCGCCGTGGACAGGCTGGACCTCGATCGACTCGACGCGGTGGTCTACAACGCGGGAGTCGCGCTCGACGACCCGCCGCGTCGGAAGACCGAGGACGGCCATGAGCTGATGTTCGGCACCAACCACCTCGGCCACTTCGCGCTCACCCAGTGGCTGGCCCCCCTGCTGTCCGCGGCGTCGGCGGGCCGCATCGTGACGGTGGGAAGCTTCGCGGCGCGGTCCGAGCGACTGGACCTGGACGATCTGCAGTCGGCCCGGGACTACCTGCCCAAGCGCACCTACGGCCGGTCGAAGCTGGCGCAGATGTCCTTCGGCTTCGAACTCGATCGCCGCCTGCGTGCCGTCGGCAGCACGGTGCTCAGTGTGGTGGCCCACCCCGGCGGCGCACTGGACTCCCTCACCCCGTCCCGCCCGCCGGTACACAGGACAACCCCCGCCGAGCGGCTGCGGGCCCTGCCCGCCGGGCTCTTGGTACAGGGCAAGGACGCCGGAGCTTGGCCCGTCGTCCGTGCCGTTCTCGACCCGGAGGTGCGGGGAGGGCAGCTGTGGGGGCCGAAGGCCTTCGGGCTGCGTGGCAGACCACGGCGTGAGCCCGTCCCTCCGCACATGGCCGACCAGGCCGTCGCCGCTCGCCTGTGGGACGCCGGCGGTGAGCTGGTCGGCACCGATCCGTACCTCGGCTTTCAGTAGGCGCGGAGCCACGCCCGGGGCAGCCGTTCGGTGGCCAACTGCCGTGTTCGGCCCGGCCGACCGGGTTCTGCCCCTTCTGCTCCTGCGAGACGGTCAGACGATGACCGGCACGGAGTTGGCGGGGTTGGCGGCCCAGCCGGTGGTGATGGGCTTGTCGACGGTGGCGGTGTCGGGGAGCTTGAGCTCGGCGGGGTTGGGGTCCTCTTCGCTCACGGCGATGATGACGTTCTCGAACTCCTTGCCGAAATCGGTGTTGGTGGTCTTGGGGCTGATGCCGGCGTAGGCGGCGGTGGAGCCGGTCAGCTTGATGGGGTCTTCGCCACCCTGCCCGACGGGGGAGGCGACGCCGTCGGCGCCGGACCCGAAGGAGACGCTGGGGGTGTTCTCGTCCAGGTAGCAGGTGATGCCGGACTTGGCCTTGGCGGTGACGAGGTAGTAGCCGCCGGCCTGGGACTTCGAGGTGACCGTGAAGTCCAGGTCGTTGGTGCCGCAGGACTGCCCGTAGCCGTCCTTCTTGGCGTCGTCGGTGCCGGCAGCCGTGCCGGAGGAACCGCTGGAGCCGGAGCTCTTCGAGTTGCCGGAGCCGGAGCCCGAGTCGTTGGTGCTGGAGTCGGAGCCGTCCGTGGTGGAGCTGCCGGCGGTGTCGGTGGATTCGGTGGTGGAGGAGGTCGCGGTGGCTGCGGCGCCGTTCTCTTCGGGGCCGCAGGCGGTGGTGGTGGCGGCGAGGGCCGTCACGGCTGCGGCGGCCAGGACGAGGCGGGCGGAACGGGCGGCGAGACGCGAACGCATCTTGAACTCCAGCGGCTGTCGGTTGCGGTGTTTCCTGCTGACACCGATGACACTAGGGCCGGGTCGATCATCAAATGATCCTGTGAATGTCCGGGTTCTGTCTCAGCAACTTCGGTTCCAAGGTTTGGCGTTGGATTCGACGCACCACCCGGGGACCGCCTCCGTTCCGTACCGCGCTCGGCGTGTGGCGCCGCGTGGCCGCAGGTGCCCACCGGCGGGAGGGGGTCGGGGTCGCAGGAGGTGACGTGTCCGGACGTAGAGCGTGATTTGTGCCGCACACCGGCCCGCACCCGACGACGAAACTCGCACGCGGCGTAAATCATGCAGTCCGGACATGCGCCTCCGGAGGCCCCGGCACCCGCACCCACCACCGGGCCGTACCCGCACCCCGCCCCCGCCGGACGGCGACCCCGCACCCCCGCCGGACGGCGCCCCGCCCCGTCCCCACCCCCGCCGGACGGCGACCCCGCACCCCCGCCGGACGGCGCCCCGCCCCGTCCCCACCCCCGCCGGACCGCGCACCGCACGGTACCTTCGGCCGCACACACAAAGCGGTAGCGAAAGAGCGGAGTCACAGCGTGAGCGTCAGGACGACCGAGGGGGCCGACCCGTTCGGAACGGCGCGGCTGCGGCGTGGGGTGCTCGATGCGTGGGGGGCCAGTCCCGCGCGGTTCCGGGAGGACGCCAACGCCGAGGAAGACCTCGCGCTCGGCGGTTATCGCGACCGGCTCGTGGTCGAGCTCGCCCAGAACGCCGCCGACGCCGCCGCCCGCGCCGGGGTGCCGGGGCGGCTCAGGCTGACCCTGCGGCCGGGTACGGCCGACAGCCCCGCCGTACTGGTGGCCGCCAACACCGGCGCCCCCCTCGACGCGGCCGGTGTCGAGTCGCTCAGTACGCTGCGTGCCTCCGCCAAGCGGGAGGGGCACGAGAGTGCTGTCGGGCGGTTCGGTGTCGGGTTCGCCGCCGTACTCGCCGTCAGTGACGAGCCCGCGCTCGTCGGGCGGCACGGCGGAGTCCGCTGGTCGCTCGCCGAGGCCCGGGAGCTGACCGGGCAGGTCGCCCAGGTGAGTCCCGGACTCGGGAACGAACTGCGGCGCCGCGAAGGGCACGTACCGCTGCTGAGGCTGCCGTTGCCCGCTGAGGGCACCGCGCCCGAGGGGTACGACACCGTCGTCATCCTGCCGTTGCGCGACGGTACGGCGGCCGATCTGGTCGAGCGGCTGCTCGCCGGGGTCGACGACGCCCTGCTGCTGACGCTCACCGGGCTCGCCGAGGTCGCGATCGAGACCCCCGACGGGGAGCGGGTTCTGCGCCGGTCGCAGGACGGCCCGTACGTCGATGTCGCCGACAGCGCGAGCGGCGCCACCCACCGTTGGCGTGTCGTCAGCCGGCACGGGGCGACCGATCCCGCCCTGCTCGAAGGGCGCCCCGTCGAGGAGCGGCTGCGGCCGCACTGGTCCGTCACGTGGGCCGTGCCCGTGGACGGCGAGGGCGCCCCGGCCCGGCCCCGTACCGCGCCGGTCGTGCACGCGCCGACGCCCACCGACGAGCCCCTCGGCGTGCCCGCGTTGCTGATCGCCTCGCTGCCGCTGGACACCACCCGGCGCCATCCCGCGCCCGGACCGCTGACCGATTTCCTGGTCGGGCAGGCCGCCGAGGCGTACGCCGAACTGCTCGGCGGCTGGGAGCCCGTGACGACCGGCACCATCGACCTCGTGCCGGGCCCGCTGGGCAAGGGCGAGCTGGACGGCCGGCTGCGGGCGGCGATCCTGGAGCGGCTGCCCCGGGTCGCGTTCCTCGCCCCGGCCGGGCCGAGCGAGGAGTTGACCGCGCTGCGGCCCTTCGAGGCGGAGGTCGTGGAGGGCGCGGGAGCCGACACCGTACGCGTGCTGGCGGAGGTGCTGCCGACGCTGCTGCCCGCCGGGTTCGAGCGGCGGGCCGAGCTGCGTACGCTCGGTGTCGGGCGGCTGCCGCTCGGTGAGGCCATCGAGCGGATCGCGGGCGCGGAGCGGCCGCCCGCCTGGTGGCGGCGGCTGTACGAGTCGCTCGCGGGCGTCGATCCCGACCGGCTGTCCGGGCTGCCGGTGCCGCTGGCCGACGGGCGTACGACCATCGGGCCGCGCCAGGTCCTGCTGCCGCTGCCCGACTCCGAGGGGGCCACGGACCTCGCCCGGCTGGGGCTGAAGGTCGCGCATCCCGAGGCCGCCCACCCGCTGCTGGAGAAACTGGGCGCGCTGCCCGCCACACCGCGCGCCGTACTGACGACCCCTCAGGTACGGGCGGCGGTCGCGGCCTCGCTCGATGTGGGGGAAGTGTGGGACGAGGATGCTGACGCGCCCGACGCCGAGGAACTGGCCGAGACCGTGCTCGGGCTCGTACGGGACGCCGGTCTTGAGGCGGGGGACGAGCCGTGGCTGGGCGCGCTCGCGCTGACCGACGAGGACGGTGAGATGGCCCCGGCCGGTGAACTCGTGCTGCCCGGCAGTCCGTTCGCCTCCGTCCTGCGCGACGGTGAACTCGCCTTCTGCGACGCCGAGCTGGCCGAGCGTTGGGGCGAACAGCCGCTCGCCGCGTGCGGGGTGCTGGCGAACTTCGCGCTCGTACGGGCCACGGACATCGTCCTGGACCCGGACGAACTGGAGCCCCGCGACGGGGACTTCGCCGAGCCCGACGACGCCGGGCTGCTGGACGCGGTCGACGTCTGGTGCGAGGACGTGCTCGACCGGCTGCCCGAGACGCCGGTGCCGCCGGTCGCCACGGAGATCGTGGCCGTACGGGACCTGGATCTGGTGGACGACGACGCGTGGCCGCAGGCGCTGGCGTTGCTGGCGCGGCCGCCGTTGCGGGACGCGCTGACCCAGCCCGTACGGATCCTGCTGCCGGACGGCACGACGGAGACGGTGCGTTCGTACACCGCGTGGTGGCTGCGCGACCATCCCGTACTCGACGGGCGGCGCCCGGCCGGACTGCGGGCGGAGGGCGGGGACCCGCTGCTGGCTGGGCTGTACGACTCCGTGGACGCGACGGGCTTCGACGACGCGCAGGTGCTGCGGGCACTGGGCGTACGGACGTCGGTCGCCGCGCTGCTCGACGAGCCGGGCGGGGCGGCCGAACTGCTCGGCCGGCTCGCCGATCCGTCGCGTGAGGTGAGCCCGCAGCAGCTGCACGCGCTCTACACGGCGCTCGCCGACCTCGATCCGGAGCAGGTGACCCTGCCGTACGAGCTGCGCGCGGTCGTGGACGGCGAGCCGCAGGTGGTCGACGCGGCGGACGCGGTGATCGCGGACGCCCCCGATCTGCTGCCGCTGGCTGGGGAGTTGGCGCTGCTGCCGGTGTCGCCGACGCGGGTGGCCGAGCTGGCGGAGCTGCTTCAGGTGCGGCGGCTGAGCGAGAGCGTCGTCGCGGAGGTGACCACGGAGGGCGAGGAGCACACGGTCCCGGACTCGGTCCATGTCCTGCTGGGCGCGGGCACCCCCGAGACGTACGTCGAGCACGACGAACTGCTCGTGGGCGGCGTCGAACTGGACTGGCGCCGTACGCCGGACGGTGTGCTGCACGCGGCGACGCTGGAGGGCGTGGCGGCGGGGCTCGCCTGGGCGGCGGGGCAGTGGCCCCGGCGGTTCGAGGTGGCGGCGCTGCTGGAGGATCCGTCGCGGACGCGGGAGCTGGCGCGTAACCGCTGGTTCGACTGATCGTCGGTACGGGTGGGTCGGGCCGACCGTCGGCCCGGCCTTCGGCTCGACCGGCCGCCTTTTCAGGCGAGTTCGACGGTCGGAATGGGTGATCTTCGCAGATACTTCATCTTTGCGTACAACCATTCACATGCGGCCCGAGTCTGGTCTGTCGAGTCATGAGGCTCACAGACCAGACGGGTCCCGCCGTGGTGGACGACCGCACCGCGAGACCCCTTTTCCACTTGGGGAATACATGCGTATTCGTGCCACTGTTGCCGCTGTCTCCGGCGCCCTGGCCCTGACCGCCCTCGCCGTACCGGCGTCCCAGGCGGCTCAGACACATGACGACCGGCCCGCGCTGAAGCTCCCCACAGCTTCGTGGGCGCAGGGCGCCTCCGGCGCTCCGAAGGCGGACAACCGCTCGGCGCGGGCGGCGCAGGCCGCGCCCGTGATCAGCAAGACCGTCGTGAACGGCGGCAAGCCCATCGTGGTCGGCACGACCGTCGCCAAGAAGGTGTCGGTCTCCATCACGGCGTCCGACGACTCGGGCATCGAGGACGCCTTCGCGCTCATCTGGACCGGCGGGTCGGACATCAACGACGAAAACTCCTACGGGTTCGTCCCGGAGGAGGAAGCGGCCACGTGCAAGGCCGCGAGCGCCACCACCTCGACCTGCACGCTCACCTTCGTCATCGACCCGCTGCTCCTGTGGAACACGGACGCCAAGACCTGGAAGGTCTACTCCGCCGCGCTGAGCAAGGACGTGGAGGTCGTCGAGAAGCAGAGTGCCGCCACGGTCAAGTTCCAGCGCCTCTCGCGGCTGACGGTCAACGCCGCCCCGGAGCCCGTGAAGAAGGGCAAGACCATCACGGTCACCGGCAAGCTGGACCGTGCCAACTGGGACACCAACAAGTACGCGGGCTACGCGAGCCAGCCCGTGAAGCTTCAGTTCCGTAAGAAGAACAGCAACACCTACACCACCGTCAAGACGGTGAAGGGCACCAACACCGGCGCCCTGAAGACCACCGTCAAGGCGGCGCAGGACGGTTACTGGCGCTGGAGCTTCGCCGGTACGGCCACGACCCCGGCGGTCAACGCCACCGGCGACTTCGTCGATGTGAAGTAGTCGGGGGCCGCTTTCGCGGCTCTCGCTCAGGAAGGGCCCGGCAGCCGGCCGGGCCCTTTCGCGTTCCCGCCGCCGGATGCGCCGGACGCGCCGCCGGATCCGGTGTACGCGCCGGACGCCGGGACCCGCCGTCCCACCCACCGCCAGCAGAACTCCAGCGTCACCGATGCCACCACCGCGATCGCCACCGCCGTCCAGGGCATCGTCGTACCCACCAGCCGCAGCGCGAAGAAGTGCTGGAGCGTGGGCACCCCGAGCACCACCAGGAACGCCGCCCCCATCGACATCACCAGGCAGACCCGCCACCAGGTGTACGGGCGGGCGACGATCGCCAGGACCCACATGGAGACCAGGAACAGGGTGAGCGTGGCCGCGCTCGTCTCCGCGTTCAGGGAGTTCGCCCCGGTGTAGTGGCTCCGGGCCAGCAGGTACGTGGCGAAGGTGGCGATCCCCGCGATGACGCCCGAGGGGATCGCGTACCGCATCACCCGGCGCACGAAGTGCGGCTGGGCGCGCTCCTTGTTGGGGGCCAGCGCCAGGAAGAACGCCGGGATGCCGATCGTCAGCGTGGACAGCAGCGTCAAGTGGCGCGGCAGGAAGGGATACTCCACCTGGAAGCAGGCCACCAGGATCGCCAGCAGCACCGAGTAGACCGTCTTCGTCAGGAAGAGGGTCGCCACCCGCGTGATGTTGCCGATGACCCGGCGGCCCTCCGCCACCACCGACGGCAGCGTCGCGAAGCTGTTGTTCAGCAGCACGATCTGGGCGACGGCCCGGGTCGCCTCGGAGCCCGAGCCCATCGAGACGCCGATGTCCGCGTCCTTCAGCGCCAGTACGTCGTTCACGCCGTCCCCGGTCATCGCGACCGTGTGCCCGCGTGAGCGCAACGCGCCGACCATGTCGCGCTTCTGGCGCGGGGTGACCCGGCCGAAGACCCCGTGGGACTCGATGACCTCGGCCATCTCCTCCGGTTCGGCGGGCAGGCGCCGGGCGTCGACCGTGTGCTCCGCGTCCGGGAGGCCGAGCTTGCCGGCCACCGCGCCGACCGAGACGGCGTTGTCGCCGGAGACGACCTTGGCGGCGACGCCCTGGTCGGCGAAGTACGCGAGGGTGTCGGACGCTTCGGGACGCAGCCGCTGCTCCAGGACGACGAGCGCGGTCGGCCGCGCGCCGGCCGCAGCGTCGGGGGCGTCCAGCTCACCGGCCGTACGGGCGAGCAGCAGGACGCGCAGACCCTCCGCGTTCAGGTGGTCGATCTCCTTGAGCACCGGATCGCCGTCCGGCAGCAGGACATCGGGCGCCCCGAGCAGCCAGCCGGTGGGGTGCGCGCCCTCCGAGGGCGAGGGAGGCGCAGGCCTGCTCTCGCTCTCCCGGAAGGCCGCGCCGCTGTACTTCCGTACGGAGGAGAAGGGCAGCGCCGCCGTGACGGGCCAGGGCGGGCGGCCCTCGCCGTAGGCGTCGATGATCGCCTGGAGGCTGGCGTTGGGACGCGGGTCGGAGGCTCCGATCGCGCCGAGGACGCTCCGTACGTACGACTCGTCCGCGCCGTCGAGCGGTCGCAGCTCCCGGACGCTCATGCCGCCCTCGGTGAGGGTGCCCGTCTTGTCGAGACAGACGACATCGACGCGCGCGAGCCCTTCGATGGCGGGCAGTTCCTGGACCAGGCACTGCCGGCGGCCGAGCCGGATGACGCCGATCGCGAAGGCCACGGAGGTCAGCAGGACCAGGCCTTCGGGGATCATCGGGACGATGCCGCCGACGGTGCGCGCGATCGAGTTCTTGAAGTCGGCCTGTTTGACGACCAGTTGGCTCAGGATCAGGCCGATCGCGGTCGGGATCATCATCCAGGTCACGTACTTGAGGATCGTGCTGATGCCGTTGCGCAGCTCGGAGTCGACCAGGGTGAAGCGGGACGCCTCCTCGGCGAGCTGGGCGGCGTAGGCGTTCCGCCCGACCCTGGTGGCCCGGAACGCGCCGCCGCCCACGACCACGAAGCTCCCCGACATCACGGGGTCACCGGGGCGCTTGGGGACCGGTTCGGCCTCGCCGGTGAGCAGCGACTCGTCCACTTCGAGGCTTTCGGCCTCGACCGTCTCGCCGTCGACGACGATCTTGTCGCCGGGGCCCAGCTCGATCAGGTCACCGAGGACGATCCCGGGTGTGGAGATCGCGGCGGCGACACCGTCACGCCGTACGACCGGCTTCGCCTCGCCGATCACCGCGAGGCTGTCGAGGGTCCGCTTGGCGCGCAGTTCCTGGACGATCCCGATACCGGTGTTGACGATGATGATGAAGCCGAAGAGGGTGTCCTGGATCGGCGCGACGAAGAACATGACCACCCAGAGCACGCCGATGATCGCGTTGAACCGGGTGAAGACATTGGCGCGGGCGATCTCGCGGGTGGAGCGGCTGCTGCGTACGGGAACGTCGTTGACCTCGCCACGGGCGACGCGCTCCGCCACCTCGGCGGAGGTCAGGCCGGTCTGACGGCGGGCGGACGCCGGGGGCTTCATGGGGTGTACGGGGTCCAGCTCGGAGCCCGCGTCGATGGCGGGGCCGCTGTGCGGGGCGGGGCTGGTGTGCGGTGCCGGGCTGACGCGGGGGGCGGGGCCATGAGATCCACGGTCGTGCGGCTCGGGGCCGTCGCTGTCGATCTTCGCCCGCTGCGTCATGGTTTCGACGGTACGGCCGGTGGGGCGGGTTCACCCGCCGAGCGGCGCGGGAGCGGGGCCCGGTCAGACGGAAGGGCCGCCTTCCGTTTCCTCTGTCTCTGCCTCTGTTCCTGCCCTGGCTGCGGCGGCCGCGCGCTTGATCGCCGCGTCCCGCCCCCGTACGTACCAGAGGCCGATGAGCCCGAGCCCGGAACCGGCCAGACAGGTCCAGATCCACCATGCGTACCCGTGATCGCTGTACCAGCCGTAGAACGGCAGTTGCAGGAGGAAGAGGACGAACCAGATGATCGTGCCGCCCAGGACGGTGCCGACGACCGGCCCCTCCAGGGGCTCGGGTGCCTCACGGTGGGGAGTTCCCATCCAAGAACCGGTCATGGAGTCAGTCTAGGTGGGCCGGTGCGGGCCGATGCGGGCCGCCTGCCGGGTGTCGACAGGCCAGCCGGCACATGGGTCTACGCGCGAAGATAGCGATCTTCGTTCGATCTGTTCATACTGAAACGGTTTCTGGCCGATTCGTTTTGTTCGTACGGAAACCCAATGTGCATCGGTTGGACATCTGAATCTGACCATGTACTGCCGTAGTCCTTTCACAGCCCCTGCACGCCGCACGCTGCACGTTCTCTCACTCTCGTTCGACGACTGAGGTTCCGCATGCCTTCCCCGGCCACCGCGCCCGTCGGTTCCGACGCCCAGCCGCCCACCCCCGGGCAGCCGTCCGGCGGGCTGGACCGCTTCTTCAAGATCTCGGAGCGCGGCTCCACGGTCGGCCGTGAGATACGTGGCGGCTTCGCCACCTTCTTCGCGATGGCCTACATCATCGTGCTGAACCCGATCATTCTCGGCAGCGCGACGGACATGTACGGCCACCAGCTCGACAACGGCCAACTGGTCACCGCGACCGTCCTGACCGCCGCCTTCTCCACGCTGCTGATGGGCGTCATCGGCAATGTGCCGATCGCCCTGGCGGCCGGTCTCGGCGTCAACACCGTCGTCGCCCTCCAGCTGGCCCCCAGGATGAGCTGGCCGGACGCGATGGGCATGGTGCTCCTCGCGGGCATCATCGTGATGCTGCTGGTGGCGACGGGGCTGCGGGAGCGCGTGATGAGCGCCGTGCCGCTCGGGCTGCGCAAGGGCATCGCCATCGGTATCGGCCTCTTCATCATGCTGATCGGCCTGGTCGACTCGGGGTTCGTCTCCCGTATCCCGAACGAGGCGCACACCACGGTGCCGCTCCAGCTCGGTTCCGACGGTCATCTGCACGGCTTCCCGGTGCTGGTCTTCGCCATCGGCGCGCTGCTCACGCTCGTGCTGATCATCCGCAAGGTGCGGGGCGCGATCCTGATCTCCATCGTCACGATGACGGTCGTGGCGATGGTCATCGACGCGGTCGCGAAGGTGCCGAGCTGGGGCCTGACGGCCCCGAAGTGGCCGGGCAACCCGGTCGCCTCCCCGGACTTCGGGCTGATCTTCAATGTCAGCCCCTTCGGCGGCTTCGAGAAGGTCGGCATCCTCACCGGGGCCCTCTTCGTCTTCACCGTGCTGCTGTCCTGCTTCTTCGACGCGATGGGCACGATCCTCGGCGTCGGTGACGAGGCCAAGCTGATGGACAAGGACGGCAACCTCCCCGGGATCAACAAGGTCCTCTTCGTCGACGGCATCGCGGTGGCGGCCGGTGGCGCGGGCTCGGCCTCGGCGAACACCTGCTTCGTGGAGTCCACGGCCGGAGTCGGCGAGGGCGCCAGGACGGGGCTCGCGTCCGTCGTGACCGGCGCGCTCTTCACGGTGGCGCTCTTCCTCACCCCGCTGGCGACGATGGTCCCGTCCCAGGCCGCGACGCCCGCGCTGCTGGCGGTCGGCTTCCTGATCCTGGCCGGTTCGGTACGGGACATCGACTGGAACGACTTCACGATCGCCGTCCCGGCCTTCCTGGCGATGGTGATGATGCCGTTCACGTACTCGATCACCAACGGCATCGGCATCGGTTTCATCGCCTTCAGCGTGCTGCGCCTGGCGACCGGGCGGGGCCGTGAGGTGCCGGTGGCGATGTACGTCGTGTCGGCGGTCTTCGTCTTCTACTACGCGATGCCGGCGCTGGGGCTGACGTAAGACCCACCGGCAATTGGTGAGGCGGTGGGCTCGTCACGCGCCCCACGGCCCGCCGCCCTCTTCCTCTTCGTCACCGTGCGGAGCGGCCTCACTCGTACAGGTGATCCGCCACCGGGAGGGCCTCCCGGTGGTATTTAGCATGGGTAATGAGTTACGCTAACAAACATGCCTGACCTGTCCCACGGTGACGAGTTCGAGAATGAGAACGACTCCGCCGTGAACGCTCTTCGCTCCGCCGTCATGCGGCTGGGCCGGCGCCTGAAGCACCAACGTGTGGATGAGTCGCTGAGCCCCACCGAAATGTCGGTCCTGGGCACCCTCGCCCGCTGTGGTTCCGCCACCCCAGGTGAACTGGCCCGCAAGGAGCATGTCCAGCCGCCGTCGATGACCCGCATCGTGGCGCTGCTCGAAGCGAAGGGTCTTGTCAGGCTCGAGCCGCACCCCGACGACCGTCGGCAGAAGGTGGTCAGCCAGACCGAAGAGGCCGAGGCGATGCTCGAAGAGAGCCGCCGTAAGCGCAATGTCTGGCTGGCGTCCCTCGCTGAAGGCCTGGACGAGGACGAATGGGCGAAGCTGCGCGCTGCCGCTCCCGTCCTGGAGAAGCTCGCCCACCTGTAACCCGCGCGCTCCAAGGAGGCGAACCCACTTTGAGTACGGGATCCGGAGCAGACTCCGCCCCCGCACCGAATTCCACCCACGACAGCACGACCCAAGGCCAAGACGATACGGCCCAAGGCCAAGACGATACGGCCCGAGCCCGAGACGAGACGGCCCAAGGCTGTACGGCGGACAGCAAGGCCGACAGCCCGTCCGGCAGCAAGGCCGACAGCCCGTCCGGCACCGAGCCGGACACCAAGACCAGTGGCAGGACCGGCAAGGCAGGCAAGACCGGCGGCGGGACCTTCTCGTCGCTGAAGATCCGCAACTACCGCTTGTTCGCGACGGGTGCCGTCGTCTCCAACATAGGTACGTGGATGTCCCGCGTCACCCAGGACTGGCTGGTCCTCAGCCTCACCGGCTCCTCGGCGGCCGTCGGCATCACGACGGCGCTCCAGTTCCTGCCGATGCTGCTCTTCGGCCTCTACGGCGGTGTCATCGCCGACCGCTACCCGAAGCGCCGGCTTCTGATCTTCACCCAGGGCGCGCTCGGCCTGTGCGGGATCTCCCTCGCGGTCCTGACCCTCTCGGGCAACGTCCAGGTCTGGCACGTCTACCTGATCGCCTTCCTGCTCGGCGTGGTGACCGTGGTCGACAACCCGACCCGCCAGTCCTTCGTCTCCGAAATGGTCGGCCCGGACCAGCTGCGCAACGCCGTCAGCCTCAACTCCGCCAACTTCCAGTCCGCCCGGCTCCTCGGCCCCGCCATCGCCGGTGTACTCATCACCACGGTCGGCAGTGGCTGGGCCTTCATGCTGAACGGCCTGTCGTTCATCGCACCGCTCATCGGCCTGACGCTGATGCGCGCGCACGAGCTGCACGCGTCCGTACGAATACCGCGCGGAAAGGGCCAGCTGAGGGAGGGGCTGCGCTATGTGCGTGGCAAGCCCGAACTGATCTGGCCGATCGTCCTCGTCGGCTTCATCGGCACCTTCGGCTTCAACTTCCCGATCTGGCTGACGGCCTTCGCCAATGACGTCTACGACGGCGGCGCAGGCATGTACGCCTTCTTCAACATCCTGATGGCGGCCGGTTCCCTCGTGGGCGCTCTGCTCGCCGCCCGCCGCCGCTCCAGCCGGCTGCGGCTGCTCGTCCTCGCGGCGATGGCCTTCGGCCTGCTGGAGATCGTGGTCTCCTTCTCGCCGACCGTCTGGCTCTTCTCCCTGTTGCTCCTGCCGATCGGCATGCTCGGCCTGACGACCAACGTCAGCGCCAACACGAGCGTCCAGATGGCCTCGGACCCGGAGATGCGGGGCCGCGTGATGAGCCTGTACATGATGGTCTTCGTCGGCGGTACGCCCATCGGCGGCCCGCTCCTCGGCTGGGTCACCGACACCTACGGCGCCCGCATCGGCTTCGCCACGGGCGGAGTGGTCTCCCTCCTCGCGGCGGCGGCGATCGGGCTGGTCCTGACCCGGGTGATCGGGGTGCGCCTCAAGATCGACCTGCGTAAGGGACGCCCGCTCATGGAGTTCGTACCGAAGAAGGAACAACTGGCGACGGCCGCGTAGGGCGCGGCTGAGCGCCCATGTGTGTGGCCTTGACCGGTGAGTGCGGGTCAAGGCCACAGGTGTGCGCGGGGCGGGGTCAGCCGCGGGGGAACTCGTCCGTGTGCAGAGTCAGGCCCACGGCCGTGGCGGTGAGGTCGATTTCCGCGCCGAAGGGAGTGGTCAGCTCGACGGTGTACTCGCCTTCCTTCGGCTCCGTGCAGACGTGGCACCTGCCGGTGCAGGGGTCGGCGATGAGGTAGACGGGGACGCCGGCTGTGGCGTAGGCGGTCTTCTTGGGACCGTAATCGTTGCCCGAAGTGCTCCTTGAGATCACTTCGGTGACGAACTCGACGTCCTTGTAGTCGCAGTGGCCCCTCGGGTCCTTGGCCGCTGCTTCCGACAGGGCCACCACGTCGCAGGCGAAGCCGTTGAGATGGCCAGGAAAGTCGATGCGGACATCCGACATGACCCGCCTGCGCGGATACCGGGCCCGAAGCTGCTCGACGACCGCCAGGGTGATCTCCCAATGGGTGTCCCGTTGCGGCGACATGAAGATGTTTCCCCGACGATCTCGACCTTGATTCCCCCGGGGACGGGCATCTTTTCCAGCGCCTCGAACATCTTGTCCAGAGTCAGCTCGTCGCTCTCGTCGCTCTCGTCGCTCTCGTCGGCCATGGCGATCCTGTCGGTCTCAATGACGGCCATCGTGGCGCTTCCCTCCACCGCCGTGGGGATGAGAGACAGCCGCGCGGTACAACGAGAAACACGGTGACGGGGGCACGCGCCGTACGGCTGGGAGACTTGGCGCATGAGACTGTTCGCCGCCGTGCTGCCGCCCGTTGAAGCCGTTCAGGAACTGGCCCGGGCCGTCGGGCGACTCCGTGAACTGCCCGGTGCCGACGAGCTGCGATGGACCGAGCGGACCGGCTGGCACTTCACGATCGCCTTCATGGGGGAGGTCGAGGAAGGCCTGATACCGGAGCTGGCCGAGCGGCTCGGGCGGGCCGCGCACCGTACCGAGCCGTTCTCCCTGCGGATCCGGGGCGGCGGGCACTTCGGCGAGCGCGCGCTGTGGGCCGGGGCCGCCGACGGGGCCCTCGGTCCTGTCCCAGGCGCGGGCGAAGGCGATGCCGGGGTCGACGGGCTGCGGCTCCTCGCCGCACGGGCCGATGCCGCCGCGCGCCGGGCCGGGGTGCCGATGGAGGAGGAGCACCCCCACTACCGGCCTCATCTCACACTCGCGCGCAACCGAGGCGCGGACGCCGGCCTGCGGGCGTACGCCGACGAGCTGAGCGGCTTCGAGGGTGCGCCGTGGGTCGTGGCCGAGCTGGCGCTCGTGCGCAGCGTTCTGCCGGTGAGCGGGGTGCCGGGGGAGCAGCCGCGGTACGAGACGGTCCTCCGCTGCCCGCTGGGCCGGGCCCGTACAACTGACCCGGGCGACGGCTCCGCCGCACGCGGCCGTTAACCTCGACCCGTGGACCCCAAAACCCGTAACCGGATCATGGCCTTCGTGCTTGTGCTGATGTTCGCGACCATCGCCGTGGCGGCCGCGTTCGGTTAGACACCGGCCACGGCCGCCACGGATCGTACGTACCCGGCCCTGGACGAGCCGAGTACGGGCTACCAGGCGAAGGCCTCCGGCGAGGGGCCCGGACCCGGGAAGATCTCGTCCAGCGAGGACAGGACCTCCGCCGAGAGCTCCACCTCGACCGCCCGCAGGGCGGACTCCAGCTGTTCGAGCGTGCGCGGGCCGACGATCGGACCCGTCACCCCGGGGCGGCTGAGCAGCCAGGCCAGTGCCGCCTCGCCGGGGTCGATGCCGTGCTTGTCGAGCAGGTTCTCGTACGACTCGATCTGCGCGCGCAGGGGCGAATCGGCGAGCCTGGAGGTGGTCCGGGTGCCGGCTCCGGTGCCCTCGCGTTCCTTGCGGATCGCGCCGCCCAGCAGGCCTCCGCCCAGCGGCGACCACGGGATGACACCGAGGCCGTACTCCTGCGCGGCCGGGATGACCTCCATCTCGGCGCGACGCTCGACCAGGTTGTACAGGCACTGCTCGCTGACCAGGCCGTACGAGCCGAGGCGGCGGGCGGTCTCGTTGGTCTGGGCGATCTTCCAGCCGGCGAAGTTGGACGAGCCCGCGTAGAGGATCTTGCCCTGCCGGATCAGGGTGTCGACGGCCTGCCAGATCTCCTCGACCGGGGTGGTGCGGTCGATGTGGTGGAACTGGTAGAGGTCGATGTGGTCGGTCTGGAGCCGCTTGAGGCTGGCGTCGACCGCGCGGCGGATGTTGAGGGCGGAGAGCTTGTCGTGGTTGGGCCAGGCATCGCCCTCCGGGGCCATGTTCCCGTAGACCTTGGTGGCGAGCACGACCTTGTCGCGGCGGTCGCCGCCCTTGGCGAACCAGGTGCCGAGGATCTCCTCCGTACGGCCCTTGTTCTCGCCCCAGCCGTAGACGTTGGCCGTGTCGAAGAAGTTGACGCCGGCGTCGAGCGCGGCGTCCATGATGGTGTGGCTGTCGGCTTCGTTGGTGAGCGGTCCGAAGTTCATCGTCCCGAGAACGAGTCGGCTTACCTTGAGTCCAGTGCGTCCGAGCTGCGTGTACTCCATGCTTCCTAGCCAACGCGTTGGAGCGCACTCCAGGCAACCGTGTGTGGCCCGTGTGGCCCGTGTGGTCCGTGTCGTTGGCGTGATCCGGGCGCTGCTCGTGGCCGTCGGGTGCGTCCGCCGACGGCCACCGTCCTCAGCCGGTCATGAGCATCAGCCGGTCATGGGCATCAGCCAGTCATGGGCATCGGCCGGTCATGGGCATCAGCCGCCGAACGCGTCGAGCGCGGCGCGCACTTCGCGCTGTTGGGTGTCGCTGCCCTTGTGCCCCGCGTCCTCGATCACGACCAGCCGCGCGTCCGGCCAGGCGCGCGCCAGCTCCCACGCCGTGCCGAGGGGGGTGGACAGGTCGAACCGGCCGTGGATCAGTACGCCCGGGATCCCGGTCAGCCGGCCCGCGTCGCGCAGCAGGGCGCCCTCTTCGAGCCAGGCGCCGTGCGAGAAGTAGTGCGCGCAGATCCGGACCACGGCCTGCTGGTCGGCGGGCGGGCGCTCGCCGAACGGGTGCGGGGAGCCGTTCGGTTCCATGGACAGTACGGCGTCCTCCCAGGCGCACCAGTCGGCCGTGGCCCGCTCCCGTACGGCGGGGTCGGGGCTCTCCATGAGGCGGGAGTAGGCGGCCGGGAGGGCGCAGGGGTCGTTCGGATCGACGTCGGGTTCGCTCGCCGGGACGCCCGCGCGGAAGCGCTCCCATTCCTCGGGGAAGAGCTGCCCGGAGCCCCGGTACAGCCAGTCGGTCTCCGTGCGCCGGGTCGTCGTGACCCCCGCGATGACGATCTCCGAGACACGCTCCGGATGGGTCTCGGCGTACGCGAGGATGAGCGTCGAGCCCCAGGAACCGCCGTACAGGAGCCAGCGTTCGATCCCGAGACGGGTGCGCAACCGCTCCATGTCCGCGATGAGATGGCTGGTGGTGTTGTGGCGCAGGTCGGTGGTGGGGTCGCTCGCGTGCGGGGTGCTGCGTCCGCAGTTGCGCTGGTCGAAGAGGACGACGCGGTAGCGCTCGGGGTCGAAGAACCGCCGGGTGCGCGGGCCGCAGCCGGAGCCCGGACCGCCGTGGACGACGAGCGCGGGCTTGCCCTGGGGATTGCCGCAGACCTCCCAGTGGATGAGGTTGCCGTCGCCGACGTCGAGCATGCCGTGGTCGTACGGCTCGATGGACGGGTACAGAGGGCCGGGGGGTTGAGTTTGGGCTTGGGCTTGGGCTTGGGTTTCGGCTTGGGCTTGGTTTTGGGGCATGGCGGCTCCCTGGTGCGTGGTGTGGGTTCGGTGCCGAGCCTATAGATACGACAGCGCTGTTACATTTGTTTTCAGGCGAGGGGCGGGCGGGGCTCTAGCGCACCCGAGGGATTCGCGGGAGAGGGCTGCACGACGATGGCCTGATCGGCGATCAAAAGGCATGTTTTCGGCCAACGATCCGGGACTTCGCGGGTGGCAGACAACCCGAAGTGGCGAGCCCCGGATCTCACAGGTGACTCACAGGGCGGTCGAACCCCGTCGGGACGCAGGGGAGTTGACCGGCCATGAGTTGCCTGTCCCTCCCGATGTCCCTGTGCCCGCGAGGCACTCGCAGCACTCGCAGCACTCGCAGACGAGGATTCGATGAACAGATCTCATCACCACAGCCGAATACGGCGTTCGGCGGTCGCCACCGCCGCCACGCTCTCCGTGGTCGCCGGCGTGGCCGGAGCCGCGCCCGTCGCCACGGCGACGGAGCCGTCCGCCCCCGAGCTCAACCTGATCGCCGCCTCCAACTCGGTCACGCTCGACCGCTGGGAAGGCGAACCGGGCGTCTACCTGGACCTCGGTACGTACGTCTCCTCCGACGGCGGGCCCCTTGAGTTCCGCGTGAAGCGCGCGTCGTACAAGGAGCCGGTCGTCGCCGAGCAGGTCATCCGGGACGGGACGGAGACCCGGACCAGGACCCTCCCCGAGGGGCTGGTCAAGGACTTCTCCGGGCTGCCGGACTTCCTGCAGGTGACGTTCGACGACGCGTCGGGCGCCGAGGTGCTGAGCACCAAGCAGACGTTCTGCCCGAACAACGCGTCCGGCCGGATCCGTCATGACGCCCCGGCGACCTCGAAGTATCCCGAGAGCTGCCCCACGAACCCCTTCACCCTCGGATCGGTGTGGGGCGTCGAGAACGGCTGGGCGAGCAACACGAGCCAGGCCTGGTCCGGCGAGCCGGTCGATCTGCCGGCCGGCGAGTACACCGCCACGATCTCCGTGACGGAGAAGTACCGCGAACTGTTCGGCATGCCTGACGAGCCGAAGACGCTCAAGGTGACCGTACGGGAGATCACGGGGGAAGAGGGGGGCGCCGGGGCGGCGGCCTCCGGTTCCGGCTCGGCCCGGGCCAAGTCCGCGCCGTCCGGCCACTCCGGCCACTCGGGTACGTCGGGTACGTCGGGTACGTCGGGTCACGCCGGTATGTCGGGTCACGGCGCTGCCACACCCCCGCAGGCCATGGCGGCCGGCGGCCACATGAACCACGAGGGCCGTGGGGCGGACGCCCCCACTCCGCCCGCGCTGCCGCACGCGTTCCTGGCCGGTGGCAAGAAGGTGCGGCACCTCGGTGACGGGGCCGGTCACACCGACGGTTCGCGGATCGCGCCCGCGCTGAAGCCCAACTCCAAGCGCCCGACGGGCCGCGCGAGCGTGCCCGACGTGCCCAAGCCCGACCTCCGCTCCCTGCCGGCGTACGACATCGGCATCTCGGACGGCGAGGACGGGGACGTCCCGGGCAAGGACTACATGGTCTTCAGCGCCAACGTCTGGAACGCGGGCCCCGCGCCACTGGTCGTGGACGGGTTCCGCAGCCCCGGCAAGGACCTGATGGACGCGTACCAGTACTTCTACGACGCCGACGGCAAGCAGGTCGGATACGCCCCCTCGGGCACCATGGAGTGGGACGCGCGCAAGGGCCACGAGCACTGGCACTTCACCGACTTCGCCAGCTACCGGCTGCTGAGCGCGGACCAGGCCGAGATCGTGCGCAGCGGCAAGGAGGCCTTCTGCCTGGCCAACACCGACGCCGTCGACTACACGGTGAAGAACGCCAACTGGCACCCGAACAACACCGACTTGTCGACCGCCTGCGGTGTGCAGAGCTCGATCTCCGTGCGTGAGGTGCTCGACGTCGGCTCCGGCGACACGTACACGCAGTACCGTCCGGGCCAGTCGTTCGACGTCACCGACCTCCCGAACGGCACCTACTACATCCAGGTGATCGCCAACCCCGAGCACCGGCTGCACGAGACGGATCTGAGCAACAACGTCGCGCTGCGCAAGGTGATCCTGAGCGGGGAGCCCAACGCCCGTAAGGTGACCGCGCCGCCGCACGACCTCATCGATGCTCCCTGATCCAGCTCGACGCCCCCTGATCTCATTGGGGCAGGGCGACTTCGGTCGTGGGTCCGGGCGCCTGCCAACAGCGTCGCTGTCAGGTGTCCGGACCCACGGCCATGCCTGTGACCGCACTCGTGACCGCACTCGTGACCGCGCTCGTTTCCGGACGGGTGGTCGGTGGGGGCGGGCGGGGTGGCAGGCTGTCGGCATGCGTTCGCTTCCGCGCCACCCTGGTCCCGCTCTCGCCGCCGTCGTCGCCGTGCTGATGGGCGCGCCCGCCGCCGTGGCCGACGACGGGGCGTCCGACCAGAGCTTCACGATCAAGGACTCGCGGATCACGGAGTCCAGCGGACTGGCCGCGAGCCGCAGCCACCCCGGCGTCTACTGGACACACAACGACAGCGACGACGGACCGTACATCTACGCCGTGGACTCCAGGACCGGCGAGACGGTCGCGACGATCACCATGAAGGGCGTCGGCGACCCCCGGGACGTGGAGGCCATTTCCGTGGGTTCCGACGGGAATGTGTACGTCGGCGACATCGGCGACAACCTCAACGGCAGCTGGGACCATGTGTGGATCTACCGCTTCCCCGAGCCCGAGCGGCTCAAGGACGCGACGGTGCGCGCGACACAGTTCACCGTGCGGTACGCCGACGGGCCGCGCGACGCCGAGGCGATGATGGTGCATCCGAAGACCGGGCGGGTCTACATCGCCTCGAAGAACGAGGACGGCGGCGGGCTGTACGAGGGTCCGGCGGAGCTGACCTCGTCCGGGTCGAATACCTTCCGGCGGATCGGCGGGGTGCCGTGGGTGACGGACGGGGCGTTCTCGCCGGACGGTAAGGAGCTGGTGCTGCGCTCGTACTTCAGCGCTCGCGGCTATGCCTGGAAGAACGGCCGGCTGGGCGTGGACCACCGGGTACGGGCGCCCATCCAGGGACAGGCCGAGTCGGTGACGTACACGGCGGACGGCAGCGCGTTGATGTTCGGCTCCGAGGGCGAGCAGAGCGGGGTGGAGCGGGTGGACCTGGACAAGGACTCCGGCGGTGACTCCCCTTCGGGCAACGGCAGCTCCCTGATCGGCGGGAGCAGCGGAAACGGCTCGGGCGGCGGCGAGGGGCAGGGCAACGCCACGCTCGGCGCGATCGTTCTCGCGGGCCTGGCGGTGCTGTTCCTCGGCTTCAGGAAGCTGCGCCGGAAAGGCTGACGGCCCCGCACGCCGGATCTGCGTGCGGGGCCGTCGTGCGGCGGCAGAGGTGAGGTCAGAGACGCTCGATCACGTAGTCGATGCAGGCCGTCAGGGCTGTGACGTCCGCCGGGTCGATGGCCGGGAACATCGCCACGCGCAGCTGGTTGCGGCCCAGCTTGCGGTAGGGCTCCGTGTCGACGATGCCGTTGGCACGCAGGGCCTTGGAGACGGCCGCCGCGTCGACCTCGTCGGCGAAGTCGATCGTGCCGATGACCTGCGAGCGCTTCGCCGGGTCGACCACGAACGGGGAGGCGTACTTGGAAGCCTCGGCCCAGCCGTACAGGTTGCGGGCCGAGGTGGCCGTACGGCGGACCGACCAGTCCAGGCCGCCCTGGGAGTTGAGCCAGTTCAGCTGCTCGTTGAGCAGGAACAGCGTCGCGAGCGCGGGGGTGTTGTACGTCTGGTTCTTCAGCGAGTTGTCGATCGCCGTCGGGAGCGAGAAGAACTCCGGGACATGGCGGCCGGACGCGTGGACGCGCGCGGCGCGCTCCAGCGCGGCGGGCGAGAAGACGCCGATCCACAGGCCGCCGTCGGAGGCGAAGGACTTCTGCGGGGCGAAGTAGTAGACGTCCGTCTCGGCGATGTCGACCGGCAGACCGCCCGCGCCGGAGGTCGCGTCGACCAGGACGAGCGAGCCCTCGTCGGCGCCAGCGACGCGCTTGACGGGGGCCGCGACACCCGTGGAGGTCTCGTTGTGGGTGAGGGCGTAGGTGTCGACCCCCGCCTCGGCCTCCGGCTCCGGGTGCGAGCCGGGGTCGGTGGAGATGACGGTCGGGTCGGCCAGCCACGGCGCGAGCTTCGCCGCCTTGGCGAACTTGGAGGAGAACTCACCGAAGGTGAGGTGCTGAGACTTGTTCTCGATCAGTCCGTGCGTCGCTACGTCCCAGAAGGCGGTGGAGCCGCCGTTGCCCAGGATCACCTCGTAGCCCTCGGGGAGCTCGAAGAGGCTCCGTACACCGTCGCGCACCGCGCCGACCAGGTTCTTGACCGGGGCCTGGCGGTGGGACGTGCCGAGGAGGGACGTACCGGTCGCGGCCAGGGCGTCCACGGCCTCCGTCCGGACCTTGGAGGGGCCTGCGCCGAAACGGCCGTCGGCGGGCTTGATGTCAGCGGGAATCTCGATATCGGCCACGGGCCGGAGCGTAGCCCCTTCCGCCGCACGGCCGATAACCGTGTCCGTCGGGTGAGACATCGCGGGAGGCGGAATGAGACGGGAGAAGGACGCCGAGTGAGACAGGAGGAGACCGCCAGGTGAGACGTTGACGGCGCGGGGAGGCGGCGGTCGCTCCCCAGCGCGCGCGGCACCCGTCCCCCTCGGGGGAGACGTGCCCCAGGGGGAGACGGCACGGCGCCGGCCCGTGGACGGTGCTCAGGGCCGGCGGCGCGCCGTCGGTCCGGTCAGGCCCGTAGCCGTACGGGCAGGTCGAACAGGTCGTTCTGGGTGACCACGGGCATGTTGCGCAGCTCCGTCACCGGGACCGCCAGGTCCAGTTCGGGGAAGCGCGCGTACAGGGCCGGGAGCGCCACTCCGGCCTCCAGCCGGGACAGCGCCGCGCCCGGACAGGCGTGCGGGCCGTGGCCGAAGGAGATATGGCGGTTGGGGGTGCGGGTCGCGTCGAAAGCGCCGGCCGTCGGACCGTACTGCACCTCGTCGCGGCCGATCGCGCCGAAGGACACGATCAGCGCTTCACCCTTGGGGAGGACGGCGTCACCGACCTCCATGTCCTCCGTCGCGAACCGGAACAGGACGTGTGAGGACGGTGACGACCAGCGCATCGTCTCCTCGATCACGTTCTCCCACGGGATCTCGCCCGCGAGGACGAGTGCGCGCTGTTCGGGGTGGGTGCTGAGGGCCACCACGGCGTTGACGATCAGGCTGATCGTCGTCTCGTGACCGGCCGCGACCATCAGCTGGAGGGTGTTGACGATCTCCTCGCCGGTCAGCAGGTCACCGTTCTCCGACGCCTCGATCAGCGCGCTGGTCAGGTCGTCGCCCGGGTCGGCCCGCTTGGACTCGACGATCCGGGCGAAGAGCGCGCCGAGGTCCGCCATCACCGGCGGGACCTCCTCCGGCGGGGTCAGGGTGGAGAAGAACTTCCGGAAGAGCGCCTTCAACCGGGGGTGGTCGGCCGCGTCCAGCCCCATCAGTTCGCTGACGACGCTCATGGGCAGCGGGTAAGCGAACTCCGCCTTCAGATCGACGGGTTCGGCCGGGGCGTGGGCGTCGTGCGCGGCGAGGCGGTCAAGCAGGCCGTCCGTCAGCCGTTCGATGCCTGCCCGCAGCCGCTCCACCCGGCGTGCCGTCAGCTCCTGCGCGACCGGGGTGCGCAGCCGCCGGTGCTCCGCGCCGTCCACCGTCAGCATGGACCGGCCGGGGTTGGCCAGCCCGATCAGTGGCCAGTCCGACGGGATCTCGCCGCGCTGCCACGCGTCCCAGGCATCGATGTCCTTCACCAGCCGGGGGTCCGTGAGGAGTTGACGGGCCTCGGCGTAGTGGGTGACCGCGTAACAGGCCACCCCGCCCGGCAGTTCGACCCGGGCGAGCGGACCCGCCGCGCGCAGCGCGGCTCTCTCGGCGTCCAGGTCGGTGACGAACGGGTCCAGGACGATGGGGTCCAGGACGATGGGGGCAGGGACTGACGGGTCGGGGACCGGCGGGTCGGGGACTGACGGGCCCGGGGGTAACGGGCCGCCCGCGCGCGCGGCGGCCTCGGCCGCGTGGTTCGCGTGGGGGCAGGTCATGTCGTACCTCCGACGACGGGAGTGGCGGTGAAGCGCACCGGCAGCTCCGCGAGACCGCGCAGCCAGGGCGACGGCCGCCAGGAGAGACCGTCGTCCGGGGAGACCGCGAGATCGATGTCGGGGAGCCGGTCGAGCAGTACCTCGATGGCCGTACGGGCGATGACCTCGGCGATCTCCTGCGCGGGGAACGGGCAGCGGTGCTCACCGTGCCCGAAGGAGAAGAAGGCGTTGTTGCCGCCGGTGAGCGCGGAGCTGTCCGTACGGATCTGAGGGTCGTAGTTGGCGCCGGCGATCCCCAGGAGCACCAGGTCGCCGGCCCTGATGAGGCAGCCGCCGAGACTGGTGTCGCGGGTGGCCCAGCGGCCGATGGCGTTCTGGACGGGGGTGTCTTCCCAGAGGACCTCGTTCATGGCCTCGGCGACGCTGTGCCGGCCGCCGGAGAGCGACGCGGCGAACCGGTCGTCCGTGAGCATCAGCCGCAGCGAGTTGCCGATCCAGTCGGCGGTGGGCTGATGGGCCGAGGTGATCATCACCACCAGATCCTCGGCGACCTCCTCGTCCGTGAAGCCGACGGTGTTGTCCAGCATCAGGGACGTGACGTCGGTGCCGGGGACGGCGCGCTTCTCGGCGAGCAGCCCCGTCATCGACTCGCCGAGATGGCGTTGGCCGGCCAGCGCCCTCTCGCGGCCGTCGACCATGTCGTTGAGGGCGGTGACCAGGCCGGGGCCCTGTTCGTCGCGGAAGCCGAAGATCTTCGCGAGGATACGGACCGGGAGGAGCATCGCGTACCGGCCGATGATGTCCGTACGGCCCTCGGTGCAGAAGCCGTCGATCAGCTCGTCGGCGAACCGCTCCGCGTGCTGCCGGAGCAGGAACGGGTCGACCTCTTCGAGCGCGTCGCTGATCATCTCGGCGCGTTCGCGGTGCCGTTCGCCGACCGTGTAGAGGATCGACGGCTGATTACGGCCGATCATCGGCCGCAGCGGCCAGTCCTCGGGTATGCGGTCCCACTGGTTCCAGACCTCGGAGTCGCGGGTGAAGAGCACCGGGTCGCTGGTGAGTTGGTGCACCTCGCGGTAGCCGAGGACCAGCCAGGCCGGGATGTCGCCGTCGAGGACGATGGGGGCGACGGCTCCGTGGTCGCGCCTCATCTCCCGGTAGAGGCTGGTGGGTTCGGTCTGGAAGCGGGTACCGCTCAGGGGGATCCCGGAACCCCCGTGGGCGGGGCAGCCGGGAGGCGGTCCGGGATCGGATGCCCCGGCCTCGGAGGGGTCGGGTTCCGGGGTCTCGGGCTCCGGGCCGTCGAGGTCGGTCGGCGTGGTCACGGTGTGGTCTCCGGGGTCGGGGCCGCGGTCGGTTCCAGGGCGGAATCCACAGCCGGGTTCAGGGCCGGGTCCACGGCCAGGTCCGCCGCTCGCTTCGAGGCCAGGTCGTGGAGGTACTCGACCAGCGTGATCAGTACGTACTTGCTGGACGACCGGTCCCGCGCGTCGCATTCCACCAGCGGCACGTCGGGCGACAGGTCGAGCGCCTCGCGGATCTGCTCCTCGGTGTGGACCGGACCGCCGAAGTCGTTGCACGCCACGATGAAGGGCGTGCCGTGGTGCTCCAGGCGGTCGATGGCGTACCAGGAGTCGGAGAGGCGCCGGGTGTCGGCGAGGACGACCGCGCCGAGGGTCCCGGAGAAGAGCCGGTCCCAGAGGTACCAGAAGCGTTCCTGGCCCGGGGCGCCGAACAGGTAGAGCACCGAGCGCGCGTCGAGGGAGATCCGGCCGAAGTCGAACGCGACGGTGGTCGTGGTCTTCCGCTGGAGCCCTTCGAGATCGGCGAGTACGTCGATGCCCTCGCCCGCGCGGGTCATCGTCTCCTCGGTGTTGAGGGGACGGATCTCACTGACGGAACGGACCATGGTGGTCTTGCCGACACCGAAGCCGCCGACGATGACGATCTTCAGGCCGTTGTCGGCGGTACTGGCCAGGGACGGCCCGGCCGTGGACGGGCCGGTGGGCCGTTCAGAGGTTACGGAGTCCAACGAGCACCTGCTCCAGAATGGTGGGGTCGGGAAGTCGGTCGGCCGCCCTGGCCGTTCGGGGGTGACGGGCGCTGATCCGGCCGGTGTCGAGCAGGTCGGCCAGCATGATCCGGACGATGCTGCCGGGCAGCCCCAGCTCGGCGGCGACCTCCACGACGGCCGTCGGGCGTTGGCACAGACGCAGGATCGCCGCGTGCTCCGACTGCATGCCGGGCGTCGGATCGCACTCCGCGACCACCAGCGTCACCAGGTCGAATGTGCCCGTGTCGGACCGGCTGCGCCCTCCGGTGAGGGTGTACAGCCGGTCGGGGGAGTCGTCCCGGCCGGGCCGGCTCATACCCGCACGCTGCCTTGGCCTTCTTGTTGTCCGGACGGTGTACGCGGCGGCGCGCTCAGGTGCTCTCCGAGCTGCTCGACGAGTTCGCTCATGTTGTGGCCGACCAGACCGACGTCGGAGTCCTCGGCGGCGACGACGGCGAGATGGGCGCCGTCCCCGGCCTCCACGATCAGCAGGAGGCCGCCGTAGAACTCGGTCATGGCGGACCGTACGCCGCCCTCGCCGTTGCCGAACTCGACGGACGCGCCGTGCGACAGGCTCTGGATGCCGGCCGCGATGGCGGCGAGCTGGTCGGCCTGGTCGACGGAGAGCTCGGGCGTACGGCAGAGCTTGAGGCCGTCCCGGGACAGGACGAGCGCGTGGCGCGTGCCCGGAGTGCGCTGAAGCAGGCTCTCCAGGAGCCAGTTGAGCTTCTCGTCGGTGGTGGTGCCGGTCATCGGGGATCGCCTTCCGGATGCGTGGGGTTGGCCGAGTGCGATGGCGAGTGAGGTGGCGAGGGGGCTGGCGAGTGCGGTGGGGCGGTTTGTACGGCCTTGCGGAAGCTGCTGAACCTGGCTGCCCGCGCGGCGGGGGTCGCGGCGGCCGTAGTGGCAGTGTCGGGCGCGGTGGCGCCGTCGGGCGTGGTGGAGCTGTCGGACGACGCATCGGCGGTTCCCGCCGCGGTCCGGGTGGACCGTGGGCGGGACTTGCTCTCGCCGGTACGGCGCAGGGAGGCGGCGAGGGTACGGCCGCGGCGGCGCTTGGGAAGGCCGCTCTCGCCCAGCTCGGGGATCTCGGAGGTGGACTCGGACTCCGAGTCCACCGACGGGCCGGGGGGCGCGTCGCCCGCGGATTCGGCGGAGGCAGGTGTCGAAGCCGCGGCCGGGGCGGGTGCCGCAGCCAGGGCGGGTGCCGCAGCCGAGGAGGGAGCGGGCGCCGGGCTCGCCGCCAGAATCGGAGCCGACGTCCGTGCCGGGGGCGTCGCCGGGGTGGCGGAGAGGGAGAGTTCCGGCGCCGTCGCCAGGACGAGCGCCTGCCCCGGGGTGTCCCCGTGCAGGTGCGTGATCAGCTCCTGCGGCAGCATCATCAGCGCGCCCGTGCCGCCCCGGGCGGACGGCCGGAAGGAGACCGTCAGTCCGTGCTTGCGGGCCAGCCGGCCGACCACCGCGAGGCCGAGCCGGGTGCCGGACAGGCCACTGAGGTCCGACTGTCCGGTCTGTCCGGTCGACTCGTCCTGTGTGGTGGCGACGGCCCGTTCGGCGCGGCGCAACTGGACGTTGCTCATCACCAGTCCGCTGTCCTCGACCGTGATGACGATTCCGGCCGGGACCTCCTCCACGTACACATGGACTTCGGCGGTCGGCGGCGAGAAGTTGGCGGCGTTGTCGAGGAGTTCGGCGAGGGCGTGCATGACGCCCTCGGCCGCGTGGCCCGCGACCGCGACCTCACTGGTCGAGTGGAGCCGTACGCGCTGGTAGCCGCTGATCCGGCCCATCGCGCCGCGCAGGATGGACTCCATCACGATCGGCTTCGCCCAGCGCCGGCCGGAGCGCGCACCGGTCAGTACGGCGACGGAGTCGGCGAGCCGGCCCGCCTGGGCGGTGCGGTGGTCGAGGTGGAGCAGGTCGCCGAGCACGGCCTCGTCGCCGTGCCGGTTCTCCATCTCGCGGAGGTCGGCCAGCATGCTCGTCGAGAGTGCCTGCATCCGTCCGGCGGCATTGGCGCCGATGGAGACGGCGGCGGCACGGTTGGCCTCGCTGCGGGCGGCCTCCTCGGTGGCGCGCCGCGCGTCCTCGGCCGTACGCCGTACGTCTTCCGCGGCCCGCCGGACATCCGCGGTGAGCTGGTCGGCCCGCAGCGAGAGGGCGGCGTTCTGTACGCGGAGCTGTCTTCCGGTCCAGCGGGCGTGAGCGGCGGCGGTGACGGCCGCGGTCAGCGCCACGGCGGCGGCTCCCGCGCCCCAGGCCAGCGGAGTCTGTACCGAGGCGGGTGCGACGGACACAGCCCACCAGCACAGCAGGCCGCCGGTAGCGGCCGATATCAGTAGGGCCGGTGCGGTCGACCGGAGTGAGGGGCGCAAGTCGGCTACCTCGTAGACGGGAGAGACAAGTTCAGGGAAGACACGGGCACTATCAGGGAAGACACGGGCACTGCTCAATCATGAACACTGTTCACTCACGGGCACTGTTGAATAATGCTCAAACGGTGGCCACTATATGAGAATTGGCGATCAAATTGGGGCCCTCGCGCTCCTTTTCTTCGCTGTTCCAGTCGTGACAAAGCGGTAAGAACAGGCTGTAAGGGTGTGGCAGAGGCATCCTGGGGCCATGGCTGAGCATCGAGAAACGGCAGCGGCGGTTCCGGCGACAGCTTCGGCGTCGGCTTCGGCACAGACATCACCTTCCGCTTCGACGTCCGCGTCGGCGGCGACGGCACTCGCCCGGGAGCTGCGAGCAGCCGTGCGCGGCGAAGTGGACTTCGGCGCCGCCGCGCGGGCACTGATGACCATGGACGCGTCCAACTACCGGCGAGTACCGGTCGGCGTCGTCGCACCACACGACGCGGCGGACGTGGCGGCGACGCTCGCGGTGTGCCGGGAACACGGCGTGCCGGTACTGCCACGCGGCGCCGGGACCTCCATCGCCGGGCAGGCCACGGGTGTGGGCGTCGTACTCGACCTCACCCGCCATCTGCGCTCGATCGTGTCCGTCGACCCGGCGGCCCGTACGGCGGTGGTCCAGCCCGGCGTCGTACTGGACGATCTGCGCACCGCCGTACGCCCCCACGGGCTGACCTTCGGTCCCGATCCGTCCACGCACAGCCGCTGCACGCTCGGCGGGATGATCGGCAACAACTCGTGCGGCTCGCATTCGGTGGCCTGGGGGACGACCGCCGACAACGTCCACGCGCTGTCCGTCACGACGTACGGCGGCGAAGCCGCGCGCCTCGGCCGGGGCTGGGACGGCCTGCCCGACCCGTTGCGCGCGGGGCTGCGTGACCTGACCGACCGGAATCTCGCGCTCCTGCGCACCGGTTTCCCCGCCGGGCTGCCGCGTCTGATCTCCGGATACGCGCTGGGCGCGCTGCTCCCCGAGGCCGGTGTCGATCTGGCCCGCGCCTTCTGCGGCAGCGAGGGCACGCTCGGCGTCGTCACGGAGGCGACCGTACGGCTCGTGGAGGCGCCCCCGGCGCGCGCCCTCGCCATCCTTGGTTACGCGGACGAGAGCGCCGCCGCCGAAGCCGCGGCCGGGCTGCTGCCGTACGGCCCGCTGACGGTCGAGGGCATGGCCGAGGACCTCGTACGCGGCGGTCACGACCTGCCGCGTGGCGGCGCCTGGCTCTTCGTGGAGACCGGCGGCGAGACGCCCGCCGGGGCGCGGGCCGCCGCCTCGGCGATCCTGCGCGCGGCCGACGCCCTGGACGGGGCGGTGGTGGACGACCCGGCCGGGCAGCGGGCGCTGTGGCGGGTACGGGAGGACGCGGCCGGCACCGCGACCCGGATGCCCGACGGCTCCGAGGCGTGGCCCGGCTGGGAGGACTGCGCGGTGCCGCCCGCCCGGCTCGGCGCGTATCTGCGCGACTTCCGGGCCCTGCTGGCGGACCACGGCCTGCGCGGCACGCCGTACGGGCACTTCGGGGACGGCTGCATCCATGTCCGTATCGACTTCGACCTGTTGAGCGAGGACGGCGTACGGCGCTTCCGGCGTTTCTCGGAGGAGGTGGCGTCGCTGGTCGTCGCGCACGGCGGCTCGCTCTCCGGCGAACACGGCGACGGGCTGGCGCGCGCGGAACTGCTGCCGAAGATGTACGGGGACGAACTGGTCGGGCTCTTCGGCCGGTTCAAGGACGTGTGGGACCCGGCGGGCGGCATGAACCCCGGTGTCCTGGCCCGCCCGGCCCGGCTCGACGAGAATCTGCGCTTCGCCGTACTGCCGCGCGAACGCGTCGAGGTCGCCTTCGGCTATCCGCACGACGGGCCGGGCGGCGGGGACTTCTCGGCGGCCGTACGCCGGTGTGTGGGCGTCGCCAAATGCCGGGTCGGCGGGCCCGGCGCGGAGCCGAGTTCGGGTCCGGGTGTCATGTGCCCGTCGTTCCGTGCGACGGGCGACGAACAGCACTCCACCCGCGGACGCGCCCGGCTGCTGCACGAAATGCTCGCCGGAGAGGTGGTGACGGACGGCTGGCGCTCCACGGAGGTACGGGACGCCCTGGACCTGTGCCTGTCCTGCAAGGGCTGCCGCAGCGACTGCCCGGTGGGCGTGGACATGGCCACGTACAAGGCGGAGTTCCTGCACCACCACTACGCGGGCCGGCTCCGGCCCGCCGCGCACTACGCGATGGGCCGGCTGCCGCAGTGGCTGCGCCTGGCGGCGCCCTTCGCGCGCGTACTGAACGCGGCGGCGCGGGTACGCCCGCTGGCGGACCTCGCCAAGCGGCTCGGCGGCATCGCTCCGGAACGTACGATCCCGACCCTGGCGCCGGAGACGTTCGGGCGGTGGCTGCGGCGCCATATGAAGGACCGGACGGAGGTCTTCGCGACCGGCCGTACGGCGGTCCTGTGGCCCGACACCTTCACGGAACACCTCTCGCCGTCGGTCGGCCGGGCGGCGGTACGGGTGATGGAGGCGGCCGGTGTCGGCATCGTGCCGCCGCCGCAGGGCGGCCGGGTGTGCTGCGGGCTGACGTATGTCTCGACGGGCCAGCTCGACCGGGCCCGTACGGTCATGCGCCGGACGCTGGACCTGATGGAACCGCTGCTGGACGCGGGCCTGCCGGTGGTCGTCCTGGAACCGAGCTGCGCCGCCGCGCTCACCACCGACCTGCCGGAACTGCTGGGCGACGATCCGCGCGCGGCGCGGCTGGCCGCGTCGGTACGGACGTTCGCGCAGGCCCTGGAGGAGTGCGCCCCCAACTGGCGGCCGCCCAGGCTGGACCGCCGGGTCGTGGGCCAGACGCACTGCCACCAGCACGCCGTGCTGGGCGACGAGGCGGACCGCAGGCTGCGCGAACGGGCGGGCCTGACCGGCGAATTGAGCGGGGGCTGCTGCGGGCTGGCGGGCAACTTCGGCTTCGAGCGCGGCCACTACGAGGTCTCCGTGGCGTGTGCGGAGGACCAGCTGCTGCCGTCGGTGCGGGCGGCGGAGAAGGCGGGGGCGCGGCCTGGGGACAGGTCCGGGCAAGGCACGGAGATCCTGGCGGACGGCTTCTCCTGCCGTACCCAACTGGAGCAGCTGGGCGGCCACCGGTCCCGGCACCTGGCGGAGGTTCTGGCCGAGGGACTGGCGGAAGAGGGACTGGAGGAAGAGGGACTGGAGGAGGCGCAGATCTTGGAGGAAGGGCCGGAGCACAGGCGGGAGTGACAGGGGACGTGGGGAGGCCGGTTCAGCCGCCTACGCCCGGCGGCGGCGGCGAGACGCGTGTCAGCAGCGCGTAGCCGCCGGTCTCGGCCGTGAGGGAGTAGGTGGCCCGTGGGTGCAGCTGCCGCGCGTAGACGACGGGGTCGCGGTCGTTGGTGCTGCGCAGCGCGATGTAGTCCGGGTTCCTGCCCTCGGTGTCGCCCAGCCAGAACACCCGGCAGCGTGAGGTGAGACGGCTGCCCGGCACTATGCCGGCCTCGACCGTCGCACCGTCGGGTATGCGCCGCAGCATCTCCTCCACGGCGGTCGTCCGGGGGTTCGTCCGGTACGCGGCGGGCTCGGTCAGGACGGACAGCGGCAGGGACGTGGTCAGGGCGAGAGCGGCGGACGCGACGGCCGCCGGGAGGCGGTGGGCGTACGCGCGCAGCCAGGGGCGAGGGCTGCGGCGGGCCCGCTCCAGGGTGTCCACCAGCGCCAACGTCACGACGGGCATCAGTACGGCGCTGTAGTGCCAGTCCGTGCCCCAGTAGTGAGGTTCACCGGACAGAAAACGCCAGCCGAGGGTGGGCAGCGCGACCAGCAGCAGCGGGGAGCGCAGGGCGAGCAGCCCGGTGGTCGGCAGCAGCAGCCAGAGGAGGGTACGGATCTTGTCTCCGGCCCCGTCGAGAGGGCCGTACTCGTTGTTGACCTTGTCCCAGTAGTCGTACGTATCGCCGGTGTTGAAGGCCGGTATGACGACGGTGAAGGTGAGCAGCGCGGCGACCGCCATGAGGGCCGCGACCACGAGGGCCACCACGGCGGTACGCGGCGCGGCGCGCCGGGCCCGTAGCGCCACGACCACAGCGATCGCGGCGGCGGTCAGTCCCAGGTCCTCCTTCACGAATATGAGCGGGACGGCCCAGAGCAGGGCGGCCCGCCAGCGGCGCGTCAGCAGGGCCTCCAGGGCGAAGGCGATCAGCGGGACGGCGAAGGCGATCTCGTGGAAGTCGAAGTTGACGGCCCGCTGGATCCCCCAGGACAGGCCGTACGCGACGCCCACCGCGAGACCGCCGGTCCGGCCGAGGAAGCGCGCGGCGACCCGCGTGACGGGGACGGCGGAGAGCGCGAACAGCGCGGCCTGGGCGACCAGCAGGGTGATGGGGGAGGGGAAGACCCGGTAGACGGGAGCGAGCAGCGCGGTCACGGGACTGAAGTGGTCGCCGAGGATGTTCGTCCCGGGCCCCTTGAGATCGGCCACGGGCGCCCGCAGGTGGGCGTAGGCGCGTATCGCCTGTTCGAAGATGCCCAGGTCCCAGGACATCGTCGCCAGGTTCTGGAAGCGAGCCACGGAGAGGGTGGCGTAGGCGCCGAACAGGAGCACTGCCAGGACGTACGGGTCGAGGCGGCGAGCGCATATCGCGGCCCGTGGCCGTGGCCATCGTGGCCATCCGCTTCTTCCGGTCCGTATCCCGTTCTGCTCGTTCTCCCCGTCCTGCTCGTCCTGCTCGTCCTGCTCGTTCTCCCCGTTCTCCTCTATCTCCCCGTTCTCCTCTGTCTCCTCTGTCTCTCCTGTCTTCTCTGTCCCCTCGGACTCTTGGGGCTTCGGGGGTTCTGGGGGCGTGGCCGGTTCGCGCCCCGGCTGCGGAACGGATTCGGACAGGGCGAGGCTGACTCCGCGCACGAGAAGGTCGTCCTTCGGTCAGGGCGTTCGGTGGGCCGCACGGTGGGGGTGCCGTGGCGCCGGACGGGGTGTCGTCCGGCACCACGGCGATAGGCCTGTTCCACCATCTGTTGCACACAGCGAGCGTAGAACTCCCGAATTCCTTGAAGTCCTCGGACTCCTCGACGGTCGTACGGGCCGGATCCCGGCGGGGCTGTGTGCCGGATCCGGCCGCGCGGGCGGTCGCTCAGGCTCCTGACACCAACTCGTGTGCCAGCGCGGCCAGATGGGGGATCGCCGGGTGAGCCGTACCCTCGCGCCAGGCCAGGAAGACTTCGAGCGCCGGGGCATCCGGCAGGAGGCGGTAGACGACGCCGGGGTGGGGGTGCACGGCCACCGTCGAGCTGCCGGTGACGCCGATGCCCCGCGCTGCGGCGATCGCCGTCAGCCACTCGTCCGTGTTGGCGACCGTGAGCGTCGACGCCGGGCCGCCCTCCGGTGGCCACAGGGCCGGGGTCGTCGTGCCCGAGACCGTGTTCACGATCACCCGTTCGGACGCCAGGTCCGCCAGCGTCAGCGACGTACGGGCGGCCAGCGGCCCGTCGGCCGGTACCGCCGCGAACCGGGCCTCCGTGAACAGCAGCTCCGTGACCAGGCCCGGTGTCTCCACCGGGCCGCGCAGCAGCGCCGCGTCGACCTGGCCACGGGCGAGTCCCGCCGTACGGTCGTCGATCCTGAGCAGTTCGAGCGGGGTCTCCGGATGCTCCCGCTGCCAGCGCCGCAGCAGGGGAGTGGTGTACGGGCCGAAGGCCGACCACGCGTGCCCGAGCCGCAGCGGCCGGCGGCGCAGCCGCCCCACGTCGAGGGCCTCGTCGAAGGCGGCGACCGCCACGGCCGCCTTGTCCCGGAAGGCGCGGCCCTCGGTGGTCAGGGCGAGGTGGTGGGTGGAGCGCTCCGCGAGCCGTACGCCGAGATGTTTCTCCAGCGTGGCGAGAGTGCGGGAGACGGCGGGCTGGGTGAGGTGCAGCCGGGCCGCCGCCCTGGTCACGCTGGACTCTTCGGCGATGGCGAGGAAGCAGCGGAGATGGCGCAGCTCGATGGTCATGCCTGTGGAGCATAACGGCAGCCCAATTAGCATTTTACGGAGGAAGAGGGGAGTCGTAGCGTGAGCCGGGAGAGCGGACGGTTGGGGTTCAGTATGTTGCATCTCCTGGTTCAGCAAGATGGACTAAGGTGCTGCTGAGGGAATCGAAGGAAGCAAAGGACTCAGGGGAGGAACCCGGTGGAAGACGAGCCGCGTACCGTGACCGCCGCCGCAGCCGTCTCGCTGCCGGAAGCCGCGGGTACCGCCGAAGGTGTCGAAGGTGTCAGTGGTACGGGGGGTGCGGGTGCCGCCGCCCCGGGCGCCGCTCCCAAGCGCGCCCTCGGGCCCGTCGCCCTCGTCATCGCCGGCGGGCTCTCCGTACAGTTCGGGGCCGCCGTCGCGGTCATGCTGATGCCACGGGCCGGAGCCCTCGGTGTGGTCACGCTGCGGCTCGGGCTCGCCGCGATCGTGATGCTTCTCGTGTGCCGGCCCGCCCTGCGCGGGCATTCGCGCGCCGACTGGGGTACGGTCGTCGCCTTCGGTGTCGCCCTCGCCGCCATGAACGGATTCTTCTACCAGGCGGTCGACCGTATCCCGCTGGGGGCGGCCGTCACTCTGGAAGTCCTCGGTCCGCTCGCGCTGTCCGTGATCGTCTCGCGTCGGCTGGTCAACGTCCTGTGGGCGGGGCTGGCGCTCGGTGGTGTGGTCCTGCTCAGCGGTGGCGGCTTCGACCGGCTCGACCCGGTGGGCGCGGCGTTCGCGCTGGCGGCGGGTGCCATGTGGGCGACGTACATCGTCTTCAGCGCGCGCACCGGCCGCCGTTTTCCGCAGGCCGACGGGCTGGCGCTGGCGATGGCGGTCGGCGCGCTGCTCGTCCTGCCGCTGGGGATCGTGGAGTCCGGGTCGAAGCTGCTGGTGCCGTCGACGCTGGGGCTCGCCGTGGTGGTGGCGCTGATGTCCTCCGTCCTCCCCTACACCCTCGAACTGCTCGCCCTGCGCAGGCTGCCCTCCTCGACCTTCGCCGTGCTGATGAGCCTCGAACCGGCGATAGCGGCGACCGCCGGATTCCTGCTCCTGAACCAGGCGCTCTCCGCCACGGACGCGCTGGCGATCGCGCTGGTCGTCGTGGCGAGCATGGGCGCGGTACGTACACAGATCGGGCGACGGGCCCGCACGAAGTAGGACGCCGTTCCATCTGTCCGCGCCGCCTCCAAAGCAATCACGCTTGCTTGTTTCTCCGGGCGCTGGCATGCTCCGGGCACGCACACCGCTGTGTCCCGAGGGGAGCGCACCTGTGTCCGACGCTGTCGCCTGTTCCGCCCTCGATCCCGGCCTCGGTTCCGGTTCCGGTCTCGGCTCCGCCGACGTACTGCGGATCGGGAACGCCTCCGGCTTCTACGGCGACCGCTTCGACGCGCTGCGCGAGATGCTCACCGGCGGCCCGCTCGACGTTCTGACCGGTGACTACCTCGCCGAGCTGACCATGCTCATCCTCGGCCGGGACCGGATGAAGAACCCGGACGCCGGTTACGCGAAGACCTTCCTGCGGCAACTGGAGGAGGGACTGGGGCTCGCCCACGAGCGGGGCGTGCGGATCGTCGCCAACGCGGGCGGACTGAACCCGGCCGGACTCGCCACCGCAGTAAGGGAGTTGGCCGAACGGGTGGGTGTTCCCGTACGCGTCGCCCATGTCGAGGGTGACGACCTGCTGGCGCCCGGGGGTCCCGGGGGGCCCGGGGCTCTCGGAGCCCTCGGAGGCCGGTTATCGCGGGGCAGTTGGGGCGACGGCATCCTCACCGCCAACGCCTACCTCGGCGGCGCCGGGATCGCCGCCTGCCTGCGCGCGGGCGCCGATGTCGTCGTCACCGGACGTGTCACCGACGCGGCGCTGGTGACCGGCCCCGCCGCCGCCCACTTCGGCTGGGACCTGGACGCGCGGGACGGTGACGTGCAAGAGGGTCTCGATCTCGACGCGCTCGCGGGCGCGGTCGTCGCCGGGCATGTGCTGGAGTGCGGGACGCAGGCGACCGGCGGGAACTACGCGTTCTTCACCGAGCACGCCACGCACCTCGCGGAGGGCTTCACCGAGCACGCCGCACGCCGTATGCGCAGGCCCGGTTTCCCCCTCGCCGAGATCCACGCCGACGGTTCGGCGGTCATCACCAAGCACGACGGTACGGGCGGCGTCGTCGATCTCGGCACCGTCACCGCGCAACTGCTGTACGAGACCCAGGGCGCCCGGTACGCCGGACCCGACGTGACCGCCCGCCTCGACACCGTACGGCTGACGCCGGAGGGCCCCGACCGGGTCAGGATCTCGGGCGTACGCGGCGAGCCGCCGCCCCCGGCCCTCAAGGCCGGGCTCAACCGGATCGGCGGCTGGCGCAACGAGGTCGTCTTCGTCCTCACCGGGCTCGACATCGACGCCAAGGCCCGGCTCGTACGCGAACAGGTGGAAGACGCGCTCGGTACGGGCAACCGGCGCCCGGCGGAGGTCCGTTGGGAGCTGGCCCGCACCGACCGGCCCGACGCGGACACCGAGGAGACCGCCAGCGCCCTGCTCCGGCTCGTCGTGCGCGACAGCGATCCGGAGGCGGTGGGGCGGGCGGTCAGCGGCGCGGCGGTCGAGCTGGCGCTGGGCAGTTACCCGGGTTTCCATGTGACGGCCCCGCCCGGAAGGGGCACGCCGTACGGAGTCTTCGAAGCGGTGTACGTGGACGCGGCGGAGGTCCCGCACACGGCGGTGCTGCCGGACGGGAGCCGGGTCCCGGTGCCACCTCCCTTACGTACGAAGCCACTTGACGGGACCGTCGGGGCGGCGTTGCCCGAGCCGCTGCCCGCCGGACTGCCCACCCGTCGCGCGCCCCTCGGCCTGATCGCGGGCGCCCGCAGCGGCGACAAGGGCGGGGACGCCAATGTCGGTGTCTGGGTGAGGAGCGAGGACGCCTGGCGGTGGCTGGCTCATGAGCTCGACGTCGACCGGTTCCGGCGGCTGATCCCCGAGAGCCGGGAGCTGACCGTCGTCCGCCACGTCCTGCCCAACCTCCGCGCCCTCAACTTCACCGTGGAAGGCCTTCTCGGCGAAGGCGTCGCCGCGCAGGCCCGGTTCGACCCGCAGGCCAAGGCCCTCGGCGAGTGGCTGCGCGCCCGATACGTGGACATCCCCGAGGCCCTGATCCCGGAAGCTCAGCCCCCCGAGGCCCTGATCCCGGAAGGCCCCACTGAGCAAGGCCTGATCCCGGAGGTACCGCTGTGACCGTGCTCCCCTCGGCCCTCGACCCCGCGTCCCCCGATTACGCCGCCCACCGCCAGGCCATGCTCGACAAGCTCGCGCAACTCGACACCGAACACGCCCAAGCACTCGCCGGCGGCGGTGACAAGTACGTAGCCCGGCACCGGAAACGCGGCAAGCTCCTCGCCCGCGAGCGGATCGAACTGCTCCTCGACCCCGACACCCCGTTCCTCGAACTGTCCCCGCTCGCCGCCTGGGGCAGCGAGTATCCCGTCGGCGCCTCCATGGTCACCGGCATCGGAGTGGTCGAGGGCGTCGAGTGCCTGATCACCGCCAACGACCCGACCGTACGCGGTGGTTCGTCCAATCCCTGGACGTTGAAGAAGGCCCTGCGCGCGCATGAGATCGCGTACGCCAACCGCCTGCCGGTCATCAGCCTGGTCGAGTCCGGCGGCGCCGATCTCCCCTCCCAGAAGGAGATCTTCATACCCGGCGGGGCCCTGTTCCGTGACCTCACCCGGCTCTCCGCCGCCGGTGTCCCGACCGTCGCGGTCGTCTTCGGCAACTCCACGGCGGGTGGGGCGTACGTCCCCGGGATGTCCGACCACACCGTCATGATCAAGGACCGGTCGAAGGTCTTCCTCGGCGGACCGCCCCTGGTGAAGATGGCCACGGGCGAGGAGAGCGACGACGAATCGCTCGGCGGCGCCGAGATGCACGCCCGTACGTCGGGCCTCGCGGACCACTACGCGCTGGACGAGCCGGACGCCCTCCGGCAGGCGCGGCGGATCGTCGCCCGTCTCAACTGGCGCAAGGCACAACCCGATCCGGGCCCGGCCGAGCCGCCGAAGTACGACGAGGACGAGCTGCTCGGGATCGTCCCCGGCGATCTGAGGATCCCCTTCGACCCCCGCGAGGTCATCGCGCGGATCGTGGACGGCTCGGACTTCGACGAGTTCAAGCCGTTGTACGGCCCGAGCCTGGTGACCGGGTGGGCCCGGCTGCACGGCTATCCGGTCGGGGTGCTGGCCAATGCGCGGGGGGTGCTGTTCTCCGCCGAGTCGCAGAAGGCCGCTCAGTTCATCCAGCTGGCCAACCAGCGCGACATCCCGCTGGTCTTCCTGCACAACACCACCGGCTACATGGTCGGCAAGGAGTACGAGCAGGGCGGCATCATCAAACACGGCGCGATGATGATCAACGCCGTGTCGAATTCCACGGTCCCCCATCTGTCCGTCCTGATGGGCGCGTCGTACGGTGCCGGGCACTACGGCATGTGCGGCCGTGCCTACGATCCGCGCTTCCTCTTCGCCTGGCCGAGCGCCAAGTCGGCGGTGATGGGGCCGCAGCAGCTCGCGGGCGTCCTGTCGATCGTGGCGCGGGCGTCGGCGGCGGCGAAGGGACAGCCGTACGACGACGAGGGGGACGCGGCGCTGCGCGCGATGGTGGAGGGGCAGATCGAGTCCGAGTCGCTGCCGGTGTTCCTGTCCGGGCGGCTGTACGACGACGGGGTCATCGACCCGCGCGACACCCGCACGGTCCTCGGCCTGTGCCTGTCCGCCGTCCACACCGCTCCGGTGGAGGGCGTGCGGGGTGGCTTCGGCGTCTTCCGGATGTGAGGCGAGACATGATCAGCACCGACACCAGCACTGCCCTGATCAGCACTGTCCTGGTCGCCAACAGAGGCGAAATCGCCTGCCGCGTCTTCCGTACCTGCCGTGAGCGGGGCATCGGGACGGTCGCGGTGTACTCCGACGCCGACGCGGGCGCGCTGCACGTACGGGAGGCGGACGCGGCGGTACGGCTGCCGGGGGCGGCGCCCGCCGAGACGTATCTGCGGTCCGATCTGATCGTGAAGGCCGCGTTGGCGGCGGGCGCGGACGCCGTGCATCCCGGGTACGGCTTCCTCTCCGAGAACGCGGAGTTCGCGCGTGCCGTGCTGGACGCGGGCCTGGTGTGGATCGGCCCGCCGCCTGCCGCGATCGAGGCGATGGCGTCGAAGACGCGGGCGAAGGAACTGATGGGCGCGGCGGGCGTACCGCTGCTGGCGCCGGTGGACCCGGACGCCGCGACCGAGTCGGACCTGCCGCTACTGCTGAAGGCGGCAGCGGGCGGTGGCGGACGGGGCATGCGCGTCGTCCGTGAACTGCCCGAACTGCCAAGCGAGTTGAAGGTGGCGGCCGAGGAGGCGCGGTCGGCCTTCGGGGACGGGGAGGTCTTCGCGGAGCCGTACGTGGAGCGCGGCCGGCATGTCGAGGTGCAGATCCTGGCGGACGCGCACGGCACGGTGTGGGCGCTGGGCACGCGCGACTGCTCGCTGCAACGCCGGCACCAGAAGGTGATCGAGGAGTCCCCGGCGCCGGGCCTGTCGGACGAGCTGCGTGCCGTACTGCGCGAGGCGGCCGTGGCCGCCGCCCGGACCGTCGGCTACCGGGGCGCGGGCACGGTCGAGTTCCTGATCTCGGCGGCGGGCCGCCCGTACTTCCTGGAGATGAACACCCGCCTCCAGGTCGAACACCCGGTGACGGAGGAGGTGTTCGGCCTGGACCTGGTCGCGCTGCAACTCGACATCGCGGAGGGCGCCGCACTGCCGCCGGACCCCCCGCCCGCGCTGGGGCACGCGGTGGAGGCGCGTCTCTACGCGGAAGACCCGTCGAACGGCTGGACCCCGCAGGCGGGCACGCTGCACGCGCTGGAGTTCCCGGGCGTCGTCCCCGGTCCGGAAGCCGCCGTCTCCGCCGCGCCCCGGCTGCGCGTCGACACCGGTTACGCGGATGGTGACACGGTCGGGGTGCACTACGACCCCCTCCTCGCCAAAGTCGTCGTCTGGGCTCCCACCCGCGCCGGGGCCCTGCGCAAGCTCCGGCACGCGCTCCGGCGCGCCCGGGTGCACGGGCCGGTCACCAACCGGGAGCTGCTCGTACGGTCGTTGGGGCACCCCGACTTCGTGGCCGGGCGGTTCGACACCGGGTTCTACGAGCGGCATCTGGACGCGCTGACCGTGCCCGCGCCCGGCGAGTGGTACGCGGCCGTCGCCGCCGCGCTCGCGGACGCCGCCTCCCGCTCCACCCGGGACGCTGTCCCGGCGCGCATCGGCGGGTGGCGGAACGTGGGGGCCCCGGCGCAGAGCAAGACGTACGGGGAACACGAGGTCCGCTACCGGGCGACCCGGGACGGCTTCGAAGTCGAGGCCGAGGACGTACGAGTCGTCGCCGTCACGCCCGGCAGCGTCCGACTCGAAGTCGGCGAACTCGACGGAGTCGTACGGCACTTCGCGGTGCGCACGTACGGCGACGAGATCCATGAGGTCCATGTGGACAGCGCCATCGGTTCGTACCGCCTCGTCGCCCGCCCCCGGTTCCCCGACAGCGGCCGGCGGGCCGAGCCCGGATCGCTGCTCGCGCCCATGCCCGGGACCGTCGTACGACTCGCGGACGGACTGGCGGAGGGCGTCGCCGTCACCGCCGGGCAGCCGCTCGTCTGGCTGGAGGCCATGAAGATGAACCACCCCGTCACCGCCCCCGCCTCCGGCACGCTCACCGCGCTCCATGCCGTCCCCGGCCGCAAGGTCGAGGTCGGTGCCCTGCTCGCTGTCGTCAGCGACGTACCGGAGGAACCGTCTTCATGAGCAGCAGCCACAGCGTGAACGACACCGCCACTGACACCGCCACTCACACTGCCACCGACACTCACACCGTCACCGGCGGCCTCGTCGAGAGCGAGGAACACCAGGCACTGCGTGCGGCCGTCGCCGCTCTCGGCCGCCGGCACGGACGCGGTTACGACCACGAGACCCTCTGGCGCGAGGCGGGCAAGCTCGGCCACCTCGGTGCGAACCTGCCCGAGGAGTACGGCGGCGGAGGCGGCGGCATCGCCGAACTCTCGCTCATATTGGAGGAGTTGGGGGCGGCGGGCTGCCCTCTCCTCCTGATGGTCGTCTCGCCGGCCATCTGCGGCACCGTGATCGCCCGCTTCGGCACGGACGCCCAGAAGCGGCAGTGGCTGCCGGGCCTCGCGGACGGTTCCCGCATCATGGCCTTCGGCATCACCGAGCCCGACGCCGGCTCCAACTCCCACCGGATCACCACGACGGCGCGCAAGGACGGCACGGACTGGGTACTGAACGGCCGGAAGGTCTTCGTCTCCGGCGTCGACCTCGCCGACGCGACGCTCATCGTCGGCCGCACCGAGGACGCCAGGACCGGCACGCTCAAGCCCTGCCTCTTCATCGTCCCGCGCGACGCCGAAGGGTTCCGGCGCTCGCGGATCGACATGGAACTGCACGCCGTGGAGCAGCAGTTCGAGCTGGTACTGGACGACGTACGGCTGCCCGCCGACGCCCTCGTCGGTGACGAGGACGCCGGACTCCGCCAGCTCTTCGCGGGCCTCAACCCCGAACGTGTCATGACCGCCGCCTTCGCCCTCGGCATGGGCCGCTACGCCCTGGGCAAGGCCGTCGAGTACGCCAGGACCCGGCAGGTCTGGAAGGAGCCGATCGGCGCCCACCAGGCCATCGCCCACCCCCTCGCCCAGGCCCACATCGAACTCGAACTCGCGCGCCTGATGATGCGCAAGGCCGCCCATCTCTACGACACGGGCGACGACACCGGCGCGGGCGAGGCGGCCAATATGGCCAAATACGCGGCCGCTGAGGCCTGCGTCAAGGCCGTCGACCAGGCCGTACACACGCTCGGCGGCAACGGCCTCACCCGGGAGTACGGCCTGGCGTCCCTCATCACCGCCGCCCGCGTGGCCCGGATCGCGCCCGTCAGCCGGGAGATGATCCTCAACTACGTGTCCCACCAGTCCCTGGGCCTCCCCAAGTCGTACTGACACGCAGTCGCACCGCTCCATCTCCGTCAGTTTGTTCCTCATGGCCTGCCCTGGTCGCGGGTCGGGCTGAATTCGACTGCAAACTGCAAACCTATGGAACTGAACCCGAACAGATGGGCGTCTTGATCCATTGAAGGGCCCGGTGCACGGTTCGCCGTTGCACCGGCAAGGCCGGATTCCGAGGAATGGAGCCACATGAAGCTTCGCAAGATCGCTTACACGCTGCTCGCCGCAACCGCTCTGGCCATGGGCGGGGCCAGTGCCGCGCAGGCCGCCGAGATCGCCCCGGGCTGGGACCGGTACGGCGTGTACTCCACCGAGGGCGAGTGCATGAGCAAGCTCGGGGAACTCATGCCCACGGCGGCTGTCGACGGGGCCGAGTGCTACCCCGAAGGGCGCGGTTGGGCCCTGGACGTCCACTACAAGTAGACGAGAAGCCCCGCCCTGGTCCGAACCGATGCCCTGCGACGTTTCGCAGCAGGGCCGGGGCCAGGGCCAGGGCCTGTGTCCGGTCAAGGCGTTGGCCTCCCGGTAGGGGAAGTCAACGAGCGCCTACTCGGCCTCAGCGGGTCGTCCCGGGGGCCAATCCCCCTCGGGGCGGCCCGTTCGTCATGGCCGGTTCAGGAACGTCGGCGGGCGAACGCCGTCCCCCACATGACCTTGCCGGTCTTGGCCCCGTCGTACAGGCACGCATAGGTCTCGGCCGTGGTGGTGGTCCGTGCGAGGGGAGCGATCAGCAGGCAGATACGGCACAGCGCGCCGTGTCTCACCAGTGCCACCCAGTCCTGTTGTGGCGAGGGGATCGTCATCACGTACTGATCGTGGCCGTAGTCGAGTGCGACAGGTGAGATGCCGCGGGCTCCGCTCCCGGACATCCTCGCCGCGGTGTTCTCGGACCACTTCGGGTTTCAGGTCACCACGTACGATCTCGGGCTCGGCGACAGCGGCGGCGCCGATGCCGCGCTCGTGTACAACTCCTCCTACGCGGCTACGGTGGAAGTCGTCGCAGACCTGGGGAGAGCTGACGTGGACCGACGCAAGTTCCTTGCAGCCGCGCCGTTCGCGGCCGTCGCGGGGGTCGGCCCCTCGCGGGACTGGCTGTTGAACACCCTTGATCAGGAACCCGAACCGGGCCCGCGCGTACGCCTTGAGGACGTATCCGCGGTGAAGAACATGTTCTCGACCTTTCAGCGCATGGACATCTTCCAGGGCGGCGGGTCGGGTCGGCTGGTTCTGGCCGACTACATGAATGCCCACGTCTACCCGCTCTTGCGCCGCGCCCACGCCGAAGACGTGCGGCACGCGCTGTGCGAGGCGGCGGCGGAACAGACGTACCTACTGGGCTGGATGGCCTACGACAACGGCGAACACAGCATCGCGCAGCGCTACTTGATCCAGTCGCTACGTCTCGCCGAGGAGTCGCGCAATCCGGCGCTCGGCGCGCACGTGCTCGCGGGGATGGCCGATCAGGCGACGCTGCTCGGGAACCCGGCCGAGGGGCGTCGACTGACGCAGGCCGGCCGTCAGGGACTGTCGAGGTCCACGTCGTCGGCGTGCATGGCTGATCTGTGGTGCCTTGAGGCGCGCGCGCTCGCGCTGCTCGGCGAGAAGGCGGCAGCAGCGCACGCCGTCACCCAGTCGGAACGGGCGTACGAACGGGTCGACCTCGACGCCGAGCCGGACTGGGCGGAATTCATCGACCCCGCGTACTTGCACGGAGAGCACGCGAACACCTTCCGCGACCTGGGCGACGCCGAGTCGGCCGAGGAACACGCCCGCCGGTCCATCGGACACGCGCACATGCAGAAAAGGGCGCGGCGCGGAGCGATGTCGCAAGCCGCGCTTGCCGTATCCCACCTGCAACGGCGCGATCTTGAGGCCGCGTACTCGGCGGGCATGCGTACGCTCAAGCTGTCCGGACAGGTCAAGTCGTCGCGGGCCGTCGAGGCGGTGCAGGATCTACAGCGCCGTATGCAGCCGTTCGGCCGGCACCGGCTGGTCGCGGACTTCAACGAACGGGCCCGCGAGCTGGTGGCCGCCGCGTAGCCATGGGAACGGACAGAACCCCCTGAGCGCGGCCATAAACGGCGAGCGGTACCGCGAAAGGCAGAAGAAGACGTGACGCACCCCGTGAGCGGCCCCGCGAGCGACCCAGCGAAGGACCGGGTGACGCCTCCGCCTCCGCCGACGCTGGTCACGACCGCGCACGAGCGGGGCATCGCCACCCTGACCCTGGACTCGCCGGCCAACCGCAACGCCCTGTCGGCGCGGCTCGTCGGCACCCTGCGCGACGCCCTCACCGCGTGCGCCGAGGACCCCTCCGTACGCGCCGTCGTCCTCACCCACACCGGCACCACCTTCAGCGCGGGCGCCGACCTCAAGGCACCCGCGAGCCCGTACACCTTCGTCGCCCTGATGCGTCAGATCGTCGAGCTGCCCAAGCCCGTCGTCGCACGCGTCAGCGGCCATGTCCGGGCGGGCGGGCTCGGGTTGCTCGGCGCCTGCGACATCGCGATCGCGGACCGTACGTCCGACTTCGCGTTCACAGAGGTACGGATCGGAGTCGCCCCGGCCGTGATCGCGCTGCCGCTCCTGCCCCGCGTCGAACCGCGCGCGGCGGCCCGTTACTTCCTCACCGGAGAGCTCTTCGACGCGGGGCGCGCGGCCGACGCCGGGCTGATCACCGAGGCCGCCGACGACGTGGACGCCGCGCTCGCGCCCGTACTGGAGGGGCTGCGCGGAGCCTCGCCCCAGGGGCTCGCGGAATCCAAGAAGCTGCTGACGGTCGGGGTGCTGGACGCCTTCGACCGGTATGCCGAGGACGCGGTCCAGCGCTCCGCGTCGCTCTTCGTGTCGGCGGAGGCCCGCGAGGGCATCACGGCGTTCCTCGAACGACGGGACGCCTCATGGGTTCTCTGAACCCGGTGCCCGCGCGCGGCGCCGCGCCCCAACAGGACCGCAGCCGCGCCACCCGCCGGCGGCTGCTGGAGGCCGCCGTGGCCTGCCTCGCCGAGTACGGCTGGGCGGGCTCCACGGTCTCCGTCGTCGCCGAGCGGGCCGGTGTCTCGCGCGGCGCGGCCCAGCACCACTTCCCGACCCGCGAGGACCTGTTCACCGCCGCCGTCGAATACGTCGCCGAGGAACGGACCTCCGCGCTGCGCGCCCTGGTCCCGGCCGGCCCCGCGCACCGCCGCGAGGCGGTGGAGGGGATCGTGGACCTCTTCACCGGCCCGCTGTTCCGCGCCGCGCTGCACCTGTGGGTGGCGGCCTCCGACGAGGATCAACTACGCCCCCGGGTAACCGAGTTGGAGGCCCGCGTCGGCCGTGAGTCCCACCGGATCGCGGTGGAACTGCTGGGCGCGGACGAATCCGTACCGGGCGTACGCGAAACCGTCCAGGGGCTGCTCGACATGGCCCGGGGTCTGGGTCTGGCGACGCTGCTGACGGACGACAGGGCGCGGCGGGACCGGGTGGTGGCGCAGTGGTCGCTGATCCTGGACCGGGTGCTGGGCTGACCCGGACGTACGACACCGCGACACGCCCACGCCCACGCCCCGGGCCCCCGCCCTACCCCTCGCCGAATCCCTCGATCTCACGCGGCTCCCGCGCCCCCGGCCCCACATAGCGCGCCGAAGGACGCACCAGCCGGCCCGTCCGCTTCTGCTCCAGGATGTGCGCCGACCAGCCGGCCGTACGGGCACAGGTGAACATCGACGTGAACATGTGCGCCGGGACCTCCGCGAAGTCCAGCACGATCGCCGCCCAGAACTCCACGTTCGTCGCCAGTACCCGGTCGGGCCGGCGCGCGTGCAGTTCCGCCAGCGCGGCCTTCTCCAGGGCCTCCGCCACCTCGAACCGGGGCGCGGCCAGCTCCTTCGCCGTACGCCGCAGCACCCGCGCCCGCGGGTCCTCGGCCCGGTAGACGCGGTGGCCGAAGCCCATCAGCCGTTCGCCCTTGTCCAGGGCCCGCTTGACGTACCCGGACGCGTCGCCCGTGCGCTCGATCTCCTTGATCATGCCGAGGACCCGCGAGGGCGCGCCGCCGTGCAGCGGTCCCGACATCGCGCCGACCGCGCCGGACAGGGCGGCCGCCACGTCCGCGCCGGTGGAGGCGATGACCCGGGCCGCGAACGTGGACGCGTTCATGCCATGCTCGGCGGCCGAGGTCCAGTACGCGTCGACGGCCCGCACGTGTTTCGGGTCCGGCTCCCCGCGCCAGCGGGTCATGAAGCGCTCGACCACCGAGTCCGCTTTGTCGATCTCGCGCTGCGGGACCATCGGCCGGCCCTGCCCGCGGGCCGACTGGGCGACGTACGACAGGGCCATCACCGCGGCCCGCGCCAGATTGTCCCGGGCCGTGCGCTCATCGATGTCGAGGAGCGGCTTCAGGCCCCAGACGGGCGCCAGCATCGCCAGCGCGGACTGCACATCGACCCGGATGTCACCGGAGTGGACCGGGAGGGGGAAGGGCTCGGCGGGTGGCAGACCGGGTTCGAACGCCCCGTCGACCAGCAGCCCCCACACCTTCCCGAAGGACACCTGCCCCACCAGGTCCTCGATGTCGACGCCCCGGTAGCGGAGCGAGCCGCCCTCCTTGTCCGGTTCGGCGATCTCCGTCTCGAACGCGACGACTCCTTCGAGTCCGGGGACAAAGGAGGTGTCGAAGTCGGACATCAGGCGGCTCCTCATGATGGCGGCTGCGTGCTTCGGCGACGTGCTTCGGCGTGCGGGGGCGTGGTTCGTCGGGGCGGGGCTGGATCCGGAAGGGAGGAACGATAGCCCCGATGTACGGGGGCCACAGCGGCCCGCTCCAAGATTTTCGCGAGTTCCCCCGGTGCGGGGAAGCGTGATAACCGGCACACTTCCAGACTTTCCGCGCGAGGGATTAATGGCGCTCGGTGCCGGGCAAACTCGGCCCTGCGGCAGGATGATCCCGTGCCTCACGAGACCCCGCACGAGACGTCGCAGCAGTCGCCGTACGAGCCGCGGCACGAGCCGCCGTACGCCCCCCTTCAGCAGACTCTGGATCCCGCAGCCATGCGCGAGCAGTACCGCAGTACTCCGCTTCTGGAGACGGACCTTGCCCCCGCTCCCATGGATCAGTTCGCCCACTGGTTCAAGGACATCGCGGCCTCCGGTCTCCACGAGCCGAACGCGATGGTGGTCTCGACGGCCACCCCCGACGGCCGCCCGTCCTCCCGCACGGTGCTGCTGAAGCAGCACGACGACCGCGGCTTCGTCTTCTTCACGAACTACACGTCCCGCAAGGGCACCGAGATCGACGCGAACCCCTTCGTCTCGCTGCTCTTCCCCTGGCACCCGCTGGCCCGCCAGGTCATCGTCACGGGCACGGCGGCCCGTATCGGCCGCGACGAGACAGCCGCGTACTTCCGCACCCGCCCGCACGGCTCGCAGCTCGGCGCCTGGGCCAGCGACCAGTCCACCCCGATCGACTCCCGCGAGGCGCTGCTCCAGCGCTACGAGGAGCTGGCGGCCCGCTATCCGGAGGGCGAGCAGGTGCCGGTGCCCCCGCAGTGGGGCGGCTACCGCGTCACCCCGCGGACGGTCGAGTTCTGGCAGGGCAACGCGAACCGGCTGCACGACCGGCTGCGGTACGTGAGTGAGGGGAGCGGCGACGCGAGCGCATGGCGGGTGGAGCGGCTCTGCCCGTAGGGCGACAGGGCGACAGGGCCGTAAGGGGCGGCGCGGCGCAGGCGGCGCGGGAAAAGCAGAACCCCGCAGGCTCGGGATCCTCCGGGGAGGAGCCGGCCGGACGTACCGGCGAACCTGCGGGGCGGTGACTGCTTGGGATTTCGGCCGGCGGAGCCGGCACCGCACAGAGTGCGACGAACGGGCGCTAGCCCGCAGTCACCTCACGCGTCCGGATTGCATACATCTGCCGAACCACCTCCCTTCTTGTGTGCACCACACATTAGGAACCGGTCGGGAGCGTCACAAGTGATTTACGAGGATTTTGACGCCGGTCGGATCGGGGCGGTGGGGATCGCGCCCGGTCGTTCGCGTACGCCCCGCCCGCACACCCGCTCGTGCGGCCGAACCGGTAGGGGCCGACAATTGAACGTGCCGGGCAGGGAGCCGGGAGAGGAACGGCGGAGAGCCTGCCGGAGAACTGTTGGACGTAACGATTTCGGGGAACGTTGACCGTGCTGAGTCACGTTCGAGTTGAATGGTCGGACGTGTGTCTGCACCAGGCGGAGACGCCCTTCAGGGGGTGCCAGGATGAGTGCTTCTCGGAGCGAGACCACCGATGTGCCCGGACCGGACGGACCGGAGCCCGATCCCGAGGCGAAGACCGCGCCCGGGGCCGGTGGAGACGGTGTGCCCGGCGCGGGGCGGGACGGGCCCGGGGCGGATCTGCTCGCGGCGCTGCTCGACGGCATGGACGCCGCCCTGTTCGCCTTCGACGCGGGCGGGGTGATCACGCACTGGAACCGCGAGGCGGAGCGCATACTCGGCTGGTCTGCCGAGGAAGCCGTCGGACGGCAGGGCTTCGCCGGGTGGGCGGTACGGACCGCCGACGCGGACGAGGTGCAGGGACGGCTGATGGCCGTGATGGGCGCCCCGGGGCGGCAGGTGGACGAGTTCGCGCTGCTGCGCAAGGACGGCGGCCGGGTGCTCCTGCGCACGCAGACCGCCAGGGTGCGCGGGTCGGACGGCAAGCCCGCCGGGGTGTATTCCGCCTTCAGCGAGGTCCATGCGCAGATCGATCTGGAACGGACCATCGCGCTCAGTGAGGCGCTCTTCGAGGAGGCGTCCTGGGGCGTCGTCCTGGTCGATGTCGATCTGCGGCCGACCGTGATCAACGGGCAGGCGGCGAAGGCGTTCGGCTCCGGACGTACGTCGGTACTGGGCCGGCCGCTGGCCGAGCTGCTCGTCCACGGCGTCGAGGAGCTGGAGGCCGCACTCCACCACGTGCTCGCCGAAGGGGCGCCCAGGTCGCCCGCCGAGCTGTGGGTGACGGTGCGCACGGCCGAGGGGGAGGAGCGACGCTGCTGGCGGAGCGGCTTCCTGCGGCTGGCGTCCCCGCTGGCGGAGGAGCCCGTGCCGCTGGGTGTGGGCTGGATGTTCCAGGACGTGACGGACGCGAAGCTGGCCGTGCAAGGGGCGGACCGGCTGCGGTTCCGCTCCGGCCAGCTGCACCGGGCGGGGCGGGCCGCTGCGGAGTGCGAGGACCCGATGGAGGCGGCGACGGTCCAGCTGGACTTCGCGCTGGCCGGATTCGCCGATCACGCCCTGATCGATCTGGTGCTGGAGGAGCGGGGACGGCCGGCGGCGGGTTCCGCGGGTGCGGCCGGTTCCGCGGTCCCCTCGGGGCCGGACGCTCCGGTACGGCTGATACGTACGGTGGCGACCCCCACGGGCGGGGAATCGGGGCCGAGCGCGCCGGTCGAGGCGGGCGGTATTCCGGTGCGGTACGCGGCCGGGCATCCCGCGTTCCAGGCCATGGACCGGATCGGCTCCGTGCGCGCGAGCGCCCCCGCGGCGGCTGCCGCCCCGCCCGGGTCCGTCCCGTCGGGCAGCGCTCCGAACGGATCTCCCCGGGCCGGTTCCCTTCCGTCCTCGGCGTGGGCCGCCTCGCGCCAGTGGCCGCCGGACTCGGTGCACGCCCTGTGCACGGTGCTGCGCAGCCGGGGCCGGTCGCTGGGCGTGGTGACCTTCCTGCGCGGAGCGAGCCGGGGCCCGTTCGAGCGGCCGGACGCGGTGTACGCGGAGGAGGTCACGGGCCGTATCGCGGCGGCGCTGGATCTCGCCCGGGCGATGTCCGGCTGAACGGGATGCACGGGGTACGGGATGTGCGTCGCGACGCAACACGACGCCCGGCGACTTGATGCCGCCGGGCGTCGTGTTGCGTTGCTCTGTACGGAGCCGTACCGCTGCCGTACCTCGCGGTACCGCTCCGTACCGCTCCGTACCTCTCGGTACCGTCAGGAAGCCCCGGCCCTGGAGTCGTTCTCCGAGCCCGCAGCCGCGGTTTCCGGGACCGAAGCCGCGAGCGGCGGCAGCATCTTGACCGGTTCGGTCTCCGCGTCGTTGTGGCGCAGCGCCCAGTTCTCCAGGGAGATGCGGCACGCGTGGTCGAGGTGGCGGACACCGGACAGATCCAGCTCGATGGGGCGGTCCTTCGGCAGCTCCTCCAACTGCTCCATTATCCGGGGCAGCCGCAGGAACGTCGCGTTGCCCGTGACGGACACCACCATCCGGCCGCCGGTCAGTTCGTGTACGTCGACGTGCAGGTGGGAGATCTCCCACGCCGTCTTGACCACCGCGAGCAGCAGTCCGAGGATCACACCCTCGAAGAGGTTCGTGACCAGGACGGCCACCGCCGTGATGCCGAGGATGATCGCCTCACCGCGGTGCTCACGCCACAGCGGCACGATGTCCTTGAAGGGCACCAGCTTGCAGCCGGCGTGCACCAGGACACCGGCGAGCGCCGCCAGCGGGATGATCCCGATCGCGGCGGGCAGCAGCGCGGCGAACAGCAGCAGCCACAGGCCGTGCAGGATCCGGGAGAGCGGAGTCCGGGCTCCCGCCTGCACATTGGCGGCACTGCGCACGATGACGGCGGTCATCGGCAGCGCGCCGAGCGCCCCGCAGATCGTGTTGCCCACGCCCTGCGCCATCAGTTCCTTGTTGTAGTCGGTGCGCGGACCGTCGTGCATACGGTCCACCGCCGCCGCGCTGAACAGGCTCTCCGCCGAGGCGATCAGGGTGAAGGCGAGCACGCTGCCGATCGCGGCCACGCTCGCCAGCTCGCCGAATTCACCGAGGCCGGGCGGGCTGATCGATTCCAGCAGCCCCTTCACCTCGACCTTGGCGATGGACAGGTCCAGCAGCAAGGTCACACCGGTGGCGAGGGCCACCGCGGCCAGCGGACCGGGTACGACGCGCACCCGGGCCGGAAGCTTCGGCCACAGCACGAGGACGGCGATGGTCCCGGCGCCGATGGCGAACGCGGTCAGCGCCGTGCCGTTCGTGAAGATGTCGCCGACGAGTCCGGGCAGTCCGGCGATCTTGCCGGGGCCGCCGGACGGCTGCGCGGTGTCGGCCATGGCGTACACCTGGCCGAGGACGAGCACCAGGCCGATGCCCGCCAGCATGCCCTGGACCACGGCGACCGAGATGGCACGGAACCAGCGGCCGAAGCCGAAGGCGCCGAGCGCGAGTTGGAGCAGGCCCGAGACGAGGACGATGGCGCCGAGTACGCCGAGGCCGAACTCCTGGACCGCTTCGTACACGAGCACGGTCAGACCGGCCGCGGGGCCACTGACCTGGAGCGCACTACCAGGCAGGAAGCCCACGACGAGTCCGCCGACGATGCCGGTGACCAGGCCGAGTTCGGCGGGTACACCGGAGGCGACCGCCACTCCGACACAGAGTGGCAGCGCTACGAGAAAGACGACGAGTGACGCGAGTATGTCGCGCCTCACGACCGTCTTGTCCTTCAACAAGGTGAACATGAGGGTTGGTGTTCCTAGCTGTGCGGTCCGCGAACGGACGGCCGACGGGGAGGACGCGCTGCTGAGGTGGTCTCAGAGCGGTCTGAACTCTCCGTCCAGCTCGGGTTGGTGGGTGCTGATGGAGCCGGTGTCCACTTCGTAGTACCAGGCGTGCAGGGAAAGGGTCCCCTCGGCGAGGCGCTCCTGGACCGCCGGGTACTCGCGCAGGGTGTCGAGCTGCGTCGCCGCGTGGTGGCGTACCGCGTGGGCGAGGCCGTTGTCTGACGGCAGCCCCGAGACTCCGAAGTCGAGCCAGCCGCGGACGGCGGGCAGTGCGGACAGATCGGTGCCGTGCACGAGGGCGCCGACGGCGCCGCAGTGCGAGTGTCCGCAGACGATGATGTCGCGGATGCCCAGCACGCGCAGCGCGTACTCGATGGTGGCGGTCTCGCCGCAGGGGCGGTCCTCGTCGTACCGGGGAACGATGTTGCCCGCCGTACGGAGTTCGAACAGCTCACCCGGGCGTGCGCCGGTGATCAGAGACGGGATGACCCGGGAGTCCGAGCAGGTGATGAACAGCACCTCGGGCGCCTGGCCTGCTGCCAGCTCGCGGAACTCCTCGTGGCGCTCCGCCACCTGGGCGGAGAAGGAACGTGCGTTGTCGATGAGTGACTTCATGATGGCCTGCCTCCTGCACTCTCGGTCTGGCCGAGGCGCGGTGTGGTCGGGTCAGTGGGGGAGTTATGACAGATGTTGCTGTGGTCGGTCTTGCTGTCTTGCTGTCTTGCTGTGTTTCGTCCTGCTGTGATGCCGGTGTTGCTGTGCTGCGATGGTGCGGAAGTAGAAGAGGTGGGAGAGGGCGGGACATCGGAGATGTCCGGGCGCTGAGCGGGCGTCACTTCCTGCCGGGTCGCGGCAGTCGAGGGAGTCCCTGTACGACCGCCGGTCGGCAGGCCGTGCGATGGCCCGGGAGGTCCGGGTCAGACGGCGGGTGTTCCGCGTCTGACGGTGGACTCGCGGTCCGATCGGATCTTCACTGCTCGCCCTTTCCGTTGTCTTGCTGTGCCCGGCCGTCCGCTGGTCATGCCTCTCGGCACGGACCGGCCAGTGTTCATCACCGTTCATCACGCCTTGCAGCGCCGTTGCGGGCGCGGCAAGCCGCTTGCTTCGATGATGCCCCAACGCAGCCTCATCTACTTTGCCTCAACATTACCTTCCCATGAAAGATCAAAATCTCGCCAAGGGGGTCTTTCGTGACGCAAAGTAGCGGGTGGCAGAGGCGGGCACGTCCTGGGGCGCGCAGGGGGCGGTTTCGCGGCCTGGGGTGTTGCTTCTGAGGTTCCGGTCACCGACAGTCGCTTCAGGTGTGACCCGTTACTTCAGTTAACACGATCGAAATGATATTCCCTTTACCTCGTCCTTACTCGCGAGGTCGAGTTCCGGGGTTTGGTCCGAACCTGAAGATCGGGGCGAGTCGAAAGCAGGCCCGAAATCGATCCCCGCTGGGCGCAAAATCGACCCTGGGGCCGGGTGTGAAGCTGAGTCCGCAGGCTGCTTGTTCCCTCAACGCGAGCTGAGTCCGCAGCGGCTAGTGCCCTCAACAAGCGGGTGGTACTCGTGAATGTGGCGGTACTCACGCCCTCAGCGGTGGCGGTAGAAGATCCGGTCGCCGTTCTCGGTCATCACCCGGTTGTTCCACTCGGGCCCGCCGTCGACATTGCCGGACCGCAGCAACGGGGGCTCGATGCCGCGCTCGGCGAGTTCACCCGCGGCGGCGGCCATCATCGCCTGCATCAGGGCGCTGGTGACGACCGTGGAGGCGGGCGCGAACGGGGCCTCGATGCCGTCGGCCGTCAACTCCGCGTCTCCGACCGCGATCCCGCTGTCGAGCACGATGTCGCAGTGGTCCTTCAGGTACGTCCCGGTGCGGTGGCGGGAGCCGGTCTCCGTCGCGTACGCCACCGATGTCACGCCGATGACCTTCAGGCCCAGCTCCCGGGCGTGCATCGCCATCTCGACGGGCAGCGCGTTGCGCCCGGAGAGGGAGATGATCACCAGCACGTCCCCCGCGGCGGCGGGGCTGGAGTCGAGCACGGCGCTCGCCAGTCCGTCGATCCGCTCCAGCGCGGAGCCGAGGGGCGCGGGTATGACGTCGACGCCCACCGCCCCGGGCACGGAGAGCAGGTTCATCACGGCGAATCCGCCGGCCCGGTAGACGACGTCCTGGGCGGCCAGTGAGGAGTGCCCGGCGCCGAAGGCGAAGAGCCGGCCGCCGGCGGCGACGGCGTCGGCGACCGCCGTACCGGCCGCCGCCACGTTCGCGGCCTCCTCGTCACGTACGCGCTGGAGCAAGCCGATCGCGGCGTCGAGGAACTGACCGGCCAGCTTGCTCTCGCTCATCGAGGAGGGCCCTTCCAGGGAGGCGGGGAGACAGGGGGCAGGGGGATCCGGGGGTGGTGCGCGGCGTGGCGAGCGGTGGCGGACGGGTGGGGAATGACCGCGCCGCGGATCACGTTGAGGTCTGGACCATTGCTCTGTCAATACCGTCGCCCGGCCGCTTTCCCGGCCGCTCCCCCGGCCGCGTCGCTTCGACTGCCTCCGGCACGGCACGGTTGTCACTGGTATGCGTCAGAATTGAATCAGGGCCAGCGCACGATTTATCGAGGGGCACGAATGTCCGGACTGATCGACACGACGGAGATGTATCTCCGCACCATCCTTGAGCTCGAAGAGGAAGGTGTGGTCCCGATGCGCGCCCGGATCGCGGAGCGGCTCGACCAGAGCGGTCCGACGGTCAGCCAGACCGTGGCCCGGATGGAGCGGGACGGCCTGGTCCAGGTCGCGGGCGACCGGCATCTGGAGCTGACGGAGGAAGGGCGCCGACTGGCGACACGCGTGATGCGCAAGCACCGGCTCGCCGAGTGTCTCCTGGTCGATGTGATCGGCCTGGAGTGGGAGCAGGTGCACGCGGAGGCGTGCCGCTGGGAGCACGTGATGAGCGAGGCCGTGGAGCGGCGGGTTCTTGAGCTCCTGCGCCACCCGACGGAGTCGCCGTACGGAAACCCGATCCCGGGTCTGGAGGAGCTGGGCGAGAAGGCGGAGGCCGACCCGTTCCTCGACGCGGGGATGGTGAGCCTGGCCGAGCTGGATCCGGGCGCGGAGGGCAAGACCGTGGTGGTCCGGCGGATCGGCGAGCCGATCCAGACCGACGCCCAGCTGATGTACACGCTGCGGCGCGCGGGCGTGCAGCCCGGGTCCGTGGTGAGTGTGACGGAGTCTCCCGGCGGGGTGCTGGTCGGAAGCAGCGGCGAGGCGGCGGAGTTGCAGTCCGAGGTCGCGTCGCACGTCTTCGTGGCCAAGCGCTGAGGTCGCGGGGGAAGAGCCGGAGGATCGAAGACGCCGAAAGCCGGGCACCGGGGGTGTGGGCACTGACGCGTACGAAGGTGCCGGCGCCGGGATGATCCGGCGGCACCGCGATCCGGCGGCACCGCGATTCCGTGGCGCGGTGATGCGGCGGCACGGTTGATTCAAGGGTGCGGTTGATTCAAGGGTGCGGGGGCGCCGGGGGAGCCCCGGCGCCCCCGCACCTCGTATGTCCCCGGGCCCGCGCGCTCATGGCCGGCGAGAACTATTTCCGGCCGTAACAGGAGCGGTGGGGTGGATCACATGCAAGGCTGTCGCCGAGGCATATGACCTGAGGGTGTCGGCCGGGGGCCCGGTCCCGCCGGTCGGGGAGGGAGCAGGGTTGTGCGCCTGTGCCGGTGTGTGCTCCAGGTGTCGGTGCCCGACGGACGGCCGGTATGCCCCGACGCGCGGCCGGTATGCCCTGAGCGGGGAAGGTCCCGGGAGCGGGGAAGGCTCCGGCACCTTCCGGCGCCGGAGCCTGTCCTCCCCCGTACTGACCCGGAGCCCCGAGCTCCCAGGGTCATTCCCTACGGACCGTCATCCCCGAGCGGCCCGCCTCCCGGAGAAGATCTCCCCCTGGCCGCGCCCGGCAATCCTTGGGCGTGGTCACTCGAACGAGCGGTGTTGTAGGCCGGAAACACATTTTCGAACAGGGGTTCGATAGTCTGGCGTGGCCGGGCGTACCGGAACCAGGCCACTGCGGAATCCGATCGACCACTCAGGACCGAAGGGGGTGCCGGACACATGGGGCAGCGCATCGATGTGACCGGGGCGGACGGCGTACGCCTCGCCGCCTGGGAGTTTGCCGATCCGCCCGCGCGGCGGGGGCAGCTGGAGGAGACCGGGGAGGCGGGGGAGACCGAGCGGGCCTCCGGCGTGTTACTGCTCCATGGGCTGATGGGCCGCGCCTCGCACTGGGCCTCCACGGCGCGCTGGCTCTCCGAGCGGCATCGGGCGATCGCGCTCGACCAGCGGGGCCACGGCCACAGTGCCAAGCCCCCGGAGGGGCCGTTCACGCGTGAGTCGTACGTGGCCGACGCGGAGACCACGATCGAACAGCTCGGGCTGGCGCCCGTGACGCTCATCGGCCACTCGATGGGCGCGCTCACCGCCTGGCAGCTCGCCGCGCGGCGCCCCGATCTGGTCCGGGCCCTGATCATCTGCGACATGCGCGCCTCGGCCCTGGGCGCGGCGTCCCAGCGGGAGTGGGAGGACTGGTTCCGCACGTGGCCCGTCCCGTTCCCGACGCTCGCCGACGTACGGAAATGGTTCGGCGAGGACGATCCCTGGGTGGAGCGCCCCACTCCCGTGCGCGGCGAGTTCTTCGCCGAGGTCATGGCGGAGCGCGCGGACGGCTGGCGGCCCGTCTTCTCGCGCCGACAGATGCTGACGTCGCGGGCGACCTGGGTCTACGACGCGCACTGGGAGGAGCTGGCCCAGGTCCAGTGCCCCACCCTGGTGGTCCGGGGGCTGGACGGCGAACTGGGCCGCGCGGAGGCCCAGGAGATGGTCAGGGTGCTCCCGCGAGGGCAGTACGCGGAGGTGACGGACGCGGGGCACCTGGTCCACTACGACCGGCCGGACGCCTTGAGGGCGGCGATCGAACCGTTCCTGGACGGTGTCCTGACGCCTTGAGATCCCGTTCGCTGCGGGCCAATCCAGGGACTACCGTCCCTCCTTCGGCCCGCAGCGGCCCCTCACCCGCCGGCCCCCTCAGCCGACAGGCCTCACCCGACGGCGACTCGGCCGACCGGCCCTCAGCCCTTGCTGACCGCCGCCAGGATCTCCGGCAGGCGCGTCGCCGTCTGAGGGGCCGCCAGGCGCAGGCCTCCGGCCGCGACGAGCGCGCCGTACGCCGTGCCCAGCGGGAGCAGGATCCAGGACCGGTCGTCGGCGCCCGTGAGATGGAGCCAGACCGTCAGCGCGATCACCGGCGCGCACAGCAGGGCCGCGCCCAGCATGCCGCCGAAGATGGAGATCCAGGCGAGAGAGGCCTGGCCCGGGGCGACGTTCTTGTATCCGCTGCCCTGCGGTATCGAGTACGGGAAGCGCGCCGAGGCCACCGCGCCCGTCGCCAGCATCGCGCCGAGCAGCGCGAAGGACAGGCCGAGCGCTTCCGGCAGCGTGCGCCAGTCGCCCAGCAGGGCCGCCGTCGCCGCGGTGACCAGCGTCGCGTACGGCAGCGTGATCACCAGCAGCGCCAGTGCCCGCGCCCGCAGTTCGAGGTAGGCGTCCCGGGACGAGGTGATCGTCATCGCCACCATCCAGAACGCGGACGTGTCCTGGCCGAACTGGTTGTACATCTGGATGCCGAGCATCCCGGACGCGAAGCACGCGAAGTAGATGGTGCCCGTGCCCTGGAGCGCGTTGAACAGCGGCACGATCATGCCGATGGCCAGCGACGTCACCCAGGCCGCCTTCGTCTTCGGGTCCCGCCACACGTAACGCAGACTGCGCCGCATCACCGGGCCTGTACGCCCCTCCGACAACGACCGCGACAGCCGCGACGGGAGCAACAGCCGTGACGGCCGCGGCAGTCGTCCCGATCCCGGCAGCCGTCCCGGCCGTGGCTCCTTGCGGGACGGCTCCGCCGCCGCGAGCGTCGAGCCGTCCGGGGCCGTCATCAGCTTCACCAGCGACCGCCGCCACCCGTAGAGCAGCGCCGTCGCCGCGACCGCCGTCAGCAGCAGTTGCGCCACGGCCCGCCCGTACGCGCCCTCGCTCACCGAGTCGACCGAGCCGATCGCCGACGCCGGCGGCAGCCACCGTACGACCCGGCCCACCGGGGCCAGCGCCGAGAGACCGCCCGCGTCCCCGAGCCGCTGCGCGCCGAAGTTGACGACCTGGGCGCCCACCGCGACCACCAGGCCGCTCAGCACCGCCAGATCGCGGCCCTTGCGCGAGGTCAGCAGCCGGATGTTGGCCGTGGCGACCGCACGCGCCAGCGCCACGCACGTCAGCACCACCAGCGGTACGGCGACGACCGAGACGGCCACGGCCGCCGCGCCGTGCGCCGTCGCCACCGCCGAGCCGACCACCAGACAGAGCGTGAACAGCGGCCCGATGCCCACCAGCGACGCCGCGAGCAGCGCGCCGGTCAACGGGCGTGGCCGCAGCGGAAGCATCACCAGCCGGGTCGGGTCCAGCGTCTCGTCGCCGCTGGGGAAGAACAGCGGCATCACGGCCCAGCCCAGGGCCAGTACGGCGGTCAGCAGCACGACCAGCGTGCCGGCGTGCGCGTTCCCGCGCAGCAGGATCAGACCGGACAACTGGGCCGCCGCCACGAGCAGCGCGAGGACCGCGGACGCGACGTACGCGACCGTCCGGCCCGACGACTGCCGCAGCCCGTTGCGCAGGAGGGAGAGCTTCAGCCGTACGAAGACGGGCGTGAGCGAGACGGTGCCGGAGAGGGGAGCCGCCGGGGCGTCCGGCGGCGCTCCCAGGGCCTCGACCGCCGTACCCGGTCCGGGAACCGCCGTATCCGGTCCGGGATTCACCGGGCACCGCCCAGCCAGTCCAGGGACTCGCCGTCGTCGAGCCCCCGCGCGCCCACCAGTTCCAGGAAGGAGCTCTGGAGGGACGGCGCGTCGCCCCGTACCTCGGCGAGCGTGCCCTGCGCGCGGATCCGGCCCGCCACCATCACCGCGACCCAGTCGCACAGCGACTCGACCAGCTCCATCACGTGGCTGGAGAAGACAACGGTCGCGCCCGAGGCCGTGATGCGCTCCAGGACGCCCCTGATGGTCTGCGCCGAGACCGGGTCGACGCCCTCGAACGGCTCGTCCAGGAAGAGCACTTCGGGGTTGTGGAGCAGCGCGGCGGCCAGGCCGATCTTCTTCCGCATGCCCGTCGAGTAGTCCACGACGAGTTTGTGCTGGGCGCCCGCCAGGTCCAGTACGTCCAGGAGCTGGGTGGCCCGTTTGTCGACCTCGGCGCCGGGCAGTCCGCGCAACCGCCCGGTGTAGCCGAGGAGTTCCCGGCCGGAGAGCCGCTCGAAGAGCCGCAGCCCTTCCGGCAGGACGCCGATCCGCGCCTTGACCTCGACGGGATCGCGCCATACGTCGTGTCCCGCGACCAGCACCCGCCCCTGGTCGGGCCGGAGCAGGCCGGTCACCATGGACAGGGTGGTCGTTTTCCCGGCGCCGTTCGGCCCGACCAGGCCGACGAACCGGCCGGCGGGCAGCTCAAGATCGATTCCCGCCACCGCGATCTGCCCGCCGAAGCGTTTCCACAGCCCCTCGACGCGCACGGCGGGCGGCGCGGTCCGCGCTCCCGCTCCACCGGCCCCGGCCTCCCCGGCCGGCTCCGCTTCCGGGGCCCCGGCCGGTGCCTGGTCCGGTGTCCGATCCCGTGCCTGGTCCGGCATGGCGCACTGCCTTTCGGTGTCCCGTCCTGATGTCCCGTCCTGATGTCCCGTCCACCCTACGTACGCCCCTGCCCTCGACGTATGCCCCTGCCCTCCAGGTACGCCCCCGCCCTCTACATACGCCGCTGCCCTCTACGTACGGCGTGCCCGCTCCGTCGCGGCCTCCCGCCCGCACGCGTACGTCAGCGGACTGATCAGCTCCTCCACGTCCGGCAGCCAGCGGTTGGCGGCCGTGGGGCGGCGGGCCCACAGCACCGCGCCCCGGCCGCCGACGCGGGTCGGCGGGGCCGCCACATAGTGCCCCTCACCCCGCGCGACCAGGTCGATCGCGCCCGGCGCCCAGCCCAGACTCCGTACGAGACCGTCCGTCTTCAGCGCGGCGCCGGGCAGGACGAAGAACAGCATCCGCCGGTCCGGAGTGCAGGTCACCGGGCCGAGCGTCACCTTCATCCGCTCCATCCGGGCCAGTGCCAGACAGCCCGCCGACTCCGGTACGTCCAGCGCGTCGAAGGTGCGTCCCGTCGGCAACAGGACCGATGCCGTGGGCTGTTTCGACCACAGTCCGCGCGCCTCGACGGCGCTGCCCGTCGCCTGTGCCGCCCAGTCGGGCCCGGTCGCGTGCGCCCCCGGTGCCGCGCAGTCGAGGCGCTCGCAGGAGCATTTCTCCGCGCCGCCCACCGCCTCCAGCCAGGTGCCGGGGAACACGTCCCAGTGCCGCTCCTCCGCGTACCGCACCGCGCTGTCCAGCAGTTGACCGCCCCGCTGCCGGGGGATCTCGCCGCCGAGCTGCCGGGCGAGCTGTCCGGTGCCCGTGGCTCCGCTGGTCTCTTCGACTCCGATGGTCTCTTCCACGGAACACACAACTGCCGCTACCACCACGGGTTACGGGCGCACGGCGACGCGCCGAGGAGCATCGATCCTGCATACGGGGCGCATGGATGCATGTACGGGGGCGCGCGGGAAGGGGTGGAGCGGTAAGGGGGTAGCCACCCTCGGGGGTCCGACAACATATGGGCAGCACACGGCCGAACCTGGTCGTGTTTCCTGAAGGTTCACGCAATACCTCGAATATTTCCGTTATCGCCGAACATGTGCATTCTTCGCACATCTGCCGGGCAGTGATCACTGAGTTGATCACTGCGGTCACAGGGGGTATCCATTGGCAGCCAGGCCTCTCGTCGCGCGTCAGCCGAACGAACGGCTGCAGGCGCTCATCCAGGAAGCCGGGTGCTCCAACGCCGGGCTCGCCCGGCGCGTCAACATGGTGGGAGCGGAGCGCGGGTTGGACCTGCGCTACGACAAGACATCGGTCGCGCGCTGGCTGCGAGGGCAGCAGCCGCGCGGCCGCGCCCCGGGCATCATCGCCGAGGCGCTGGGCCGGAAGCTGGGCCGTACGGTCACGATCGACGAGATCGGTATGGCCAACGGCAAGAACCTGGCGTCGGGCGTCGGGCTGCAGTTCTCGCCGACCGTCCTCGGCGCGATCGAGCAGGTCTGTGAGTTATGGCGCAGCGATGTGGGGCGCCGCGACTTCCTCTCCGGCTCGGCCGTGGCGTCCTCGGCCCTCGTCGAGCCCAGCCGCGACTGGCTGATCACGGGCGCCGACACCGCCGTCGCGCGGAACACCGGCGCGCGGGTGGGGGATTCGGACGTCGATGCCGTACGGGCCATGACCCGGGCGCTCATCGAGCTGGACCACCGCTTCGGCAGCGGTCATGTCCGGCCGGTCGTCGTGCACTACCTGAACAGCGTGGTGTCGGGCCTGCTCTCCGGTTCGTACCGCGAATCCGTCGGCCGCGGGCTCTTCGCCGCCGTGTCCCGGCTGACCGAGCTGGCCGGCTACATGGCGGTCGACACCGGCCAGCCGGGCCTCGCCCAGCGCTACTACATCCAGGCGCTGCGACTGGCCCAGGCTGCGGGGGACCGCGGTTACGGCGGTTACGTGCTGGCCGCGTCCATGAGCCATCTCGCGGCCCAGCTCGGCAACCCGCGCGAGATCGCGCAGCTGGCGCGGGCGGCGCAGGAAGGGGCGCGCGGGCATGTGCCGCCGCGCGCGCAGTCCATGTTCTTCGCGGCCGAGGCCCGGGGGCACGCACTGATGGGCGACGCCCGGACCTGCGACGAGGTCGCGAAGCGGGCGATCACCGCGCTGGAACACGCGGGTGACGACCCCGACGACGACCCCGAGTGGATCGCGCATTTCGATCACGCCTATCTCGCCGACGAACTGGCGCACTGCTACCGCGATCTGGGCCGCCCGGACGAGGCGGGCCGGTACGCCGCGGAATCGCTGGAGGGCCACCCGGAGTCCCGGGCACGGCGGCGGGCGATCGGCATGGTCCTGCTGGCCACGGCCCAGGTCCAGCAACGGGAGGTGGAGCAGGCCTGCCACACCGGCACGCGCGCGGTGGAACTGCTGGGCACGCTGCGGTCCAGCCGGGGGGCGGAGTATCTGGACGATCTCCAGCAGCGCCTGGAGCCGTACGGCAACGAGCCCGCGGTGCGCGAGTTCGGCGCGCGGCTGGAGATCCAGGCGGCGTGAAGCGGCACGAGGGGGTGCGGTGCGTCGGGGGCGTACTCCGGCGTGCGGTGTCTGTGAGGGGGGCGTGCTGACGGTGTGATTTTGATCAAGTGCTGGACGGTGTGGGCGAATTCGACTCCTTATAACGGCGTCGTGAGGGGTCGATTCGTTACCGGACGGACACGCGTGGCCGAGGCCTCGATTCACCCGGTAGCGTGAGCCGACGATTCGGTTAGTCCACACGTTCCAGACGTAGGAGTCCCGGTGACGCACAGCGGACAAGGGGATGAGCCGCAGCACCCCGCCGCTCGGCACGCGCATGAAGGCATTGTGCTGCCCAGCGACGGCAGCGGGCCCTGGATCCCCGGCTCGACCCCGGACCAGGACCAGCCTCAGCCCGTGCCGGCCGGCGGCCAGCCATGGGGGCAGCCCTGGGGCCCGCAGAGCGGCCACCAGGAGCAGCCCGGGTACGGACCCGCCCCCGGCGCCGATCCGCAGCCGTACGGCTCTCAGCCGGGCGCCCAGCCGTACGGGCAGCCCGAAGCCGCCTCGTACGGTGCTCCGCTCCAGCCGTCGTACGGCCAGCCGCTTCCGCCGGGCCAGCCGCTTCCGCCGTTGCCGCAGGGGCAGCAGCCGCCGCAGGACCAGCAGTCGTTTTCGCACGACCAGCAGCCGCCGCAGGGGCAGCAGCAGTCGTTTCCGCAGGACCAGCAGCCGTCGTACGGTCAGGCGCTTCCGCCGGGTCAGCAGTACTCGCAGGGGCAGGCGCTTCCTTCGGATCAGCAGTACCCGCAGAGTCAGCAGATGCCGCAGGACCAGCAGTACCCGCCGGCTCAGCAGATGCCGCAGGACCAGCAGTACCCGCCGGCTCAGCAGGTGCCGCAGGACCAGCAGTTCGCGCAGGGGCAGCAGCCGTCGTACGGCCAGCCCCTTCCGTCGGGTCAGCAGTTCGCGCAGGGCCAGCAGCAGTCGTACGGTCGGCCGCTCCCGCAGGGGCAGCCGCTTCCGCAGGACCAGCAGATGCCGCAGGGCCAGCCGCTCCCGCAGGCTCAGCAGCCGGCTCACGGCCGGCAGTTCCCGCCCGCCCCGGCGCCCGCGCAGTCGATGCCGCTGCCGCTGCCCGATGAGGCGCCCATGCCGGGCATCGAGGACGCCACGCAGTACCTGCCGCCCGTGCCCACCACGGCGGACTCGGACGCCACCCAGTTCATCGCGCCGGTCCCGCAGAGCCCCGGCCCCGGCATGCTGCCGCCGGAGAGCTCCTCGGAGGCCACGCAGTACCTCCCGCAGCAGCCTCCGGCACAGGCGGCGCCCCCGTCGGCCCCGCTGCCCCCGCAGGATTCGGGATCGGAGGCCACGCAGTACCTCCCGCCCGTCGCCGCGCAGCCGCCCCAGGCCGCGCCCGGCGCCGCCCCGTACGGCGTCCGGCCCGGCGCCCCCGGCGACCGCCCGCCGCCCGCGGAGTTCGACAACCTCTTCCGTACGGACGGCGCCGGTTCCCGCGCCGGAGCCGGTCAGGGAGCGGGTACGGGTACGGGAGCGTCGCCGCAGCCGCCGCAGTTCGGCGCGGCCTCCGCGTCGAACGGTCACGGCCGGCCGCAGCCCGCCGCCGTGCCCTACGGATCGCAGCAGCCCCCCGCGTACGACCAGCCCCGGCCGGGCCGGGCCCCGGGTGAGTCCCGGGGCCGTTCCGACAACCGCCGCCCGTCGTCGAAGGTCCCGCTCGTCGCGGCCGTCGTCATCGGCTGCGCGGTCCTCGGCCTGGGCGCAGGCGCGCTGATGAGCGGCGGCGACTCGTCGTCGGACGACAGCAAGACCGTGGCGTCGGAGAGTTCGGCCACGACGGAGCCCTCCACCCAGGCGGAGACCGATCCGGCGAAGCCGCAGGCCGAATCGCTGGACAAGCTGCTCGCGGACAGCAACAACAGCCGCTCGGCGGTGATTCGCGCCGTCGAGAACATCAAGTCCTGCAAGAACCTGGACCAAGCGGCCACGGACCTGCACGGCGCGGCCGAACAGCGCCGGGACCTGGTGACCCGGCTGGAGGGCCTGACCCTCGACAAGCTGCCCGACCACAGCGAGTTGACGGCCTCCCTCACCACGGCATGGCAGGCGTCGGCCTCGGCGGACGACCACTACGCGACGTGGGCCGGCCAGGCCAAGAACAAGAAGGTCTGCAAGGGCGGACACGCACGCGCGACGCCGCAGGCGCAGCAGGGGAACAAGGCGAGTGGCGAGGCCACGGCGGCGAAGCAGAAGGCGTCGGGGCTGTGGAACGCGCTCGCGACGAAGTACGGGTTGACCTCGCGGACGCCGACGCAGCTGTAGACGGCGGCAGCGGCGGGTGCGGGTCGCCGGACGGCGGACCCGCACCCCGTACGCCCGCATGCGCGCCGGATCCGGACCCCTGCGACCCCGTGACCCGCACCCCGTACGCCCGGGTGCCCGCCGGATCCGGACCCCTGCGACCCCGTGACCCGTTACCCCGTACGCCGCCATGCGCGCCGGACGCCGGACAGCGTTCAGCTCAGCGTGTGGCCGACGTCCACGAACCCCTTCTTCTCCGCCACCAGCCGGCCCTCCCGCACGACCTGAAACGTCACGTCCCCGTTCACGATCCGCGGGAACCCCGGTACCCCCGGCATGTCCTCGTACCGCCACCGCAGCGTTGGCGTCAGGCCCCCCGTGTCCACCTTCACACCCCGGTCCAGCGTGTCCGTGATCTTCCCCGGCGTGATCTCGCCGTCGTCGATCGCGCCGATGACCGCCCGGAGGGCCGTGTATGCGATCCAGGTCGTCTGTGTTCCCGGGTCGGTCGCGTCGATGTCGTTGTCCCCGAAGGCGTACGTGTCGATCACCTTCCGCATCGGCTGCCACGCCGGATCGCTCGCCACCGGGTACCAGCCGGTGAGGTACGCCCCCTCGAAGGGGCCGCTCCTGCCGCCCGTACGGTTCACCAGCGCCTGGCCGATGTTGCCGAGGACCGAGGAGACCCGGATGTCCCGGCCGTCGTCGGGGAGCCGCCGGTAGGAGTCGAAGAAGGTCTCCGTGCGGTCGCCCAGCACCGCCGTGACACAGCCGCCGCTCCGGGCCTGCTCGCGGGCCCGTGTGGCCGTGCGGGTGTAGTCGGAGGCGTCCTCCGCCGCGCGGATGTCCACGGCCGGTCCTCGGCGCCCCTGGGCCAGGCCGGAGTCGAGCAGGTCGGGGAAGTCGTCGCCGGTGATGGTGTCGGGCCGGACCATCGCGGTCCTGTCGCAGTTGCGCGCCAGCTGCCGGCCGTTGCCCGCGAGGAGCGTGGCCTGCCCGCCGTTGACGGGGTAGGAGAGGTAGCTGTTGAACTCCTCCTCGGTGATGCCGTATCCGCCCAGGTACGGGATCGACGCGGCCTCCAGCGGCGCCATGAACTCACGGCCGTGCTGGCTGTACGAGCCGACGACCGCGACGGCCTTCTCCTTGACCGCGCGGCGCGCGCAGTCGGCGGCGCCGGCGCTGCTGTTGCGCTCGTTGCAGGTGAGGACGCGCAAATCGTGCCCGTTGATCCCGCCGGACGCGTTGGCCCAGCGCGCGTACGCCTTGGCCATGGCGGGCATGCCGGGCAGGTTCGTGGCATTGCTGCCCACCGGCGCCCAGGTCATGACGGTGACGGGGTCCTTGGAGCCTCCCGAGGTGCCGGGGAGGACTCCGCAGCCGACGAGGAGCGAAGCTCCGGCCACCGCTGTACAGAGGGTCCGTGCCGTACGCGCCTCGAAGGGGCGGATGGAGGAGAAGCGTCGCCAACCGGTCATAGGTACGCAGGCTTCCGCCTTCCGGGTAACGCGGGAGTGAGCGCGCTTTGACGCGTGGTGGCGTAGAGGTGAATTGCGGGGGTCGGAGGAAGTCTGAGGGGGCCTGCGGGGGCGCGTCCGTACGGACCGTAAAGTCAGGACTGTGCAGCAAGGTTCCGAGAACTCTTCCCGTCGCGGCCGTCGCTCCCCCACCATGGGCGGCATGCCGCTCAATGACATGCCGTGGTGGCGCTGGCGCAGCAATGTGCGTTCGGCGCTGCACATGCTTTCCGATCCCGTCTTCCACCAGGAGTACTGGCTGGCCGGCCGCGAGGGGTACGGCGACGTGACCGACGCCGTGTACCGGCTGGTCGAGGACACCTGGCTCGACAACTGGTCCGCCGAGAAATACGTCGGCACGATATTCCGCGACTCGACGGAGGCCTCGCTCGTCGATCTCGCCGTGCTGCGGGTGCTGCGCATCATGCACCAGGTCGGGGCGGACGCGCCCGTGTCCGCCTACCTTGAGCATCATGGCTGGCCGGAGGCGGTCCGCGCGGCCCGCGAGGCGCACATACGGCTGGCGGTGAGCGACGGGGACGACCCGGACGTGGTGCCGACGTCGCTGGACGCGCTGCGGATCATGACGCGTGCGGCGTGACGGGGATCTCGTCCCAGCCCCGTCCGAGCCCGGTCCGTGACGGGGATCTCATCGGGGCGCCCTGCCCGTGACCGGGATCTCGCCGGAGCGTCGCGCTCCGGGGATGTGGAATCCTTTGGGGTCATGAGCACCGCCCCGCAGCCGACCTCGCCGCCGCCCGTCGCCGCCCCTTCCGGTCAGTCCGTCTCTTCCGGTCCGTCCGGCTCGTCCGGCCGCCAGTCCGACCAGTCCGACCAGTACGTTCTGACGCTGTCCTGCCCGGACAAGCAGGGGATCGTGCACGCCGTGTCGAGTTATCTCTTCATGACCGGCTGCAACATCGAGGACAGCCAGCAGTTCGGGGACCACGACACGGGTCTCTTCTTCATGCGGGTGCACTTCTCGGCGGACGCCCCGGTGAGCGTGGAGAAGCTGCGGGCGAGCTTCACCGCCATCGGTGACTCCTTCCGGATGGACTGGGCGATCCACCGCGCGGAGGAGCGGATGCGGATCGTGCTGCTGGTCAGCAAGTTCGGCCACTGCCTGAACGATCTGCTGTTCCGGGCCGGTATCGGCGCGCTGCCGGTGGACATCGTGGCCGTCGTCTCGAACCACACGGACCACGCCGAGCTGGCCGCCTCGTACGACATCCCCTTCCACCACATCCCGGTGACCCGGGACACCAAGGCGGCAGCGGAGGCGGAGCTGCTGGAGCTGGTCCGCGCGGAGCGGGTGGAACTGGTGGTGCTGGCCCGCTACATGCAGGTGATCTCCGACGACCTGTGCAAGCAGCTGAACGGCCGGATCATCAACATCCACCACTCCTTCCTGCCGAGCTTCAAGGGCGCGAAGCCGTACCACCAGGCGCACGCGCGGGGCGTGAAGCTGATCGGTGCGACGGCGCACTACGTGACGGCGGATCTCGACGAGGGCCCGATCATCGAGCAGGAGGTCGAGCGCGTCGGCCACCAGGTCACGCCGGAGCAGCTGGTGGCGGTGGGCCGGGACGTGGAGTGCCAGGCGCTGGCGCGTGCGGTGAAGTGGCACGCGGAGCACCGGATCCTGCTCAACGGGCACCGCACGGTGGTCTTCGCGTAGGACTGACAGGCCCAGGGCGTGTGTGGGGGATACGCCTCAGAGGCGGCTCATCGCGGCCGCCGCGTACAGGACATCCCGGATCGCCTCGCGGTCACCGTCCTGTCCGGCCGCCGCTTCCTCCGGGGAGACATGACCGGCCACCAGCTGGCAGAACTCCACCCCGTCGAGCGCGACCTGGGCCACGGAACGCTCGCGGCAGCCTAGGGCCGCCGGGGAGTCCAACGCGATGAACCAGTCGCCGCCACCCGGCCCCTCGACCTCCAGATGCAGCGAGCGGCCGGGTGAGCCCGCCGTCACCAGATCCTTCGCCGGGCCGGCGAGACCGCCCCGGCGGCGGGTGGCGAGCGCGGACGGGAGCAGCCGGGCCGCCAGGTCGATCATCCGGTGCAGATGGGCGCCGCAGGGCGGCTCGTACGGATAGGCCACCGCCTCCGCGATGTCCGCGCCGTGCACCCAGCACTCGAAGGCGCGGTCGAGCAGCGCGTCACGCAGGGGCAGGGCGAAGTAGTCCCCGTACGACACGGAGAGTTCGGCGACGCCCCGGCCGGCGAAGGACACCGTGCGGATGAGGGTGTGACTCTGTTCACGCCAGGGCTCGTGGATGGTGCGGGTGGGCGGGGCCGTCGCGGACTGCCAGAAGCTCTCCGTACGGCCGGTGGGGTCGGCCGGGGCGGACGGGCCGAGCGGGTCGTCGAGGCCGAGGGCGCCCGCGACCAGGCCGTCGACGGACATCAGATGGCCGATGACTCCGGCCACGGTCGTCTTGCGGGTGGTGGTCCGCTCGTCCTCGAACCACCTGAGCCGTACGGGCGCGTGCCACTCCGCGTCGCCGATGTCCCGCAGCAGCGCGTCGAGGCGCGCGGCCTCGGCGTCGTACGGAGCGGCCCAGTCGGGCACGGGGACGCGGGCGGCCCGGCGGCCGAGGCAGTTCTCCAGGACGCGGGCGCGCAGCATCGGATCGAGGTCCAGGGTCCGCTCGGCATGCAGCAGACCTACGGCGTCGCGCAGCCGGAGCGCCTCGTCGGCGCAGGGAGCGCACTCGGTGAGGTGTTCCTCGACGCGCTCGGTCTCCTCGGCCGAGCACGCGGAGAGCGCCCAGGCACCCAGAAGTGACGTGAGTACCTTGTGCGTCAGCACGGTGTCGTCCGCCTCAGGAGTATCGGAACTCTCAGGAGTATCGGAACTCTCAGGAGCATCGGAACTCTCAGAGGTTTCGGGGGCCTCGGAGCTCTCGGCCTCCGGAATCCCGTGTTCCGGCTCTGACTCACGTTCCGTTTCCGGCTCGGGCTCCGTTTCCGGCATCAGGGCAGCGGCTGACAGATCGTCCGGCGCCGACCTCGGGCCCGGTATCCGCGGGAACGCCGGGAAGTCCTCCGGGTCGTGGCCCTCGCTGGAACCGCCGTCCAACGGGCCGGTCACAGCAGGCGTCCGTTTCCCGGCGGCGAGGAGCCGTCCGGCGCTTGGGTGTTGGCCGTGGAGAGGAGTTGCAGGCCCAGCCGCAGGCGGCGGCGTGCCTCGTCCTCCGTGACGCCGAGATCCGCCGCGGTCTGGCGGTAGTCCCGGCGCTGGAAGTAGGCCAGCTCCAGCGCGTTCCACAGGGGCGCCGGCATCGACCGCACTATGTAGTCGGCGCGGGCGGCTGTCGAGGCCCTGCGTATCTTCTGCTCCAGCTCCTCGGCCTCCTCGGCCGAGCCGTCGCCGCTCGCCTCGTACGCCTCGGCCTCCGTCTGCCGGAGTCGCCGCACGGCCAGTTCGCGTGTGACTTTCGCCACCCAGGACCTCATGGAGCCCTGCTTGGGGTCGTACATGTCCGGGTTCTCCCAGAGATGACCGAACACCTCGCGGGTGACCCGGTCCGCCGCGTCGTCGTCGTCCAGCACGCGGTGGGCGAGGCTGTGCACCAGCGACGCGAACCGGTCGTACAGCTCACCGAGCGCGGCCGCCTCGCCCCGCGCCAGCCGCTGTTGCATTCTGCGGTCCCAGCGGGGTGGTGTGTCCTTCGCCATCTGGCCCCCAGCCCTGTTCCGGCCCTGTAGCCCTGCGGCCCTGTTCCGTCTCTGTCCGCCTGTCCGCCCTGCCTGCCATCATGTCGAAGCCCACCGTTCCATCGAATGTAGTGGGCGGCTGTGACAACGCACGCCCCTTTGCCGCAAGTGCGCCCCTGGGAGCCGTCCGGCAGGGTAAGGGGCCTCGATGTGCGACACGGCGCCGGCCGTACCGGCCTGTGAGGCCCTCTGCCATTGCGCTCGTCGCTCGATTAGTTTCGTGGGGGGACAAGGGGGCAGGGGGCCAGATGAGGAAGGACGACTTCCGGATCGGCTGCTTCATCAGCCTCTTCCGGATCAGCCCGAGGAAAGGTCCAGCGAGTGACGCTCAAGGTGGACGAGTCCGAGCAGGGCCCGTGGACCGTGCTGCACATCACAGGCGAACTGGACCTCATGACCTCGCCCGAAGTCCGGCAGCGGGTCCATGACGCCGTCGCGGACGGCCGTCATGAAGTGGTGCTCGACCTCTCCCAGGTGTTCTTCTGCGATTCCAGCGGGGTCGGCGTGCTCATCGCCTCCCGTCGGCTGATGCACTCCTGCCGGGGCCGGCTCCGCCTCATCCTGCCCGCCCGGGGCGTCGAGGAAGGTTCACACGTCAACCGCGTTCTCGCGGCGCTCGGGGTCCGCCGTCTGTTCGAGGTTTTTCCGGACGTACGTACGGCTGTTGACGACGGAGCACAACCGCTCTCGGCGTAACGGAACACACGGCGGCCTCTCGTCGTCGTACGCTCCGGGCATGGACAGCGCAGAGTATGAAGGCAAGATCGCCTCCAGGTTCGCAGCCTTTGACCAGGACGGCAGCGGCTACATCGACCGCGAGGACTTCAGCGGGGCGGCAGCGGCACTTCTCGCCGAGTTCAGTACGACAGCCCGTTCCGACAAGGGACAGGCGCTTTACAACGGGGCCGAGGCATTCTGGCAGGGCATGGCCGGGATCGCGGATGTGGACGGCGACCAGCGGGTCAGCCGACAGGAGTTCGTCACCGGCGCGGTCAAGTGGCTGCGCGACAACCCCCAGCGGTTCGCGGAGATCGCCAGGCCGTTCCTGCACGCCGCGATCGCCGTCGCCGACGAGGACGGCGAGGGGGTGACCCCCGGGGCGGCCGAGCGCGCGCTGCGGGTGCTGGGCGTCGGGGCCGAGGAGGCGGCACGGGCCGCCACCGAACTGGACGCGGACGGCGACGGCAGGATCCACGAGAAGGAGATCCTGACGAGTTTCGCCGCGTATTACGTGACCCCGGAACCCTGATCGGACCGACGACAGCCGCAGACGCGATCGCGGCCTGACGTACGGTCGGCGATCGCGGCCGCACAACTGCCATAGCCATAGCCATAGCCACAGCCAACGTCGTACGCGCGGGCGGGGCCGGGATCGTCGACCGGACGGTCCGGTCCCGCCCGTGGTGCGTGCGGTGACGCGCGGTCGCCGGAGCGGTCGGGCCCTGGCCTCGGTGTTTCCGAAGGCTCTGGCCACAGCGCTCTGTTGTGTCACCGTGTGTGGCGGACGCGCCGCCCACGGTCGATACCGGGTTGTGTCCTTACGCCGGTCCGTCACGGGCCGGAGTCGCGTGATGCCTCCGGTAGCCTCCGTGAGGTGCGAGAGGTTCTGAGGCGCGACGTTCGTGGTGTTGCCGGTACGGCGGCGCCGGGACCTCGAATGTGCGCCGCTCGCGCGGTACGAGGGCGCCGTGCGCGCCCGTGTTCGACTCCCCGCAGCGCGCGTCGCACAGTATGCACCACGCGTACTCCTTCGCGCTGGAATATGCCCGAAGCGCTTGTTGCGGTGACTGTACGTCAACCATGCTCTCTCGCAAGGGAATCACGTTCCGTGACCCTGTCGAGGACCCTGTCGAGGCGCGAGGCGATGTGTCCGCCGGTTCGGATGGTGTGAGCGGTGCAGGTGCTTCAGGTTCAGTTGGAGGTCGGCCCCGATCCCGCGGAGGTGGGACGAGCCCGTAGGTGGGCCCGGTCCAGGCTCGCCGGTTCCGGGATAGAGGACGACGAGCCGGTCGCCGAGACCCTGATCCTGCTCATTTCCGAGCTGGTCACCAACGCGGTGGTGCACACCGGTTGTCCGGCCGTGCTGCGGATGCTCTTCGGGCTGGGCGTGGCCGAGGCCGGGACCGTACGGGTCGAGGTCGCGGACACGAGCGCCTGCCCGCCACGTCCGCGCCACGCGGAGGGCGACGACACCAACGGCCGCGGGCTGGAGCTGGTCGACGGGCTCGCCGACCGGTGGGGCTGGCAGCCGGAGGGCGCGGGCAAGCGCATCTGGTGCGAGGTCGACAGAAGTGCGCCGGGGGCCGCGGCGGGTGCGTACGAACCGGCCGCCCGCGAACCGGTTGCCTACGAGCCGGCCGCCTTTGACCCGGCCGACTTCGAACCGGCCGGTTACGAGTCGGCCGGCCGCGAGTCGCCGTGCGCGATCCCGCGTCCCGCGTGACAGGGGATTCCCCGAATCGATGTTGACGGGGTACGCCGGTCCGAACACCCTGGGACGAGCGATGCGCCGCGAGGGGACGTCAAGGGCCGCGAGCGGGCCCGAGGTCCAGGGCTCCGTCCTTGGCGCGTGCGGATCGTGGTGCGGCGTCAGCTTCACGGCTTCCCGGGAACTCCTCGGGGCTCCCCGGGGGCAGTGGGGCACGGGACCTGGACGTCGTGGTGAGCCGGGTGGCGGCGGTCGTGCCGCCACCCGGCTCTCAACTACCCGGCTCTCAGCAACCCGGCCTGATCCAAACGAAAAGCCCTAGCTCGCTCCGGCGCGAAAGGTGCGCCGGTAGACCGTCGGCGGAACGCCCAGCGCCGACTGGAGATGCTGGCGCATCGACTGCGCCGTACCGAAGCCCGCGTCCCGCGCCACCTGGTCGACCGACAGATCCGTCGACTCCAGCAACTGCCGTGCCCGTTCGACCCGTTGCAGCACCAGCCACTGCCCGGGGCTGATCCCGGACTCCTCGCGGAAGCGGCGCGTGAACGTCCGCACCGATATCGACTCCACCTCCGCCATGTCGCGCAGCCGGATCGGCTCGTGGAGGCGTTCCAGCGCCCAGGCCCTGGCGGCTGACGTGCTCGCCAGTTTGGGGTCGGGGAGCGGGCGCCGGACGTACTGCGCCTGTCCGCCGTCCCGGTGCGGTGGTGCGACCGTACGGCGTGCGACCTCGTTGGCGACCGCCGTCCCGTGGTCGCGCCGCACGATGTGCAGGCACAGATCGATTCCGGCGGCGACCCCGGCCGAGGTCAGCACATCGCCGTCGTCGACGAACAGCACGTCCGCGTCGACCCTGACGCGCGGGAACATCCGCTGGAAGCGGGCGGTGGAGGTCCAGTGAGTGGTGGCGGGCCGGCCGTCCAGGAACCCGGCGGCGGCCAGGACGTAACCGCCGATGCAGATGGACACCATCCGGGTGCCGGGCCGCAGGTGGGCGAAGGCGGCGGCCAGTTCCTCGGTGAGCACGCCGTCCTCGTAGACCGGTCCGAGTTCGTAGGACGCGGGCACGACGACCGTGTCGGCGGTGGCGAGCGCCTCGGGGCCGTTCTCGACGAGGACCGAGAAGTCGGCGTCGGTACGGACCGGGCCCGGCGGCCCGACGGAGCAGGTCACGACGGAGTACAGCGGCTCGTGCGCGGCGTTGCGGGCGCGGCCGAAGATCCTTTGGGGGATGCCGAGTTCGAGGGGGATGAGCCCTGCCATGGCGAGTACGACGACACGGTGGGGGCGTGGCATGCCGGTTCTCCCCTGGTGGGCCACGGAGCTGTCGAGTTGGTGAGCTGGTGAGCCATTGAGTTGGTGAGCTGCTGACGTGATGGCCCGATGGCCCGATCATAGTGAACACTGTCCCCCGGGCTGCTCGTACGGACTCCACCGCTCTCCGATGCTGAGTGACGTGACACAGACAACCGACCTCCCCGCAGACGGCGATCCGGCTCCCGCGCAACGCCTCGGGCCCGGTCCCGGGCCCCGGCCCCGTGATCAACGGCCCCGTATCCACCGGGCGTGGTCCGTCGCCGTCGTCACCTTCGTGACGATCATCGGTGCCGCGGCCTTCGCCTCGCTCCCCGGTCTGCTGATCGAGCCGCTGCACACCGAGTTCGACTGGTCACGCGGCACGATCGGCTTCGCCGTCTCGGTCAATCTGGCGCTGTACGGGCTGACCGCGCCGTTCGCCGCGGCGCTGATGGACCGGTTCGGCATCCGCCGGGTCGTCGCCGTGGCGCTCACGGTCATATCGGCCGGATCGGTGCTGACGGTATGGATGACCGCACCCTGGCAACTGGTCCTGTACTGGGGCATTCTGGTCGGTCTCGGCAGCGGATCGATGGCGCTCGCCTTCGCCGCGACCGTGACCAACCGCTGGTTCGTGGCGCGGCGCGGTCTGGTCACCGGCATCCTCACCGCGGCGGGCGCCTCCGGGCAGTTGGTGTTCCTGCCGCTGCTGTCCTGGCTGGTGGAGAACCACGGCTGGCGCCCGGCCGCGATCACGGTCTCGCTGGCCGCGCTGGCGGTGGTCCCGTTCGTCTGGCTGCTGCTGCGGGACCACCCGGCGGACGTGGGCCTGCCGCCGTACGGCGCCGAGGAGTTCGTTCCCAAGCCCGCGCCGGTGACGGGGGCCGCGCGGCGGGCGGTCTCGGTGCTCCTGTCGGCGGCGCGTACGGGACCGTTCTGGCTGCTGGCCGGGACGTTCGCGATCTGTGGCGCCTCGACGAACGGTCTGGTCAAGACCCACTTCGTACCGGCCGCACACGACCACGGCATGCCGATCACGGCCGCAGCCTCGCTGCTCGCGGTGATCGGTGTTTTCGACGTGGTCGGCACGATCGCCTCGGGCTGGTTCACCGACCGCTTCGACGCGCGGCGCCTGCTGGCCGTCTACTACGCGCTGCGCGGCGTCTCCCTGCTCTTCCTGCCGATGCTCCTGGCGCCGTCCGTCCAGCCGCCGATGCTGTTCTTCATCGTCTTCTACGGGCTGGACTGGGTCGCCACGGTCCCGCCGACGATCGCCCTGTGCCGTGAGCACTACGGCGACGACAGCGCGATCGTCTTCGGCTGGGTCCTCGCCTCCCACCAGGTCGGCGCCGCGGTCATCGCGTTCGCCGGAGGCCTGGCGCGGGATGTCTTCGGCTCGTACGACGTGGTCTGGTACGCGTCGGGCGTGCTGTGCGCGGCGGCGGCGCTGATGGCCCTGGTGATCCGGCGCCGGCCGACGGGAGTGAAAGCGGCGGCGGGGGCCTGAGCAGGGGGCCTGAGCAGGGGGGCGGGGGCGGGTGCGTACGGAGGTGTACGGCCCCCCGCGGCGCCGAGGCCTGCGGTCCGCTGAGGCCCGCGTCCGCTGAGGCCCGCGTCCGCCGAGGCCCGCGGTCCCGTGTGGCCTCAGCGCGCCGCCGCCGTCTTCCGTATCCGGTTGCCTATCCGGCGCGCGTCGATGGCCAGTTCGCGGAGCATCCCGCTGATCGGGTTGGTGAAGCCGGTGAAGTACAGCCCCGGGGCCTGTTTCGGGGACCGGCCGCCGTGGACCACCGGGCGGCCCCGGGCGTCCAGTACGCCCAGGTCGCCCACCAGGCCCTCCAGCGCGCGGACATAGCCCGTCGCGGCGATGACGACGTCGGGGGAGATCCGTGAACCGTCCGCCAGTACGACCTTGTCGGCCTCGAAGGAATCGACCGCCGCCACCGGCTCCACCAGGCCGCCGCGGACCGCGTCGATCAGGCCCACGTCCTGCACCGGGATCGCACCCTCGCGGACCCGGGAGTAGAGGCCGGTGTCCGGGCGGGGGAGGCCCTTGGACGACAGGTCGGGGACGGCGATCCGGCACAGCAGGGCGGCCGCCGGGTTGACCAGCCAGGTCGGCAGGCGGCGCACCAGGATGGCGGTGGACTGCGCCGGCCAGCCCGCCGTCGAACGGCGCACGATGTGCGGGACGGTACGGACGGCGAGCCGCACCCGCGCCGCGCCGCCCTCGACGAGATCGACGGCGATCTCCGCGCCCGTGTTGCCGGCGCCGACGACCAGGACGTCCTTGCCGGCGTAGGGCTGGGGGTTGCGGTACTCGCCCGCGTGCAGCAGTTCGCCGCCGTACGAGTCCAGGCCGGGCCACGACGGCACCCGTGGCGTGTGGTTGTAGCCGGTGGCGACGACGACCGCGCGGGCCGTCAACTTCCGCCCGCCGGTGGCGTGCAGCAGCCAGCCGGTGCCGTCGGGGGCGCGCTCGACACGCGTGACCTCCACGCCGGTGACGACCTCCAGCTGGTGGAACTCCGCGTACTTGTCGAGATACCGCACCACATCGGCACGGGCCGTCCAACGCCCGAAGGACCGCGGCATCGAGAGACCGGGCAGGGCGGACTTGCGGCGGGTGGTGTGCAGCCGCAGCCGGTCGTAGTGGCGGCGCCAGGAGGCGCCGACGGCATCGGACTTCTCCAGCACGATGACGCGTACGTCCTGCTTGCGCAGTACGGCGGCGACGGCCAGCCCTCCGGGGCCGCCCCCTATGACGTACACGGGAAAGTCGGTGGTGAGGGCGGAATCGGCGGCCATGAAAGCTGAGCGTAATCGGCACCTCACTTGTTGGGGCACGGTCAACGTGGAAATCGGTTGCGAATCGATCACGCCTTGGGGCCGGGCCGCCGCCGGACAGTTCGAAAGACCCCGGACGAGAGTTCCTAAGGCCAGAGCAACTCCCGTACCCAGCGCGCGCGTGCGCCCTCTTCGTGCCGGTAGCGCAGTCGGACATGGCGCCGGTGTGCGTCCCCCTGGAAGAACTCCACCTCGTCCGGTACGAGCACATACGCCGTCCACGTCGCCGCCTCGGCGTCCGGCTCGTCGCGTGCTCGCTCCCACGCGGCGCGGTTCGCGCGCGCCAACTCCTCCTCCGAGCCCAGGACATCGCTCTGCCGGCCGACCAGCGCGGAGGCCAGCGCACCCGTCGAGCGGGCGTGCAGGCCGGCGCTGCTCTCCTCGGGGGAGCCGGTCAGGACGCGGCCCCTGAGGCGTACGGCCCGTCCCTGCGCCGGCCAGTAGAAGCCGAGCGCGCCATCGGGGCGGGCGGCGAGCTGGCGGCCCTTGCGGCTGGTCGCGTGCGAGGCGAAGTGCCAGCCGCGCTCGTCGGCGTCGTGCAGCATCAGGGTCCGTACGTCCGGCCTGCCCCGCTCATCGGCGGTCGCCAGCGTCATCGTGTGCGGCTCGGCCTGGCCGGCGGTCACGGCCTCGATGAACCACCGGTGGAACAGCGGCAGCGGCTCGGCGGGCGCGGTGGCCGGATCAAAGGCGGGCAGTTCGGTGTCCCAGACGCGCTGCGTGCGCAGGAATGTGCGGAAGGCTTCCTGCCGGCGATCGTCGTGCGCGCGATCCCGTGCGCGGTCCCGCTGTTCGTCGTTCATACGGCCATTGAACATACGGTCACGGAACCCGTCGACCTGTCGGACTGCCGTCGAATCGCCGCGGAACCGCCGTCGAATCACTGCGGAATCGCCGTGGGATCGCCGTCGAAGGAGCCCTCGTAGTACTCCACCTAGAGTGGTCTGAGGGAGTGGAGCGGAAGAAACGGAAGGTACGGAGGGTCCATGCGACAGAACCTGGCCCGGCGCGCGGCGCTGGTGGACGCGGCCATCGAGGTGCTCGCCCGCGAGGGGGCGCGCGGTCTGACCTTCCGGGCCGTGGACGCCGAGGCGCGGGTCCCCAACGGGACCGCGTCCAACTACTTCGCCAACCGCGACGACCTGCTCACCCAGGCCGGCGGCCGGATCTACGAGCGGATGCGGCCCGACGACGCGACGATGGAGGCGATGCTCGGTGGCCCGACCACGCGCGAGCGGACCGTGGAGCTGGTGCGTGAGGTGGTGGAGCGCGTCACCGCGTTCCGTACGGGCTATCTCGCCCTGCTCGAACTCCGCCTGGAGGCCACCCGCAGGCCCGCCCTGCGCGCGGTACTCACCGAGCGCGTCCGCGAGGACGTCGAGGCCAATGTCCGGAGCCACCTGGACGTCGGTCTGCCCGGTGACGTAGACGCGGTGAAAATGATCTATCTGGCCACCAACTGGCTGGTGGTGGAGCGGCTGACGCTCCCGGGGGTCTTCCAGGCCGAGGAGGCCGTCGCCCTGATCAGTGGCCTGGTGGAACGCCTGCTGCCGCCGACCTGAGGCGTTACGCGGGTCTCCGCGCCGGGTACGTGCCGGGTCTTCGCGTCAGCTCTCTGTGCCGGGCCTCTGTGCCGGGTGCGTGCCGGGTCCTGATACGGGTGCGCCGGCGGGGATCAGCTGGGTGATCCGCCGCCGGCGTGACAGGACGGGGGAGAGGGGGCGCGCCCGTACCGCGCCCGCCGGCCGTTCGCCGGCTGGCTTCGCGGCTACCTCGTGGGCTTCTTGCCGGTGATGCCCAGGTGGACCAACAGAGCCAGATTCGGCTTCAGTTCGGCCTGCTTCACGCCCCAGCTCTGGAACGCCTTCTGGTGCGAGGCCACCGAGGCGAGCATCACGACCAGCGAGCCGGCCACCGCCGCCGCGGTGATGTCCTTGTCGACCTTGCCCTTGGACTGGAGGTCCTTCACCGCTTCCGTAAGGGAGTTGGTGACGGAGTTGAGGATCTTCAGCCGGATCTTGTTGAACCGCTTGTCGCCCTCGGCGGCGCCCAGGTCGATCACCCGGAGGATCGCGTCGTGTTTGCGCCAGAAATCGAGGAAACCCTCGACCAGTTCCTCCGACGTCTGCCAGCCGGCCTTCCCGACCCAGGAGCGGCCGGAGGCCAGTCCGGTCAACCCGGAGCCCTCCTTGGCCATTTCCTCGGCGATCTCGAGGACGGCGCCCTCGACGTCCGGGAAGTATTGGTAGAAGGTCGCGGGTGAAGTGCCCGCCTTCCGGGCCACGTCGATGACTTTGACGTCCCGATACGGCGAGGAGCTGAGCATCTCGCCGAGGCAGTCGAGCAGCTTCTGCCGCGTCGCCTGCCCGCGCCGACCAGCCACGCGGCCGTCGACGGTGCGCACTTGTCCTGTCATGCCGTCAGCTTACCGAGGGGGGATCGGAGCGCGATTTGACCGACTGCAAATGGGGAACGGCCCCCTGCGCACAGGGGTCCGGCCGGAGCCGGGAGAGGGGTCGGACGGGGGTCGGGCGAGGGCGGACCCGGGTCCCGCGGACGGTCCCGCGACGGTCGGCCGGGCGGTCCGACAGGTGAGCGGCACACGTTCGGGTGTGAATAGTGTTATCAACAGCCTGTGGACAACTTCGGTGGATAACTCGGGGTGGTGAGGGGTTCACGCTGCGATAATGAATCAATTGTTCCCTTTCCTCCCCTGCGCCCCTGGGGATGGCCGATTAGCTTTGCTGTGACAGGCGACACGCAGGGAGGTTCCGGCCATGGCCGCGTTCGCGGAAGGCACCCCGTGCTGGGTGGATGTGTCGCTGCCCGATCTCGAAGCGGGCAAGCGCTTCTACGGAGAGCTGTTCGGCTGGACCTTCGGCCCGGACAGGGGCGCGGAGTACGACCACTACACCGAGGCCCGGAGCGACGGGAAGCGCGTCGCCGGTCTGATCGCCAAGCGGGACGGGCGGATGCCCACGGCCTGGGGCGTCTATTTCGCCACCCCCGACGCCGTCGCGCTCAGCCGGAAGATCAGGGCGGCGGGCGGCCAGTTGGTGCGGGAGCCGAGGGACATCGGGCCGTACGGAGTGATGGCGCTGGCCGCCGACCCGGCCGGCGCGGTCTTCGGCCTCTGGCAGCCCGGGGAGGACGAAGGCTTCGAGAAGAAGGGCCTGCCGGGATCCTTCTGCTGGACAGAGGTCTATACGAGGGACAAGGAGAGCGTCGACCCCTTCTACGAGACGGTCTTCGGCTTCCAGGGAACGGACCTCTCCGGCGCGGATCTGTCCGACGCTGGCCATTCCGATACGGGCCATTCCGATACGGGCCATTCCGATACGGACCAGTCCGACACGGATCTTTCCGGCGCGGCTCGCTCCGGCAGGGCCGAGGGTGGTTCTGTGGGCGGGGCCGTCGACTTCCGTACGTGGTCCCCAGCCGGAGCGGAACGGGGCGCGGACACCGCGATCGGCGGCCGCAGCGTGATCACGGACGCCTTTCCGCCGGAGATGCCCAGCCACTTCCTCAGCTACTTCCTGGTCGCCGACTGCGACGCGACCGTGGCCACGGCCGTCCGGCTCGGCGGCCGGGTCACCGCACCACCCTTCGGTATCGACTACGGACGGACGGCGGTGCTGGTGGACAACCAGGGCGCTTCCTTCGCGGTACTGGCGGAAGCGGCGGTGACGGGGGAAGCGGAAGCGAAGGGGGATGCGGTAGTGAAGGGGGAGGGCGAAGAGGTGGCGTAGGGGAAGGTGAAGAGCGGAGTGGGGGAAAGGCGGGGCGGAGGCGGAACCGTCGCCGGGACCGGGCCGGGCCCGGTAAGGAAAGCGGGCGCATCCGGCACGCGAGCGGACACAGGAGGGAAAGGTGTCCGGATCGGGATGAGACACCCCGATCCGCCCCCGGGTTCGCAACCGCCGCCTCAGACAGGAAGAATCAGGGGGCACGGGGCCGTACCTTGTGGCCCGTACGGGGAGGTGGCAGGCAAGTGGAGCAGCTGACGCAGCACGACCCGAGGCGTATCGGCCCTTTCGAGGTGCTGGGGCGGCTCGGAGCCGGCGGTATGGGGCTGGTCTATCTCGCGCGCTCGGCGTCGGGCCGGCGGGTGGCGATCAAGACCGTGCGTACCGAGCTTGCCGAGGACCAGCTGTTCCGGGTCCGGTTCACGCGTGAGGTGGAGGCGGCGCGCGCCGTCAGCGGTTTCTACACCGCCGCGGTGGTGGACGCCGACCCGCGGGCCGCCGTGCCCTGGCTGGCGACGGCCTATGTGCCCGCTCCCTCACTGGAGGAAATAGTGAGTGAGTGCGGTCCGATGCCGGCCCAGGCGGTGCGCTGGCTGGCGGCGGGGATCGCCGAGGCGCTCCAGTCGATCCACGGGGCCAGTCTCGTCCACCGCGACATGAAGCCGTCGAACGTCCTGGTGGTGGAGGACGGGCCGCGGGTCATCGACTTCGGCATCGCCTCCGGCGCCTCCAACACCCGGCTGACCATGACCAATGTCGCGGTGGGCACGCCCGCGTACATGTCGCCCGAGCAGGCGCGCGACTCGCGCAGTGTGACGGGGGCCAGCGACATCTTCTCGCTCGGTTCGACACTCGTCTTCGCCGCCACCGGCCATGCCCCCTACCGCGGGGCGAACCCGGTCGAGACGGTCTTCATGCTGCTGCGCGAGGGCCCGGACCTGGAGGGGCTGCCGGACGAGCTGCGACCGCTCATCGAGTCCTGTATGCAGATGGACGCCGGACTGCGTCCCACGCCCGCCGACCTCCAGTCGCAGCTGGCCCCGCATCTCTTCGCCTCGGGCGGCGACGACAGCGGTACGGCATCGGCCTGGCTGCCGGACTCCGCCACCGCGATGATCGAGCGCCGCCGGGCCGGTGGCCGCACCGCTCCGGCCGCCGCGCGTCCGGCGAAGCCCGCGTCCCCCGCCGTACCGCCACCGCCCCCGCACCAGCCGGCCCCCGTACCGGCCCCTGCGTCGGCTCCGTCCGACATGGCGTCCCCGTCCCCCGCGCAGGCGCCGTCGCCCGCCCAGTCACCGGCCTCGTCACTGGCCTCGCCGGCCCCGCCGGTGATGACTCCGGGCGGCTCGGTCCGGCTGCCCGGCTCGCCGGTGCCGATCGGCCCCGGCCCGCGTGCCGCGGACACGCGCGCCATGGCCGGGCTCGACGCCGGCCCGGCGACCGGCTGGATCCGCCCGCCGGCCGGGCTGACCGGCGCGGACGCGCCCACCAGCGCCGTGACGTCCCCCGTCGTCCCACCGATGCCGCCGCCCGCGCGCCCGCCCGACGCGGCCGGTGCCGCCGGCGCGCAGAGCCGCTGGCGGCCCTGGCGGTTCCGGATGTCCAACGACGTCTGGGGGACCCCGGTCGTCGACGGGGATCTGCTGTACGTCACCTCCTTCGAGGTGCACGCGCTGGACGTGGGCAGCGGACGCCGCCAGTTCAAGACCCGGGACGTGGCCTGGGCGATGGCCCTCGCCGGGGGCCGTATCCACGCCTCGGACGGCCCGACGCTGTACGCCCTGGACGCCGCTGACGGCACCGAGCGCTGGCGCCTCCAGACCGACGCCTGGGTGTACTCCCTCAAGGTCGACCGGGGCACGGTCGTCACGGGGACGCGCGGCGGCGGAGTCCAGGCGTGGGAGGCGTCGAACGGCGAACGGCTGTGGGAGACCTCCGGCGCCCAGACGGATTTCGAGACGCCGGAGGCCGGGCCCGCGATCTTCGACGGCACGGTGTACGTGTGGAAGGACGCGCGGCTCCAGGCGCTGGACGCGCGTACGGGCATCGAGCTCTGGTCGTACCCCATCGGTGACGCCGCGGCCTGCGGGAGCGTGCCCGTACGGGTGAGGCCCGCCTCCGACGGCCAGCTGTACGTCTCGGCGGGCGCGCGCGTGCTGTCCATCGACATCGCCGGCGGCCATGTGCGCTGGCATTTCGAGGCGCCCGCGGTCTTCCTCTCCCCGCCGGCCTTCGCGCCGGGCCCGGCCGTGACGGGCGGCGGTGTCTACCTCGCCGACTACCTCGGCACGGTGTACGCCCTGGACGCGACGACCGGCAAGGACCGCTGGCGCATCGCGACGGAGTCCCGCCAGTCGATCGAGCCGGTGCTGGTCGCCGACGGCAACGTCCATGTCGGCAGCGGCAGCGCGCTCTACACGCTGGACGCGGTGACGGGCACGCCCAAGTGGCGCTTCGCGGCGGGCGGTGAGGTCATCGGCACCCCGGTGGTCGCCGACGGCCGGCTGCACTTCGGCTCGGCCGACCATGTGCTGTACACGCTGGACGCGAGCGGCGGGCAACTGCGCTGGAAGCTGGCGACGGGCGGCGAGATCACCGGCTCCCCGGTGGTGCGGCGGGGCGTCGTGTACGCGTGCAGCAAGGACCGGTGCGTGTACGCGCTGGACGCGGTGAAGGGGACGGCGACGGGGCGCGGTTCGCGGTAGCCGGTCGGTCACCGGCGAGGGCGGCCGTCAGGCGGGCGGTTGTTGTCGCCCCAGAGTTCCTCGGTGTTCAAGGACTGGGTGTCGCCGTCGTGGAACGAGGGGTCCTGAGGGGCTTGCGGGTCGTGTGGGGTCTGCGGGTACGGCTGCCGCCCGGCCGGGGGGCGCTGGGGCTGCTCGTACGGTCCAGGCTCGTCGTAGTGCTGCGGCTGGTACGGGTCTTGTTGGTACGGGCCTTGTTGGTACGGATCCTGTTGGTAGGGGCCCTGCTGGTACGGGTCTGCCCGGTAAGGGTCCTGCTGGTACGGGCCCTGTTGGTAGGGGCCTTGCTGGTACGGGTCGTACTGATACTGATTCTGGTGCTGGTATTGGCCTTGCTGAGGCTGGTACGGCTGCGGCTCGTATCCGTACTGCTGCCCGGCGGGGGCCATGCCCTGCGTGTCGTCACGCCAGTCGCCCCGCCAGTCGTCCTGTGAGCCGCGCCGCGCGGGCCGGTCACGCCGACGACGGCCCCTCATCACCAGCGCGGCCAGGAGCAGCACGGCCCCGCCGCCGAAGGCGTACACGACGCCGACGCTCAGGCCCGTACCGTCACCGCTGATGCTGAGACCGCCCGCCGCCTGGCCCTGACGCACCATCCACAGGATCGTGAGGCCCAGGACGACCACACCGGCCAGCGCGACCAGCAGCCGTGAGCGCAGGGCCACCCCGACGAGGGTGACCAGACCGGCGAAGAGGAAGGGAAGCAGGAGCGAGGTGAAGACGCCCGCACCGGTGCCGGTGATGCCGTCGAACAGATCGGCGACGCGGTAGTCGCGGCCGAGACGGCCGTCGTACCAGACACGGAACGGGCTGTAGACGGCTGCGGCCCCTCCGAGGAGGGCGAGGAGCGAACCGAGGAAGTTACGGATCATCGCCGGCCTCCTCCGCTGCACGGACTCCCGCTCCCGTGCCGAGGCTACGCCCGGCGCCCCGTCCCCGCCACGCGGTCGGGACCATGACGGGCCCGGTGGCGGGCGCTGTTAGGGTATCGCCGCAGTTGACAGGGACAGGTCCAAAAGGGCAGGTCCGGACAGAAAAACGGGGGAGGCTCGGCCTTGATACGTCGACGTATGAAATTCGCGGCCGTACTGATTGTGGTGGTGATGGCCCTGACGGGGTTCTCGTCGTCAAAGGGCAAGGGCAGGAGCGGCAGCGGGAGCAGCGGCAGGAGCGGGTCGAGCGGGAGCGACAGCGGTGGTGGCTGCTCCAGTTCGGACAAGAGCAACGGCTCGTACTCGGGCTCGCATTCGCGCTACGACGATGACGATGACGACGACTACAGCTCGTCCGGCGACTCGTACACCGAGGACCCGGCTCCCACGGCGACCTCCACCGGCGGTGTCCAGGCGCAGATCGTCACCTGTGTCCGCAAGGCGAAGGGCAAGCGCAAGGCCGTGACGTACGCGACGGTACGGGTGGAGGTGCCTCCGGGCATCGGGGCGACCGATTACTACGACGTCGACGTGACCTTCAAGGACGCCTCGGGCTCGGTCGTCGACACCGGTGACACGACGGTCTCGCTGACGGACGGGGAGACCAAGACGCTGCGGGTGGCGATGGACAGCCCGCGTCAGGTGGCGCGCGTGCGCAAGTGCGTGGCGAGCGCGACGGTCGAGAGCTGACCTTTCCTCCCGGACCGGTCCGCCCGAGGCCGGTCCGGACCCGGTCCGCCCGAGGCCGGTCCGGGCCCCGGTCCGCGCCGGGAGCACGCAACACAGTGGGGCCGAGCGGTGATCGCTCGGCCCCACTGCGTTCCCCCGGGTTCCCCGTGTCCCCAGGTGTTCCCCCGTGCCCCCGTGCTCCCCCGTGAGCCGTACGGCTGCGGCGGCTCCCCCTCCGCGCCACCGCAGCCGTACCCCCCGTCCGGAAAGGTCAGGGCTTCGCCGGTACCGGAGCGTGGTTGTCCATGGTGGTCAGGATCTCGCCCGCCGGCGGGGCCGGGGCGTGGTTGTCCATGCTCTTCACGTCTCCGTCCACGGGCGGGGCCGGGGCGTGGTTGTCCATGGTCTTCACGTCTCCGTCCACCGGCGGCGCGGGAGCGTGGTTGTCCATGGTGGTCACGGCACCTTCCGCCGGCGGGGCGGGAGCGTGGTTGTCCATCGTGCTGATCTTTTCGTTCTGCTCGGTGGTCATGATTCGTCTCCCGTTGGTCGTGCGATCTGGCTCTGGGATCCCCGCCCGGCGGCTCCCCCGGGTGTCGCCGGGCAGGGATCGGGAGGCTCACTTCACCTGAGGTATCCCCCGTCGATCCGCCTGCCCCCCGACGCGGCGGATCGTGCGTTAAGCATGTCTGATGGGCATAAACAATCGATGAACGCCCCGGTGCGGGCTCTCATGCCGCTTTGAGAGTGAGGAGCGCCCTCACGTCAGCCGCCTCGGGGGCACCGCACTCCTCGTACAGGCCCAGCGCTTCGTACCAGCAGACGCGGGCACGGTCGCTCTGGCCGAGCGCCTCCAGCGCCCTGCCCAGCACCGTCAGAACGCTGGCGCGGATACGGTCGCCGCCGATGCATCCGTACACGAGGGCTTGTTCGGCGTGCTGAGCGGCGTGGGCCGGCCGCCAGGCGGCCAGATGGGCCTCGGCCATCCGGAAGAGGGCCGACCCCTCCCAGAGGCGCTGCCGGTTCTTGCCGAAGCTGCTCAGCGCCTCGCTGAGCTGATCCAGAGCCTCTCCGTGCCGTCCGGCCTGAGTGAGCGCCACTCCCAGGGCGTACCGGGCGTTCGCCAGACGCAGGGTGAGCCCGATGTTGTCGTATATGTCGATGCCCTGCTGCGCGAGGGCGATGGCCTCGGCCGTACGGCCGAGGGAGAGCTGGAGACGCGAGAGGTTGCACAGGGCGCTCGCCTCACGCGGGCGGTTCCCGTCCGCGCGCGAGGCCTCGATGGCCCGCAGCAGGTACGACTCCCCTTCCTCGTACCGTCCTTGGATGAACGCGATGATCCCGCGGTCGTTGTCGGCCCAGGGGACCGGGGACGGATCCCCGGCGGCGCGTGCCAGCAGCGTGGCCTGCCGGGCCTCCTCGTCGGCTTCCCCGTAACGGCCCGCCACCAGATAGACGTTGGTGAGCGTCGTCCGGGCGCGCCCCTCGGCACGCTGGTCACCTGTCGCGCGGGCGGCCTCCAGCGCAGACAGCGCCGCCGATTCGTACTGCTTGGAGTTGGCGCCCGACTCCGCGAGGTCCTTCGCGGCCCACAGCAGGTCCACGGCGCGGCGGAGCTGCCCGGAGCCCGATGCCTGCTGTGCGCAGGCCAGCAGGCAGTTCGCCTCGGTGTAGAGCCAGTCCAGGGCCGACTGCCGGTCGGTGAACGACAGGCCCTCGTACGACGTCGGCTCCAGGTGGTCCACCAGGCTGTCGCACGGCCGCTCGATCGCGTACACCCGGGCCGTCGTCGCCAGATAGAAGTCCAGCAGCCGCGACAGCGCCGACGCCCGCTCCGACGGGAACGGCTCGTCGCGTTCCGCGCACGCACGCGCGTAGAGGCGCACCAGGTCGTGGTAGCGGTAGCGGCCCGGTGCCGCCGATTCCACCAGGGACGTGTCGACCAGCGACTCCAGCACGTCCTCCGTGTCGTGGAGCGGCAGATCGAGGATCGCGGCGGCTGCCGCCAGGGACAGGTCGGGTCCGTCGGCCAGGCCCAGCAGGCGGAACGCGCGGGCCTGGGCCGGTTCCAGCGCGCCGTAGCCCAGTTCGAAGGTCGCCTTCACCGCGAGGTCGCCCGCCTGGAGTTCGTCCAGCCTGCGCCACTCGTCCGCGAGCTTCGCCGCCAGGACCGAGACCGTCCAGGTGGGGCGGGCCGCGAGGCGCGAGGCGGCGATACGGATCGCCAGCGGCAGGAAACCGCACGCCGCGACGACGTCCAGCGCCGCCTCGCGCTCCGAGGTGACACGCTCCTCGCCGACGATACGGGTGAAGAGCCGCAGCGCCTCCTCCGGCGACATCACGTCGAGGTCGATCAGATGCGCGCCCGCCAGATCGACCATCCGCACCCGGCTGGTGACCAGCGCCGCGCACCCCTCCATACCGGGCAGCAGCGGCCTGATCTGCGCGGCGTCACGCGCGTTGTCCAGCAGTACGAGGATGCGGCGGCCGTCGAGCGTCGAGCGGTAGAGCGCGGAGCGGTCGTCCAGCGAGTCGGGTATCGCGGAGTCCGGTATGCCGAGCGCCCGCAGGAACGAGCCCAGCACCGTCTCCGGCTCTGCCGCCCGGCCGCCCGTGCCCTGGAGGTCCACGTACAACTGGCCGTCGGGGAAGTGCGGTCGCGCCTCGTGCGCGACATGCACCGCGAGCGTCGTCTTGCCGACGCCGCCGATCCCGGCGAGCGCGGAGACCACCATGACGGAGTCCTTGGCGCCCGCCAGCCGCCAGCCCAGTTCCCGTACGAAGGAGAGGCGGCCGGTGAAGTCCGGAACGGTCGCCGGGAGTTGCGCGGGACGCCTGATGGAGGAGGCGGGGGCCGAATCCTCCACGGGGCGCGCCAGTTCCGCGTCCGCCTGGAGGATGCGCTGCTGGAGCTGCGCCAGTTCGGGGCGCGGGTCGACGCCCAGTTCCTCGGCGAGCAGCCGGCGCGTGTCGGCGTACACGGCGAGGGCCTCCGCCTGGCGCCCGCTGCGGTACAGGGCCAGCATCAGCAGTTCGCGCAGCCGCTCACGCAGCGGATGCGCGGCGGTCAGGGCGGTGAGCTCGGAGACGGACTCGGCGTGGCAGCCCAGCTCCAGGTCCAGATCCAGCCGGGTCTCGGTGAGTTGGAGGCGCCACTCGTCGAGGCGGGTGCGCTGGGTGTCGGCGTACGGTCCGGGTACGGAGGCCAGCGCCTCGCCGTCCCACAGGCCCAGCGACTTGTTGATCAGGGAGCGGGCCTGTGAGCGGTTCCCGGCGGCGCGTGACTTCTCGGCGTCGGAGGCCAGTTCCTGCGCCACGCTCAGATCGAGGGCGTCCGGCCTGGTCCGCAGCGCGTAACCGCCCGACTCGCTGACCAGAACGCCGGCGGTGAGCACCTTGCGCAGGCGGGAGGCGTACGTCCGGACGGCGGCGAGCGCCTGGGACGGCGGGTCGTCGCCCCAGAGGGCGTCGATGAGTTCGCCGGCGGTGGCGGTACGGCCCTCGCGCAGCAGCAGGGCGGCCAGCAGGGCGCGTTGCTGCGGCGACCCGGGCGGCAGCGCCTTGCCGCCGCGCCAGGCGCGTACGGGGCCGAGCACGCTGAAGCGCAACTCGTCGGTGGCACCTGGGATGTTGCCGTCCGCCATGCCGGCCATGCTGTCGTGAGTGCTGCCGTCCGGGCTGCTGTTGTGCGGCCTGCTGCCGTGCGTGCCACCGTCGGTCATGCTGTCGTGCGGCCTGCTGCCATCCGTTCTGCTGTCATGCGTGCCGGGCAGCATGGTGCCCGGCACGGTGCCCGCCTTGGCCGAAACCCTCTGTTCCGGTACGCGCGGCCCGCCGTCTGGGTCCATAGCTCCCCCTGCCCCCGCTGCTGCCGGTATCGCCGTCGACAGTCTGCCTTGTCGGGGGCTGGTGCGTCAGCAGTGAGTATGGGTCTGCACAAGCCCTCGACAGGATCGGGGCCACCCGCCCACCGGCCGGGCGCCCGGCGGCCCCGACCGGACCCGGACCGTCTCGTACCCCCTTGTGCGGGCGGCACGCCGGAGCGTGAGAATCACGGGCGGGGGCAACGGGACCGGGACAACGGTCTGTCTGCGGCCTGTCTGAGGTCTGTCCGCGGCTTGTTCGCGCCGGTCTGTTGTCTGTCTATGGCGGAAACATGTTCGGGGGATGGCCGATGGAATCGCCGGACGCGACCGCCCTACCCCTTCGTGTCTCCGAGGAACACCGGGTTCGTGAACGCCGCCAGCGCCCCCGGCAGCCCCGTCGTCTTCGGTGCGTGCCGTACCTCCGCGCGTACGTAGGCGGCGTACGAGGGCGTCGTGCGCCATTCCACCGCGCCCGCGCCCGACTCCGGGAGCGCGGCGGTGTGGAGCGTGCCCTGGTCGGTGACGAAGTGGGCCGTGCAGCCCGGTGCGCCGGTGACTTCCAGGCGTACCGTCACCGGGTCGTCCGCGGCGGCGGACAGGCGGTCGCCGATGCCCGCGTGCCTGCCCCGGCCGCTCGCGGCGCCGAACGTCAGCGAGACCTTCGCCGACTCGGCGACGTAACTGCGGCCCGCGCGGATGCCCGCCAGGATCGCGTCGCGGGTGAGGTCGTCCGCCAGGACCACCGTCTGCGGGGTGCCGATGGGGTCGGGCGCGCGGTGGGAGTCGCTGTTGCCCATCGCCGGGGTCCACGCCCGGTCCGAACGGGTCGACGAGATCAGGATGTTGTCCCATTCGGCGAGGGAGACCTCGTCGTCCGGTGTGTACGCGCCGTTCCACACCTCCACCGCGTCGGCGTCCGCGAAGCCGAACTTCCAGTTGCAGCCGATGCAGGTGCCGTGCGGGTGGGCCGGGACGACCAGGCCGCCGGCGCGCTTCACCTCGCGGGCGTAGCGGCCGAAGCGGTTGTCGCGGGCGCGGTAGCGCCAGTCGACGAACGTACCGCCGTCCATACCGAGGGCCACCACATGGCCGTTACGGGTGGTGACCTCCTCGCCCGTGAGGATCAGCAGGTCGTCACCCCACAGCCCGTCCCAGGCGCTGTGCGCGGAGTACGTGTTGTGGTCACTGGAGTTGATGAAGTCGAGGCCGGCCGCGCGGGCGAGGGCGGCGATCTCGGCGGGGGTGCGCCCGCCGTCGGAGTGCACGGAGTGGATGTGGCAGTCGCCCCGGTACCAGGCCCGGCCGCGCCCCTTGGCGCGCTCGGGCGGATATACGGGCGCGGGGGTCGTGCCCGGGGCGCCGGACCGCAGCGTGATGGTGACCTCGTACGCCAGGCCCTGCGGGGCGACGGTGTACGGGCCGAGCGCGATGTTCCAGGTGCCGGGACGGATGGGGCCCGGGATGTAGCCGGGGGTGGCCGCGTCGGCGCGCAGGAAGAACTCGGTGCGGGCGCCGCCGGACCAGCCGCGGAAGCCGTGGCCGCCCAGTTCCGTACCGCGTTCGTCGAAGATGCCGATGTCGAGGGCGTTGCCCTGGGTGCCGCTCGGGACGGTGGGTCGCTCGTACGAGTAGGCGACATGGATCTCGTTGACGCCGCGCGGTATCTCGACGGGCAGATAGACGAAGTCGGGGGAGCCGGGCGGCAGCGTGCCGCGGACGGTTCTGGTGCGGCCCTTGTTGCCGTCGGCGGCGTCGGCGGGTGTGGCGTTGTTGAAGCTCACGGTAGTCAACGTAAGGGCGGCGGCGGCTCCCGTCATCAGTAGGCCCCGCCTGCCGAGCCCGGTGTCTTCGCCGCGGACGGTTTCGTTGCCGTGGCCCGCGTGGTTCGCGTGATCGTTTGCGTGATTCGAGTGCTGCTTGCACATGCCGGCGGCTCCCAGGGGGCGAGGGGGACACAAGTGGTCATACGCGTCGTGCATCCGAACTCTCGTATTGAGCCGTGAACCTGGGTGTAAGGGAAGGGGGGTGGCGGGTGGCTGAGAAGAGTCCAAGACATCGCGTCCCGCACGGCATACCTTGGGCCCGCTGCCCCGCCACTACCGCGCCGCTGCCCCGCATCCCACCGTCCCACCGTCCGTCATCCCGTCATCCCACCCATCCCGTCATCCCACCGTCCCGGAGGCCATACGCATGCGGATCGCGACCACGATCTTCCTCACCGACGAGACGGTCACTCCCGTACGCATCGCACGGGAGCTGGAACAGCGGGGCTTCGCCGGTCTGTACCTGCCCGAACACACCCATGTCCCCGCCGAGCGGACGACACCGTATCCGGCCGGGGGCGAACTGCCGCGCGAGTACGGCCGTACGCTCGACCCCTTCGTCGCCCTCGGCCAGGCCGCGGCGGTGACCGAGCGGCTCGCGCTCGGCACCGGCATCACCCTCGTCGCGCAGCACGACCCGATCGATCTCGCCAAGCAGATCGCGACCCTGGACCACCTATCGGGCGGCCGTTTCACGCTCGGCGTCGGCTTCGGCTGGAACAAGGAGGAGGCCGCCGACCACGGGGTCGAGTGGACCTCACGGCGCGAGCTGACCCAGGACCGGGTCGCGCTGATGTGGGCGCTGTGGTCGGACGAACCGACCGCGTACAAGGGCGAGTTCGGGTCGGTACGGGCCAGTCACGCGTACCCGAAGCCGGTACGGGGCAAGCCGCGCATCCTGGTAGGCGGCGCGGCCGGCCCGAAGCTCTTCGCGCAGATCGCCGCATACGCGGACGGCTGGCTGCCGATCGGCGGCCGAGGGCTCACGGAGACGCTGCCGGTGCTCCGTACGGCATGGGAGGCGGCGGGCCGGGAGCCGGACACCCTCCAGATCGTGCCGTACGCCGTCCAGCCGAGCCCCGGCAAGCTGGCGTACTACGCGGAGCTGGGCATCGAGGAGGTCGTGGTCACGCTGCCGCCGGCGGGCGAGGCGGAGGTGCTGCGGGCGCTGGACGAGTACGCGCCATATCTGTGACTTCTGACGGGAGCCCTGATCTTTCGGCAGGGCTCTCACGAGAGTCAGCTCAGGCAACCACGGCGCGGACGATCAGCGTGCCGATGTGGCCGGGTGTCGGCGCGCCGAGAACCCGCGCCTCGGCCTCGGCGAACCCCGCGTCGAGCAAGCGCTCTTCCCACCCGGAGGGCAGGTAGCTGTAGCGGTAGGTGTACATGGCCCTGCCCGCGAAGCCTCCCTTGTACATGCCCTGGGCGCCGTACGCGCCGGGGATGGCCGGGGGGTGGGAAAAGGCCAGGACACCACCGGGGTTGAGCCGTTGAGCGAGCAGCGGAAGCAGCTTCTCCGGGTCCGTGAACCAGACGGCGCCGAAGATGGAGTAGATGGCGTCGTACGTCTCCGGGCTGTCCCGCAGGTGCTGGATCACCTCGGCACAGACGAACCGGGCGCCTGCCGGACCCCATCGTCGTGTGGTCTGCTCGACCATGACGGGCGACAGGTCGACGCCGGTCGTCTTGACGCCCCGCTGGGCGAGGTGGGCGAGCGCACGACCGGTGCCACATCCGATCTCCAGCGCGGTCCCAGGAGCACCCAGGAGTTCGGGACCCGGTCCGTGGCCGGCGTACTGCGTCCAGCAGAAGACGGGTTCGGAGTCGGACACCTTGTCCTTGACGCTTTGGGCGTAGGTGTCCCAGAGCTCGCGTTCGTGGTCGATGTTGTGCTGTACGGGCAACGTGTTTCCTCTGAATAGGCAGGCAATGGCGACGACTGATCCCCGACCCGTTCCAAGGGATAGGGGATCAGCCCAGTGGCGCCGCGTCAGTGACTGTCGGGAACTTTGTTGTTGCACGGGGAGCAGTCGGACGCATCGACCGACCACAGTTCCTCGTCGACTTCGAATCCGTTCGCGCGCAGAAGTTCGGCGGTTCGCATCACGGTGCCGTCGCGGCGCCGTTCGATGAGGGGAGCATGGTGCTTGTACCGCCCTTGGTTGTACTCCTCGCACAGTGCGAAGTAGAGGGGCGTGTCGAGGATGAGCTGATGGACGCCGAGATCCACGGTGTATCCAACACCCATGTCCACGCCGGGGTTCTCCATGGCGGTCAGGAGATACGCGACTCCCTGGCCGAGGATGCGTTCGGCCAGGCTACGGACGGCCACGCTGTCCCGGAGCAGAAGCCGGACCTCGCGCTCCCAGAGGTCCTCCACTCCGACATCCGTGACGAGATGCGGAACGTGCTCTCGTAACGCGTTGAGAATGGCCCGGGGTTCACGGGTCCTCAACCGGACTGCTGTACTCATGCATGCCTCCAGGGGCTTTGAACGGAAGTGCACCTTGACACTCCGCGACACTCCGCCCCCCGGTCGAACCTGTCCTCTCCGGGGGCGTTGCTTGACAGTAGGAAGCCGCGCACTGTCCAAGCAATGAGATTGCACGAGATTGCAAATATTCAGTCCAGAGTGTTCCGCGCCTCTTGGATCAGGGTCTTCGCGGCCTTGCCGTAGACGGCCATCTCCGACAGCTTGCGGAAGGCGCGCAGGTACACGGTGACCTCACCGGGGCGCGTGATGTTCATGTCCGCTGACAGCGTCTCGACCTGTACTTGCGCCTCGTCATAGATCACGAAGCCTTCGAGAGTCCACATCGCCCGAACTGCGGTCCGGGGGATGATCCCGAAGGAGACGTTGGGCAACGCCAGGATCGACAGCAGGTAAGCGAGCTGTCTGGACATGACCTCGGCGTCTCCGAAACGGTAATACAGAACGTCTTCCTCAATGAGGATCGCGAAGCGTCGGCCCGCGTCGTAGATGATCTCTGAGCGCGCGACCCTGGCGATCGCGGCTTCCTCCGCGTCGTTCATGACGTTCTCGAACTCGGCGATGGAGTTCAGGAGAGCGGTGGCGTATCCGGCCGTCTGCACCAAGCCGGGGATGACGTTCGAGCAGTACACGCGCATGTGCCGGGTGCGCTGATACAGCGGAACGACAGATTCCTGTGCCCTCTTGAGACCACCGCTGTGGACCCGTTTCCACTCCCGGTACATGGAGTCGACGTCACGAGAGGACGCGATGAGGTCAAGGATCTGGTCCTCCGCGCCGCACGCCCGGCACCAGGCACGTATGTCTGCCTCTGACGGGCGGGTGCGAGCGTTCTCGATGCGAGACCGTTTCGAGGGGTTCCAGCCGCATAGGACAGCCAACTGGAGTCCTGTGAGTCCCGCGTCCTTCCGGATGATTCCCAGGCGGCTGGCTACAGCCTTGCGTGCTTCTTCGACAGTGTTCAGGGATACGGGATTAGGCATCAGTCGGCTGTCCGGCGATTGTGCTCAGATCTTGTACTGGTCGTGGGGAGTGGCGAGGTTCCAGGCAGCGGCGAAGGCTTGCGCCGCCAGCTCTGCCACCTCAGGTTCCGTGCGGAGTTCCCGTCCTTCCGGGGAGACTTCTCCGTCGCCGGCGAAGTGATTGAAGAGGACTGTCTTCTCATCGAAGAGCCAGAAGTCGTTGCCTGGCAGGGCCAGGCCCGACGCCTGCCGACGCGGCAGCCACCTCACGTTCTCCCCGGCCCCGACATTGACCACGGTCCCGGCGTGCTCGTATTTGATGTACTCGGAAACGGGCTCGGAGACGATCCGTACCCGGCGCACCTTGACACCGCGGCCGACCGCGTCCTGAACCAGAGCTACCCATGGCCCCCAGTACGGCGAAGTCGGGTCAGTGTCACGCTCGCCAGTCCGGTTCCAGCGCCGGAAGTCGTCCGCCTCGTCGCTCACTCCGTAGGTGTCACGCATCTCCAGGTGCACAGCCGTGTGCGTCGCTGCCGTCATCAGCTCCTCGAAGCTGGGCTGCTCGCTCTGCCGCATTACATGCCTCCCTCAGGATCGGAATCATCCGGAACGGAATCCGGACCACGGTCTCATCCGAGGGGATGCCTAAGGCATGGCCAGGTAGATGGAATGTTGCGCATTCCTCTTCCAACTCGGTGTCAGCCTTCCATCCCTGAAAGACCAACTCCTGGGCCATCTCCCGCACCCACACGGTCGGCGAGTTGGAAGTGCCTGTCTCTGGGTCGATACCGACGAACCGCAGTTGCATGGTGTCCTCCCCTGTCGAGCCGATTGCGTGACATTGCACACCAGTACTCTGCCCCGATCCAGGCCTCGGTGAGGGTGAGTGGCGAGAGTCAGCCACAGCCCGTACACAGTCAGGGGGTGGCAGGGCCCCGGTTGATGCCGAGTTCGGCGAAGTGGTCGAACTCGCCTGCCACGACGCCCTTCACGAACGCGTCCCACTTCACCTGGGTGGTCGTGACGACGGTGCCGGGGTCGCTGGTCTCGCGGAGGTGGATGAGGTCGCCGGTCCCGGCCGCGACCTCGATCCAGGGCCCGGGGCCGGTGTCGCCTTCGCCTGCGGCGCGGATCCAGTTGAGGCCGGTGGAAGCGTCAGGCGGTACGTCAGCCATGGTCCGTGGACTCCTTGACGGAGCGGACGAAGGCGGCCCAGGTGGCGGGTGTGGTCGAGAGTATGGAGCCGGTGGGGTCGCTGCTTTCGGTGAGTATGACCGTGCGCTCGCTGGTCGTGGTGACGTGCAGGCATGCCTCGCCTTGTGCGCAGTACGAGGACTTCTGCCAGTTGGACTCGGCCACTGTTGTCCTTTCACAGGCTCTCGGTGATCTGGTGAATGAAGTCGCGTGACGCCGACTCCTCCAACGCCACGGCTTCCAGCCGCTCGAAGAGCAAGCGGTACTGATTGAGCTGGGTCTCGGCGTCGATGAATGTCACGCCGTGTGCCTGGTCGAGCTGCACGGTGTCCAGCCGAGGAACGGCGCCATATCCGAAACAGGCGGTCTGCCCCGACCCCGGGAAAGAGCCGATGAGGAAGGGGATCACTCGGATGGTGACGTGCCGCAGCTCGCTCAGCTCCAGCAGGTGACGCAGCTGAGTCCGTGCCACGGAGGCGCCGCCGAACCTCATACGGAGGGCGGCCTCGTGGATGATCGCCCGGTAGGGGACTGAGGTCTCCCGGTACAGGATCGCCTGGCGTTTGATCCGGTGAGAGACGCGATGCTCCACGTCCGGCGGGCTGAACGTGGGTACGGCCTGGCGGTAGATCTCGCGTGCGTGCTCGGCCGTCTGGAGCAGGCCCGGGATGTGCGCCGTATGTACCGTCCGAAACCCGGTCGCGTGGTGCTCGAACTCCGCGAGGTCGAGAAGCCCGGCGGGCAGAATCTCCAGGTACTCCTCCCACCAACCGCGTTTGCGGTCCTGGGCGATGTCCACCAGGGCCGAGATGAAGGGTTCGTCCTGGCATCCGTAGGCGATCGCCATCGCACGAACTCGTTCGCCGCTGACACCGAACCGGGCCGTCTCGATATTGCTGATCTGACCGGGCCTCGTTCCGAGGATCTGGGCTGCCGCAGTTGAGGTCAGTCGCGAGCCTTCACGGAGTTTCCGTAGCTCGGCGCCCAGGCGGACGCGCCTCGCTGAAGGGGCGGACTTGGAGACCATCGCTCAACTGGCCTTTCGGGACAGGGGATCCGGGCCGTCACTCACACGAGTGAGATCTAGGAGTATTGCTTGGAAATCTCTCAAGGAATACTTGTGGGCAGTCTAATCTCTGACTCAGGCCACCGCCTGGAAGCACCCCGCTCGACGGAGCGACCTGGTCACCGGGCACAGCGCCGTCACGGCGCTCACCTCACCACACACGTCTGGTCAAATCCCCTCCGTGATCGGAGACTTCCGTGGCAACCGTATCCCCGCCCTGGGCCTATACGCTTCAACTCCCGCGCGATCCCCGCGCCCCCGGAGTCGCCCGCAGCACCCTTCGTCATGTGCTCGACGCCCACCGCATAAAGGAACTCGCCGACACGGCCGAGCTGTTGGCGAGCGAGCTGGTCACCAACGCGTATCAGCACTCCGACGGGCCGTACACCCTGCGTATCCGCGCGTTCGGACCGTACCGGCTCCGGGTCGGGGTCTGGGACGGCAACCCCGAGATCCCGCCGCCGTTCAACGGCGCCGCGCCGCCCGTCCCGGCCGAGAGCGGGGGCCTGACCGGAGGCCTGTCCGAGAGTGGGCGCGGGTTACAGCTCGTACGGCTGTGCGCGGACGACTGGGGTGCGTATCGCCTCGGTGGCGGCGGGAAGTTGCTGTGGGTGGAGTGCGTGCGGCAAGAGCCGGAGCCTCCCGGGGCCGGCGCGGCATGACCACTTGGGGCCACCGGGCTTCCGCGCCGCCGGGCCTCCAGGCCGTCGTGCTTCTCGTACCGAAACTCCCGCGACACGGGAGTTTCGGTACGAGAACCACGACGGGGGGCCTTCGGGCCCCCGGGCCGCCGTACCGCGTCAGCTCAGCGTCTCGGCGTCGACCCGAGAAAAGATCAGGTCGCACTGCTCGAAGACCGAACCACGCCAGCGTTCGGGAACGACCGACGTGCTGCGGATCGCCAGGGGGTAGCTGTCGGGGCGGTAGTCGTTGTCGATCCGGTAGGCGTGGAAACCGTGCTCGCGCATCGTCGTCATCAACTCCTCGATGGAGTCGCCGAGTTGCGCCATACGGTCGGGGGCCACCTCGACCGCGATCTCCACGTCCGGCCGCAGCTTGTCGAACAGCGGCACCATGCCCCGTACGACGGACCCCTCGGCGCCCTCGACATCGATCTTGATGACCCGCGCGCCGGCGATCTCGTCGGGATCGAGCAGTTCTGTCAGCGGAACTGCCTCGATCTCGAAGGACGACTCAGCCGGCCCGTCGTACGGCACGATGCTGTTCGCCCCCATGTTCGCCGAGCTGGCCAGCACGAAGGTCAGCTTCTTCCGGCTGTCGGAGACGGCGGCGTTGACCGCTCGTACGTTGCGGCAGCCGTTGAGCCGTACATGCTGCGCCACCCGCTCATGGAAGGTCGGCGACGCCTCGATGGCCACGACCCGGCCCTCGCCCCCGACGAGGCCCGACGCGAGAACGCTGTAGTAGCCGATGTTCGCGCCGATGTCTACGAACGTGTCCCCGGGCCGGAGCCGGTTCCGCAGCCACCGGGTGATGTGCGGCTCCCAGATTCCGAAGATGTACAGGTACCGCTGGATGACGTCCTGCGTGTCGACGGCGAACCGCGCGCCGGACCGGGTTTGTACGACGCGCCGTCGCGGACGCTTCGCCAGCCGAGGATTCACATACCGCGCGGCGAGCCACCCTTTCCCGAGCGAGCCGGGAGCGTCACGCACGTAACCACGGCCAAGAGTGTCCAAAGTGTCCGAGCTGTGGCTACCCATCCGTTTTCCCTCTCCGCTGAACCCCGTGAACCCCGTGAACCCCGTGAACCCCGTGAACCCCGTGAACCCCGTGAACCCCCTGCGAACCCCGTGAACCCCCTGCGAACCCGAGGCGCCGTGGGCAACGACGGGTGCGACATCCTCGCACGGCCGACCAGCACCGGGGCTTGTCGCCTCGACCGCTGCGAGAGCGCTGGTTCTGGCCGGCCGACGGGGCGGAGATGCCGGCGGGAAGCCGCTGTGGGTGAAGTGTGCGCGACCGTGGCCCGCGTGTCAGTGGTGTGACATACGGTGATCAGTGGTGACGGAATCGGTGAGGAGGGCTCTGATGTCCGAGGCTCAGGAATATGCGTGGCAGTACGGTGGAGGCACCGCAGAACGGGAAGCGGGGCCTCCCCCCGTGCCCGTGCGTGCGGGTGCTGAGCCGGAGTCGCAGGGATGGAGGCCGTCAGCCATGTCCGTCGTGCCGTTGCTGCGTCTGCGCCCGCGCCCGGGGAATCTGCGCGAGGTCGCCGAGAAGATCGAAGATGCGACCGGTCTGCGGGTGCAGATCCTGGGCGGAAGTCTCGTGATGTCCCCGACTCCGCGCGGGAAGCACGCCGGCGTCATCAGGCGCCTGCGGGCGCAGTTGGAGCCCGCTATCCCGAGTGGGCTCGCGGTCTACGAGGTTTCTTCCGTGGCCATGCCCGATGACGCCGACGACTATGCGACCCCCGATCTGATCGTTCTGCCCGACGCGTGGGACGACGACGACAACTGGCTCGCGGACCCCGCGGACGCCGGGCTCGTGGTCGAAGTCATCTCTCAGTCCGAGAAGGCCCGGGACATCTCGCAGAAGAACGACTGGTATGCCGTTGCGGGAGTCGGGGTGCTGCTGGTCGTCGACCCTCGCCACGGCACCTGGGCGCTGCATACCGCGCCGAGGGACGGCAGGTACCAGGACACGAAACGCGGAAAGAACGGCGAGGAGGTCCCGCTGCCCGCCCCGTTCGCCCTGGATCTGGCCACGGACGAGCTGCCCGTGTACGGACCCGGCGGCGGGCGCTGAGATCTGTGCGCCGAGATCTGTGCATGGCCGGGCTGAGTTCGGGCGTCCCCGCTGGTAGGCGCTCGTATGCTCGAAGGCATGACGACGAGCGCACCGCAAGGTCCGAGCACCGGACGGCCCACCGCCAATTCCATGCGCCGTGCCCTCAAGCGCGCCCGGGACGGCGTCGCCCTCGACGGCGCCGAGGCCGCCGTGTTGCTCCAGGCTCGGGGCGACGAGCTCACCGACCTCGCCGCGTCCGCCGCCCGGGTGCGGGACGCGGGGCTCGCGGCTGCCGGGCGGCCCGGGGTCATCACGTACTCCCGCAAGGTCTTCATCCCGCTGACGCGGCTGTGCCGGGACAAGTGCCACTACTGCACCTTCGTGACCGTGCCCGGCAAGCTGCGCCGGGCCGGGCACGGGATGTTCCTGTCGCCCGACGAGGTGCTGGAGATCGCGCGGCAGGGCGCGGCGATGGGCTGCAAGGAAGCCCTGTTCACGCTCGGCGACCGGCCCGAGGACCGGTGGCCCGAGGCCCGGGAGTGGCTGGAGGCCGAGGGGTACGACGACACCCTCGCGTACGTCCGGGCCATGGCCATCCGGGTGTTGGAGGAGACCGGGCTGCTGCCGCATCTCAACCCCGGGGTGATGGCGTGGACCGACCTCCAGCGGCTCAAGCCGGTCGCGCCGAGCATGGGCATGATGCTGGAGACCACCGCGACCCGGCTGTGGTCCGAGCCCGGCGGCCCGCACCACGGTTCGCCGGACAAGGAACCCGCCGTACGGCTGCGGGTGCTGGAGGACGCGGGGCGCTCCAACGTCCCGTTCACCACCGGCGTACTGATCGGGATCGGGGAGTCGTACGAGGAGCGCGCCGACGCCCTCTTCGAGCTCCGGCGCATCCAGCGGGCGTACCACGGCATCCAGGAAGTCATCGTCCAGAACTTCCGCGCCAAACCGGACACCGCGATGCGCGGCATGCCGGACGCCGAGCTGGAGGAGCTGGCGGCGGCCATCGCCGTGGCCCGGCACATCCTCGGCCCGTCGGCTCGTATCCAGGCCCCGCCCAACCTCGTGGACGCCGAGTACGCGCTGCTCATCGGCGCGGGCATCGACGACTGGGGCGGAGTCTCGCCGCTCACCCCCGACCACGTGAACCCCGAGCGGCCCTGGCCGCACATCGACGAACTGGCCGCGAAGACGGCCGAGTCCGGCTTCGAGCTGCGCGAACGGCTCACCATCTACCCGGAGTTCATCGAGCGCGGCGAGCCCTGGCTGGACCCGCGCCTGCTGCCGCACGTACGGGCGCTGGCCGACCCGGAGACGGGCCTCGCGCGCCAGGACGTGAAGCCCGTGGGGCTGGCGTGGCAGGAACCGGACGAGGGCTTCACCGCCAGTGGGCGTACGGACCTGCACCGCACGATCGACACCGAGGGGCGCACGGCGGACCGGCGCGACGACTTCGACGCGGTGTACGGCGACTGGGAGGCGCTGCGCGAGGCGGCCGCCCCCGGCATGGTCGCGGAGCGGATCGACACCGACGTACGGCAGGCCCTCAAGCAGGCCGCCGACGACCCGACGAAGCTCAGCGACGACCAGGCCCTCGCCCTCCTCCACGCCGACGGGCCCGCGCTGGACGCGCTGACCCGGATCGCCGACGAGCTGCGCCGCGACGTGGTCGGCGACGACGTGACGTACATCGTCACGCGCAACATCAACTTCACCAACGTCTGTTACACCGGCTGCCGTTTCTGCGCCTTCGCCCAGCGCCGTACGGACGCCGACGCCTACACCCTCTCCCTGGACCAGGTCGCGGACCGGGCCGCGCAGGCGTGGGAGGTCGGGGCCACCGAGGTCTGCATGCAGGGCGGCATCCACCCGGACCTGCCCGGCACCGCGTACTTCGACATCGCGCGCGCCGTGAAGGAACGCGTCCCCGGCATGCACGTCCACGCCTTCTCCCCGATGGAGGTCGTCAACGGCGCCTCGCGCACCGGCCTGTCGATCCGCGAGTGGCTGACGGCGGCCAAGGAGGCCGGACTCGACTCGATCCCGGGCACGGCGGCCGAGATCCTGGACGACGAGGTGCGCTGGATCCTCACCAAGGGAAAGCTGCCGACGGCGACCTGGATCGAGGTCGTCAGGACCGCCCACGAACTGGGCATCCGGTCCAGCTCCACGATGATGTACGGCCATGTCGACCAGCCGCGCCACTGGCTGGGCCACTTCCGTACGCTGGCCCGGATCCAGCAGGAGACGGGCGGCTTCACCGAGTTCGTCACGCTCCCCTTCATCCACACCAACGCCCCCGTCTACCTGGCCGGCATCGCCCGCCCCGGCCCGACGGACCGCGACAACCGCGCGGTGATCGCGATGGCCAGGCTGCTCCTGCACCCCCACATCCCCAACATCCAGACGAGCTGGGTGAAGCTGGGCACGGAGGGCGCGGCGGAGATGCTCCGCTCCGGGGCGAACGACCTGGGCGGCACGCTGATGGAGGAGACCATCTCCCGTATGGCCGGGTCGAGTTACGGCTCGTACCGCTCGGTCAAGGACCTCATCGCCATCGCCGACGCGGCCGGCCGCCCGGCGAAGCCGCGGACGACGCTGTACGGGGACGTCCCGGAGGAGCGGGTACGGGCGGCTGCCGCGTCCGACGGGCATCTGCCGGAGCTGCTGCCGGTGCTGGGCAGCGAGGGCTGACGGGCCTTCCGTCAACCGTCCCCGAAAATCAGTCGGTTGTGTCAGTGGCCGTTGTTAGTCTCCTGCGGCCCGCCACGTTCGGCGGGCCGCCCAGGGGAGGGAACAGATGGCCATGCGGAAGTACCGGAAGTACCTCCAGGTGGGACGTGGGCACACCGCTGCGGGCTGGGGTGAATATCTGCACGGAGCCGTGGACGAGGTGCAGACGTTCGCCGGAGCGGTCGCGGACCGGGACATCGCCTTCCTGGGTACCGGCGTCGATCTCTGATTCCGCTGATGCCGTGGGGCCATTCATCTGCCGTGGCCGGTGAACGGCCTGTCTCTCGCGCCGAGTTCGGTGAGGTGCCAGACTGGGGAACAGGCGGGCGAAGGGGCCAACGAGGGGACGGGTCCCGCCGTGGGGGAGGGGTTCATGGCGCGCGCACGACTGTCGATGGCCGAACTGATCCAGCGGCGCCGGAGGACGGGATTCATCGGACGACGCGATGAACTCGGCGCGTTCCGGGCCAACTTCGACTTTCCGCCGGACGACGAGCGGCACCGCTTCCTGTTCCATGTCCACGGCAACGCGGGCGTGGGCAAGACGTTCCTCGTCCGGGAGCTGGAGCAGGCGGCGCGGGAGCGGGGCGCTCTGACGGCGTACGTCGACGAGTCGGTGAGCAGCGTCCCCGAGGTGCTGGCGGCGATCGGTGAGCAGTTCGCCCGGCAGGGGCGGCCGCTGAAGCAGCTGGACCGGCTGCTCGCCACGTACCGGCAGCGCCGGCACGAAGCGGAATCCGCGTCGGCGTCGGTGTCGGCATCGCTCGCCGATCCGGCGGAGGGCGGAGGGATGCCGGGGATCGAGGGGCCCTGGCCCCCGGGGTCCCTGCCTCCGGGGTCCCTGCCTCCGGGGTCCCTGCCTCCGGGGTCCCTGCCTCCGGGGTTCGGTCATCCGGGTTCCGGTCAGCTGGTGTCGGCGCAGCTGCCGGGGTCCGGGCAGCAACTGCCGTACGGACAACCGTCGTACGGATCCCCGCCTGCCGGGCAACCCGCGTACGGACACCCGTCGGCCGGGCAACAACCTTTGGCCGTGCAGCCGTCGGCCGGGAGCACCGCTCTGGCCACCGCCGGAGTGATCGGTCTCGGCATGATCCCCGTCGTCGGGGCGTTCGCCGGAGCGCTCGACACGCAGCGGCTCGCGGCGGGCGGCGACAGGCTGCGGGCCACGCTGAGCGCGCGGTTCCGCAACCAGGAGGACGTACAGCTGGTCCTGGCGCCGGACCGGGTGCTCACCCCCGTATTCGTCACCGAGCTGGCCGAGGCCGCACGCGACGTCCCCTGGATCGTCCTCTTCTTCGACACGTACGAGCGGACCGGGCCCTTCCTCGACGCGTGGCTGCGCGACGTGATGACCACGGAGCGGTACGGAGCGCTGCCCGCTCAGGCCGTGGTGACCCTCGCCGGGCAGCGGCCGTTCGACACGGCGCGCTGGGGCGGCTTCGCGGACTTCATGGCCGACGTACGGCTGGAGCCGTTCACGGAACCGGAGGCGCGGCAGCTGCTCGCGGCGAAGGACGTCATGGACGAATCCGTCGTGGAGGAGGTGCTGCGGCTCTCCGGCGGGCTGCCCGTCCTCGTCTCCACCCTCGCCGAGAACCAGCCGACCGACCCCGACGACGTCGGCGATCCCAGCGCAACCGCCGTCGAACGATTCCTCAAGTGGGAGCAGGACCCGCTGCGCCGGGCCACGGCCCTCGCCTGCGCCCTGCCGCGCCGGCTGGACGAGGACGTGTTCCGGGCCGTCGTGTCCGCAGTCGTACCGGCCGTCGTCCCGGAGGACGCGCCGGATTGCGCGCCGGCGGGTTTGGACGGTCCGGCGGATTCGGCGCGCGCCGGGGGCCTGTACGACTGGCTGTGCGCCCTGCCCTTCGCCACCCGGAAGGACGCCGGGGTCCGCTATCACGATGTGGTGCGCGACCCGATGCTGCGCCTCCAGCGCACCCGCTCGCCGCGCGGCTGGAGCGAGCGGCACGCGGCGCTGGCGCGGTGCTTCGCGGACTGGCGCGCGGAGGTGGAGGCCGACCTGCGCGCCGACGAGATGTGGGCGAGCGCCGACTGGCGCGCGCTGCGGTTCGAGGAGACGTACCACGCGCTGTGCGCCGGTCCGCGCGCCGCGCTCGCCGGGGCGCTCCGGGATGTCGCCGAGGGCTGCCAGGAGAGCCCGGCGGCGGCCCGGCGGGCGGCACTGGTGCTGGCCGAGGCGGGAGAGGACACCGACGAGGGGGAGTTGAGGGACTGGGGCCGGCGGCTCGGGGCCGCGCTCGGTGACGACGACGGAGGTGTACGCACCGCCCTGGGGCTGCTCCTGGACCGGACCGGACTGGACACGCCGGGGCGTGCGCTGGCGCACGAGGTGCGGGGGCGGCAGTTGCGCAACCTGGGCGAGTACGAGCGGGCGCTCGCCGAGTACGGCCGCTCCCTCGCGCTCGATCCGGACCAGTACCGGGCGTACTTCGGGCGTGGCATCGCGTACCGGATGAGCGGAGACCTCACGGCCGCGCTCGCCGACCTGAGCCGAGCCGACGAACTCGCCCCGGACACCCCGTGGGTGCTGCGCGAGTACGGGGACGCGCTGCGGCAGACCGGCCGGCTGGAGGAGTCCGTCGCCGTCCTGGACCGGGCGGTCGCGCTCGACCCGACCGTGGCGCGTTTCCTGGCGAGCCGGGGCGTCGCCCGGCACAGGCTGGGGCGGTACGAGGAGGCACTCGCCGACTTCGACCGGGCCCTGGAGCTGGACGGAGAGTACCTGTGGGCGCTGGTCCGCAGGTCCGAGCTGCTGCGGGGGACGGGCGAACTGGACCGGTCCTTCGCCGATCTGGACCGGGCCGCGGAGATCGGGCCCGACAGCGCCTGGATCGCCTCCGTGCGGGGCGACGCCTACCGTCTCGCCGAGCGGTACGAGGACGCGGACCGCGAACTCGGCCGCGCCCTGGCGCTCAAGCCCGACCACGCCTCGGCCCTCGCCGGCCGCGGGGTGGCCCGCCACGAACTGGGGCGGCACACCGAGGCGCTGGCCGACCTCGACCGTGCCATCGAGCTGGTGCCCGACTACGCCTGGGCGATGGTGCACCGCGCCTCGGTGCGGCGGGCGGCGTTCGACGGGCCCGGGGCGATGGCCGATCTGGACCGTGCCGTGGAACTGCTGCCCGACAACGCGTGGGTCAGGGACGAACGGGGTGCCGCCCGGCTGCTCGCGGGGCGGCACGAGGACGCGATCGCCGACTTCACCGCCGTGCTGGACGGGACGCCCGACGACGCCTGGGCCCTCGCCCAGCGCGGCATGGCCGCGCACGGACTGCACCGCTTCCGGGACGCGCTCGCGGACCTGGACCGGGCCGTGGAGCTTGAACCGCGGTACGCCTGGGCCCACTACTGTCGGGCCCTGACGGTGCTTGCCATGGGACGCCTCGACCGCGCGCACGCCGACCTCGACCGGTGCCTCGCCTACGGCGGGGACGTGGATCACGCCCGCCGTACGGTCGCGGCGGTGCGCCTGCTCCAGGGCCGCCCCGAAGAGGCCCTGCGGTCGCTCGACGCGCTGCCGTCCACCGAGGGCGACGACCTCGTGATGCGGTGCCACGCGCTGCGCCGTACGGGGCGGTGGGACGCGGCGCGCGCGGCGGCCGACCGGCTGAGCGCCGCCGATCCGCTGAAAGGCGCCCACGCGCGGGCGATGACGGTGACCCTGACGGAAGGCGCCGACGCGGGGTGGCCGGTGTGGCGGCGGCTGGAGCGCGGATGGGCACAGGACGCGGAGCTGCCGGACGACGAACGTACCTACCGGACCGTGGTGAGCGCCGCCGCCCTGGCCGACTGGTCCCGGCTGGACGACGCGCTCGACGCGGTGCTGATGACGGAGTACCGCTGGGACGAGATCGCGGAACTGGTCTGCTGTCTGGAGGAGTTGCTGTCGGCGCCGGGAATCGACACGGGCCGCCTACGCCCCCGGCTCGCGCGCCTCGTGGCCGCGCGGGACGAGATCGCCGCGCACTGGGCGTAACGGCGCGCTTCTCCCCCGGCGTACGGGGGCGGCGGCGTACGCCGGGGGCGTGGCTGCGTACGGGTGGCGGCGTACGCCGGGGGCGTGGCGGCGGGGGAGACGGGCGCCCGGCGCGCCCGCTGTGCGCCGGAACCCCGCGCCGGAACTCCGCGCCGCCATGCCCGTCGTGCGCCGGGACGTGGCACCCCGCCCTGTGTGTAGTGCGCCGCAACTCCGCGCTGCCACACCCGTGGTGCGCCGGGAGCGATGCGCCCGGCGTGCGCTCAAATCCGATCTGCCGGGCGACGGCCACCCATACCGACCTCCCCGCCGACCCCATACCGGCCCCGCGCTTCTTAGGCCTGCCTAAGTGCGCTCCCAACCCCCTGTTCCCGTTCGATTACAGTGCTGCGCAGCTGCGATTTCGCCGCGGTTCAGCTGCGAGGCTCAGGGGGAGGAAGGGACGCGTGAGCACACCGTCGGGGACCGTCTGGGGCCGTAGCGAGCAGCAGGATTTCCGCAGCAGGGTGCGGGGCTGTCTGCTCGGTGGTGCCGTCGGTGACGCGCTCGGCGCGGGGGTCTCCACGCTCACGCTCGACGACATCCGGGCCGCGCACGGCGCGGACGGCGTCAACGACTACGTACCCGCGTACGGCCGCCGGGGCGCCGTCACCGCGTCAACCCAGCTGACCCTGTTCACCGTTGACGGGCTGATCCGTGCCCAGGTCCGCCGGGACACCGGCGCCTGGCATCCGCCCACCGATGTGCACCGCGCCCATCTGCGCTGGGCCATGACCCAGCGCGACTGGGGGCCCGACCTGCGCCGCAAGGACAACGGCTGGCTCGCCCAGGAGGAGTGGCTGTACGTCCGGCGCGATCCGACCATCTCCTCGCTCACCGGCTTCGGCGACGCGACCATGGGCACGCTCGACAGGCCCAAGAACCCCACCGCGCGCGACGCGGGCGCCCTCGTGCGGTCCGCGCCGTTCGGGCTGCTCGTCGGGTGGGAGCCGCAGTTGGTCTGCCAGCTCGCCGTGGAGTGCGCCACCCAGACGCACGGCCACCCGACCGCGTATCTCTCGGCGGGCGCGTTCGCGGTGATCGTGCACGCGCTGGCGCGCGGCGAGCCCCTGGACGCCGGCGTGCAGCGCGCCCTCGCGCTGCTCGCCCCGCGCCCCGGCCACCAGCCCGTGACGGACGCCCTCCAACAGGCGCTCGGCGCCGTACGCCAGGGGATTCCGGGCCCGGACAGAATCGCGGCGCTGGGCGACGGACGCGCGGCGGAGGACGCGCTCGCCGTCGCCGTCTACTGCGCGCTGGTCGCCGAGGACATACGCCAGGGCCTGAGCCTCGCCGTCAACCACGACGGCCCGTCGGGGGCCACGGGAACGCTCTGCGGGGCACTGCTCGGCGCGCTGTACGGCGAGACGGCGCTGCCGCCCGCCTGGCTGGCCGAACTGGAAGGCCGGCCCACCCTGTTGGAGATCGCAGACGACTTCGCGATGGAGATGACCCAGGGCCCGGCCCTGCACAGCCCGGCGGTCACCACATCGGGCTGGCTGGACCGCTATCCGCGCGGCTGACCGATGCGTACGGCGTACGGCTGTGTACGGCATACGGCTGTGTACGGCGTACGGCCGCACGGCCCGGAGGGGGTACGGCGCGGTCCGCGCGGTACGGCACGGTCCGGCCGTACGGGCACGACGGTGACCCGAGCCGTACGGTGCACCCGACCCCGCCCCTATCCCTACCCCGACACCGGTCCCGAGCCGGACCCCGTGTCCTCCCGGTCGCCCGGCTGCCTTCCGTCGCCGCCCGGCTTCGCCTGCGCGGGCACCTTCAGGGACTCCGCCGTCAGCCCGGAACCGTCCCCGCCACCCTCCCCGTTGATACGGGCCAGCAGCACGTCGCGCCCCGGGCTGTCCTCCGGCTTCAGGAAGCCGATCACGATGTACAGCACCAGCGACACCGCGAGCGGGACCGAGACCTGGTACTGGAGCGGCACACCGCCGTCGGTGTTCCAGTTGATCGGGTAGTTGACCAGCCAGAAGGCCAGCAGCCCCAGCGCCCAGCTGGTGAGCGCGGCGGTCGGGCCCGACCTGCGGAACGGCTTGAGCAGGCCGAGCATGAACGGGATCGCGATCGGTCCCATCAGGCCCGCCACCCACTTGATGACGACCGTGATGATGTCCTTGAACGTCGGCGAGTTGACCTGGGTGGCGATCGCCATCGACAGCGCCAGGAAGGAGATCGTCGACAGCCGGGCCGCCAGCAGCCCGGCACGCTCGGACCAGCCGCGCGCCGCCTTGGACAGCGTGGGCGCGATGTCCCGGGTGAAGACCGCCGCGATGGCGTTGGCGTCGGAGGAGCACATCGCCATGGTGTGCGAGAAGAAGCCGACGATGACCAGGCCCAGCAGCCCGTGCGGCAGCAGCTGTTCGGTCATCAGGGCGTACGAGTCGGAGGCATCGGGCTTCTGCGCCTTCACCAGCAGCGGCGCGCACCACATCGGGAAGAACAGGACCAGCGGCCAGACGAGCCAGAGGACGGCGGAGAGCCGGGCCGAGCGGGTGGCCTCGCGGGCGTTGGCGGTCGCCATGTAGCGCTGGGCCTGGTTCCACATGCCGCCGTTGTACTCGAACATCTTGATGAAGAGGAAGGCCAGCAGGAACGTCACCGTGTACGGGCCGGCCGTCGCGTCGGCGTGGCCGCTGGGGAGCTTGTCCCAGACCGTCCACAGCGCGCTGAAGCCGCCGAGCTCGCCCATGACGGCGACGAGCATCGCGATTCCGGCGAAGAGCTGGATGATGAACTGCCCCAGCTCTGTGAGGGCATCGGCCCACAGGCCGCCGACCGTGCAGTAAATACCCGTGATGACACCGGTGATGAGGATTCCCTGGTTGAGGGACATACCGGTGAAGACGGAGAGCAGGGTGGCGATGGCGGCCCACTTGGCGCCCACGTCCACGATCTTCAGCAGCAGGCCCGACCAGGCGAGAGCCTGCTGCGTCCTCAAGTCGTAGCGGTTCTTGAGGTATTCGAGCGGGGACGCGACGTGTAACCGCGAACGCAGCCGGTTGAGCCGGGGCGCGAACAGCTTGGAGCCGATCCCGATCCCGATGGCGATCGGGAGGGACCAGGTCACGAACGAGGTGACACCGTACGTATAGGCGATGCCCGCGTACCCCGTGAACATCACCGCGCTGTAGCCGGACATGTGGTGCGAGATGCCCGAGAGCCACCAGGGCATCTTGCCGCCGGCGGTGAAGAAGTCGCTGACATCGTCCACGCGTTTGTGCGACCAGAGGCCGATCCCGACCATCACACCGAAGTACGCGATGAGCACGATCCAGTCGAGGCTGTTCATGTGCCCCCTCCAGGGGTCCGCCTTGTGAACGTCGAAGTGCTCCGTCAGGCTCTTCGTCGGTACGTCCGGGTAGCGGTACCCCGTGCGGGAGCGGGGACTTCGGGGATTGAACCGCCTGGCGTGGAGGTGGGTCAAGGGGGCCGTTGGTCATAGGTATGAACCCAGGTCAGAAAGCAGAACCATTTTGCCTGCTCTTGACCTGTCGGAGCGTTGTCGTGCGCGTAACGGCGGCCACACGATGAGTCAGCGCTTCGTCAAGCTCAGGTCCGGTCCGGTCGGGTCGTGCGGGATGCGGGTCCCGGGCGGCCGAGAGGTGGGTGGGGTCGTGTCCCGGCATGACCGAGCCCCCTCGGCCAGGGCGGCGAACCGGTCGAGAGGGCTCTGTGTGGTGCGGGTGCAGGGTGTCGGTCGACCTCAGCCGAGGTCGAAGGCGCCCTTGTTCATTTCCTGCACGAAGGCATTCCATGAGGTGGGAATGAAGGAGATCGAAGGACCTTCGGGAGCCTTCGAGTCCCGAACGGCAATGGACTGGACGACGGGGGACTTGACCTCTACGCATGCGCCGTTTCCGCCGGAGTACGAGGACTTGGTCCACGTGTCCGTAGCGCCCTGAAGAATTGCCATGTTCGCTCCGGTTCAGCAAGTGAGGGATAAAATCACGCCAACTCTTTTGCTGGCATGATCGACGCTACTAGCCTCACTCGATGGGCGGGGTGGGCATTCACTCATTCGGATGAGATATTCCGTGAGGCCCTTCTCTGTTCAGGCACTTGGGGTGCATAATGCACCCCCACTCCAGGGGCGAACAGAGTTATTCCTGACATTTACGGTCAAGGGAGACGAGGCTGTGGCGGGGAGCTCGGCCCCTGCGGCGGTATCGCGGTGACGTCTGTCCGGTGTCCGGAACTGTCTGGCGTGCAGCGATTATCGCACCAGCTCACCATTCACTCCATCGGGTAAAGGCTGCCACTCGTCATGTACCTGACGAATATTCGGGTATGAACGGAACGCAAGGCGACGCTGGTTTGCCGGCCCGACGCGAGCTCCAGCGTTTCATTCAATGCTAGGTATTTCTCGGCGGAATGGATTGGTTTCGTTGGTGCCGGGCTGGATGGATGGCCGGCTCACGATTGTCGCTGCTGTCGCGGGTGTCTGCTCCCCGTTTTCCGTCGTGAGATCGGACGGTGTGACAGGCGCCCCATTGCCATACCTCCGAGCAACTTGTCCAGGGAGGCGCTATGGCCACATCGATTGAATCGAATTGCTCGCTCGTCGTTTTCTTCGCGCACCCGCTCGGCCCCGGAATGAAAACCACCGTGATTGTTTACTGGCCCATCCCCGGGTGTGCGTGGAGCGCGGAATACAGCTCCGTCGTCTGCCCCGGTGGGGCGGAGCGGACGTACCCCCTCACTCAGGTCGGCGACACCTACTGGGTGGGTGATTTCGAGGTGAGCGAGGACGCGCCCCTCGATGTGAGCATGCTGACCGTCACGAAGTACGTCGGCCCCAGCGCCGTGATCGAGAACGTGCCGATCACGGTCAGGGAGCCCCTTACCGGCGAAACCGGCCCCCAGGGCCCGCCGGGCGACCCTGGCGAGCAAGGCCCGCAGGGGCCGCCGGCTCCGCAGGGACCACAGGGGCCGGAAGGCCCGCCCGGCCCGCGAGGCCTCCAGGGCACCCAGGGACTCCAGGGCCAGGAGGGTGCGCAGGGCCAGGAGGGCGCGGAGGGTCCGCAGGGAGAACCGGGCGAGGACGGCGTGGACGGCCTTCCGGGCAAGGACGGCAGGAACGGCCAGGACGGCCGGGACGGCAGAGACGGCCAGGACGGGCTGCCCGGCCGGCAGGGCCCGCCGGGCCCGCCCGGCGCACGGGGACCGCAGGGGGCGAGAGGCGAGAAGGGAGACAAGGGGGATCCGGGGGATCCGCCGGACTACGACACGCTCAAGTCGATCGTCTGCGAAATCCTCAAGGGGCTCATGGCGCCTTGTGGTTAGGTCCTGTCCGGCCGGACAGGACCTGGTTCACGGTTGATTCATGCGGGCCGCCCACCGGGTCGTGCGACAACGCGATCCGATGGGCAGCCTCGGTCAGGACGCGAGTCTCAACGGGCGTAGTCCTTGGCGATGTCCGAGATGTACTGCCGTGTCTGGTCGGCGTTCAGGGCCTGTGCGCGCAGGTGTTCGTACATCACGCTGTAGCGCTGCACGTCATTGGACTTCTCCAGATAGAGGTCGCTCGTCACGCCCTCGATGTAGACCACGCTGGAGTCCGCGGCGTCCGGGAATTCGAGAACCGCGTAGTGCCCGGTGATCCCGGGATGCGCGCCCATGTCGAAGGGCAGCACCTGCACGGTCACATGCGGGAGCTGGGACTGTTCGACGAGGTGTTCCAGCTGCTCCCGCATCAACTGCCGGTCGCCGACCACCCTGCGCAGCGCCGCCTCGTCCACCACGGCCCACAGCCGGAGCGGGTCCTCGGGGGCGTTGATGCGGTCCTGGCGGCGCATCCGTACCCCGACCCGCTTCTCGACCTCGAGCACCGAGGACTCGGGCAGCGCCCCGTTGATCAGTGCCTCGGCGTACGGCTTGGTCTGGAGCAGGCCGGGAACGACCTGAGGCTCGTACACGCGCAGTGAGGCCGCGTCCGTCTCCAGCCCGATGTAGACGCTGTACGGGATGTCGCCGAAGGCGTGCCACCAGCCCTGCTGGCGGGAGTCCTTGGCCATTTGCATCAGCGAGTCGACGATGCGCTGGTCCTCGACTTCGTACACCCCGCAGAGGTCGCGGACGTCGCGCTGGCTGATGGAGCGGCGGCCGTTCTCCAGGCGGCTGATCTTCGACTGCGAGACCAGCAGCCGTTCGGCCACCTCCTCCGCCGTCATGCCTTTGAGTTCGCGAAGCCGGCGCAACTCCTGGCCCAATCTGCGTCGCCTGACGGTGGGGTTGACGTTGGACGCCACGGAAACTGCACCTCCGGCTGCGTAGCTGTACGTATCTACTGCTCAGCAGACTGCCACCAAAAGTCCCGGCTGCGCTGGGAAATGGAGACAGAAGCGAATGCGCTGGTACGTAAGCCCCTCCGCAGCTCCTGCGCGGACTTCTGCGCGCCGGTGCGCGCGCTGTGCGCCGGATCGGGCGCCGGGCCGGGCGCCGGGGTGTGCCCGGGGGGTTCGGGCGTCCGGGGTGCCCGGGGACGGCGTGGCATGGCTCTGGGCACCCGTGGCGGCCTTCCGGGCGCCTTCCCGTTACGGATCCGGGGCTTGCGGGATGCCGGGCGCCCACACGGCGCGCGGGGCAGCCGATGAAGCCCTGGCTGCCCCGCGCGTCTTTGTGCGGCTCCCGGACCGGCTCTGGGGACGTCGGTGCGGCGGATCTCTGTGGTGGTGCTGGTGGCACTGGTCGTGCAGGTCGCGCTGGTTGTGCGAGTTCCTCGGGTGGTTGCGAGTCCCTCGGGCGGTGCTGGCCGTGCCGGTCGTGCGAGTCCCTCGGGTGGCGCGGGTTCCTCGGGCCGGGTGAGCCTCCGGCCCGCACGCCTCCCTCGGACCGCACGAGCCGAGTCGTTCGGACCGTGCGGGTCCATCAGGTCCTTCAGATCGATCAATCAGGCTGCCAATGAGGCTGTTCAGTGCGCCGCGACACGCGCCATGCCGCCGCGCTGCGGCTGCATGGGCACGCCCGGCGCCCTGCCACCGCCCGCGGGAGCGCCGGGGGCGCTCTGGGCGGCGTTACGGCGCGGTTGTGCGCCCACGCCGTTCTGGACGTCCATGACGGCGTGCGCCACGAGACCGCCCATCGGGTCGTGCCTGATCAGGTCCCGGAGCCGGGAGCGTGATGAACGCCCCTCGTTACCGGGGTAGAGGTGCTTGCCGAGTCCGACCGCGTGGGCCAGCGCGGCGAGCGCCGCGGTCCGCGGGTCCGGCGGTACGCCGGTGCGGATCGCACTGTCCAGCCGGGACCTGATTTCCCGGCTGATCGCCGACTCCGTCGCCTGGTAGCGCGTTGTCGGCAGCACCCCGCACATCTGGCCCTCGACGGCATGAACCATGCCGCATCGCTCCAGATGCGAGAGATACGTCTGGCGCAGCCCCAGTCGGGGCCCGCCGATCCAGTGGACGGCCCGAACCGGGCTGCCGCGTCTGCGCAGCAGCTCCAGTGCGGAGTCCAGAGTCGGATCTCCGGTCGGCCGTGGCATCACCACGGCGATACGATCCCCGTCAGGGGCTATCCGTCCTGCCAGAGCCAGCTCTACTAGCTGTGCTCCGGCCAGGCCGAGGTCGAGCGACTGCGGCTGCGCTGTGGTACCCGTGGTCGGGTCCAGAGCGAGCAACAGAAGCTCCTCCGGAATTGTTCTGCGGCTCCTGCCCATCCATGCCTCCCCGCGTGGATGAATGACAGGGTGACCCCTCTCACATTGGTCTGTCGAGAGCGCCTGGGTGCTTTGTGCGGGAACCGTTATGTATGTCGTTCTCGTCTAGTACCCCGGTGAAGGTCCCAGAGCAGGACACTGATAGATGGTTCGGACAGTGCGGTACGTCGGATGAGACATGAAGGAGACACGGTGGCGGGCGAGTCCCCCGGCAAGTCGGAGCAGCAGAAGTCGTCGGGGGAGACGACTCCGGGCGAAAGGGACCCGCGGCTCGCGGTGTTCCGTGAATCGGCGGCCGAGGAGGCAGAGCCGGAATCGGGTTCGGAATCCGGTTCTCGGTCCGGTTCCGGGTCTGGTTCTGAGTCTGGTTCGGAGTCCCGCTCGGCGGTGGCGACGAAGGTCGCAACTGCAAATCGCATCGATGGTGCGGAGGGCTCGCAGAAGGATTCGGAGGAAGCCGGGGACTCAGGGAAAGCCGAGAAGTCGGAGAAGTCCGCGGGGTCGGGCGACGGGCCGCCGATAGCGGCGGGTGCGGAGAGCTCGAAGAGCGAGAGCACCCCGAAGGGCGACTCGGATTCCGAGTTGGCCGCAGAGACAGAGGCGGAGGCAGACGCAGACTCTGACTCTGGTTCCGACTTGAGCTCGGATTCCGACACGAACACGAACACGGACGCCGACTCCGAATCCACATCCGACGCTGATTCCGGCAGGACGCGCGAGAGCGAGGAGCCCCCGGCGGCTGAGAAGGCCGAGACGTCAGGGGAGGACGGGAAGGAAGGCAAGGCGGGGAAGGGCGGCACGACCCCCTCCTGGGCCAGGTCCGGCGACAGCGCCGCTTCGAAGGACGGCAAGGACGCCAAGGACGCTCCCTCGGACAAGAGCAAGGACAAGGCCGAGGACAAGAAGGACGGCGTCAAGGACGACGACGTCAAGAGCGACGTCAAGAGCGACGTCAAGAGCGACGCCAAGGGCGACGACGAGAGTGACGATGACGCGGAGCCGCGCGTCGATCGAGCGACCGCCGTCTTCAAGGCCTTGCCCCGGCCCGCCGTCGATTCGCCCACCACCGCGCTCAAGATGCCCCGACCGTCCGAGGGTGAGAAGAGCGCGAAGAGCGAGACGCCCGAGAAGGGTGTGAAGGCCGGGTCGAACGAGAAGCCCGGGTCGGACGCGAAGGCCGGCTCGGAAGACAAGCCCCGGTCGGACGCGAAAGCCAAGACGGACGAGGCTCCGGCCGAGCGCACCAGTACGTTCGTACCGCTGCGCAGGGACGACGTACCGTCCACGGCCTCCAAGCCGACGTCGCCCAGGACAATGTCTCTCAAGACGGCGTCCCCCCAGCCCGAAGCGTCCCCGTCCACCTCGAAGTCGACCCCGCAGCCCCCGGCCGCCACCCCCGCCGTCGCCGAGACCTCCGCGATCCCCGAGGCCGAGCGGACCCGGCAGCAGCCGATGCCGCCCCGGCCGCCGCTGGACCTTCTCGCCGAGCTGACGAACAAGCCGGCGCCGCCCGAGACTCCGGTCCGTACAGCCGTCCGGCGCGTCAAGATCTGGACGCCGCTCGCCCTGCTCCTGCTGGTCATCTTCGCGATCGCCCAGGCCGTACGCCCGCTCCCGGCGCCCACGTTGGCGCTGTCCGCCGACCCCACGTACACCTTTGAGGGGGGCAAGATCGACATGCCGTGGCCCGCCGAGGGCCAGGGCGCGGTCGAGGTCGAGGGTGTCGGCACGATCGGCGCGTACGGCGCGCAGAAGTCCGCGCCGCTCGCGAGCGTCGCGAAGGTCATGACCGCGTACGTGATCCTCAAGGAACACCCGATCACCGGGAATCAGGTGGGCCCGAAGATCAAGGTCGACAAAAAGGCGGGCGAGGAGGCCGACCGTCCTGACGAGTCGACAGCGCCCATCGAGGAGGGGCAGCAGTACACCGAGAAGCAGATGCTTCAGCTGCTGATGATTCCGTCCGGGAACAACGCGGCTCGTCTGCTTGCCCGCTGGGACGCCACGACCGAGAAGGCGTTCGTCGAGAAGATGAACGCCGCCGCCAAGGATCTCGGCATGACGAACTCGACGTACACGGACCCGAGCGGACTTGAGCCCTCGACCGTGTCCACTCCGGCCGACCAGCTCAAGTTGGCGAAGGCGGTCATGCAGAACGACGTCTTCCGCGAGGTTGTGAACATGCCGCAGGCCGATGTCCCGGGCCTCGGCAAGACGATCTACAACAACAACAACATTCTGCTGGAGCCCGGGGTGAGCGGGATCAAGACCGGCTCCTCGACTCCGGCCGGCGGCAATCTCCTCTGGGCCGCGAACACCATCATCGACGGCAAGGACCGCCGGATCGTCGGCATCGTGATGGGTGCCCAGGTGGACGGCACTCTGGACGGCAAGCTGCAGCGCTCGATCCAGAACAGCCTCAAGCTGATCCAGAAGGCCCAGGCGGACGTCGGCTCCGCCACCGTCGTCAAGAAGGGCGATGTCGTCGGCTACGTGGACGACGGGCTCGGCGGGCAGACGCCCGTGGTCTCCACCGAGGACCTCAAGGCCATCGGCTGGGGCGGCCTTGAGGTGAAGCTCAACATCGGCGAGGGCAAGGAGCAGATCCCGCACGCCGCCGCGGCGGGCAGTGAGGTCGGTGAAGTGACCGTCGGCACCGGCACCGGCAAGGTCTCCGCCCCGGTCACCCTCCAAAAGGACCTGGTCGAGCCCGGCTTCGGCGCGAAGCTGACCCGCGTCGGCTGACCGGCCGCCGCCCGCGTCGGCCGACCGGGCCTCGGCCGACCAGTGTCAACCGACCGCCGACCAGCGTCGGCTGACCGCTGAGCCGGGACCGTCCGATACCGCGGCCGGGGAGGGCACCGAACAATGGTGCCCTCCCCGGCCGCGGTCGCGTGCTAGCGTCCCGAAACGGACATCCGACGGGCCTGCCGGCTGCCGAGCCCGCACATCCGCCGAGCTCGCCCAACCGCCCGGCGGACGTCCGGAGCAACTGCGGGACGCGGGGACGGCGTCCTGGAACATGTCGGGGGAGTCGGCACACCGGGCAGACGGACGGTGAGACGGAAGACGTGGAGAGCCGTAGTGACCACCGCTGAGCCGACACGCGCGGACGAGAACACCGCGGCCCCCGCGAAGGGCCTCACCGGGACGCGGGGCCCCACCGGGCCGCGAATAGACCTGCCCGGGCAGCGACGTGGCGAGGGGCCGGAGGCCGGTCCCGGCTCCCGGTCGCGCTTCCGGAGCTGGGTGGGGAGTCACCCCGTCCTGTTCACCACCGCCGTCGCCGCCGTGGTGCACGTCGTGTGGTTCGTCCTCTTCGCGAACAGCGGCGGGGACATCGCGGCGCAGGACGCCTGGGCCGAGTTCGTCGGGCGGCATCCCGACTCCGCGTACAACCTCGCCTGGTACGGCGGCATGCACCCCGTCTCGTACAGCGTCGTCTCGCCGTATCTGATGTCCGTCCTCGGCGTCCGTACGACGATGATGCTCGTCGGGACCGCGTCCGCCGCCCTGACCGCGCTGATCCTGGTCCGGGTCCGGACCGTCCGTAACCCGGTGGCGTGTTCGCTCGCCGGGGTGTTCGCGTTCCTGTGCAACGCGTTGTCGGGGCGCGTGACGTTCGGCCTCGGCATGATGTTCGCGCTCGGCGCCGTCGCCGCGGTGTTCTGCTGGCCGTACCGGTGGCGTACGAAACGCTGGGCCAAGGCCGTCGCCGCGGCGCCGCTCGCCGCGCTCGCGACCGCCGCGAGCCCCGTGGCCGGCCTTTTCCTCGGGGTCGTCGCCGCCGCGCTCTTCCTCAACAAGCGGCGCCCCGGCGCGTATGCGCTCGGTCTGGCGCCCGCCGCCGTCGTGGCGCTCTCCTCCTGGCTGTTCCCCTTCTCCGGCACGCAGCCGCTGTCGGTGGGCGGGGCCTCGCTGCCTTTCCTGTACGCGCTGTTCGTGTTCGTCCTCGTACCCAAGGACTGGCGTACGGTCCGGGTCGCCGCGGCCGTCTATGGCGTCGGGGTGCTGCTGACGTACGTGATCGATTCGCAGATCGGGTCCAACGTCTCCCGGTTCGCCATGATCATCGCGGGTGTGGTGCTGCTCGCCGCCCTGCCGTACACCGCACCGCGCACCCGCCGCTGGTACGCCCTCGTGGTCGCCTTCGCCGGGCTCAACTTCTGGATCGGCTTCAAGGGCGTGGACGACATGGTGCGTACGGCACCCACCGCGTCCTGGGCCCGTGAGCTGGCGCCGCTGGTGCACCAGTTGCAGCGGGCGGGCGCGGAGAAGGGACGGGTCGAGGTGGTCCCGGCCAGCAGCCACCGCGAGGCGTCCGCGCTCGCTCCGTACGTCAATCTCGCCCGGGGCTGGAACCGGCAGGCGGACATGGAGCGCAACCCCCTCTTCTACGACGACACCCTGACGTCCGAGAGCTACCGGGGCTGGCTGGACCGCTGGGCCGTCCACTACGTCGTACTCCCCAAGGGGCAGCCCGACCAGGGCGCCGGGCTGGAGACCGAGCTCGTCCAGAAGGGCCAGCCCTACCTGAAGCGCCTCTGGAGCGACGCCAACTGGCAGCTGTTCGCGGTCAAGGACCCGCGGCCGCTGGCCGATCCGCCGGCGACCGTGGACCGGGCGGGCGCGGGCGAGCTGACGATCCACGTGAAGAGGGCGGGGCGGGTGCTGATCCGGATCCCGTACTCACCATGGCTCGGGCTGGTGGACGAGGAGGGCAGGAGCGTCGTACCGCCGCAGGAGACGGTGGAGTCCCGGGCCGACGGGGACGGCCCCAAGGACTACACGAACCCCAACGGCTGTCTGCTGAAGGCCGAGGAGAACGCGGAGGGCGACGAGTGGACGGAACTGCTGGCGCCCCGCCCCGGGGTGTACCGGCTGGCCGCGCCGTACCAGCTGCCGCGTGGGACGGGGTGTCCGGAGGAACTGCGCTAGGAGTTCCGCCAGGAGCTGTGCCATGAGCTGTGCCAGGAGCTGCGCTCAGGCCGTTTCCGAAGCTGTACGTGAGGGCCTTTCGGGGCTGTTCGCGAGGGTTGTTCGCGAGGGACCTCTCAGGCCGGGGACGGGTCACGCGAGCTGACCGTAAGTCAAGGTCAGGCGCTATGAGGGGACTTGATGAAGCGGTCGCATACCAATCGAGTGCTTCTGCTGCCGGGCGATGGCGTGATCCCCCATAGTGAGGCGGCATGAGGTGCGAACGGTGCGGTAGTGACCGGCGCGTTTGGCGGCCGGGCATGGACTGTCCTGGGTGCGACGCCGCCGCTGGACAGACCTGGGTTCGCCCCAGGGACCGCTCCGGCCCGGCCTCCGGCCAGAACGACGGTGGTTCAGGCCGGAACGACGGCGTTTTACGGCCACGGAAGCGGTGGGTGGCCACAGCGGCGCTGCTCGCACTCGGCTGCGTGGGAGCGACCGTGGCCGCGGTCGCCGGGTCCGGTGGCGGAGGCGCCGGGGCCGGTACCGGCGCCGAGTCCCGACCCGTGCCGAGCGGGGTGGGGGTCGGACCGCCGCAGTTGCCGGGCTTCGGCGGGGGAAGCTCACCGAGCGGGAACGGCGGCGCGAGTAACGGCGCGAGCGACGGCCCGAGTAACGGCCCGAGTGCTTCGACGGGCCCGTCGGGCAAGAACCCCGGGGCATCGCCGGACCCGGACCCGGACCCGGGCCGCACGCCGGGCGGCGGCAGGGACGGGGACCTGGACCCCGGTCCCGGATTCTCCGCGTGGGCGGGCCCCGGCTGTGCGACCGGCCGCTACACCGAGAAGGGCCGCGTCGAGAACGGTGACGCCGCCTGGTACACCGTCACATCCGGTGGCCACAAGGGCGATTCGTGCGACGGCCGGTTCTCCGCGGTCCCGATGTCGGGCATCCCGGACAAGGACACGGGCTCCACCGCGACCTGGTCCTGGGAGCTCGGCAAGAGGTACGCGAAGTGCGCCCTCGCCATCTTCGTACCGGACAGCGACCGGGACCGCGACGTGGCCGGCAACCCCTCCGTCTACCGTGTGCTGGCGGACCCGAAGGACGGCGACACCGCGTACGCGACCTTCGGCGTACGGCAGACCGTGCACCGGGGCAGCCTGGTGAAGGTGGGCAGCTACCAGGTGAAGGGCACGTCGTTCTCGGTGCGGATGTTCGACCGGGGCCAGGACTGGGGGAGCGAGGACCTGGTGGGGGCGCACCACGCGGCGGCGCAGATGAAGGTCGATTGCAGGTGAGGGGGCGGGGACCGGGGTGAGGGGCGGGGACGGTCCTGGGGACGGGGGCGGGGACGGTCCTGGGTGTTCTCCGGCGCCCCCTGAGTTGCTCGGCGGAGCCAGAGACACCCAGGGGTCTTCACGCCCCGCCGTAGGTGTCCTGCGCGGACCGGGAGTATCGCCACAGGGCATGGAGTCCGTGCGGGCGAAGCCCTTCCGCAGGGGTCAGCTCGGGCTGCAGGGGTCAGCTCGGGCTGCAGGAGACGGTTGGCCAGGTCCAGTTGCCGTTGGTCTGGATGGTGACGCCGAAGTTGTTGCCGTTGCCGTTGGGTTTGGCGGTGAGTGTCTGGGCGTTGGGGTAGCCGGCGGTGATGTTCCAGGTGGAGAGGATCTTCGCGGGGGACGGCACGTTCATGGTGACGGTCCAGTTGTTGGAGCCGGAGACCGCGACGTTGAGGTTGTAGCGGTCGCTCCACTGCTGTCCGGCGGACAGGGTCGCGGTGCAACTGCCGCCCGGCCCACCGCCTCCGCCGCCGTCGGGGGCCACGGCGCGGCCGGTCTGCGGGGAGATCATGCCGGCACACAGGCCGCGACTGGCCAGCCCCTGAGCGATGCGCGGGATCGCGGCGAGCGTGTTGGCGGGCCAGTCGTGCATGAGAATGATCTGACCGTTGGTGAGCCGGGCGTTGGCCTGCACGATCGCGTCGACGCTCGCGCTGTTCCAGTCCTGCGAGTCGACGTCCCAGATGATCTCGGTCAGACCGTACTTACTCGCGACCGACCTCACCGTCGAGTTGGTCTCCCCGTACGGCGGGCGGAACAGCTTCGGCGTGCCGCCGCCCGCGTTGGCGATGGCCTGCTGGGTCCGGGAGATCTCCGAGTCGATCGTCGACTGGCTCTGCTGGGTCAGGTGCGGGTGGGTGTAGCTGTGGTTGGCGACCCACATCCCGGCGTCGACCTGGGCCCGGACCTGGGACGGGGAGGCGGCGGCGTACTGCCCCTGGTTGAACATCGTGGCCCGCAGCCCGTTCTGCTTGAGCGCGTTGAGCAGGCTCGACGTGTTGGTGGACGGGCCGTCGTCGAAGGTGAGCCCGACATACCCGTTGCAGGCGGCGGCCTGCGCCGGGGCGGTGGTGTTGAGGGTGAGGGCGCTCGCCGCGGTCATCGTGGCCATCGCGACGACAGCCAGTTTCGTGACTCTCGTGACCAGGGAGCGCAGGGAGAGAGGTGCTCTGGCGTGCATGAGAGTGGTCCTCCAGCCTGGGGGATCGAGGGTTCAGGTCGCACTGCAGGAGACCGTTGGCCAGGTCCAGTTGCCGTTGTGCTGGATGGTGGCGCCCCAGGTGTTGCCGCTGCCGTTGGGTTTGGCGGTCAGTACTTGTGTACTGGGATAACTGGCGGCGGTGTTCCAGGTGGAGAGGATCTTCGCCGGGGAGGGCACGTTCATGGTGACGGTCCAGTTGTTGGAGCCGGAGACCGCGACGTTGAGGTTGTACCGGTCGCTCCACTGCTCTCCGGCGGACAGGGCCGCGGTGCAACCGCTGTTCCCGCCGCCTCCGCCACCACCCGAACCGGCCCCGTTCACCGTGATGTTGGAGTTGCCGCTGCTCTGGTATCCCTCGGTCGCGAGGATCATGTAGTAGCTGAAGCTGCCCAGGGGCATTCCGGCGCGGGCCCATGCGTCGAAGTGGTTGCCGGTGGTGATGGTTCCGCCCGTCCTCTTCGACTGCCGGACGCTCCAGTACTGGTCGAAGGTGCGAGTGCCTTCGACGGACGGTGCGTTGTAGCGCGTCGTCTTGTAGATGTCGTACGTACCGCCGTCGCTGGTGACGGTGCCCTTGTACGTACCCGTGGGCCGGTAGGTGCCCCAGTTGTCGACGACGTAGTACTCCACGAGCGGGTTCGACGTCCACCCGTACAGAGCCAGGTAGGCGTTGCCGGACGGGTTGAAGGTGCCGGAGTAGGTCACACTCCTGCGTCCCCCGTTGCTCCAGCCTTTTCCGGCCACGAAATTCCCGGTGTTGCTCCACGAGGTGCCGTAACTGCCGCCGGAGCCCAGGTTCATGGAGACCGTGCCGGGCCTGTCGGTCCAGAACGAGTAGTAGTAGCCGTTGTTGGTGCCGGTCTGGTTCGTGGTGATGACCGTGTCGGCGTGGGCGGTGCCGGGCAGGATCATCGCCGCCAGGGCGACCAGCAGCATGGTGCAGGCGCTGCTGATGAGCAGCCTGAAGCGGCTGAGCAGCCCTAAGTGGTTGCGTCTGTGACTCGTCGGGTGTGCGGGTGCGTCGGTCATTGTGTTCCTCCTCGTCCTCATGAGGCCGGTGGGGGGCAGGAAGTGAGATACGAGCCCGCGCGGTTGTCGCTGAACAGGCGAAGACGCGATCGCGCTTCGGCTTCGGCTTCGGCGTCGCGCGTGGGCGTCGTGCGTGCGCGTCGTGCATTGGCGTCGCATACGGGCGTCGCACAACGCGAGCTCTGCCAACGGCGAACAGTGTTGATCTGGCCTCGTTCACTGTCAACAGTTTCGGCAATCGCCGCGAAACATTCCCTCGGTGAGGGATCCTTCGGGGAGGGATTAGGCCAGTTCAATCGCCATGCCTGGCTGAGAGAATCAGAGTTGACCATAGGAGTCCCGAACGCAAGATCAGAAATTCAGGACGTACTTATCGAAAGTTTCGAAGGATCTTCCGATTGGATTGAGCGGTGCGGTGTGCGGTGTGCGGTAGAGGTACCGCGGGCCGCACACCGCAAGCTGCCAGGGTCCTCGATACTGTCCGCGCCCGCGGCCGTGCCGATTTGCGCGTACGGGAAGCGTCAGCCCCCCTCACCATTACCGCAGGGTCAGCAAGTACCTGTCCTTGATGACTCGTCCACAGGACGCGAGTCCCCCGATCCCCGGTGGATCGAGGCTGGGTCGCTGTCGCCGTCGCTGCCGCTGCCGCTCACGACCGTGTGGCGGTCCTGCACCCCGCATCCCCGGCTTCCCCGGTGCCCGCGTCCACCGACGTACTCCGGTCGTACGGGTCGACATCGGGGCCGTCTCCCGGTCCCGCGGCCGCGCGCTCGGCGCTGAACTCGGGGGTGAGGTAGCCGGTGAAGGTGTCGCAGCCGCCGTTGGTGGTGTCCGCCTTGTAGGAGACAAGGGAGAACGTCCCCGGCTTGACGACCACCTTCGCCGGGTCGTCCCAGCTCATCACGGTCTCGCGGCGCACGATGGTACGCGCGACTTCGTCGCTTCCCGCTGCGGTGCGTACGACCGGATAGACGTACGTGACATCGGCGGTCACCTCGACCGCACCACGCTTGCCCTCCCGGTACGTGATCCGTCCTCGTGTCTTGACCACGTCCCCGACAGGCCGCACCTTCGTGTTGGCGAACCGGCTGAACAGCAGCAGAGGATCGTTCTCCCGACTGGGCGCGCGAAACGCGGTCGCCAGGTAGTCCTGGACATCCTGCTGATGCGGATTGATCAACGCGATCGCCTTCTCCGGCCGTTCCCCGCGCAGCACACCAGGATCCAGGCTGGACGCGGCAAGGAAGTCCCGGGTCCGACCAAGCGCCCGCACGACCTGTTCCTTGCTCATCCAGCCGGTCGCCCGTGCCGCAGGCAGACCGATCCCCGCCGTCCCGTCACCCCACCGCACCGCGGGCGACCCCCTGAACGGCTGCTCCACTGTGGGCAGTTGGACTGCCGCCCCAGTTGCCGGTGGCTGATCCGGACGTTCCGACTCCGCGGCGAGGGGCGCACTCTCGCCGCTTCCGAGCCATCCAGCCACCCGCCCCGGATCCAGTGCCACGACCAGCAGGCCGGCCGCGACCAGCAGACCGACCGCGTACCAGCCCTTACCCCGTCGCCGCCGGGCCGGCTGGTGAGTCCGCCACCCCTCCGGCGGGCCGGTCTCCTCCCGCAACCGCCGCGTCACCATCCGGGCCCGCGCCGACGGCTCCTCGGGCGCCCCTTGACTCCCGGCCTCGGCCTCCCGAAGGAAGCGCTCCCACTCCTCGTCCGGTATGGACGCCCCACTCTTGCCCACGACGCGCTCCCGCCCCATCCCACGCACCCGGTCCCTCCCCAGGGCCGGTCATGATCCGAGCATCATCACACAGCCGCAGAAACGGCTACGACAACGGCCGCCTGCTCCAGGCCACGCCGACCGCCGTCGACGGCACCACGCAGCTCGTCGGTAACGCGAAGGCGCTGCAGAGCTCCTTCGGTGCCGAAGACCTGTATCTGGCGCACGGCCGCGGCGACGGTTTCGCACCGCAGTTGTGGTCGCTGAGCGAGCACGCACCGAGCAGTAAGTGCTCCGCCTGCAAGCGTGAGTTGCACAGCTACAACATGAGCGAAGTGACCGGCGACTTCGCCCCGTAGCACCGCCGGCCCGCCCGGGTGGACCGGGCGGGTCCTACCCGCTCGGGTGGGACAGGGCTTCACCTGCACGGGGCGGGGCCCTCACCCGCACGGGGCGGGGCCCTCACCCGCGAGAACGATGAACATCCCCGCCCCGCCTCGCCCCCCGCCGACGTGACGCGGCGGTCCGTAGCCCGTCGGAGAAGGGGCACCGGGACGCCCCGGACCGTGGGCCTCCGACAGGTAGCCTGCCCCCCCGATGGATCCGTCGGGGATACAGCGGCTCGGAGCCGAGGTTGCGGTACACCCGGTTGCGGTACGCCCGGTGCCTAGGCCAATGCCACCAGCGCCACAGCGGCCTGATCGGGGACGGTGACGTCGAGGCCGGTCAGTTTCTGGAAGCGTCCGAGCCGGTTGAGCACGGTGTTGCGGTGGCAGTACAGCCGCTCGGCGCTCGCCGACAGGCTGCCCGTCGCCAGGTAGGCGTGGACTGTCTCCACGATCACCTCCCGTTCCGGCTGAGGCACCGTGCTGAGGCCGGCCAGCAGCGCGTCCGAGAAGCCGTGCCGTTCGTCGAGCCGGCTCTTCGTCACGCGGGTCCATGCCTGTGCCAGGGTGACCAGACTGTTCTTGCCGGGCCGTAGGGTCCGGCAGATCTCGAAGGCCGTCGCCGCGGCTCCCGGCACGGCACCGAGCCCCGCGACATCCGGCACCAGGCCACCGGCCATCCCCTGCAGCTGCCGCAGCTGCCGGTCATGCTGTTCACCCGACCGGGGAGCCGGCCACATGACGACCACTCGTCCGGGCTGGTTCAGAACGAAGAGCTGCTCTCCGAGCGCGGAGATCCGAGCGGCGGCGCGGTGAGCCTGATGCGAGGCCGCCGCGTCGGCGACGACCACGCGAAAGGTGGCATCGGCATCGACGCCCAGGGCGCGCGCGATGTTCCGCACGTTCCGGGGCGACTGGCCGGCCGGGCCGAGGAGCTCCGCGAGGTAGGTGAGCTGCTCGTCCCGCGTAGCGGCGGCCATCAGAGCCCGCTCTTCCAGGTAGCTCTGCTGGACGGCGCGGGCGTAGTCGTCGACCACTGACCACAGGTTCTCGACGTGCAAGGCCAGTACGGCCATGTCGCTGTCCCGGGCACGGGCCAGCATCGCCGACCAGATCACCCCGAAGTCGAGCTGCACCGCGGCGACGAGATCCTCCCCGGGCACCCCCTGGCGTGCCCTCAGCCGCCCCAGCTCGCCGGGGAGCGAGCTCAGCTGGGTCGTCGTGGAGTCGGTCGCGACCGCGCTGAGAATCAGCGCCAGCGAGCTGTGCGCCGACTCCCGCAGCTGCTCTTCGCTCACCGGGCCCGCCCGGTACCCGGTGATGCCCTCCACCCTTCCCAGAAAAGTCTCCACCAGGGCGTCGACCTCATGGGTCATGGCGGAGACCAGCTCTCGCCAGCGCGGCAGGGACTCCCTCTTGCGGTCGGCCAGATCCTTCATAGGAAGCTCCCATGGCAATGCCCTGACGGTTGTGCATGCGCACAAGCATCTTGCTGATATCGGAGGCAGACTGCCCTGTTCGGAGGGTCCGGCCCTCGGGTCGAATGGATATCTCCCCGACGTTCGGTCCGCCTTCCCCCGGAGTTCACTGTGAGCGACTCAGCAACAGCCGCCGTTTCCGCCTCCGAGCCGACAGATATCACGGCCACGGACCGCGCTGTCGCGCGTCGCGTGGCCGTTGCGGCATTCGTCGGCACCGCCATGGAGTGGTACGACTTCTTCCTGTTCACGACGGCCGCGGCGGTCGTGTTCAACGTGCAGTACTTCGTCTCGGACAACGCCCTCACCGCGACCATGGCGTCGTTCGCCACCCTCGCCGTCGGTTTCGTGGCCCGCCCGCTGGGCGCGCTGCTCTTCGGCTGGCTCGGTGACCGCGTCGGCCGCAAGACGGTGCTGATGACGACGATCATCGGCATCGGGGTGGCCACCGTGCTCATCGGCCTGCTGCCGAACTACGCCTCCATCGGCCTTGCCGCCCCCGTCATACTCGCCGTCCTGCGCGTCCTGCAAGGGCTCTGCGTCGGCGGTGAGTGGGGCGGGGCGGTCACCATCGCCGCGGAGAACGCCCCCGCCTCCTCCCGTGCCGTCTACGCCAGCGTCCCCCAGCTCGGCTCGCCCGTCGGCACGATCCTCTCCTCGGGCGCTTTCTTCCTCTGCTCGGTCCTGCTCACCAAGGACAACTTCGACGCGTGGGGATGGCGCGTCCCCTTCCTGCTGGCCCTGCCCATGCTCGCCGTCTCGGTCGTGATCCGCCGACAGCTGGAGGAGTCCCCCGTCTTCAAGGCCCTCCAGAAGGAGGAGACGGTCGCGGAGGCGCCCCTGCGACAGGTCTTTCGCCGTGACTGGCGTCAGCTGCTCATCGGCGCCGCGGTGATGTTCGTCGGAGCCGGCGGCTTCTACCTCGTCACCACCTTCGTCATCAGTTACGGCCAGCGGGTTCTGGGCCTGAGCTCCTCACTGCTCCTGCTCGCCACCGTCATCGCTGCTGTCGTCGAGATCCCGGTCATCGTCTCGGGCGGGCGCCTCGGACAGCGGTACGGCTCCAGCCGCGTCGTGATCGGCGGTGCGCTGGCCACCATTGTCCTCGCCTTCCCCGTCTTCTGGGCGATCGGGACGGCGAACCCGGTCGTCGTCGTCGTAGCCATCACCATCGGCGTCGCCGCCGTGTCCTACCCCTACGCCGTCGCCGGAGCGGTCCTCACCAGCCTCTTCCCGGCACAGGTGCGGTACAGCGGTGTCGCCATCTCCTCCAACTTCGCCGGCCTCCTCAGCGGCTGTGTCCCGCTGGTCGCGACGGCGATCCTGACCAAGACCGGCGACACCCTGTGGCCCAGCGCGGTCATCCTCACGCTGATCGGATTCATCGCTCTCGCCGGTGGCCTGCTGGCTCCGCGGTACAGCGTCCCCGAGGCCGGACTCAAGCACTGAAGGGCACGCATCCGCCCACCCGCTACTCGAAGGAGTCAGTCATGACCACGGCCACCCCCGCCAGGCGCAGCGCGCCGAGTCCGGCCGCCTCGCCCGACGAGACCGAGTGGAACCTGCGCGTCGAACTCGCGGCGGTGTACCGCCTCGTCGCTCACTTCAAGATGACGGACCTCATCTTCAGCCACATCTCCCTGCGGCTCCCCGGAGACGAACCGCGATTCCTCATCAACCCGTACGGCCTCCTCTTCGAGGAGATCACCGCGTCCAATCTGGTCGTCGTCGGCCTCGACGGCGAACTGGTCTCGCCGGGTGAGCACCGGGTCAACCCCGCGGGCTTCGTGATCCACAGCGCCATCCACGAGGCCCGGCCGGACGCACACAGCGTGTTGCACACGCACTCGCGGTTCGGCTGCGCGGTGGCGGCGCAGAAGGGCGGCCTGCTCCCCGTCAACCAGATGTCGATGGAGTTCTACGGCAGGACCGCCTACCACGACTACGAGGGCGTCGCCCTCAACGACGACGAAAAGGCCCGCCTCGTCGCCGACCTCGGCGACAAGAACGCGATGATCCTGCGCAACCACGGCCTGCTCACGGTGGGAGAGAGCGCGAGCCGTGCCTTCCTGCGGATGTTCTACCTGGAGCGCGCCTGCGAGATCCAGATCGCGGCCCAGTCCGCCGGACAGGACCTGATCTTTCCGTCGCACGACATCGCGGAGCACACGGCCCGCCAGCTCAACAACGAGCATCCGTCCGGCGCCGACGACCACGACAACAGTGACAACTGGGCCCTGGCCTGGGCCGCACTGCGCAGGCTCGCCGACCGCATCGCCCCCGACCACCGCTCCTGAGGCCCATCGGTCACCTCGGCACCCGCACCCGCACACTCCGAAGGGGCATGACCATGAGCGACTCCCGTACGTCTGCGCACGTACGTGTACGACACTGCCCTCCTGGAGGACTTCGAGACCCTCTCGGCATTCGGAGCGACGCCTGGCTAAGGCGTCGACCGGCAGGCGGCCACCACCGCCGACGGCGAGCCATCAGGTGTGCCGCACGATCGAAGCCCTGCCGCTCATTCGGACGGCAGGGCCTCTGACCTGGTGTTTCTTTGTGCCCCCGGCAGGATTCGAACCTGCGACACCCGCTTTAGGAGTTCGATCATTGCTCGGCTCAGTTGCGGATCTGACTGGCCGCGTCGGTCGTGCCGGGGCGCGCAGTGGTGTCAGCGTCTGTTGCTGTTGATGTCAGCGGGACTCAGCGCTCGTCTCTCAGCGTCAGCCTCGACGAACTCACGGCCCTGGTGAAGACCCCGCTCAAACGGATGCAATACCGCCCCGGCCTCATTAACCGCCTCCTAGCCAAAACCGGACTCGACCTCCAACCGCCGTAACCTCAGCCGTTGAAGATCTCTAGAACAGAGACCAGAAGGCCGGGGATTTTCAATGAGGGTCGATCCCCGGCCTTCTTCGTCTGACTACTTTCGGCTGATGTATCGAAGGCCGAGCATCAGACGTCGGCGCTCGACTCCTTGGCCTTTTGCAGCAGAGCCTCCTGGTTGCGACGGCTGCGCACATCGTCCTTGCGCAAACTCCTGCCCTCGTTCAAGACAGACTGAAACTGCTCGGTGGCAAGCTCGACTGCAGTAGTGATCGCTACTTCAATCCTCTCCGAGTCCGAAATCTTGAGCTTCAGCTTCTTAGCGTCCCTCAGCCGCCGTCTTGCTGTCTCTATCTCAGAGGTTTCGAATATAGGAACAAGTTCCGGCGTGATCAGAGCGGACACCATCATCGCGATGTGATACTTCGCGGCCTTGAGGGTGGTCGAGTCGGGTGTTCGGGCGAAGAATCTGTCTACCCGATACAAGATCCAGGCCGCGTAGTAGTAAGCCTCAACGGAGTATTCACCCCAAACGAACGAACCCTCAGCCTCTAGCTCCTTCGGAGCACCGATCGCTCGGAAAGAATCACCGAACAGTGTTGCAGCGACCGCTCGGTTGAGTTCGGGAGTCGTGACAACGCGAGTCCGCGGGAAATCAAGAGACGCATGCTGGTTCTGCCGCAGATAACGTAGGCCGTTTACGCCTGACTGGTTGAAATACTCTTCCACGTCTTTCGCCATCTGGGAACTCGCCTGTATGTCAGTTGAGCCGATGGGAGTTTGCAGGTTAGTAGCGATCGCCACGCTCGTTCGCACTCCAGCATCGCCTGAGCTGACGATCTTCACCGGGATCCAAAGGTCAGAGAGGAGGGCCGGCTTGGCCTTAACTGCTTCGCTTGCCGCCCACCTAACGAGCTGGTGGCTCGTCTGCCCGCCGTTTACGATCTGATACCCGGAGATGAAGAATCTGTCCCCCGAACCTCGGAGAGATGTCGCAATGATCGTGAGTCCGTTGTTGAGGAAGGGAAAGTGCTCGCGGTCGTCGCTCTGAAGGGTTCTCGTGATCCGGGTATTCACTGGGTTGTGGCTACCGAGATCGAGACGCACGTTGTCGTCGAAGATCCCTGGTCGTACGGAGCCAGTTTCATCCGTCAGCAACTTCATCACCTCCGTGCCGGACAAGAGCCCGATGTAAGCCTCACTCACCCGCTCAGTCGCAGGGATGGTCTGCCGCTTCTCAAAGTTGAACCGAATGTTCTGTGGTCCGTGACGCTCTTTCAGCTTTGCAGCTAGTGCATCATGGCCATGAGTGTTGAGGTGCAAAGGTTCTGAATAAATACCGAGAGATCGAATACGATCGATCGCTTCTGTGACCTGAAGTTCTTGCTGTGCGCTCTTCCCATCATTGCCGCTGGTGGTGACGTAGAAGAGTTCGCACGGGATTCGCGTGTCTTGAAACTTGTCGCCGCTCTCTGCGATCCGATCGATCAAAGCAGCCAGGTCGACCAGGGCGGGAGGAAGCTTGACGCTCTTCGCCTTAATCGCGTACTTTGTCACGGCCTCGACGCCGTGGAGGAACTTCGCGATGAGCTTAGAGTCGTAGGACTCGCTTGTCTTAGCCTGGATGAAGAGTACCCTCGCTGAATTGGACGCCTGGTCTGAGATAAGGTCGTCGATTTCTGAGGGTTCGAAGACGATCTGTCCGTTGACTACGACGACAGCGATGTCTATGCCCTCGTCGGTCCCACCGCCGAGAACAGCGCGCTCAATCTGCTCGACATCGTCCCGTACATAAGGGAAGAGGTAGTTGGCTGCGACGTACAGCTCGAACTGCTTCGCCTCGCCCCCCTCGAAGCCAAAGTCTCGTGCAAACTTGGCCACTCGCTTTCCCGTGAGCGTGTGCACTTCATCCCCCTAGCCAGCGCGAGCGCTGATCGTCATCACGGTGTGTTTGTCAGTGAGCGTAGCGTCTGGGTTGCCGTCGACGTGAGTAAATGGTCAGGAAACCTGACTTACCCTTCGGCAGCCTCGGTCGAGCTTCCTCCACCGACGAGCCTCGATGTGATCAGTCAGGACGGATTCCCTCGACCGGTCCTTCCCAGTTCGGCTCCCCCCTGAGGGCAGGAGCTACATGCTTAGCGAAGTTCTCGAGCAGCGTTATACAATAAGAAACTCCCAACTAGAGATCTTCAATAGCTGGGGTTCCAAGGGGCGCCGTCGCCGGGCGGTCCCTCTGCCCGCGATGTGTGTCGCTCCGCTGCGGTGGCACCGGATGCGGCAGATAGCTGCCAAGAAACGAGCGAGGGAGAGGCGGCAGGAGGGCGGCTACGTCTTTGCCACCCGGACCGGCCACGCCGTCGAGCCGCGCAACCTCTACCGCTCCTTCACCCGCGTCGCCGAGTCGGCCGGCCTCCGGGTCATCCGGCTGCATGACGCCCGGCACGGCTGCGCCACGATCCTGACCGCTGCCGGGGTGGCCCCTCGTGCCGTGATGGAGATCCTCGGTCACAGCCAGATCAGCATCACCATGGACGTGTACACGCACGTCGTCCAGGACACCCAGCGCGAGGCGATCAGCCACATGGACCGGCTACTCAAGAGGCGGCCGGGCCGTGCGTGACCGTCGCCGTTGATGTCAGATGTGGATGTCAAAGGGCACCTACGGAAATCCGTAGGTGCCCTTTTGGCTGGTGCCCCCGGCAGGATTCGAACCTGCGACACCCGCTTTAGGAGAGCGGTGCTCTATCCCCTGAGCTACGAAGGCGGGCCTTGCGTGAAACGTGGATGAATGCTCTGAGTGAGGATTCGTGCGTATCGGGACAAGGGCCCGGGTCGCCCGTGAGGGCAACCCAGGACAGCGTAGCGGATGTGGGCGGGGCGGCGGTGGCTGCCTCAGCTCGCCAGGGTTTGGCCGTTGTCCTCGCCGGATTCGGTGTCGGTGCAGGTGGGGTTTTCGGTGTGGCGTTCGTGGCTGGTGGCGTTCGACAGGACGGGCCGCGGGCCCGGGAACTCGGCCTGGAGGCCAGCGAGAACGGGCCGGCGGGGGTGAGGGAGGCGGTGGTCACGGTCGGCCCTGCTGGTGCACAGTCAGGACGTAGCCCTCGGGGCCGACGAAGGAGAACATCGCGCCGAACGGGCTCTGCGTGACCGGCGTGAGGATCTTGACGCCGTTCGCGGTGAGCTGGTCGTGCAGGGCCTGGGTGTCGGGGGTGGCGAACCACAGGGCGACGCCGAGGCCGGGGTGTCCGGAGTCCAGGTCGGTGCCGGGCAGCGGCTCGCGCACGGCCAGGGGGACCGGCTTGGTGTCGAAGACGATCGCGCCGGGGGGTGAGGTGGGGATTCGGCGCAGGCCCAGGTTCTTCTCGCAGAACGTTGCGGCCGCCTCCAGGTCGCGCACCTGGAGAGCGATGAAGTCGGGGCCGTCGATGCTGACGGACATGAGTGTCCTCCTTGAATCAATGTCAGGACTTTGACATACTCGACGTTAGTCCCGCTCCTCGGAGGTGTCAAAATATGGACATGCAAGATAGTTCGCGGGAGGAACCGCCCCACCCGGCCGAGGACGTACTCGATCACGTGGGATACCGGCTCAAGGGCGCGCACGCCGCCCTGCGCGGCGCCATGGACCAGGCGCTACGTGAGTACGACCTGACCGTTCCGCAGTACGCCTGCCTGGAAGTCCTCGCCGCCCGGCCGGGCCTGTCCAACGCCGAACTCGCCCGCGCCACCTTCGTGACCCGCCAGTCCATGAACGTCGTCCTGCGCGGACTCCAGGACGAAGGACTGCTCACCCGTCCCACTACCGTCGACCATGGCCGCGCCCGGCCCGCCACCCTCACCGATGAGGGCCGGCGCCGCCTGGACGCGGCGCAGGCGGCCGTCTACGCCATTGAGGCCCGCATGATCCACACGATTCCCGAGGGCCGACTGGCCGGACTCCTCGAAGACCTCGACCGCATGGCGCGGGCACTCACGGACTGACAGGCGGCGCACCTGTCCAGGTCGGTCACCGTCGTCATCGTCCAGCGGGGCGAGCAGGCGAGCGAGCCCTCGCCCCGAACTGCGCCTGGCGGGCGACATCGTTGAGGCCGGTGCCGACACCCGCCGAGCGAGCCCCTTCACAGACAGGTGCGAGTGAGCCATTCGTCGGAGCTGTACGTGTCCCTCGCTGGGTCCGGCACCGTGGCCGGCTTCTCCTCGACCATGTGCTCCTGGCGAACGCGCTCCGGCAACGTACCGAACCGCGCACGTCGCCCGGTCTCTGCGGCATCCGAGGACCCGGTCTTTTCAGGTGTCATTTCATCCTCCTCGGTCTCGCCCTCCGTTGCCGGACGACCTGTACGGCGGCAGAGCGCCGCCGGTCAGAACCGGTCGACGTCGAGGACGGCTCGGGCGAATGCCTTGGGTGCTTCCTGCGGCACGTTGTGACCGATGCCCCGCAACGTCCGGTGGTCGTAGGGGCCGGTGAATTTGGCCCGGTAGGCCGCGCCGTCGCCGGCCGGGGTGAAAGGGTCCAGCTCCCCGTCGAGGGTGATGGTGGGCACCGCGATGTCGGGCCCGGCGGCGAGCCGGGCTTCGATGTTGTCGTAGCGGGGGTCGCCTTCGGCCAGGCCCAGCCGCCAGCGGTAGTTGTGGATCACGATGCTGACGTAGTCCGGGTTGTCGAAGGCCGCGGCGGTGCGGTCGAAGGTGGCGTCGTCGAAGGCCCACGTCGGGGAGACGTTGTGCCAGATGAGCTTCGCGAAGTCGTGCCGGTATTCCCGGAGGCCCAACTCCCCCCTTTCGGTGGCGAAGTAGTACTGGTACCACCACGCCCACTCGGCCGCCGGGGGCAGTGGCAGCTTGTTCTTGTCCCGGTTGGTGATGAGGTAGCCGGACACGGAGACCAGAGCCTTGCAGCGCTCCGGCCAGAGCGCGGCGATGATGTCGGCGGTCCGCGATCCCCAGTCGAAGCCTCCGAGCACGGCCTTCTCGATCCTCAGGGCGTCCATCAGGGCGATGATGTCGAGGGCGATCACCGACTGCTGCGCGTTGCGGAAGGTGTTGGGGGAGAGAAAGCTCGTGGTGCCGTGTCCACGCAGGTAGGGAACGATCACTCGGTGGCCCCGGGCGGCCAGCAGGGGCGCGACATCGACGTAGCTGTGGATGTCGTACGGCCACCCGTGCAGGAGGATGACGACCGGTCCGTGAGCCGGGCCGGCTTCGGCGTAGCCGATGGTGAGCTCGCCGGCTTTGACCTGCTTCAGTGCCGGGAAGGACCGGTCGGCCTTGGCCGGCGCCGTCGCCGCCTTTCCGGCACTGGGACCGGAGGGCGAAGCCGCTGCCGCCGAGGGACGGCTCAGGCCGATCAGTGAGGCCAGGGACGCCCCTGCCGCGCCCGCGCCGGTGACCTTGCCGAAGGTGCGCCTGTCGATCATCTGTGAACCATTCTGTCCGTGTCGGCCGGCCGGGCGCTTCACACCCGGCCGAGGGCTCTGACCAGCCATAGTGGTGCTCTGACGCCTTCGGGGCCTCGGTGTCCGCCCGCAGGCATTCTTCGGGTTTCCCGCACCCGGCTTCAGGACTCGCCGCTTCCGCGCTCGCTGCTTCCGCGCTCGCCGCCTTCCGTGCTCGCTGCTTCGTCGCTTCGAGGGCCGTCGCTTCGGGGGCCGCTGCTTCAGGATCCTCCGCTTCGGGGTCCGACGCTTCGGAGCTCGCCCGATCGCTCCGCCGGTCCCCTGAGCGCCGGACCGACCGGCCTCACGCAGTACCTTTGCTCGCATGGACGCTTTGCTCCCAGGGATGCCGACCGCGCTGAACAGGGGGTGGGGCCGTGTCACGCCTCAGCGTGGTGATCGCTGACGATCACCCTGTGGTCCGTGCGGGTATGCGAGTGCTGTTGTCCCAGGACGAGTCCTTCGAGATCGTCGCCGAGAGTTCCACGGTCCCGGAGACCGTGCGAACCGTGGCAGAGCACCAACCGTCCGTTTTGGTCCTGGACCTCACCATGGCCGGCCAATCCAGCCTGCCCTCGATCCCCGACCTGCTCGCGGCGTCACCCGGTACCCGGATTCTGATCCTCACGATGCAGGAGGATCCCGCGTTCGCCCGCGCGTCCCTGCGGATCGGGGCGGCCGGATATCTGCTCAAGGAAGCGGCGGCGGAAGAGCTGGTCGGTGCTGCTCGCCAGGTCGCGAAGGGAGCCACCTACCTCCAGCCCGCCATGGGCGCTCGACTGGCCATCGCGGACGCCGGCGCTCCGGGCACCGGTGGGGATGCCTCTCTGACAGCGCGCGAGCTTCAGGTTCTCTCACTGCTCGCCTCGGGCCACACCAACCAGGAGATCGCACGACGTCTCCACGTTTCCGTTCGGACAGTGGAGACCCACCGCGCCAGGGTTCGGGACAAGCTCGGGACCGAGACCCGCGCGGAACTCATCGCCGCGGCTCGTGAGCGCGGGCTGCTGGGATGAACAGCGGGCTGCGAGCCAAGGCCGGCCCGACCATGGAGGCCACCGGCGCCGCGCTGCTCGTCATCGCCTTCGCGATCGAGGTCCTCCAGCAGCAGCCTCGCTGGGGGATGAGGTTCTCCCTCGGCGCGGCCGTCGTCCTCATCACCGCGGCGGCCTTGAGCACCGCTGTCCGGCGGGCATGGCTGGCGGCCCTGGGCGGGCTCGCACTCATACTCGCCGTGTCACAACTGGTTCGTATGACCAAGGAGCCGGTTCTCAACGGCCTGAACTTCGTGCCTCTCCTGCTGATCGGCTGCGCCGCCATGCTGGGCCGCAGTGCGGTATTGCGGCGCCGTGGTCTCGTGCGGGAACGGGCTCAGGCCCGCAGTGACGGCGAGGAACGCGAACGTCGGCGGTGGGCCCGTGAGTTGCACGACGAGACCCTTCAAGAACTGGTCGCTGTTCAGATCATTCTGTCCACAGCCGTCGGCACCGGCCGGTCCGCCACCGTGAACGAGGCCATCGACCAGGCGCGGAGCTTGATCGCGAACCAGATCACATCCTTGCGGTACCTGATCGTGGAAATGCGACCTTACGCCCTCGACCAGTTCGGACTCGTCCCCGCTCTTGAGACGCTGTGCCGGCGCACCGAGGAAACCTTCGGACTGGACGTGGAACTGCGCGGTGGAGCGGAGTGGAGCAAACTCGGGGACGAACTGTCCCCGGAGGCCCAGGCCCACATCTACCGCATCGTGCAAGAAGCGGTGAACAACGTGGTCAAGCACGCCGAGGCGAGCCACCTTCTCGTGGAACTCGACGGCGACGACCACGAGATCAGCGTGGCGGTCAGGGACAACGGCCGCGGGATGGACCAGCGACCTTCCGCACCGGCCGGCCGAACCGCGCTCCGTACGGTGGTCTCCACAGGCACCGGGCTGCCGGCCATGCGTGAGCGTGGCCACCTGTTGAACGGGCACCTCAGCGTTGGTTCCACACGCGGCGGGGGAGCCTGCGTCACCCTCCGGATGCCCCGCCGTGCCAAGTGACGCTCCAGGAGTGTGCTGGCGGTCCGGGCCGGATCGGCTGGGTCCTGGTTCGCGACTCTCAGGCGAACTGGTCGCCGTCCGCGCGGAGTCGCCTGCGCAGGACCTTGCCGTTCCCGTTTCGGGGCAACGCGTCCAGCCATACGACGTCGTGCGGGACCTTGTACCAGGACAGGCGGGATCGGGCGAGGTCGGTCAGTTCGGCGGCCAGGGCATCGGTGTCCGTGTTCTCACCGGACCCGGTGTCGGGCACAGCCACCACATACGCGCGCAGACTCGTGTCCCCGGTCGGCCGCCGCACGGCGCTGACCGCCGCTTCAAGTACGCGCGGGTGACTTTCGAGGAGCCGCTCGACCTCGCCCGGCACCACGTTCTGCCCGCCGATCACCTCGACGTCGTCGAGCCGGCCGTGCACGTGCACGACGGCGTCCTCGTCGACCGACGCCAGATCCCCGGTCGGCCACCAGGTGTCGGTCAGCTGATGGGGAACCACACTGCTCCCGCGGGCAACGCCGCGCGCGGCGAAGGGCACGCGTACGTGCAACTCGCCTCGCCGTCCCGCGGGGAGTACGTGACCGTCGGCGTCGACAACGCGCACCGGCCTGTCCGCGAGGGCCGGTCCGACCGCCGAGGGCAGGCTGTACGCGGCCGGCCGGCCGCTGGCTATGCCGCCGATCTCGGTCGCGCCGTAACCGTTGACCAGCCGATCCCCGAGGATCGGCACCAACTGCTCGCGCAGCCGGGCCGAAAGCACCTCCCCGGCGCACGTCGCCAGCCGAAGCCGGCCGAGCACCTCGGCGTGACCGGGTTCGAGCAGCAGCCGCGCCAGGAAGCTCGGCTGCGCGAACAGGGCCGTGACCTGGTGACGGCGCATGAGCTCGACCGCGGTGGCCGGGGTCGCACGCGGACGCGAGAGTACGGCGATCTGCCCGGTTTCGAGTGTGGTGAACAGCGTGGCGCTCAGCCCGCCCAGGAAATACATCCGGGACACCGACAGCCCGACAGCCCCGGGTTCGGCGACCCGGTACGGGGCGCGCACGCCGACGAAGTTGTTGTGGAGGAAAAAGCACAGCTTCGGCGCGCCCGTGGTGCCGGAGGTGAAGAAGGCGAGCGCCGGCTCCTCCCCGTGGCCGGCGAATCGGGTGTCCGGCTCTCCCGCGACCAGGGGTTCGATCCCGGTGATCGGGGTCGGGGCCGGCCCCGCGGTGTCGAGCCATCCGGCGGTGTCCGGGTCGACCACGATCAGCGCGGGCTCCGCCGTCGCCACGTCCCGCGTCAGGTCCTCCCGGCTCATCTGGACGTTGACCGGCACGGCGACAAGACCTGCCTGCCAGGCCCCGAGCAGGCACCAGACCATCTCCACACTGTCGGGCAGGGCGAGCAGGACCCGGTCACCATGGCGTAACCCCGCGGCCCGGTACCCGCTCGCGACCCGCGCCGCACCCTCGAACACCTGGTTGAACGTCCAGGTGCGGTCGTCGGCCAGGAAGGCGACGCGGTCGCTCCACCCCTGGTCACGGGCGTGCTCGGCCAGGTGCTGCGTGATGTTCTCCGACATGCCTACGGACATCTCCTCTGCCGCCTCTTCCGCCTGGTGCCGCTCCCGGCCGCGCGCAAACTACCAGCGCGTGCGCGCCGGTGGTACCTCAACGACGCTTTGCCGCAACGGAGTTCACGGTGGTACGGGTTGCTGCCGCAGGTCAGACGGTCGGGTCGCGGTTCTGCCCGGGGGCCTGTGGCGCGGTGGTGGACGCGCTGGACCAGCTGGCGAGGATGCCGAGGGCGTCGGCGGAGGGGGAAGCGGGTTCGGCAGTCAGGATGACGAGGGTCTGGTCGGGGTCGTCCTCGGCTGCCAGGGCGATGTAGTCGAGGGTGAGGTCGCCGACGAGTGGGTGCCGGAGGCGTTTGGTGCCGGTGGTGTGGGCGTGGACGTCGTGGTCGGCCCACATGCGGCGGAAGGTGTCGCTGCGCAGGGACAACTCGCCGATCAGCTCGGTGAGTTGCGGGTCGTCGGGGTGGCGTCCGGCGTACAGACGCAGTGTGGCCACGGTCTCGGCGGCGGCCTTCTCCCAGTCGGCGTAGAGGCGGGGAGCGGCTTCGTCGAGGAAGACGAAGCGGGCGAAGTTGCGGTCGCGGTGCGGCCGGGCCTGGAAGTCGGCGAACAGGGCGTGGCCGAGCCGGTTGGCGGCCAGCACGTCCATGCGTCGTCCCTGGATGATCGCGGGGGAGCCGAGCGAGTCCAGGGCCCGGTACAGGGCCGGGCGGACCCTCTGCGGGGCGAGTGGCCGGTTGCCGCGGGCGCGAGCGGCGGTGGGCTGGGCGAGATCGAAGAGGTGGGCGCGTTCGGTGTCGTCCAGTCGCAGGGCGCGGGCGACGGCCTGAAGGACGGTTTCGGAGACGCCTTGCGTACGACCCCGCTCCAGGCGGATGTAGTAGTCGACGCTGACCCCGGCGAGCTGGGCGACTTCCTCGCGGCGCAGTCCCGGTACCCGGCGGGCGCCCGGGTGCGGGGCGAGGCCCGCCTGCTCGGGGGTGATCCGGGCCCGGCGGGTGCGCAGGAACTCACGGATCTCGGTACTGCGGTCCATGGGTCCACCGTACGACTGGCCCCGGCCCGCCCGCGTTCGCGAAAGGGGCACTGGCAGACCCCCGGAAGAGCGGTACCCCGTACGAGGGCCCGGCGGCGGTCGTCGGGTGGTTGCCTGGACAGCGGGTTCGCCACCCAGCACCGATGGTGGAAATCGCGGGCCCAACCCACCGACCAGGCCTGACGGCCACCACGACCAGTCCAGGCCCGACGGCCACCACGACAAGGAGAGTGCCATGAAGCACGCATCACTGGGCGGGCTCGATGTCTCGCGCATCGGCCTCGGAGCCATGACCATGGCCGGCACCTACACGACGGGCGGTGAGCTGGATGACGACGAGTCGGTCCGTACGATTCACCGGGCGCTGGACCTCGGGGTCACCCACATCGACACCGCAGAGATCTACGGCCCCTTCCACAGCGAGGAGGTCGTGGGCAAGGCCATCAAGGGCCGGCGCGACGATGTCGTCGTGGCGACGAAGTTCGGCATGGTCTCCCACTCCGGTGGCGGCCCCGGCGTCATGGACAGCGGTGCCGACAACGTGAAGACCGCGGTCGAAGGCTCCCTCAAGCGGCTCGGCACCGATCACATCGACCTCTACTACCAGCACCGCGTGGACCGGAACACTCCCATCGAGGAGACCGTCGGGGCGCTGGCCGAGCTGGTCGCCGAGGGCAAGGTCCGGCACATCGGCCTGTCCGAGGCCGGCCCCGAGACGATCCGCCGCGCACACGCCGTGCACCCGGTCGCCGCGCTCCAGACGGAATACTCCCTGTGGACCCGCGACGTCGAGGCCGAGATCCTTCCGCTGCTGCGCGAGCTCGGTATCGGTTTCGTACCGTACTCACCCCTGGGGCACGGGCTGCTGACCGGGCAGATCCGTACCGTCGACGACTTCGCCGACGACGACTGGCGCAAGACCAACCCGCGTTTCACCGGCGAGAACTTCCAGCGCAACCTGCGCATCGTCGACGAAGTGCGGGCCATCGGCGCGGAGAACGGAGCGACCCCGGCCCAGACCGCGCTGGCATGGCTGCTGACCCGCGGCAACGACATCGCCCCCATCCCCGGGACCAGGCGGGTCTCGCGTGTCGAGGAGAACACCGCCGCCGACGGCATCGAGCTCAGCGCCGCTCAGCTCGACCGTTTGAACAACCTCACCCCGGCGGCCGGCGAACGTCACGACGAGGCGAACATGGCCAGCATCGATCGCTGATCGCTGACCCCCGACGCAGCCGCCGTCCCCCGGACGATACGGCGGCGATACAACCTCGGCTGTCCTCCGGGGGAGGAGCTCGGGAGTACCGGGGCCACCTTCACCCGAGCGTGGCCACGAACGTGCCGAGCCGCGTGAGCCCTTCACGCAGGTCGTCCGCCGACGCGGCGTACGAGAGCCGGACATGCGTCTGTGCCGTGTGGTCGCCGAAGTCCTTGCCCGGGGTGAGGGCTACGTGTGCCTCTTGGAGCGCTCGCTCGCAGAACTCCCAGGACGTGAGGCCGGTGCGGCTCACGTCGAAGTAGACGTAGAACGCGCCGTCGGGCGGGACCGGGACCGGCAGCCCGATCCGGTCCAGGCCGTCGAGGACGAGCGCGCGCCGCTGGGCGAACTCGATGCGGCGGTCCTCGCAGACCGCGAGGGACTCGGGGGTGAAGCAGGACAGAGCCGCGTGCTGCGCGGGAGCGGAGGCGCAGAGGAAGTAGTTCTGGGCCAGGCGCTCCATCGCCGGCACGAGGGTCTCCGGAACGACGCACCAGCCGAGTCGCCAGCCGGTCATGCCGAAGTACTTCGAGAAGCTGTTGATGACGATGGCGTCGGGGTCGAACGACAGCGCGCTGCGCGGCGGCCGGCCTTGGCCGTGGTGGTCGCTGTTGTCATGGTCGCAGTCGTCGCGGTCGCTGTCGGCGGGGTCGCTGTCGTCATGGTCGCTCAGGTCGAGGTAGATCTCATCGACGATGCGCCACGCCCCGCGCTCGCGTGCGAGGCGGCAGATCGCTGCCAGCTCGTCGGCCGGAACGGAGGTGCCCGTCGGGTTCGACGGGGTGGCGATCATGATCCCGCGGGTGCTGTCCGTCCAACTCGACCGTACCGACGCCGTGTCCAGCTGAAAGCGGGTCTCGGCAGTGGTGGGTACGAGAGTGACGCGGGCGCCGAAGCTCTCGACGATCTGCCGGTTGCAGGGATACGACGGGTCTCCGATGACGACCTCGTCACCGGGGTCGACGAGTGCCGCGGCGGCCAGCACCAGAGCGGCCGAGGCTCCCGCCGTCACGACGACCCGGGACGGGGAGACCTCGACGCCGTGCCGGTCCCCGTAGAACCGCGCGATCGCCTGCCTCAACGCGGGGAGTCCGAGCGACGCCGTGTAGGTCATGGGCCTGCCGTCCATGACCTCGCGCATCGCGTTCAGGACGGCCGGGGGCGCGCCGAAGTCCGGTTCGCCGATGCTGAGTTTGACGACGTGGTGCCCCTGGGCCTCCAGCGCCGCGGCCTGCTTGCCGAACTCCATCGCGTAGAACGGGGCGACGGACTGGGCACGTTGCGAGATCCTCATGCCATGACCTCCGGTTCGATGGCTGCCAGGAGTGCGAGGACGGACCGGTTGACCGGGACATCGATGCTGTGGCGTTCGGCGGCCCGGACCACGGCTCCGGTGAGGGCGTCGTATTCGAGAGGGCGGCCGGCGAGGCGGTCTTCCCGCATCGAGGTGGTGCTGCCCTCGGGGACGTGCTGGAGCCAGTGCATGGCGCGTTCGACGTGTTCGTCGGTCAGCGCCGTGCCGTCGGCCCGGCCGGCCTCGACGGCTTCGGCCATGATGCGCCGGGCGATGCGTTCGATGCCGGGATCGCGCATGACGTCCGCACGCCGACCGGTCAGAGCGGTCAGGGGATTCGCGGTGATGTTGCTGAGCAGCTTCGTCCACGCGACGGTTTTCAGGTCGGCCTCGGTGGAGACGCGCATCCCGCCGGCCTCCAGCTCGGTGGCGAGGGCGGCACCGGACGCGTCGTCGGGCAGCGCGATGTCGAGTGCGGCGACCCGCCGGAGACTCGCGTGTCCGGGCGCGGTGCGTTCGACGTTGAGGTAGACGACGCCCGGCACGATGTGGGCCGGTCCGGCGTAGGGCGCGACGCGTTCGTACTGCTCGACGCCGTTCTGCGCGACGAGCACCGTCGCGTCGGGGCGGGCGAGCGCGCGCAGCCAGTCCGCGACCGCCGCGGTGTGATGCGCTTTCACGGCGACGATCGCGGTGGTGTGCCCCGCGATGCCGGCGGGGTCGGTCACATGACGGACGGGCCATGTCTCCCGTACGCCGTCCTCGGTGATCTCAATGCGGTCGACGGGCTCGCGCCCGCCGCAGATCGTGACGGACCGGCCGGCCCGGGCCAGCGCGGAGGCCAGTGAGAGGCCGATCGCGCCCGCACCGATGACCGCGACGGGGCGCTCATGCTGCATGTCCATCCTGAATCGATCCCTCTTCCGTGCATCCTTTACAGGAAGAAGGCTAGGCGCTTTGAGGGCGAAAGTGTTTCCAGGTTTTCTCCATATCTTGGAGCTTCGGGGGATAATCTTCTCCATGGATGACCTGGATCGGAAGATTCTTGCCGAGCTGCAGCGGGACGGCCGTCTGACGGTGACCGAGCTGGCCGCGCGGGTGAAGCTGAGCGTGTCGCCGTGTCACCGGCGTGTGCGCGACCTCGAACGCTCGGGTGCGATCCGCGGCTACCGCGCCGTCGTGGACCCGGGTGCTGTCGGCCTGGACTTCGAGGCCCTGGTGTTCGCCACCCTGCGCTGGGAGGGGCGCGACACCGTCGCCGCCTTCGAGGAGGCCGTGGCCACGGTCCCGGACGTGGTGCAGGCCCAGCGCCTGTTCGGCGAGCCCGACTACCTGTTGCGCGTCGTGGCCGCAGATCTGGCGACCTTCCAGCAGCTCTACGACCAGCGGTTGGCCACCCTGCCGGGCGTCCAGCGCCTGACGTCCACCATCGTCATGAAGCACGTCGTCGACGACCGTCCGCTGCCTGCTTAGTTGCTGCTCTTCCTCCGTGCCCTTTGGTCTACGGGGCCTCTTACTTGGACTCGACTCGTCCGAGCGCGTCCGGGTCGGCCGTCAGCGCGTCCCGCGCCACCTGCCAGGCGGAATCCCCGGGGTGGAGCGCGGTACGGAGGTAGGCCCAGGTGAGCCGCTGGACCACGGACACCCGCGCGGGGCTCTCGTCCGTGGTCTCGGCGACGTCGTAGCCGGAGATCCCGCCGAGCCCGTGTTCCGCGTCGAACAGGGTGAGCAGGGACTTGGGGCCCGGGGAGAGGACGTACGGATCGGCGTGCCAGTCCGGGCCCGAAACCGTCAGGTGGGCGGAGGCGTCCTTGTCGCCGGCGACCACGAGTGTCGGCGTCGCCATCTCGGAGAAGTCCGGGGTCGCGAGGAAGGGCCAATTCTCGGCCACGGACTCGGTGACGGCATCGCCACCTCTGCCAGGTGCGGCAAGCAGTACACCCGCCTTGATGCGGGGCTCGGCCAGGTTCACTTCCGTCCCGTCGTCCGGGTCGGTGAGCCGGGCTCCCAGCAGCAGGCTCGCGGTGTGCCCGCCCATCGAGTGCCCCGCTACGGCGACCTTGCTGTGGTCCAGGCGTCCGAGGAGCTGCGGTACGGCGGCCTCGATCACGTCGAGCTGGTCGAGGACGCGGGTCATGTCCTCGACCCGCGATCGCCAGAACAGAGGCGCCCCGGGGGTGTCGGCGGCCAGGCTCAGCGTCGTCGAGCTCAGATGGGTGGGCTGGATCACGGCAAAGCCGTGCGCGGCCCAGAAGTTGGCGAGGGGGGCGTAGCCGTTCAGCGAGGAGAGGTTGTTCGAGTGGCCCTGGCCGTGCGAGAGCAGGATGACCGGCAGGTCGCTCCCGGTCACGGGTACGGAGACCCGTACCTCCAGGTCCACGGCTCGGCCGGGAGCCGGCAGCACTACCGGACTGACCGAGAGGACTGGAGTGGGCGAGCCGAAGGTGTCGGCCGCGTATGTCGATTCACTCATGATGCGTATGTCCGTTCGATTTTACGTTCCATGGCCCCTGTCGCCGGTCTCATTCGGTCGGCGGCGGGTGAGGCGGTCAGGAGTGTCCGTCTCGGCCGAGACGGAAGCGGATCCTTGTTCCGTTTAACGTACGGAACAGTGTTCCGCTTTGTCAACGGCCGTCGGGGGAGAGCGTGGTGCCCCCCGTAGCGGGTGCGTCGGATGGGTCGGGTGCGTCGGTCGCGGCGTTGGCGTAGCGGCGGGCCAAGTGCGCGAAGGCGTCCTTGAGCTCGGCTGGGCCGACGACCTCGATGTCGGCGTCGAACTTGCCGAGGGCGGCGGCCAGGCCGGGCCATGACCAGGAGCCCAGGCTGAGCCGGCAGCGATTCGGGCCGAGTTCCTCGACGACTCCGTCGCGGGAGTAGTGGGACACGACGGCGGCGGGCAGATCGAGGATCACCTCGCCACGGCAGGGCCAGTCGCCGGAGCTGTCGGAGCCGTCGGAGCCCCGGAACTTGGCGGCCACGAAGGTGGCCACGTCACCTCCGGGCAGGTCGCGCGGGGTGAAGCGGGGACCCGTGGGCGTACGCGGGGTGATCCGGTCCGCCCGGAAGATACGCCAGTCCTCGCGGTCGAGGTCCCAGGCGACGAGGTACCAGCGCCCACCCCAGGTGACGAGGTGGTGCGGCTGCACCCGGCGCGGAAGGGGAGGGGGAGGGGGTTCGGCGCGGTCGTCGTCGGCGGCGGCCGGTGGGAACGCGCGGGTGTAGTCGAAGCGCAGCACCTCGCGGGCGTGGACGGCGGCGCTGAGTGCCATGAGCACGCTGCTGTCGACCTGTGGGTTCGGCCGGGTCGCGGGCAACTGGACGGCGGTGACCTGGAGGGTGTCGATACGGTGGCGCAGCCGTGCGGGCATGACCTGCCGGATGGTGTTCAGCGCGCGGGCCGCGGCCTCCTCGATGCCGATGCCGGCGCCCGTGGTCGTGGCGATCTGGAGTGCGACGGCGAGGGCGACGGCCTGCTCGTCGTCGAAGAGCAACGGGGGCAGCTCCGCGCCGGCGTCGAGCCGGTACCCACCGTCGGGCCCCTTGACGGCCACGATGGGATAGCCGAGTTCGCGCAGGCGGTCGACATCACGGCGCACGGTGCGCGGGCTGATCTCCAGCCGCTCGGCCAGGAGTGCCCCGGGCCAGTCCCGGCGCGCCTGGAGCAGCGAGAGCAGCGACAGCAGCCGCGCTGAGGTTTTTGGCATGGCTCCATGGTGCCCCGGAGAAGCGGCCACATCCTGACCGCTTCCTCTGGGAAGGTCGACTTGCGCCGGACAGCAGCAAGCCGGACAGCAGCGAGCCGGACACCAACGTCTGCCGGACCACAGCAAGAACGACCGAAAGGGCCCGATCGCCATGACCCCCTCGACCACGCCTTCCTCGACCACGCCCCCCTCGACCACGCAACACTCGCCTCTCGACGCCGAGCGGGCCGACCTGCTCGCCCAGCTCGCGACCACGCGATCCACCCTGATCAACACGGTCCGCGGGCTCAGCGACGAGCAGGTCGGTGAGACTCCGACGGTCAGCGCGCTGTGCCTGGGCGGGCTGATCAAGCACGTCACGGCTGTCGAGGAAGGATGGCTGCGCTTCGCGGTCGACGGCCCCTCGGCGATGAGCTTCGCCCTGCCGGACGGTGTGACCTGGGACGAAGTCGTGGCCGGTACGGCACGCGAGTTCCCGCAGTGGGCGATCGACCACCAGAACAACTTCCGGATGCAGCCCGGCGAGACGACGGCCGGGATCATCGCCCGCTACGAGGAGGTGGCCGCCCGGAGCGAGGAGATCGTCGCCGCCGTGCCCGACCTGTCGGCGACACACCCGCTGCCGGAGGCGCCCTGGAACGAGCCGGGAGCGGTGTACAGCGTGCGCCGGGTGCTGATGCACGTCATCGCCGAGACCGCACAGCACGCCGGGCACGCGGACATCCTGCGCGAGACGCTCGACGGCCGGAAGGCAACCTGACGGTGTCCCGGAAAGGCAACCTGACGGTGCCCCGGAAGGCAACCTGACGGTGACGGGGCCCCGCCGGACCAGTCACGGCCGTACACGGGAGGGGGTACGGCCATACCCGCGCGGGATCCAGGCCGTACTCCTCAGGTACGACCCGGCCGCGGGCACGGTCCGGGGCGAGGGGGAGGTCGACCGGACCGCATCGGCGGAGTAGCGTCGCAGCGTACTGAGCCAGCGCGTGGAGAGGTGCCCGTGTCCGTGTCGTACACCGATCCCGCCGAGGCGGTCCTGACCGCGCCCGGGGCGCCCTTCGCCGTCGTACGGGCCGAGAACGGTTCGCTCATGTACGCCGACGGCCCACGCACCCTGCGCGAGTTCGTCGAGGTCACCTGGGCGTACGGCGACCGGCCGTTCCTGATCGCCGGGGAGCGGACCATGACGTACGGGGAGTTCTTCGCCGCCGCCTCCGCCCTCGCCAACCGCTTCGCCGACACGTACGGACTGCGCCCCGGCGACCGCGCCGTCATCGCCATGCGCAACCATCCCGAGTGGCAGATCGCCTTCTGGGCGGCCCAGTTGGCCGGGCTGATCGCCGTACCGCTCAATGCCTGGTGGACCGAGGACGAGTTCACGTACGCGCTCGACAATTGCGCCCCGCGTGTGCTGCTCGTGGACGGTGAGCGGCTGCCGTGCGTCGCGCGCTGGGCCGGGCGCGAGCGGGCGCGGACCGTCGTCTTCCATCACGACGGCGAGGTCGGTGAGCGGACCGAGCGGTACGAGGACCTGCCCGCGCCCGGCCCGGCCGTCGCACCGCCCGACGTCGAGGTACGGGCCGAGGACGACGCCACCATCTTCTACACGTCCGGGACGACCGGGCGGCCCAAGGGCGCCGTCGCCACGCACCTCGCCCAGGCCGGGGCGGCGATGAACCCCCGGTTCCAGGCCGCCGCCTCCGCCCTCGGGCTCGGGCAGATCCCCGGCCAGGGGCCCACGCCCGTCACGCTGATGACCTTCCCCTTCTTCCATGTGGCGGCCTTCACCAGCCTCTACGCGACGATGGCCGTCGGCGGCACCCTCGTCCTGATGCACAAGTGGGACGCGCGACAGGCCCTGGAACTGGTCCGGCTCCACCGGGTGACGCACTACGCGGGCGTCCCGGCCACCGCGCTCCAGTTCCTCGACGCGGCGGCGGAGGAGGAGGCCGCGACGCCCGGCGCCGACCCGCTGCGTACCCTCACCAAGCTCAACACCGGCGGAGCCGCCGCCCCGCCCGACCTCGTCGGCCGGCTCACCGCCCGCTACGGCGACCGCGTCGAGCCCCGCAACGGCTACGGCCTGACGGAGACGTCCGGCGGCGTGCTCGCCACCTTCGGTGCCGAGTACCGGCGGTTCCCCGGCAGTGTGGGACGGCCGACTCCCACCACCGAAGTACGGATCGTCGCGGGTGAGTTGGGCGTTGCGGGCGAGAAGGACGGGGTCGGCGAACTGTGGCTGCGCGGCCAGTCCCTCGTACGCGGCTACTGGCAGGACGAAGCGGCCACCGCCGAGGCCTTCTCACCCGACGGCTGGTTCAGGACGGGCGACCTCGCGACCGTCCAGGACGGGCGCGTCAGCATCGTGGACCGGATCAAGGACATGATCGTCCGCGGCGGCGAGAACGTGTACTGCGTGGAGGTCGAAGCCGTACTCCACGACCATCCCGACGTCACCGACGCCGCCGTGCTCGGTGTCCCGCACCCCGTGCTGGGCGAGGAGGTCGTGGCGGTGGTGCGGCTCGGGCCGGGGGCCCGGACGGACACCGAGGAACTGCGCGCGCATGTCGCCGGCCGTCTGGCCGCGTTCAAGGTGCCGGCCCATGTGCTCGTACGGGAGGAGCCTCTGCCCCGTAACCGGGTCGGCAAGATCCTCAAGCGTGAACTGCGTGACCCGGTACGGGAGTTCGTCCACGCGGACCATGACGAGAACGCCTGAGGCACAAGCCCTCCAGCGCAGGCCCTCCAGCCAAGCCAGCGCAAGCCCTCCAGTGCGAGCCCTCCAGCACAAGCCCCTCAGGACCGCGTCACCCGTACCTTGAAATTCCCGTCCGGCTCCCGCGACACCACCGAGATCCGGATGTCGTTGTCCTCGTCGACGAAGGACTGCCCCGGCAGGTACGGCGCGTCCGACAGCTCCGCGTGCACATTGGCCCGCCGCGAGCAGCCACCGCTGTTCTTCGTGCTGTCCGAGACGGTGACCGGGCCGCGCCCGGTGTCGATGCCGGAGTCCACGCGGTAGATGAGGACGCCCGGCTCGCACACCGCCTCGTCGTTGCCGGCCCGCGTCCGGACCTCCACCGCGTAACCGGACTCCTTGGAGACCGGTACGAAGGTCAGCTTCGGCCCGCCCGACGTCGCCAGCGGACCCAGCAGGTACTCGCTGACCCCCGGCGCTGACGCGCAGCTGATCTGCTCGTCGTCCAGCCAGCCGAGCTTCCACTTGTGCCAGCCCAGCAGATCGTTGTTGGCGCCCCAGTCCTCGGACATGATGTCCCAGTGTCCGACCGTGCCGCCGCCCTCCGGCGTGTAGAGGTCGGGGAGGCCGAAGACATGGCCGTTCTCGTGCGGCAGCACGCGGTAACCGGTGTCGGCGTACGATCCCGAGCCGTCGTCCTGGCGGCTGTAGACGAAGGACGTGTTGGCGAGCGGGACGCCGTCCGCCTGCGGGGCGTCCGGGTTGCCGGAGAAGGTGACGGACAGAACGGTGTCCAGCGCCGAGGGGCCGGCGTTCGGCGTGACCAGGATGTTGACCAGGTCGTACGCGCTGAAGTCCACCTTCGGGTCGGCGGCGGTCACGATGTCCTCGACCAGCTGCCGGTAGCCCGGTTCGTACGGTGCCCCGCGGTCTATCCCGTACTCCTTGAACGGCAGCGGCATCCGCAGCCAGTTCGTCAGCGGGGCCTCGGGGTGGTAGTCGAGCCGTCCGTACGAACTGGTCCTGAACCACTCCGACGTCTTCGGGAAGAACTCCGCGAGCCGGTCGAGCGCCTTGCCGGGGCCCGGCGCGTCGGGAAAGTCGATCATGAGGTTGAGGGCGCGGACCCTGCCCGTGGAGCGGGAGTAGCCGGACGGGGTGGGCAGTCCCTCCGACATCTGCACCACCGAGGTGGTGGCGATGCGGCACGGCACGAGGGAGGACTCCCCGGTGGCGGCCACCGACCCGGCGGAGGCACGGGTGGGGGCGGAGAGGGTCGAACTCGCGGTGGTCAGTGCGGCGAGGGTGAGCGCCGCGAGACCGGCGAGCGCGCCGAGCCGCAGGGAACCGGTGTGGCGGTCGGGGTCGCCGCGGACCTTGCCACTCCTTGCTTCCCCTCTGCCCTTGCCGACCTCGGCGTTTCCAGCGTTTCCGCTGCTTCCGTCGCTTTCGTTGCTTCCCGCACCACCGGCACCACCGCCGGATATGCGTATCTGACGCCTCTGCTGCATGCGGTCGCCTTAGGGTCCACCGGCAGTCGCCGTCCGGACTGCTCTCCGTTCGATCACCCTCCGTCGGTCGGCGTGTCGGCGCTCGCTGGGTGCGCCGATCGTGGGTTTCTGCTCCGGCGGTGTGTATGTGTCCCAGGTCACGTAGGCGCGCGAAATAACCGGGGACAGCTTCCCCGTTTGCACGTGTGTCGCTGAAAAACGGGGAGATGATCCCCGCTTGAGCGAACACGCTGAACACGCTGAACAGGCCGGACAGGCCGAACAGGTTGAACGGTTTGTACACAGGATGAGCAGGATCAGCAGGACCAGCAGAACGAACAGAGGGAAGGGCCTGACGTGACCGCCGCTGCCACCGCCGCCATTGCCGCTACCGCCGCCGTATCGGTGGCGTCCGTGGCGCGCCGTGTGCCCCGCCCGCGCGCGGACGCTCTGCGCAACCGGGAGCGGATCGTGACGGCGGCCCGCGAGATGTTCGTGGAGTACGGGGTCGAGGCCCCGCTCGACGAGATCGCCCGCCGGGCGGGCATCGGCAACGCCACGCTCTACCGGCACTTCCCCGACCGGCACGCCCTCGCCCACGCCGTCGTGCTCTCCGTCATGGTCCGCGCGGCCGACGCGGCGGAGAGCATCGCCGCCGAGGAAGCCGGAAAAGCCGAAAGGGGCGAGGAGTCCGACGCGTTCGACGCGCTGCGCCGCTTCGTCCACACGGCGGCGGACGAGCGGATCGGGGCGCTCTGTCCGCTGCTTTCCGGCACGTTCGACAAGGACCGCCCCGACCTGGACGCCGAACGAGGCCGCCTCGAAGAGGCCGTCGAGAGGCTGATGGAGCGGGCGCGGCAGGCGGGACGGTTGCGTACGGACGTCGCCGTCGGCGATCTGATGGTCGCGCTGTCCCAGCTCACCCGCCCGCTGCCCGGCACCGGCTGCGTGAACATGGACCGGTTCATCCACCGGCACCTCCAGCTGTTCCTGGACGGCCTGGAGGCTCCGGCCCGGTCCGAACTGACCGGCTCGGCCGCGACCCTGGAGGATCTGCGCCGCCCCGCTCCGTGACGCGCCCTGAACCATGAACCACCGGGGCGGCCCCGATAACCCGTCGACCCCGCCCTCGTCTCCCTCGCTTCCTTCGCTTACTTCACTTCCTTTCATTTCGCCGTTCGGTCATCAGGTGACCCCGGCGACTCCATGACCTCGCAGGACGCGCAGTGTCGCGTGTCCCTTCGGGCGTCATACACGTCCGTTTCAGCCTTTCCGCACCCCTAGGTGGATACCTCCATGTCAAAAACAGCCGAAAAGCGGCTCCCCGACCCGGCGGGCGCCGCGCTCGCCGACCCCAGCCGCTGGAAAGCGCTGGTGTTCATCGCCCTGGCGCAGCTGATGGTCGTACTCGACGCGACCATCGTGAATATCGCGTTGCCCTCCGCCCAGCACGACCTGGGCATATCGGACGGCAACAAGCAGTGGGTCATCACCGCCTACGCCCTCGCGTTCGGTGGACTGCTGCTGTTCGGCGGACGTATCGCCGACCTCTGGGGGCGCAAGCGCACCTTCGTCGTCGGTCTGCTCGGCTTCGCCGCCGCCTCCGCCGTCGGTGGCGCCGCCACCAGTGAGGCGATGCTGCTCGGCTCCCGGGCGCTCCAGGGCGCCTTCGGCGCGCTGCTCGCGCCGGCCGCGCTGTCGCTGCTCGCGGTGATGTTCACCGACGCCAAGGAGCGGGCCAAGGCCTTCGGCATCTACGGGGCGATCGCCGGTGGCGGTGGCGCCGTGGGCCTGATCCTCGGCGGGTTCCTCACCGAGTACCTGGACTGGCGCTGGACGTTCTTCGTCAACATCCCCTTCGCGATCGTCGCCGCGCTGGGCGCGTACTCCGTGATCAGCGAGCCGGCGGACGGCCGTAACCGGTCCCCGCTGGACATCCCCGGTGTCGTGCTGTCCACGCTGGGTCTGGTGTCGCTGGTGTACGGCTTCACTCGCGCCGAGACCGACGGCTGGTCCGACGCGATGACGATCTCGCTCTTCGTCGGCGCCGCGCTCCTGCTGTTCTCGTTCGTCGTCGTCGAGTCGCGGGTCGCGCACCCGCTGCTGCCGCTGCGTGTGGTGGCCGACCGGAACCGCGGTGGTGTCTACCTCTCCCTGGGTCTCGCCATCATCGCGATGTTCGGTCTCTTCCTCTTCCTGACGTACTACCTCCAGGTCGTGAAGGGCTACTCGCCGGTCAAGACCGGCTTCGCCTTCCTCCCGATGATCGCGGGCATGATCACGGGCTCGACCCAGATCGGCGCCCGGCTGATGACGCGGGTGCCGCCGAGGCTGCTGATGGGCCCCGGCTTCCTGGTCGCCGCTGTCGGCATGCTGCTGCTGACGCAGCTGGAGATCGGTTCCTCGTACACGGGCGTGATCCTGCCGGGGCAGCTGCTGCTGGGCCTCGGGATGGGTACGGCGTTCATGCCGGCCATGTCGCTCGCCACGCACGGCATCGAACCGAGGGACGCGGGCGTCGCCTCGGCGATGGTGAACACCTCGCAGCAGGTCGGCGGCGCGATCGGTACGGCGCTGCTGAACACCATCGCGGCCTCTGCCACGACGGCGTACGTCACGGCGCACACGGCGACCACCGGCGACAGCCGGCTGCTGGAGCTGCGGGCGATGGTGGCGGGTTTCTCCAGCGCCATCTGGTGGGCGGTCGGCATCCTGGCCGTCGCCGCCACGATCGCGGTGACCTTCATCAACACGGGCCGTCCCGGTGCCTCGTCGGGTGCCGGTACGGAGGGCGCGGGGGACGCCGAGAACGAGGTCAGGATGCCGGTCGCGATGCACTGAGGGCGACCGGGTGGCCGGGGGGCCATGTGAGCGGGTGGCCGGGTGACGGGGCGCCGCTCAGCTCATCGGCTCACGTGCACCGGCTCACGCTCATGGGCTCACGCTGATCGGCTGACCATGTGGCAGGGACTTGGGGGCTTCAACCCGTGGGGGGTTGGGGCCCCTGTCCCCGCTGGATGCCGGACAGCTGGGTGCCTGACGATGGACGCCGGACCGCTGGATGCCGGCCCCCTGGACACCGGACGGAGGCACTGGACGCCTGACCGCCGGAGATGCCTGACCGGACAACGCCTCAGCGCCGCCACGGCAGGTCCGCGCCCGTACCCTCCGGCTGGAGCCCCTCGGCCATCACCCGCATGATCTCCCCGAGCTGGTCCACCTGCTCCGGGCTGAGCCGGTCGAAGATCGCCTGACGTACCGCGGCGACATGCCCCGGCGCTGACCGCTTCAGCACATCGTTGCCGAGGTCCGTCAGGAACGCGTTCTGGCCGCGCTTGTCGGAGGGGCAGTCCTCGCGCTGTACCCAGCCGTGCTGTTCGAGCCGGGCGATCGCGTGGGAGAGCCTCGATCTGGTGATCTTGGCGTCCTTGGCCAGCTGAGTCATCCGCAGGCGGCGCCGGGGAGCCTGTGCGAGGTGGACGAGGAGGGCGTAGTAGATGTGCGGCATCCCGGCGTCGCGCTGCAACTGCCGGTCGAGATGGTCTTCCAGGAGGGTGGTGGCCTGAAGATAGGCCTGCCACACGTCCTGCTCGCCGCTGCTGAGCCAGCGCGGCTCCCCGCCCGTACCGGCGTCGCTGCCGGTGGATGCCGTATTCATGTATTCCACTGTACCCATTCTTGAAAGTTAAACTAGGTGTGGTTACTCTTGTAACAACTGAATGCTTGAGGGTTCAAGTTCAGGCTCGGGTGGATGCCGAGTGGGCGTCCGAGTACGCACAGACCGGGAGTCGCCATGAATGCCGTCGCGGAGCGCATGCCCGCCCTCTACCTCTCCCACGGTGCCCCGCCGCTGGCCGACGATCCGGTCTGGCCCGGCGAGCTGGCCGCCTGGTCGGCGACGCTGCCGCGCCCCACGGCGATCCTGGTGGTCTCCGCGCATTGGGAAGAGGCTCCGCTCGCGCTCGGGGCGACCCGCACCGTACCGCTTGTGTACGACTTCTGGGGCTTTCCCGAGCACTACTACGACGTACGGTACGCCGCCCCGGGCGCGCCGGAACTCGCCGCATCCGTACGGAAGTTGCTGCGGGTCCCCGGCATGCCCGTGCAGGACGTCCCGGACCGTGGCCTCGACCACGGGGCGTATGTGCCGCTGGTGGAGATGTTCCCGGACGCCGATGTCCCGGTACTCCAGGTCTCCCTGCCCACGCTCGAACCGCAGAGGCTGCTGGAGGTCGGCCGCAGGCTGGCGCCGCTGCGGGACGAGGGCGTACTGATCGTCGGCAGTGGCTTCTTCACCCACAACCTGGCCGCGCTGCGGCACCCGGGCGGTGGCGTGCCCGGCTGGTCGGCCGAGTTCGACGACTGGGGTGCGCGGGCGCTGCTGGCGCAGGACATCGACGCGCTGCTCGACTTCGAGGAGAAGTCCCCGGTCGGCCGCCTGGCCCACCCCCGTACCGAGCACTTCGCCCCGCTGTTCGTGACGCTGGGCGCCTCGGAGGGGGAGCTGGGCAGCGCCCGGAGCGTCATCGACGGCTTCTGGCTGGGGCTGGCGAAGAGGTCGGTGCAGTTCGGCTGAGCGCCTCTTGAGCCGGCTCCTCCCGGTTCCCCCGGCCCCTCCCGGCTCAAGGGCTCTCGCGCCCGGCTGCCCCTGGCCCAGCTCCCTCTAGCCCAGTTCCCTCTCGTACCAGGCCACGTCCCAGTAGCGCCCGAATTTCCGGCCGACCTCCTCGTACGTCCCGATGTGGCGGAAGCCCAGACGGGTGTGCAGCCGGGTCGAGGCCTCGTTCGGCTGGGCGATGCCCGCGTACGCGCGGTGCAGGTCCTCGCTCTTCAGCGCCTCGAAGAGTGCCTCGTAGAGCAGGGTGCCGATGCCGCGCCCCACGGCGTCCGGCGCGCAGTAGACGGTCACCTCGACCGACGTCGAGTACGCGGGCTTCGGCCGGAAGGGGCTGCTGGTTACGTACCCGAGAATCCGGGCAGACGGGACATCCTCAGCAACCAAAAGTCTGTGCGGGCCGTCTACAGGATGAGAACGCAGCCAGGGCAGGCGTTCCTCGGGGGTGAAGGCGATGGTGTCGAACGTGATGGCCGTCTCATGGATGTAGTGGTTGTAGATGTCCGTGAGTCGGTCGAGATCGGCCTCCTGCCCCGCCCTGACCTGCACTTCTGTCTGCTGCTGCGGCATCTGTCCTCCCCGGTTTGGCGGCACAGGGTACTGCATGATCAGAAAATCCATGTACGGCATGGGAATTCTGTCCGGATTCCAGTCGTTGTTTCCAACGGATGCAGGGCACCCGGGAGGGTGTCGCGACCTACTCAGTTCAGTAAGGGAGCTCGCATGGCAACCCGTGCCGTCGCCCGTCGTACCGCCCCCGGCGCTTCCGGCGGGACGAAAGCGGCAAGCAGTGTTCGCGCCGTAGGCGGGGAGATCGCCGACCGCGACCTGGTCGGCATGTACCTCGACGAGATCGCGCGTACACCGCTGCTCGACGCCGCCAAGGAAGTCGAGCTGTCCCAGACCATCGAGGCCGGTGTGTACGCCCGGCAGATCCTCGACGGAGGGGTGGAGAGCAAGGGCGCCGGGGCTTCGACGGAGGAGCTCGAAGCGCTCTTCGCCGAGGCCGAGCGCGCGAAGGACGTCTTCATCCGCTCGAACCTCCGCCTGGTGGTGGCGGTGGCGCGGCGCTACCCGCGCAGCGGCCTGCCGCTGCTGGACCTGATACAGGAGGGCAACGCCGGCCTGGTGCGCGCGGTCGAGAAGTTCGACTACGCCAAGGGCTTCAAGTTCTCCACGTACGCGACGTGGTGGATCCGGCAGGCCATCACGCGCTCCATAGCGGACCAGTCCCGTACGATCCGGCTGCCCGTCCACCTGGTGGAGGAGCTGGGCAGGATCCGCCGTGTGCAGCGCGAGTTCAACCGTGAGCACGGCCGTGACCCCGAGCCCGCCGAGGTCGCCGCCGAGCTGGGGTCGAATCCGGCGCGGATCAACGACGTGCTCGACTGGGCCCGTGACCCGGTCAGTCTGAACATGTCGGTGGACGATGACGGAGACACGCAGTTCGGTGACCTGCTGGAGGACACCTCGGCCGTGTCGCCCGAGCAGTCCGTCCTCACGCTGCTGCGCAGCGAGGAGCTGGAGGATCTGATCGGCAAGCTCGACCAGCGCACGGCCTCGATCATCAAGATGCGGTACGGCATCGACGACGGCCGTGAGCGGACGCTGACCGAGGTCGGCAAGCAGCACGGCCTCACGCGTGAGCGCATCCGGCAGATCGAGAAGCACGCTCTCCTGGAGCTGAAGAAGATGGCGCGCGATACAGGGTTCGACGCGGCCGCGTGACGTTTCTCGACGCGGCGGCGTGACGTCGCCGTCCGGTAGCCGTAGTGTCCCCCTTACTCGTACTGTCTCTTCGTGCGAACCGGCCGATTCGTCGGCCCCCAAGACGAGCCCCGGCACCAACCCCCCCCAGGTGCCGGGGCTCACCCCTGTCCGGCACCGGTTCCGCTCTCTCCGTCGTCGGTCGGCCCGTCGTCGGTCGGCCCGTCGTCGGTCGGCGCCGGGCCGGTGGCGGTGGCCGCGCGGGTGAGTCTGGCCCCCAGGTCGTGCAGGTACTCCGTCAGCTGGACCGGCTGGTGGACGGTGAACTCGCAGTCCACCAGCGCCAGTCGGAGCGCCACCCACTCCAGCGAATCACTCACCGTGGCGCGCAGGCGACACGAGTGGGTCCCGGCCGGGACCGGCGCTCCGAGCGCGGCGGGCAGCCGCGCCGCCACGAACTCGGCGGGGGCCGCGAAGCTCACCTCCACCTCCGTCCGGGGCTGCATCCGGGACATGGACCGGCTCAGGAACTCCGCCGCGTCCCCGGTCGGCAGGGCGCGCGGGGTGAACCGGGCGCCGGTGGCGAACGGCTCGCTGACCCGGTCGACGCGGAACGTACGCCAGTCCTCGCGCCCCAGGTCGTACGCCACCAGGTACCAGCGCCAGCCGGTGGAGACCAGGCGGTACGGCTCGGCCTGCCGCTTCGTCTCCGTACCGTCGCCGGAGCGGTAGTCGAAGCGCAGCCGCTCGGTGCCCGTGACGGCGGCGGCCATCACCGTCAGGGTGCGCGGATCGACCGTCGCGCCGTCGCCGCGCGTGAGCGGAATGGTCGCGGCCTGGAGGGTGGCGACCCGGTGCCGCAGCCGGGACGGCAGCACCTGCTCCAGCTTGGTCAGCGCGCGTACGGAGGCCTCCTCGACGCCCTCGATGACATGGCCCGCCCCGGCCCGCAGCCCGACCGCGATGGCGACGGCCTCCTCGTCGTCCAGGAGCAGCGGAGGCATGGCGGTTCCGGCGACCAGACGGTAGCCGCCGACCGCGCCCATGGTGGCCTCCACGGGGTAACCGAGGTCGCGTAGCCGGTCGATGTCGCGGCGGATGGTGCGCGGACTGACGTCGAGCCGCTCGGCCAGCTCGCGGCCCGGCCACTCGCGCGGGGTCTGGAGGAGGGAGAGCAGACTGAGGAGCCGTCCCGGGGTATCGGTCATGGGGACCATGGTGCGCGCCCACTAGGACATGTCCTGTCCTAGACGGCTCCTAGCTTGTTCCCCATGAGCACTTCCCCCGCCGTACCGGGTACGGCTACTTCGGCTGCCGTACCGTCCGGGTCTTCCGCCGGATCCTCCCTGCCTTCCGCGCCTTCCGGGTCCGTACCGGAGCCGTCCGCTTCCGAGGCTTCATCCGAGGCCTCGGCGGCCGCCGACGTCGCCTCCGGTGACCGTCGGCGCTGGCTGGCGCTGGCCGTCGTCATGACCGCCGCGTTCATGGACCTGGTCGACGTCACCATCGTCAACATCGCCATCCCGAGCATCGAGCGGGACCTGGGGGCCTCCTTCGGAGCGATCCAGTGGATCACCGCCGGATACGCTCTCGCCTTCGCCGCCGGGCTGATCACGGGTGGCCGGCTCGGTGACATATACGGCCGCAAGCGGCTCTTCCTGATCGGGATCACCGGTTTTACGGTCGCCTCCGCGCTCTGCGGCTTCGCCGCGAGCCCGGAGATGCTGGTCGGATCCCGGCTGCTCCAGGGCGCGATGGCCGCGATGATGGTGCCCCAGGTGCTGGCGATCATCCATGTCACCTTCCCGGCGCACGAACGCGGCAAGGTCTTCGGGATGTTCGGCGCGATCATCGGTCTCGGCGCCGTCACCGGGCCGCTGCTCGGCGCGCTGCTCACGCAGTGGAACATCGCGGGCCTCGAATGGCGGCCGATCTTCCTGATCAACCTCCCGGTCGGGCTCGCGGGTGTGCTGCTCGGCCGGAAGTTCATCACCGAGTCCAGGGCCCCGAAGGCGCTCCGCCTCGATCTGGTGGGCGTGGTGCTGGTGACGGCGGCGCTGCTGATGCTGATCTATCCGCTCACGCGCGGCCGTGAACTGGGCTGGCCGGTCTGGGGCAGCGTGTGTATGGCCGGCAGCGTGGGCGTGCTGGCGGGCTTCGTGGCGTACGAGAAGAGGAAGACGCGCAAGGACGGGTCGCCGCTGGTCGAGCTGTCGCTGTTCAAGGTACGGAGCTTCGCGGCGGGCATCGCCGTACACCTGGTCTTCGGTGTCGCGATGGGCGTCTTCTTCCTGGTCTGGACGCTGTACATGCAGCTCGGTCTCGGCTGGGAACCGCTGCGGGCGGGGCTGACGGGAGTGCCGTTCTCGATCGCGGTGTCGCTGGCGGCCGGACTGTCCGTACAGAAGCTGGTGCCGCGCTTCGGCCGGAAGGTGCTCCAGACGGGCGCGCTCACGATGGCCGCGGGGCTGCTGCTCTACATCTGGGAGGCCGGACGGTACGGGCTGGAGATCCAGCCGTGGCAGATGGCGCTGCCGCTGGTGGTCATGGGCCTCGGGATGGGCCTGATCGTGGCGCCGCTGACGGACGCGGTGCTGTCGGATGTCCCGCGTGAGCACTCGGGCTCGGCGTCCGGCCTCATCAGCACCACGCAGCAGATGGGTACGGCGCTGGGGCTCGGGCTGGTGTCGGTGGTGTTCTTCGGGGTGGTCGACGACCGGATGGCCGGGGCCGGGCCGGGGGCGGCGGGCGCGGCGGGAGAGGCCTTCGCCGACGGATTCCAGAACGCGCTGTGGTGGGTGGTCGCGGTGCTCGTCGTGATCTTCGCGGTGATGTTCGCGCTGCCGGCCCGGCCGAGGCCGCAGGCGGCGGAGACCGAGGCGGCGGCCGGGCCGGAGGCCGAGGTGGAGGCCGCCGTCATGGGTTCGGCGTGACAAGTCGAATCGCCACAAAGCGTTTTGATGGAAAGTCATGCTGAACACAACTCACGCCCCCTGCGTATGAAGGGCCGAAGCGTTTTCGTCTGCTGCCGGCGAGCGGACTCCGTCCCCCACAGGAGGTATTGAGTTGAGCCACAAGCGCATACCCAAGCGAAAGATCATATTCGCCGGGGGCGGCGCCGCCGCCGTCGCGGCGGCAGCGATTCTGCTGCCGAACGCGAACGCATCGCAGGACACACCCGATCCACAGCCCAAAACGCTGAACGCGGCATCCGCGGGGGATCTCGCCTCGCAACTCGCCTCTCAATTGGGCGAGGCATTCGCCGGCTCGTACTACGACAAGGGCAACCAACAGCTCGTTATCAATGTTGTCGGTAACAGCGGCGATGTGAACCTCGAGGTCAAAAAGGCCGGGGCCGTCGTAAGAAACGTCAAGAACAGCACGGCTCAACTGAAGTCGGCTTCGCAGACGTTGAAGCAGCAGGCCACCATCCCGGGTACCGCCTGGGCCGTCGACCCCAAGACCAACCAGATCCAGGTCACGGCGGACAGCACGGTGACCGGCGAGAACTGGGACCAGATCCAGTCCACCGTCAAGTCGCTCGGCACGGACGTGGCCCGTATCAAGAAGTCCGCCGGTGAGTTCAAGCCGTTCGTCGAAGGCGGTGACGCCATCTTCGGTGGCGGTGCGCGCTGTTCACTCGGCTTCAACGTGACCACGGCGGACGGTGCTCCCGGCTTCCTCACGGCCGGCCACTGCGGTGTCGCCGCCGAGGCATGGTCGGACGCCCAGGACGGTGCGCCGATCGCCACGGTGCAGGACGCGACGTTCCCGGGGGACGGTGACTTCGCGCTCGCCACCTACGACGACGCGGCCACCGAGGCCACGAGCACGGTCAACACCGGTGACGGACAGGTCGTGGAGATCACGGCGGCGGCCGAGGCCACGGTGGGCCAGGACGTCATCCGTATGGGCAGCACCACCGGACTGAACGACGGTGCGGTCACCGGCCTGGACGCCACGGTCAACTACGCGGAAGGCACGGTCACCGGGCTCATCCAGACCGACGTCTGCGCGGAGCCGGGCGACAGCGGTGGCCCCCTCTTCACCGCGGACGGCAGCGCGATCGGCCTCACCTCCGGTGGCAGCGGTGACTGCACCGCCGGTGGCGAGACCTTCTTCCAGCCGGTGACAACCGCGCTGGAGGCGGTCGGAGCCACCATCGGTGACGGTGGTGCCGGCGGCGGCGCGGCCGACGGCGGAGCCGACGCGGGCGCGGACGGTGGCGCTGACGCGGGCGCCGACGGCGGGGCTGACGCGGGTGCGGACGGTGGCGCTGACGCCGGTGCCGATGGTGGCGCCGACGCGGGTGTCGACGGCGGTGTTGACGGTGGAGCCGACGCGGGTGCCGATGGTGGCGCTGACGCCGGTGTCGACGGTGGCGCTGATGCGGGTGCCGACGGCGGAGCCGCCGGAGAAGCTGACGGCGGAGCCGCCGGCAACGGCCAAGGCGCTGCCGGGAACGGCAACGCCAACGGCAACGGCAGTGCCAATGACAACGGCAACGGCAACGGCAGCGGCATCGTCGAGAACCGCTGACGCCAGGTCCTGAGTGCGTCGCTCGTGAGGTGTGTCAGCACTTACGGACCGGGATCACGCGGACTGCGATCACACTGATCACTGGATTGCGTTGATCACGGCAAAGACCTCCGGCGGGTGGAGTTTCGGACTCCGCCCGCCGGAGGTCTTTGCCGTTCCCCGTTGTTCCCCGTTGTTCCCCGTTGTTCCCCACTGCTCCTCGGCTCAGGCTGTGGGCGCCGGGCCGTACCCCTCGATGACCGGGCGCCACGAGGGCTTCAGCTGAGGCAGTGTCGAACCGACCGCCCAGGCCTTCGGGCCCCCGGGCCGTGCGTTCGGGACCGTGGCCACGTCGAAGAGCGAGCCGCCCCGCACCGCCGGATCGGTGGCGGCGGGCACCGTACGCCACACCTTGCCGTCCCAGCGCATCGTGAACGCCGGTGTGCCGACGCCCTGTTGCTCACCTACGGCCCAGACTCCGCTGCCCGCTCCCACTGCGGCTGCCGCTCTCGCTCCGGCTCCGGCTGCCGCTCCCTTGTCAGTGCCCGTTCCCGCTTCCTTGTCCGCGCTCACCGAATGCAGCACCGCGGCGACTCGCGGTACGGGTACGGGTACGGAGGTCCACGTACGCCCGTTCCAGTGCAAGGCCAGTGGGACCGAGGCACCGTCGGGTGTGCCGGAGCCCCCGACCGCCCAGATGTCGTCCGGGGCGATCACGGCGACACTTTCGAGCTCCTCGCCCCGGCCGGCGGTGTGCGGCGCGTCGACGATCTTCCAGGCATTGCCGTCCCAGTGTTCGGTCAGCGGATGCCCCGCGCCCTCCGCGTCGTACGCGACACCGACGGCCCACACGCCTCCCGCGCCGTCGGCGGCCGCGCTCTGCAACAGGGCGTCGCCTCCCGTATCGGGAGTGGCTACGGACGACCACACGCGGCCGTTCCAGCGGTAGGCCAGCGGGCGCGGGGAGGCGACGCGCTCCTCGGCGGTGAAACCGACGGCCCACACGTCGTGGGGCCGTACGGCGGCGAGCCCGGTCGGATACGCCGACCTGTTCGCCGGCTCCTCCGGCAACGGGACTTCCCGCCATGCCTTTCCGTCGAAGTGCTCGGCGAGCGAACGGTCGTTGTAGGCCGGGGCATCGTTCCAGGACCCGACGGCCCAGACGTCCCGTGCGGACAGCGGCAGCACCGCGTCGAGCTGCCCCGACCCGGCGTGACCGGGCACGGACGTCGCTCGCCATGCCTTCCCGTCGAAGTGCTCGGCGACGGGGGCCCGGACGCCGGGCGCTTCGGCGGACTGGCGGTACCCGACGGCCCACGCGTCGGCCGGCCCCCGGGCCGCGACGCTCCGCAGCTCCTCGTTGTGCTCCGGCCCGGCCGGCCGCCACGAGTGCCAGCCGGTGTTCTTGCCCTTCGGCCCGTTCGCCACCAGGGGGCCCACCGGGATCGCGTTCGCGTCCGCTGTCATGGCGGGAGCCGCTGCCGCCGAGGCGACCGCGGCTGCCAGTACCGCGAGAGCGAGCCGCCGGCCCCGTCGAATCTCTTCCCGTTCCCGCTGTCGTCGCATCCGTACTCCCTCGTCGAGCCCGGCCTGACGGGCCGAAGCGTCGGCCTGCGCAACGACCTCGAAGGGAACAAGGATGCGGAAACTCACCCGCCCGTTCACTTCGCCGGCGCCTGCTTGCGCCCTTCCGGGCCGACGCATGCCCGACTGTGTCTGTTCCGCGCCCGAATCTGTTTACTTTCCGGAAATCTGGGCGTAGCGTGTCGCCGAAACCACAGGTTCGGGCACGGAACGGACGTAAATCCCCATGTACGCACCAGAGCGGCAGCAGGAGATTCTGCGCCTCGCCCGTGAGGGCGGTCGTGTGGATGTGCTCTCGCTGGCCGAGGAGTTCCAGGTCACCGCCGAGACCGTACGGCGTGACCTCAAGGCCCTGGACAGGGCCGGGCTCGTACGGCGTGTGCATGGCGGGGCCATACCGGCCGGGCGGCTCGACTTCGAGCCCGACCTCGCCGAGCGTGAATCGACCGCCGCCGACGAGAAGGACCGCATCGCGCACGCGGCCCTCGCCGAGCTGCCGCAGGACGGCAGCGTGATCCTCGACGCCGGCTCGACCGTCGGCCGGCTCGCGGCGTCGCTTCCGCCGGAGTGCGAGCTGACCGTCGTCACCCACGCGCTGCCCGTCGCGGCCCGCCTCGCCGACCACCCGGGCATCGACCTCCATCTGGTCGGCGGACGGGTACGGCACCGTACCCGCGCGGCCGTCGATGCCTGGGCGCTGCGCGCGTACGGGGAGATCCGCGCCGATGTCGTCTTCCTCGGCACCAACGGTTTCGCGCCGGACGCCGGTCTCACCACCCCGGACCTCGCCGAGGCCGCCGTGAAGCGCGCGGTCATCGCCGCGGCCCGGCGCGTGGTGCTGCTCGCCGATTCGGCCAAGCACGACCAGGAGCATTTCGCCTGCTTCGGCTCTCTCGCCGATGTCGATCTGCTCATCACCGACCGCGGGCTCAGCCCTTCGGATGTCGCGGCGGTCGAGGCCGCGGGCACCGAAGTGCTGTGTGTTTAGGAGAGCTCCGCATGATCCTCACCGTCACCCCGAACCCGAGTCTGGACCGTACGTACGAGATCCCGGCCCTCGACCGAGGCGAAGTGCTGCGGGCCACCGCCGAGCGCATGGACCCCGGGGGCAAGGGCGTCAACGTCTCGCGGGCCGTCGCCGCGGACGGCCGGAGTACGGTCGCCGTGCTGCCGCTGGGCGGGGCGCCCGGGGCGCTCGTCGCCGAGCTGCTCGCGGGCCAGGGCATCGAGGTGGCACCGGTGCCGGTGGCGGGAGCGACCCGTTCCAACATCGCGCTCGCCGAACCCGACGGCACCCTGACGAAGATCAACGCACCGGGGCCCGAGCTGACCGCCGCCGAGTCGGAGGCGCTTCTCTCCACGATCCGCGCACACGCCGGTTCCGCTTCCTGGATCGCCTGCTGCGGCAGTCTCCCGCGCGGGCTCGACGCCGCCTGGTACGCCGAGCTGGTCGCCCGCGCCCACCACGCCGGGGCCAGGATCGCGCTGGACACCTCGGGGCCCTCGCTCCTGGCCGCCCTCCGGGAGCGGCCGGACGTCGTCAAGCCGAACGCCGAAGAGCTCGCCCAGGCCGTCGGCCGCCCCCTCACCACGGTGGGCGACGCGGTCAAGGCGGCGGAGGAGCTGCGGACGTACGGCGCCGGTGCCGTCCTCGCCAGCCTCGGCGCCGACGGCCAGCTGCTGGTCTCGGAAGCCGGAACGTACTTCGGATTCGCCGCGGTCGCCACCGTACGCAGTAACGTCGGTGCGGGCGATTCATCGCTGGCCGGCTTCCTCGCGGCGGGCGGTGAGGGCCCTGAGGCGCTGGCCTCCGCCGTCGCGCACGGCGCGGCCGCCGTTCAGCTGCCGGGCAGCGTGATGCCGTCACCGGCGGATCTGGACCCGTCGGCGGTCACGGTGACCGAGGACATTCCGCTGGACCGTCCCCTTACGGAGCCCGCCCCATGAGTCTTCCCTCCCGCGATCCCGCCGGATCCCCTGATTCCCCGCACGTCCCTCAGTCCACGTACCTGACCCGCGCGATATGCGAGCAAAGGAGCCCGCGATGACAGACATGATCACCGCGGACCTGGTCGACCTCGACCTGGCCGCCGAGACGAAGGAAGCCGCGGCCCGCTCGCTGGCCGAACGGATGGTGAGCCTGGGCCGGGTCACCGACCTGGACGGCTTCCTGGCCGACGTGGCCGCGCGCGAGGCCCAGATGCCGACCGGCCTCGACGGCGGTATCGGCATCCCGCACTGCCGCAGCGCGCATGTCAGCGAACCGACCCTGGCCTTCGGCCGCTCTCCGCAGGGCATCGACTTCGGAGCCCCGGACGGGCCGGCGGACCTGATCTTCCTGATCGCGGCTCCGGCCGGTGCGGACGACGCCCACCTGACGATCCTCTCGGCCCTGGCCCGCCGCCTGATGAACGAGGAGTTCACGACGGCCCTGCGCTCGGCGACGGACGCGACCGCCGCCGCGTCCCTGATCCGCGGCGAGGAGTCGGCGGCAGCCGAGGCGGAGACCGGGACCGCGGCTGTGGCTGGGGCTCCCAGCACGCCGGCCACTCCTGAGGCCGCCTCTGAGGCCACTCCCGAGGCTGCCTCCGCACCGGCCGCTGCTGCCACCAGCAGCCCCACCACCCCCGCTCCCACCACCCCTGCTCCCACGAGCTCTTCCCCCGACTCCTCCGCCGACGACGGCCATGTCTTCCGGATCGTCGCCGTCACCTCCTGTCCCACCGGCATCGCGCACACCTACATGGCCGCCGAAGCCCTGGAACAGGCCGGGCAGGACGCGGGCATCGAACTCGTCGTCGAGCCGCAGGGTTCCTCCGGATTCCACCGGGTCGACCCCGCCGTCATCGCCGCCGCCGACGGCGTGATCTTCGCGCACGACGTGCCCGTACGGGAGAAGGAACGGTTCGCCGGGAAGCCCACCGTCGACGTCGGCGTCAAGGCCGGCATCAACCGGCCCGCCGAACTGATCGCCGAGGTACGAGGCAAGGCCGAACGCGGCGAGGCCACCGCCGCCGCGCACGCCACCCCCGTGGACGCCGCCGGCGAGCCCGGCGAGGGCTACGGCACCAAGCTGCGCAAGTGGCTGATGTCCGGCGTGAGTTACATGGTCCCCTTCGTGGCGGCCGGCGGTCTCCTCATCGCCCTCGGCTTCGCCATCGGCGGCTACACCGTCGACAAGGCGCCCTCCGTCGCCGAGCACTTCGTCTGGACCGACCAGACCAGCTGGGCGGCGCTGCTGTTCCAGATCGGCGGCGTGGCGTTCAGCTTCCTGGTGCCCGTCCTGGCGGGCTTCATCGCGTACGGAATGGCCGACCGTCCTGGCCTGGTGCCCGGCTTCGTCGGCGGTTCCATCGCCCTCACCATCAACGCGGGCTTCCTCGGCGGCCTGGCCGCCGGTCTGATCGCCGGTGGCACGGTGATGGCCATCCAGCGGGTGAACGTGCCCGCCACACTGCGCGGCATCATGCCGGTCGTCGTGATCCCGCTGATCTCCTCGGCGATCGTCGGCTTCCTGATGTTCCTGGTGGTCGGCAAGCCCATCGCCGAACTCCAGAAGGCGCTGACCGACTGGCTGTCCGGCCTCTCCGGCGCCAACGCGATCATCCTCGGCGTCATTCTCGGCCTGATGATGTGCTTCGACCTGGGCGGTCCGCTGAACAAGGTCGCCTACGGCTTCGCGGTCGGCGGCCTCGCCAACCCCAACGAGGGCAGCCTCAAGGTCATGGCCGCCGTGATGGCCGCGGGCATGGTCCCGCCGCTCGCGATGGCGCTGGCCACGACCGTACGGGGCAAGCTGTTCACCCGTACCGAACGGGAGAACGGCAAGGCCGCGTGGGTACTCGGCGCCTCCTTCATCACCGAGGGCGCGATCCCCTTCGCCGCCGCCGACCCGCTGCGGGTGATCCCTTCGGCGATGGCGGGTGGCGCGGTCACCGGCGCGCTGTCCATGCTCTTCGAGTGCACCCTGCGGGCGCCTCACGGCGGCATCTTCGTGATCCCGCTGATCGGCAATCCGTTCCTCTACCTGCTCGCCATCGTGGCGGGCACAGGGGTCAGCGCCGGACTGGTCATCCTCCTCAAGAGCGCCCGCAAGACGCCCGCGGCGGAACAGGGCGGAACCGCCGGACCGGCCGAGGCCGGGGGAGCGGGCACGGAAGCCAAGGTGCCGGTCGCCGCCTGACCCCGCACCGGCTCCGGGCGTGAACTCGTGCCCCCGGTCAGGGGCGGCCGTACACCCGGCCACCCCTGACCGGCCGTCCGATCACCTCACGTCCGATCACCGCACCTCGGGTCATCGCACCTCAGGCCACCGCACCGCAGGTCACCGCACCTGGGCTCATCTAACCTGTGCGCGAAGCTCCATGGCTTCGCGCGCGGTGCGTTCCGTCGGATACACCTCGCACATGTGGCGGCCGTCCGGTGTCGCCGTGTGCTCCACCTCCCAGAGGCTCGTCTCGCTCCCGTCCATCAGCAGGAACGCGTGCTCGTAGAGCGTGAAGCCCGCGTCCTTGCCCTCGACCTCGTACTGCCGGCCGAAGACCTGGGTGATGTGGTGCGCGAACGCCGTACGCAACAGCTGAGCGGTCTCCTCTCCCGGCCGGTCGGCGTTCTCCGCCCGCCGCAGCACTCTGCGGGCGTGGTCGGGGGAGTTGTCCGAGGAGTACATCCGGTGCCGCGGGGTCGGTGGCAGGGCCCGCAGCCCCCGGAGCAGAGCGAGGTGGGCGTCGATCTCGGCCGTACGCTCGGACTCCAGCTCCGCGAGCAGTCCGGCCGCGACATCGTCCATGGGCGGCTCGTCGGCGGAGGGCGGTGCGCCCGGCTCCGTGCTGGAGAGCCGAGGCGCCTCGGGACTGCCGGGCCGGCACAGCCGGGCGGCGGCGAGCCGCACCTCGGATTCGTCCCCGTACAGCTCGTGCAGCCGCGCGCCGTCCCGGCCGGTGTTGTGCACCAGCTCCCAGAGGGTGAGCGCGCTGCCGTCGGGCAGCAGATAGGTGTGCCGGTACGTCTCGCGGTGCAGCCCCGCACTGTGGTGCGCGGAGCACAGCGAACTGGCGTGCGCCAGCGCACGGTCGAGCCGCTCGACCAATGCGTCGGGCAGGTCGAAGGAGTTGAGTGCCCGACCCAGGAGTCGCTCGAGGTGCGTCTCGGTTGTCTCGTAGGGATCGTTCAAGATGGGTCTCCAGGCCGTTGCCACATGTCACTTGGTGATTGCATAACGTAGCGCCTAGGGCTGACATCGCGTCCCACGTTTGGGAAAACGCAGGGGGCGTACGTGAAGTTCCTGCGCGCCCCCCGTCAACTCGTTGTCCACGCCCCTCCGTCGGGCCCGTACAGCTCCCGGTACGACGGGAACGTCCCACCGGGTCCCTCCACACTCTCCGCCGCGCCTACGGCCCGCACGACTGCCCTGGTCACGACATCCGCGCCGGCCGCCAGTACCTCGTTCAGCGCGAGCGGATCCTCTCCCGGGAGGGCCAGGCCACCCGAAGCGAGCGCGAAAACAGTATCCCCGTCATTGAGCAGATGAACAGGGCGGACGGCGCGCGCGATGCCGTCGTGCGCCGTCCCCGCGAGCTTCTGCGCCTGCGCGCGGGAGAGTTCGGCATCGGTGGCGACCACGGCGAGTGTGGTGTTGAGCGGCGCCGGACCGTTCTGCTCACGCAGTTCGGCCAGCCGTCGCAGCGCCGCCTCATGGACCTCGGGCGCCGGGTATTCCGTACGTCCGTTGATGTAGCGCCCGTACAGCACGCCCGTCAGCGGATCCACCACCGAGCCCGCCGCGTTGGCCACGACCAGGGCGGCCACGGTGACCCCGGAGTCCAGGACCGTGCTCGCCGTACCGACCCCGCCCTTGAGCTGCCCGACGAGCGCGCCCGTCCCGGCGCCCACCCCGCCTTCCTCGACCGGTGCCCCGCTCTCCGTCCCGGCCGCCGCCTCCACCGCCGCACGGCCCGTCGCCGCGTCCGGCCGGATCCCCCAGTCGCCGCCCCGCCCCAGGTCGAATATGCCCGCGGCCGGGACGACCGGCACCACCTGCGCGGGGTCGGGGCCGACGCGGACGCCGCGACCGTGCTCCTCCAGCCACGCCACCACGCCGGAGGCCGAATCGAGCCCGTACGCACTGCCGCCCGTCAGCACGACGGCATCGATGCGCTGGACGATATTGCGCGGGTCCAGGGCGTCCGTCTCCCGGGTGGCCGGCCCGCCGCCCCGTACGTCGACGGCGGCGACCACCCCGCCCTCCGGGGCGAGGACGACCGTGGTGCCGGTGAGCGCCCGGTTCCCGGCGACCCGCGCATGTCCCACCCGCAGCCCGGCCACATCGGTCAGCGCGTCATTGGTTGCCATGACCCCCATCCGTACCACGCGCACGAGAGGAGAGGGAGGTTGGCCGTTCGGAGAGAGTCACTCCGACCGCCACGGTCACCGCCGCCACCAGCCCCGCGGCGAGCACCGCCCAGGCCCCCGCGAACGTACAGGCCGCCACCGCCGCCGCCGAGACCGGCAGGACGAGCTGCTGTGCCGTACCGGTCTTGAAGTGGCGCGCGTGCAGCAGCCAGACCGTGAGCGAGAAGAGCGCCGCCGGGACCGTGACGGCGGCGGAGGCGGCGACCGCCGAGACATGCGCCTTGCCCACGGCGTGCTCCACCGCCACCTCCAGCCCCGAGCCGATCGCGGCGGCCGACCCGAAGATGACGAAATGGCCGTAACCCCACGGGATGGCCTGCCTGTTGCCGGCCAGCCGCTGGTGCGCGGGGACCGCGAAATAGATCCACCAGGCGGCGAAGACGAGGAGGATGCCGCCGGCCGCGATGGGCAGCAGCTCCCCGACCGCCTCGTGTTCGTCCAGCGCCGACTGCACGGCGACGGTCGCGGCCGACATCGTCTCGCCGAGCACGATCAGCGTGAACAGCCCGTAGCGCTCCACGATGTGATGCGGATGCCAGGCCGTCTGGTGATCCCGCTCCGCCACCGGCGGCACCAGCAACTCGGCCACCACGACCACCAGGAACAGCGGGCGCTTCACAGGGTCCGGCGCGGCCAGCAGCGCCACCCACGCGGCCTGGCAGAGCACCAGACCGACGGCATATCGCAGATCGGTGCGCCGGGCCGGCCCCCGCGACTCGGACAGGCCCGCCCGCAGCCACTGCGCGGTCAGCGCCACCCGCATCACGAGATAGCCGGTGACAGCGATGGTCCAGTCGTTGTCGGCGAAGGCGCGCGGCACACCCGCCGCGTAGATCAGCACCCCGCAGATCTGCACCAGGGTCGCGATCCGGTACGGCACGTCGTCGCAGTCGTAGGCCGAGGCGAACCAGGTGAAATTCATCCACGCCCACCACACCCCCCAGAAAATGAACAGGTACCCGACGATCCCGGCGCCCGTACGCCCCTCGGCCAGCGCATGCACGAGCTGCGCCCCGGCCTGGGCGACCGCCACGACGAAGCACAGGTCGAAGAAGAGCTCCAGAGGCGTCGCGGTGCGGTGTGCCTCGTCCCGCCTGCGAGCGGTCATGCGGCGCAGGGGCCCCGCGGTCCCTGCCGCGCTGCTCGACGTCATGGGGCCAGCACAGCAGAGGAGCCGGTGCCGGGCCGGTGAGGCGCGCGCTGCGTTCGCGCGGACCTGTGGACCGTACGGACCACGGGACCGTGTCCGCACGAGGGACGACCTCCTGCCCCTCGGCCGTCCTCGTGCCGCAGGGGCCCCGGGCGGCCCGGACACCCCCGTACTCTGGACGTATGAGCACCGCCCCCACTCCCGAGCCGCGTGCCGAGGAGCAGTCCGGGCCGACAGCACCGTCCGGGCCTTCCGGGCCGCCTCGGTCACCGCGCCCGAATCCGGCGTTGATCTTCGACGACCCGCTGGACCAGCAGTCCTCCGACGACACGGACCGGGGCTGGGGAGACCGGCCCGCGGGAAGCGGCGACAGCGCCGCCGACCTCGCACGCTTCCTGGACGAGAAGCCGCCCCACCACATCTGAGGCACCCTCCGGTGTGTCCGGGGCGCCTCGACGGCGGTGGCCGGCTCCGCCGCTACGGCTTGTCGAGGCCGGGACCGGAGCCGGAGCCGGGGCTGTAACCCTGGCCGCGCTGCGCCAGCAGGGCGTCCCTGATCTCCTTGAGCACCTCCAGCTCGCTGACCTCCATGACCTCCTGGACCTCTTCCTTGGCGGCCTGCTGCTTGGCCCGCCTGGCGAGGTACTTGGACATCGGCAGGACCATCAGGAAGTACACGACGGCCGCCGTGATCAAGAAGGTCAGAACCGCGCTGAGCACCGTTCCCCACATGATGGGGATGCCTGAGGTGATCTCGCCCGCGGCGTTGGTCTCGCACGGAGACTTGAGGCACGAGCTGTACTGGTTCAGATCCTGTGTGCCGAACGCTCCGACCACCGGGTTGATGAGCCCCTTGACGACCGAGTTCACCACATTGGTGAACGCGGCCCCGATGACGACCGCGACCGCCAGGTCGATCACATTGCCGCGCATCAGGAAGGCCTTGAAGCCCGCCAGCACGCTCTCCTTCTCCTCGCTCACGAGTGAGCCTTTCTTCACATGGACCGTACGGATGACAAACTGCTCCGCAACCTACGGCAGCGCGTGCCCGCACTGTCCAATCCGTCCACGCGATCAGGCGACCCCACAGCGTGCCCGTGCGACTCCGCGCCACACGGCACGGACCGGTCAGGCCCAGCAGCACAAGGCTCGGTACCCCACGGTCGGGCATCCCGCGGCCTGGCGCTGCGCGTCCCAGCACTGCGCGTCCCAGTGCTCCGCGTCTCAGCACAGCGTCACCGCCAACTGTGACGTGGCACTCGCTCCCGCCAGCGCCGCCGCCGTGGCGCGCGGCACGGACAGCACGACCAGCGCTCCGCCGTCCGACATGGTCTCCCGCTCCCCGGGGATCTCCGTCACCCGGGCTCCCCTGGCCACCACTCGGGCCTCGGACTCCCGCTCCGGCACCCCGGCCGATCCCAGCGGGGACGGGGCCGCCGCGATCACATCGACCCGGTCTCCCCGGCGCAGCAGTCCGACCGTCGCCGCATCGGCGATACGCACCGGCGCGGACACCATCCGTGCGGGCCGGTGAGCGGGGTCCCGCCCCGATGACGACAGCGCGGCCTTGGCGCCGGTCGGAGCCTCGGCAGAGGAGTCGGCAACGGTCCCGGCTCCGGCGGCACCGAGCGCGCCACCCGCTCCCGTGGCGGCCAGCGCGGCCGCCGTCACGGCCAGACCGGCCGCCGTCGCACGTCGGTGCCGGAGCAGAGCCCGTCGCAGCCGCTGCCGGGAGCCACGCACCCGCAGAGGATCGAACGGTGGCACACCACGCAGCGACGGCGTCTGCGAACCCGGTGGCGGCGTGGGAAAGCGGGTGCAGGGAGGGGAAGGAGAAGGACGGGGACGGGGACGGGGACGAGAGAAAGGGGACGGGTCATGCGTGAAGGAACCGGACATGGCGAGCACCGCCTGACGTGAGGAGTTCTGCGATCGCTCCTCACGATCCACGGTCCGTCAAAATCCCGCTGAGGCCTGTGGATCAGCGAGCGATTGTGGACAACTCCCTCACCCGCACGAGTGGTTCCGGCACCTGCCGGGCCAATCCCGCCGCCCCCGCGCATGGTTCACGGGGGACGTGGGCAGCTCGTGACCGGGGCAACCGACGATCGGGCGCCGGTGGCCAATCGCCGGTGACCAACCACCGGCATCCAATCGCAGGTTCCAACCACCGGTATCCGATTGCCGGTGAACAACCGCCCGTGGTCAGGGCAGTTCGAGTCCGGTGTCTATCCCGTCCAACGCGTGTGAGCACAGGCAGTCCCGTGTCTCGCTCGCCTGCAATCCCGCCACCGCGTCGAACAGCACCGTGCGCAGCCGGTCGACATTGGAGGAGAACACCTTGAGGACTTCGTCGTGAGAGACCCCCTCGCCCGTCTCGGCACCCGCGTCCAGGTCCGTCACGAGCGTCATCGACGTGTAGCAGAGCCCCAGTTCACGGGCGAGTATGGCCTCGGGGTGCCCGGTCATCCCGACCACCGACCAGCCCTGCGCCGCATGCCACTTCGATTCCGCCCGCGTCGAGAAGCGAGGCCCTTCGACGACGACGAGCGTCCCGCCGTCAACCGGCTCCCAGTCGTGTCCGCGTGCCGCCGCGAGCGCCGCCGCGCGGCCCTCGGGGCAGTACGGGTCGGCCAGCGAGATGTGCACGACCTTCGACTTGCTTCCGTCCGGCAGCCGCACCCCGTCGTAATAGGTCTGCGTGCGCGCCTTCGTACGGTCCACCAGCTGATCGGGTACGAGCAGCGTGCCGGGCCCGTACTCCGGCCGCAGCCCGCCCACCGCGCACGGGCCCAGGACCTGCTTCACCCCGACGGAGCGCAACGCCCAGAGATTGGCACGGTAGTTGATGCGATGCGGCGCGACGTCGTGCGAGCGTCCGTGCCGGGGCAGGAACGCGACCTGCCGTCCGCCGATTTCGCCGAGGAAGAGTGAGTCACTGGGTGGTCCGTAGGGAGTCTCCACCTGAACCTCGGTCACGTCCTCCAGGAAGGAGTAGAAGCCCGAGCCACCGATCACGCCGATCTCTACGTTCGCCATTTCATCACAGTAGCGGGGCGCATGGGCCCGGACAGTAGGGGCCCATGCGAAGGACCCCGCCGTACGAAATGGCGGGGTCCTGGGAAGACCGGAGAAGGAGCGTCAGGCCGTGGTCAGGCGGCCGAGGAGCTGCTGGAGCTGCTCGACGAGCCGGAGCCGGAGCCCGAGGACGACCCGGATCCGGAGCCGGAGCTGGAACCCGAGCCCGAACCCGAGTTCGACGAAGAGGCCGAAGCCGACGACGTGGTCTTGGAATCCGACTTGGACTCCGACGACGACTTGGAGCCCGAAGATCCCGCCGCGGCCGACGCGCTGCTCGAGGACGAGCCGCGGCTGTCATTGCGGTAGAACCCGGAACCCTTGAAGACAATGCCGACCGCTGAGAACACCTTCTTCAGGCGTCCCTGGCAATCGGGGCACTCAGTGAGGGCATCATCGGTGAATTTCTGCACCGCCTCAAGGCCCTCGCCGCACGCGGTGCACTGGTACTGATAGGTCGGCACTTGCTCCTCCTGGCACTCTCACTCAATGAGTGCTAACGACGCTCCATAGTGACGTATTCCGCGCGATCAGTCCACTGTCACCGGCACGCGGTGACTCATCCCACGCGCGGCGACGTGTCCCGAGGTCTTCGGGACCAGCCGCGATCGCAGCGCCACCAGGGTGACCAGAGCCAGCGCCGTACCCACGAGCGGTACGACAAATCCGGCGCTCGCGCCGTACGCGTCCGCCAGCTGTCCGGCGACGGTGACCGCGGCGGCCTGCCCGAGCGCGACCGCACCGGTCAGCCAGGTGAACGCCTCGGTACGGGCCGAAGCGGGCACCAGCGACTCGACCAGGGTGTAGCCCGTGATCAAGGCGGGTGCGATGCAGAGGCCGATCAGCAGTCCGAGCCCGGCGAGCAGCGTCACGGAGTGCACCGCCCAGAGCAGGGAGGCGCCCAGCGTCAGCCCCGCGTATCCGAACAGAAGCCTGCGGCGCGGCCCGATCTTCCAGGCCACGGCACCGCACACGATCCCGGCGAGCATGTTGCCGGCCGCGAAGATCCCGTACAGCAGACCGTTCACGCCGGGGGCGCCGATCTCCTCGGAGAACGCGGTGAGCGATACCTGCATTCCACCGAAGACCGAACCGATCCCGAGGAGGGCCACGGCCAGGACCCGCACCCCGGGCACGGACAACGCGGACGTACGGGGCTCGTCCGAGGCACCCGCACCGAACCGGCCGGTCCGTGGCTGTGTCGCTCGCTGGGCGGCGAAGAGCAGCCCGCCGGCCAGCGTCAGCGCGGCTTCGGCGATCAGTCCGGCCGCCGGGTGGATACCCGTGCAGAGCGCGGTCGCCAGCACCGGACCGATGACGAAGGTGAACTCGTCCGTCACGGATTCGAAGGCCGCCGCCGTCGGCAGCAGCGACGAAGCCCCACCGGACCCGTAGCCGGAGCCGGGTCCCGCGCTCTTGCCTGAATCGTGGCTTCCCAGCACGGCGGCCCAGCGCGAGCGCACCATGGGGCCGATCTGTGGAATGGAAGCGCCAGTGGGGACGGCCGCGACGAACAGCGCCCAGAGGGGAGCGTCAGCCAGAGCGAGCGCGATCAGCACCGCCACGGACGCCGCGTGCACCAGCACGCCCGGTACCAGCACCGCACGCTGTCCGAAGCGGTCCGCGAGCTTGCCGCCCTGTGGCGCGAAGAGCGCCATGGAGACGCCGGTCACCGCGGCGACGGCGCCCGCGTTCCCGTACGAGCCGGTGGTGTGCTGGACGAGCAGGACGATGCCGATCGTCAGCATCGCGAAGGGCTGCCGTGCCGCGAAGCCGGGGAGCAGGAACGTCCAGGCGCGGGGCGTGCGCAGCAGTTGCCCGTACCCGGGCCGGGGCGGCGCCGCACCCCGCTCGTCGCCCGAGGTCCCCGAGGTCCCCGAGATTCCGTGAGTGCTTTCGGCGCCTTTGACGGTGTCGACGACGGTGCCGACGCCTTCGACGCCCGGAACGCCCGCGACGTGTTCGATGCCTGCGGCGCCTTCGACGGGATCGACCGTGTTGTCGGACACGGCCCTTGCCTTTCCGCCGCCTGGTAGCGCGCCCCCGGATGTACGGGCGCGGCCGAGAGCTGTCCTCATTGCGCGGAACTGCGGTAGATACCAGGCCCCACTACGGGAAACGCCACGGCCGCCATACGGTCGCGCCAGCACTGCGTCAGGCAGAGTTGGTCGATCAGATGTGCCTGCATCGTACAGGTACGAACCGCCAGCCGCCTGGGAACGGCCGAGCTCCGCGCCCGTACGCCTGCGATTGTGAGAGGAGTGCGCAGCCGTGGGCGGTCGCCCGGCCCGCAGCCCTGTACGGGACCCGTCGTAAGCCGTTCAGCCCGTTCAGCCCGTTCAGTCGTTCAGCCGGACCTCGGGCCCGCCTTCGCGCCCGCGTCCTTTCCGGCGGCACCCGTACCCCTGCCGGCACCAGCACCCTTTCCGGCACCAGCGCCCCCACCGGCACCCGAGCCCGTGGTCTTTCCCGAGCCCGTGGTCTTACCGAGGTTCGTGCCCTTCCGGCCGCCGGCCCCCTTACGAACACCGCCCTCCGACCGGGATCCGGCCCCGTCGCGCGTGCTCGCGCCATTGCCCGTGCCCAGCCATCCGGCCAGCTTTCCGCCCTGTCCGACGGCCCGCAGCCGCCGTTCAGCCGCGTCCCGCACCGGGTCCGTCGCCACCACCAGCAGCTCGTCGCCACGGCGCAGCACCGTCGCCGGCTGCGGTACGAAGCTCTTGTCGTCCCGTACGACCAGCGTCACCGCGGACCCCGCGGGCAGCCGCAGTTCCGCGACCTCCACGCCGTGCATCTTCGAGTGCTCGGGGATCGCCACCGAGAGGAGATGGCCGCGCAGCCGCTCCAGCGGTGCCGATTCGATGCCCAGGTCGGCGGCCTCGGAGGAGTCGTCGAGCCGTAGCGCCCTCGCCAGCCAGGGCAGCGTCGGCCCCTGTACCAGCGTGTAGACGACGACCAGGATGAAGACGATGTTGAAGATCCGCAGGCTGCCCTCGATATCCGTCACCATCGGGATGGTCGCGAGGATGATGGGCACCGCGCCGCGCAGCCCCGCCCAGGACATCAGCGCCTGTTCCTGCCACGGGATACGGAACGGCAACAGGCTGATCAGGACGGACAGCGGCCGTGCCACCGCGGTCAGCACCAGTCCGACGACCAGCGCGGGCAGGACGTCGTCGCCCAGTTCGTGCGGTGTCACCAGCAGTCCGAGCAGGACGAACATGCCGATCTGCGCGATCCAGCCGAGTCCTTCCGCGAAGCCGCGGTTGGCCGGGGCGTGCGGCAGCTTCGAGTTCCCGAGGACCATCGAGGCGAGATACACGGCGAGGAAGCCGCTGCCGTGCGCCGTGGCGCCGATCGCGTACGCCGAGACCGCGATGGCCATCACGGCGATCGGATAGAGCCCGGAGGCGGGCAGTGCCACATGCCGCAGCCCGAAGGCGCCGGCCCAGCCCACCGCGAGTCCGACGCACGCGCCGATCGCCAGTTCCAGCGTGATCTCGCCGACCAGCAGATACCAGTGCTCCACCGGGCCCGTGGCAGAGAGAGCGACCACGATGATCACCACAGGGGCGTCGTTGAAGCCCGATTCGGCCTCCAGAGCCCCGGTCACCCGGGACGGCAGCGGCACTCTGCGCAGTACGGAGAAGACCGCCGCGGCGTCCGTCGAGGAGACGACCGCTCCGATGATCAACGCCTGCCGCCACTCCAGGCCGACCAGATAGTGCGCGGCGGCCGCCGTCACACCCACGCTCACCGCGACTCCCACGGTCGAGAGCGCGGCGGCGATGGGCAGCGCCGGTTTGACTTCTTTCCACTTCGTGCCCAGGCCGCCCTCGGCCAGGATCACCACGAGCGCGGCATAGCCGATCACCTGTGTCAGTGCGGCGCTGTCGAACTTGACGTGGAAGAGACCGTCCTGCCCTATGACGACACCGATGCCGAGGTACAGCAGCAGGCTGGGGAGGCCGCTGCGGGACGAGATCCGGACGGCCGCGACCGCGATCAGCAGCACAAGCGAGCTGATGAGCAGGAGTTGATTGAGCTGGTGGACAGTCAGCGGCCGATCCTTCCCCTCGCGCATGCCGGATCGTTCCTCCGGCTGCCGGTACTTCGTTACCTTACCTAATCTTTAACGTTTTCTTGACGCTTTCGATCGTCAGTGCGAGCGCTGATGTAGCGCTGATGTGACGTCTGTCGCGATCGCGGCGTATATCCCGCGTAAATCCCGTGCACATCCCGTACGAAACTCCATGCGAATCGCGGCGGACACCGACGTGTGTCCCTCGGTGCGTCCCGGTGTGACCGTCCGATGAGTCGCACTAAATGACACCGCGTCGGGGACAGCGACGCGCTGCGCCTATGGTTGCTCCAGCATTCCAGGACCACCCTGCCCCTCGAAGGACAGCGATGCCCGCCAACACAGCCCCCCCTTCCGTCAAAAAGAAGGGGCGACGCGCCCGTCTGATCGTGATCGTCCTGGTGCTGGCGCTTGTCGCGGGTGTCGGCTACGGCGCGTACTGGGGCGTGAGTACGGTCCGCGCCTCCCTTCCCCAGACCACGGGGACGGTCAAGCTCGACGGCCTCTCGGGTTCCGTGGACGTCAGGCGTGACAGCTACGGCATCCCGCAGATCTACGCGGACAGCGATCAGGACCTCTTCCGTGCCCAGGGATACGTCCAGGCACAGGACCGCTTCTGGGAGATGGACGTCCGGCGTCACATGACCTCCGGACGGCTCTCCGAGATGTTCGGTCAGAAGCAGGTCAAGACCGACACCTTCCTGCGCACCCTCGACTGGCACGGGGTGGCGCAGCGGGAGTACGACACCAAGCTGTCGGCGGAGACCAAGAAGAACCTCCAGTCGTACGCGGACGGTGTCAACGCCTATCTCAAGGGCCGTGGCGGCAAGGAGCTCTCGGTCGAGTACGCCGCGTTGAACCTCACCAACGACTACAAGCCCGCGAAGTGGACCCCCGTCGACTCGGTGGCCTGGCTCAAGGCGATGGCCTGGGACCTGCGCGGCAACATGAAGGACGAGATCGACCGCTCGCTGCTGACGAGCCGGCTGAGTGAGAAGCAGATCGACGAGCTGTATCCGTCGTATCCGGCCGACCGGAACAAGCCCATCGTCAGCGAGGGCGGCATCGACCCGGTCACCGGGAAGTACGACCCCGAGGCCGAGCCCAGCACCGGTACGGGAAGCGGTACGGGAACCGGCACAGCGGACGGCACGGGCTCGGATCTGAACACGGGCACCGGAACCGGCACTGGTGCCGGAACCGGCGTCGGCACGGGAACAGGCTCCGGTACGGGTACCGGTACAGGCACGGGAACGGGCACGGGAACGGGCACCGTCGTGAACAGCGCCTCCGACGCCACCGACGGCTTCAGCTCCCAGCTGGGCGCCCTCTCCGGCACCCTCGACGAGATCCCCGCGCTGCTCGGCCCGAGCGGCAGCGGTATCGGCTCCAACTCCTGGGTCGTGTCCGGCCGGTACACGACCACCGACAAGCCCCTGCTCGCCAACGACCCGCACCTCGCACCTCAGCTGCCCTCGCTCTGGTACCAGATGGGCCTGCACTGCCGGACCGTTTCCGCGAGCTGTCAGTACGACGTCGCCGGGTACACCTTCGCCGGTATGCCCGGAGTGATAATCGGCCATAACCAGAACGTCGCCTGGGGCTTCACCAACCTGGGCGCCGATGTGACCGACCTCTATCTGGAGAAGGTCGACGGCGACACGTACCAGTACGGCGACGAGAAGAAGGCCTTCCGGACCCGCGAGGAGACGATCAAGGTCGCGGGTGGCGCGAGCCGGAAGATCACCGTCCGCTCGACCGAGCACGGTCCGGTGGTCTCCGACCGCAACAGTGAGCTGGCGAAGGTCGGCGAGGAGGCCCCGGTCGGCGATGTCGCCCCCGACCGCGGCGACGGCTACGCGGTCTCGCTGCAGTGGACCGCGCTCCAGCCGGGCAAGTCCATGGACGCGGTCTTCGCGCTCGACAAGGCCAAGGACTTCAGCCAGTTCCGCAAGGCCGCCCAGGACTTCGAGGTCCCCTCGCAGAACCTGATCTACGCCGACACCAAGGGCAACATCGGTTACCAGGCGCCGGGGAAGATCCCGCTCCGCTCCGACGGCTTCGACGGCAGGATGCCGGCCCCCGGCTGGGATCCGAAGTACCGGTGGAAGGGGTACATCCCCTACGACGAGCTGCCGTACGAGTACAACCCGGAGCGCGGCTACATCGTCACCGCCAACCAGGCCGTCGTCGACTCCGAGAAGTACCCGTACGCGCTCACCGAGGACTGGGGCTACGGCGCCCGCAGCCAGCGGATCAACGACCTGATCGAGTCGAAGATCAAGGACGGCGGGAAGATCTCGACCGAAGACATGCAGAGTATGCAGAGGGACAACAGCAGCGAGATCGCCAAGGTGCTGATGCCCTACCTGCTCAAGATCGATGTCTCGGACCCGTCCGTCCGTGAGGCGCAGAAGCTCCTCGAAGGATGGGACTACACCCAGGAGCCCGACTCCGGAGCGGCCGCCTACTTCAACGCGGTCTGGCGCAATGTCCTCAAGCTCGCTTTCGGCAACAAGCTTCCTAAGGAAGTGCGTGCCAAGGGCGACTGCATCAACGTTCGTCCCGCCGAGGGCTCGGGACCGTTGGACGATCTCGACCAGCTGGTACGGGAGTGCGGCCAGCGCGCTCCGGAGTCGGCCCAGCCGGACGGCGGGGACCGCTGGTACGAGGTGGTGCGCAGCATCATCAAGGACGAGGACAACGCCTGGTGGAGCACTCCGGCCAAGCGCAAGGACGAGGCCGCCGACACCCGTGACGAGTTGCTCGACCGTGCCATGAAGGACGCCCGCTGGGAGCTGACCGCCAAGCTCGGCAAGGACGTCTCCTCCTGGAGCTGGGGACGGCTGCACCAGCTGACGCTGAAGAACCAGACCCTCGGGACCAGTGGCCCCGGCCTCCTTAAAGAGGTGCTCAACCGCGGCCCGTGGAACCTCGGCGGCGGTCAGGCCGCGGTCAACGCGACGAGCTGGAACGCGGCGGGCGGTTACGACGTCACCTGGGTCCCGTCCATGCGGATGGTCGTCAACGTCGGTGACTGGGACAAGTCCCGCTGGATCAACCTGACGGGCGCCTCGGGGCACGCGTACAGCGCGCACTACACCGATCAGACGGACAAGTGGGCCAAGGGAGAGCTGAACGACTGGCCGTACTCCGCCGACGCGGTGGAGCGCGGTACGGGCGACACGCTGAAGCTGACGCCGTAGGCGGGGCGCGGACATGCGTGCCATAGGCCCCGGCTCCGGAAAGGCGTCAGCCCTCGTGCTGACGCCTTCCGGAGCCGTGCTGTCCGCCCCGGTGTCCTCGGCCCCCGGGCGCCTCCCCGCCGAAGCGCCTGATGCCCCCCGGCGTCACCACTGCCTGTACGGGGTGGTCGTGGGGCTCCTCCGGGACCCGCGCGACCACCTCGTTGTCGTACAGCAGCACGGCCAGCGCGGGCTCGGTGCCCGCCTGTGCCAGCCGGGCGAGGACCCGGTCGTACGAGCCGCCGCCCCGCCCCAGCCGCATCCCGCGGCCGTCCACCGCGAGTCCGGGCAGCAGTACGACGTCCGCCTCCAGGACGGCGTCCGGCCCCTGTCGTATGCCGTCCGGCTCCAGCAGACCCCGCCCCGCGCGCACCAGATGCCCGGCGCCCCCGTACACCGCCCAGTCGAGGTCGTTGTCCGCCATCAGCACCGGGAGCAGGACCCGTACCCCCCGCGCGCGCAGTGTGTCGAGCAACACGCGCGTGCCCGGCTCGCGGCCCACCGAGACGTAGGCGGCGACGGTACGGGCACGTGCCAGCTCCGGCAGGTCCAGCGCCCGCCGCGCCAGAATCACCGCGGCTTCGCGCGCGTCTTCACCGGACAGCAGCTTTCTCGCCGCGAGGAGTTCACGCCGTACGGCGGGCTTTCCGGACATGTCGTCACTCACCAGGACACCGCAAATCTCTCGTAAGCATTTGTATGAGGCGAAAGTTAACCGAAGCATCATCTTCCGCCTGTAAGCACCGGATAGGCTCCTTCGCATGACTCACTCGCCCTCCAGGATCAGCAAGGCTGTCATCCCAGCCGCGGGCCTCGGGACCCGGTTCCTGCCCGCCACCAAGGCCACTCCCAAGGAAATGCTGCCGGTCGTCGACAAGCCCGCGATCCAGTACGTGGTCGAGGAAGCGGTCGCCGCCGGACTCTCCGACGTCCTCATGGTGACCGGCCGCAACAAGCGCCCTCTTGAGGACCACTTCGACCGGAACTACGAGCTGGAAGAGGCGCTCACCCGCAAGGGAGACACCAAGCGCCTCGCGAAGGTCCAGGAATCCAGTGACCTCGCCACCATGCACTACGTGCGCCAGGGCGACCCCAGGGGCCTCGGCCACGCCGTGCTGTGTGCCGCCCCGCACGTCGGCGACCAGCCCTTCGCCGTCCTGCTGGGCGACGACCTGATCGACCCGCGCGACCCCCTGCTGGCCCGCATGATCGAGGTCCAGGAGCGCGAGGGCGGCAGTGTCATCGCGCTGATGGAGGTCGACCCGGAGCAGATCCATCTCTACGGCTGCGCCGCCGTGGAGCCCACCCGTGACGCCGACGTGGTCAAGGTGCACGACCTCGTCGAGAAGCCCGATGCCGCCGACGCCCCCAGCAGCTACGCGATCATCGGCCGCTACGTCCTCGACCCCGCCGTCTTCGGGATACTGCGCCAGACCGCACCCGGCCGCGGAGGTGAGATCCAGCTCACCGACGCCCTCCAGCAGTTGTCGGTGAACGAGGACGTCGGCGGACCGGTCCACGGCGTCGTCTTCAAGGGCCGCCGCTATGACACCGGCGACCGCGCCGACTTCCTGCGTGCCATTGTCAGACTCGCGTGCGAACGTGAGGACCTGGGCCCGGACTTCCGTGCCTGGCTGCGCAGTTACGTCAGCGAGGAGATGTAGCACTTGAGCGACACGGCGGCACCGGCACCGGCCCCCGGCCACCACAAGCAGCTCTGGTCGGTGGACGACCATCTCGCGGACATCCTCGCGGCCGTCCGCCCGCTCGACCCCATCGAGCTGCAACTGCCCGACGCCCAGGGCTGCGTCCTCGTGGAGGACGTCACGGTGCCGGTGGCGCTGCCGCCGTTCGACAACAGTTCCATGGACGGATACGCGGTCCGCACGGCCGATGTCTCGGGCGCCACCGAGGAGTTCCCGGCCGTGCTGACCGTCATCGGCGATGTAGCGGCGGGCAGCGGCTCGTTGCCCCGGGTCGGCCCCGGGCAGACCGCCCGGATCATGACCGGCGCCCCGCTGCCGCCCGGCGCCGAGGCCGTCGTCCCCGTGGAGTGGACCGACGGCGGCGCGGGCGGCGGCGCGGTCACCTCCATGCGCCCGGCGGCCGGCGACGGTCCGTCCGGCGCGAGCGGTGAGGTGCGGGTGTACCGCTCGGCCGAGGCCCGCGCCCATGTCCGCTCCCGGGGCAGCGATGTGCGGGCCGGTGACCTCGCCCTGGAGGCCGGTACGGTCCTCGGCCCGCCGCAGATCGGCCTGCTGGCCGCCATTGGCCGCGACAGGGTCCGGGTGCGCCCCCGTCCGCGCGTGGTCGTGCTGTCCACCGGCAGCGAGCTCGTCCAGCCCGGCGAGCAGCTGGGCGCGGGCCAGATCTACGACTCCAACAGCTTCGCGCTCACCGCCGCGGCCCGGGACGCGGGCGCCATCGCCTACCGGGTCGGCGCCGTCACCGACGACGCGGAGACACTGCGCGCCACCATCGAGGACCAGCTGATCCGCGCCGACATGGTCGTCACCACGGGCGGCGTCAGCGTCGGGGCGTACGACGTCGTCAAGGAGGCGCTCTCCTCCGTCGGCGACGAGGACGAAGCGGGCAGCGGAATCGACTTCCGTACGCTCGCGATGCAGCCCGGCAAGCCGCAGGGCTTCGGCTCGATCGGCCGGGACCACACCCCCCTGCTCGCACTCCCCGGCAACCCGGTGTCGTCGTACGTCTCCTTCGAACTGTTCGTCAGACCCGCGATCCGCGCCCTGATGGGCCTGAAGGACGTGCACCGCCCGATGGTCCGCGCCACGCTGGCCACCGACAAGCCGCTGTCCTCCCCGGCGGGACGCCGCCAGTACCTGCGCGCCACGTACGACGCCGAGGCGGCCGCGATCACCCCGGTCGGCGGCGCCGGCTCCCATCTCGTCGCCGCTCTCGCCCACGCCGACGCGCTGATCGTCATCCCGGAGGACTCCGTATCCGTCCGGCCCGGCACGGAGGTCGACGTGGTCCTGATCGGCTGATCACCGCGCGGTGGCGGTACCGTGTCTGCCCACACAGGCCCTGTCGGGCCCGGACCGGGAGCGCCGCAGCAATGACCGTGTTTTCCCGGGGGGAGACCCCCGGAACCCCTCAACAGGGCAGCCTGACGCATATCGACGAGTCGGGTGCGGCCCGCATGGTCGACGTCTCGGCGAAGGAGGTCACCGCGCGCGTCGCCCGCGCCAGTGGCCGGGTGCTGGTCTCGCCGCGCGTCGTCGAGCTGCTCAGGGGCGGGGGAGTGCCCAAGGGCGACGCCCTCGCCACCGCCCGTATCGCGGGCATCATGGGCGCCAAGCGGACCCCCGAGCTGATTCCGCTCTGCCATCCGCTCGCCGTCTCGGGCGTCACCCTCGACCTGTCGGTGGCGGACGACGCCGTGGAGATCCTCGCGACGGTGAAAACCACGGACCGTACGGGCGTCGAGATGGAGGCTCTGACCGCCGTCTCGGTGGCCGCGCTGACCGTCGTGGACATGGTGAAGGCGGTCGACAAGGGCGCCGTGATCACGGACGTACGGGTCGAGGAGAAGACGGGCGGGAAGTCGGGCGACTGGACACGGCCCGCCGCTTCCACCTCGTCGTCCCCCGAGGCGCGGGCCGCTGAGGCGGACGGGGGCGCGGCATGACCCCGTCCGCGAGAAGCGGCCCCGACGCCGACGACCCCGGAGGCAACGGAGCCGGGCCCGGCAACGGCGCTCCGGGGACCGGCGCTCCGGGTCCCGCCGCCGACGATCCTGCTGCCGGCCGTCCTGCCACGAGCGGTTCCGGGGAGGGCGGTTCCACGGACCGCGGTCCCGGGGACGGCGAGTCCGGCCCGTACCCGTACCGCGCCCTGGTGATCACCGCGTCCAACCGCGCCGCCGCCGGTGTCTATGCCGACCGAGGCGGCCCGATCCTCGCCGGGGGCCTGACCTCGCTCGGCTTCCTCGTCGACGGACCGAGGGTCGTCCCCGACGGTGATCCGGTCGAACAGGCCCTGCGCGAGGGCGTCGCCGCCGCGTACGACGTCATCCTGACCACCGGCGGCACCGGCATCTCGCCCACGGACCGCACCCCGGAGGCCACCCGGCGCCTTCTCGACCACGAGATCCCGGGCATCCCGGAGGCGATCCGCGCCGAGAGCGCCGGCAAGGTGCCCACCGCCGCGCTCTCCCGGGGCCTGGCGGGGGTGGCCGGACGGACCCTGATCGTGAACCTGCCGGGCTCGACCGGCGGTGTACGCGATGGTCTCGCCGTCCTCGACCGGCTGCTCGTCCACGCGGTGGACCAGATCCGCGGCGGCGACCACGCCCGCACGTCCCCCCGTACCCACGGATGAACCCCGCCTGGCCGGTGACGCTGGTGGACGGCGATGTCGTCCTGCGCCCCATAAGGCTGCGGGACCAGCGCGCCTGGCGTGAGGTGAACCGCCGTAACCGTGACTGGCTGCGTCCGTGGGAGGCGACGATCCCCCCGCCGCCCCCGGGCGGCCCGGGGGCCCAGCGCCCCACCTACCGCCAGATGGTCCGCCATCTGCGCGCCGAGGCCAACTCCGGCCGGATGCTGCCCTTCGTCATCGAGTACCAGGGGCAGCTCGTGGGCCAGTTGACGGTCGCCGGGATCACCTGGGGCTCGATGTGCTCGGGACATGTCGGCTACTGGGTGGACCGCGCGGTCGCGGGCCGCGGTGTCATGCCGACCGCGGTCGCCCTCGCCGTCGACCACTGCTTCCGGATGGTCGGACTGCACCGTGTCGAGATCTGTATCCGCCCGGAGAACGGGCCCAGCCGCCGGGTCGTCGAGAAACTCGGATTCCGTGAGGAGGGGCTGCGTCCGCGCTATCTCCACATCGACGGAGCCTGGCGGGACCATCTCGTGTTCGTGCTCACCGCGGAGGAGGTGCCGGAGGGACTGCTCAACCGCTGGCGCCGGGCGCGACCCGGAACGACAAAAAAATAAAATAAGTGTTCGATATTGATCGCGGTATGAGCATCACCTGATCTGAACAATCACAAAAAAAGTCCGTGATATCAGCCAGATCGTGCGACACACCGGCTCAATTGGCGGATGCCCCCGTGCGAACCCCTCTACGGTGTGAACCGTGAGCAGCAGCGGCCTCATCTACGCAGTCATCGTCGGGGCCTGGGCCGCCTACTTGGTGCCGATGTGGCTCCGCAGGCAGGACGAGCTCAATGAGGCACGTCCGACGGAACGCTTCAGCACCGCCATCCGGCTGCTGTCCGGAAGGGCGGCCATGGAGCGCCGTTACGCCAAGGAGCTTCAGGAACGCGCCGCGGAGGAGGCGGGGCCCGACGTGGAACCGGACAGCCGCACGGAGTCGATGAGCTCCGTCGACGTCCGGGCCTTCGCCGCGCCTCCGGCCCTTACCGAAGCCCGGATGGAGATCCGGGCGGACGTGCCGGCACCGGCCAGACCCCTGTCGTCCCGTTCCACGCCCCGGCCGGCCCCCGCGCGCCCCGCGCCCGAACCTCCCGCGCCCGAACGCGCCACGCCGCCCCCGGGCGCCGCGGCCGAACGGGCCCGGCGCGCACAGCGCAACCAGGTCCTCGCGCGCCGACGGCGCACCACCGTGATCCTCTTCCTGGCCTTCACGTTCGGCGCGGTCGTCGCGGCGGTCGGCGGTCTCGGCTTCCTCTGGGCACCGGCCGTCCCGGCTGTCCTCCTCAGTACGTACATCGTGCATCTGCGCGGCCAGGAGCGACGGCGCTTCGCCTTCACCATGGACCGGCGCAGGGCGGAGGCGGCGGCGCAGTGGCTCCGCGAGAACCGGTCTCGCCGCCACCAGCCCCCGACGGCCGCGGTCGGCGAGGGCGACGAGGAGCCCGAACCCTGCCCCGAACCGGAGCCGGCCCCCACCGTCTCCCCCCAGGAGGCGGGCCGCCGCGCCCTGGTCGAGCAGACCGACCACGCGGAGTGGGTGGACCAGCAGCGGGAACGCGGCCCGGCCCAGGGGGACAGCTGGGATCCCGTCCCGGTCCCGCTGCCGACCTACGTCACCGCCCCGGTCGCCCCTCGCGCGCCCAGCGGTGTCGAGGTCGGAGACCCGGAGACCTGGAGCGCGGCCCGCTCCTCCACCGCCGAGCCGGCCACCGACACCCCGCCACCACCCCCGCGCACCCCCGCCCCGCGCCGGAGCCGTGACCATGGCCGGACCCCGCTCTTCGACCAGTACGACGAAGAGGACGACCGCCCCCGCGCCGCCAACGAGTGACCCACACCCGCCGCTGGCCCCGCCCGCCCGTGACCAGCCACTGACGGATTTCCGAGCACGGCCGGGGGGGTGCTAAAGTTTCACTCGTTGCAAGGGCCTGTGGCGCAGACTGGTAGCGCACCTCGTTCGCATCGAGGGGGTCAGGGGTTCAAATCCCCTCAGGTCCACCGCAGCTCAAAGCCCCTACCGGGGAAACCCGGTAGGGGCTTTTTGGTGCCGTACAGCAGCGAAATACAGCAACTACATCTGATCTTGAGCGTCGAGGTGCTTGCCGAGCTTTCGCAGCGCCTTGCGGGTGCCTTCGGACGGGATGTGGGTGTACACCTCCATCGTCACGGCGATCTTGCTGTGCCGGAGAATCTGCATCGCGACGCGCGGATGCACGTCCAGGGCGGCGAGCAGCGACCCGCAGGTGTGCCGGGTGTCATGCAGCCGGATCCTGCGGACACCGGCCCTGGCCGACCGGGCGGCGAACTCCCGGTTGAAGTTCCTGGGCTCGATCGGAGTCCCGTACCGCGTCGTGAAGACGAAATCAGATCCGGTCCACAGCTCACCCGCAGCTTTACGGGCGATCTCCTGAGCCTTTCGGCGGAGCCGCAGCGCGGTCACGCATATCTGGGGGAGGGGAAGAGTGGCCGACGAGGCATCGGTCTTGGTCTCGGCGTGCACCAACTGGCGATTGTCCGCTGTAGCTGGTGCTCCACCGTGATCTCACCCGCGTCGAGATCCACGTTCTTCCATGTGAGGCCCAGTACTTCGCCCCGACGGAAGCCGAGTACGAGGATCAGTACGTAGGCCGGGTAGAGCGGATCGGCCGCCGTCCGCGCCGCCTCCAGAAGGTCGGGACTGTAAGACGTTCGGTGTAACTCCCGATCATGGAAGATGCATCGATGACCAGTGAGAACGTGATCGATCCCAAGTCTGTCGAGTCGGCAGAGACGGTGTCGGCGAAGGCAGTGGACAACCAGTTGATCGACGAGCTGGTGCACCGGGCTCAGGCCGAGGGCCTGCAGCTGACAGGCGAGGGCGGGCTGCTGCAGCAGCTGACCAAGCGGCTGCTGGAGTCCGCCCTGGAGGGCGAGATCACCGACCACCCCGGCTATGACAAGCACGATGCGGTCGGCAAGAACAGCGGCAACTCCCGTAACGGCAAACGCTCCAAGACCGTGCTGACCGACGTGGGCCCGGTGGAGATAACCGTGCCCCGCGACCGCGACGGCTCCTTCGAACCGAAGATCGTCAAGAAGCGGCAGAAGCGCCTGAGCGGCGTCGACGAGATGGTCATCTCACTCGCCGCGAAGGGCCTGACCACCGGCGAGGTTCAGGCCCACCTGGCCGAGGTCTATGGAGCCGAGGTCTCCCGCCAGACCATCTCCACCATCACCGACAAGGTCTTGGAGGGCATGGCCGAATGGCAGAGCCGTCCGCTCGACACCGTCTATCCGGTCGTCTTCATCGACGCCATTCACGTCAAGATCCGCGACGGCGCGGTCGCCAACCGGCCCATCTATGTCGCCTT
>NZ_JBIVMZ010000007.1:0-491646 GCF_044753355.1 Streptomyces sp. NPDC088400 | reverse complement strand
CGCCCGGTTACATTCCGAACCCGGAAGCTAAGCCTCACAGCGCCGATGGTACTGCAGGGGGGACCCTGTGGGAGAGTAGGACGCCGCCGAACAATTATTGTGGGAATGCCCCGCACCAGTCATGGTGCGGGGCATTCCTGCGTTCACGATCCATTCGTTTTCGCCTCAGCGTCCGTTTCGCGGACCGCCTGTGGTGTGGGAGCCGACCTCGGCGGTCGCTCCTGGGAGCTCTTGGACGGTTCTGAGCATCCCTGAACATCGGGTATGCTTTATCTCGTTGCTCGCCCCAATAGCTCAGTCGGTAGAGCGTCTCCATGGTAAGGAGAAGGTCTACGGTTCGATTCCGTATTGGGGCTCAAGTGAAGGAAAGGCCCCCGCCGATTGGCGGGGGCCTTTCCTGTTTCCGGTACTGCCGGCGCTATTTGTCAGGCAAGGCCTAGACGGTGTGGGGCTCCGGGACGCGCATGGCGAGGATGGCCATGTCGTCGGAGGCCGGCTCGGCCGCGAAGCGCTCCACGGCTCGCAATACGCGGGCGGCGACCGCGCCCGCGGTGAGGCCCGTACAGGTCGTCAGGACATCGGCCAGACCGTCGTCGCCCAGCATGCGTGCGCCCTCACGGCGCTCTGTGACGCCGTCAGTGACGCACAGGAGGACGTCGCCCGGGTCCAGGGTGATCGTCTGCTCGTACAGCTCCAAGTCCTCCATGACGCCCAGCAGTGGCTGCGGCTCCGCTGCCGGTTCGACCGTGCCGTCCTGGCGCAGGCGCAAGGGGAGCGGGTGTCCGGCGCAGACCACCTTGAGGATCGCGCTGCCGTCTTCTTGTGGCCACAACTCGCCATAAAGAAGGGTGAGGAAGCGGCTGCGGGCGCCCTCGTCGAGGATCGCCGCGTTCAGTCGTTCGAGAACCGCCGGCCCGCCGAATCCCTCGCGGGCCAGCAGGCGGAGGGCGTGCCGGGCCAGGCCGGTGACGGCCGCCGCTTCCGGCCCCGTACCGCAGACGTCGCCGATGGCGAATCCGTAGGCACCGTCGCGGATCGGGAACAGGTCGTAGAAGTCGCCGCCGACCTCGTTGCCCTCGCCCGCGGCGCGGTAGATGACCTCGACCTCCACTCCGGGTACCTGGGGGAGCCCCGGCGGCAGCAAGCTCCGCTGGAGTGCCTGGCTGATGGCTGTGCGCTCGGAATAGAGGCGGGCGTTGTCGAGGGCGAGTGCCGCTCGGCGGGAGAGGTCTTCCGCGAGTTCCAGGATCTCTTGGCGGAAGTGGTCGTCGGACGGCTTGCCGAGGGTCAGCATGCCGATGACCCGGTTACGGGCCACCAGTGGCAGGACCACGGTCTCGCCGCCGACCGCGGCCGCTGTTGCCAGCGTCGTGCCGATGCCCGAGGACACCGGTGAGGAGCTGCCTTCCAGCTCACGCATGGAGTTGCGCAGCGCAGCCTGGTGGGCGGCCGCCGCGGGTGCTGTCCAGATGCGGGCGCCCGGCGTGGGAACCGGGTCCGGTGGGTCGATCTTGGAGAGCAGGGCCTTGAGGCCGTCGATGCGCTCCTCGTCCTCGTGCAGCACATAGGAGAGGTACGGGTCCGACGACTGGTCCGCGATCGTGTAGACGGCGCACCAGGTGGCCAGGGTGGGGACGGTCATCTGCGCCATCAGAGCCAGCGTCTGGTCGCGGTCCAGTGTGCCGGCGAGCAGGTCCGAGGCCTCGACGAGGAAGGAGAGCGAGCCACGGCGGAGACGTTCGAGTTCGCCGAGACGAGCCGATTCGACGGCCAGGGCGATACGGTCCGCGGCGAACTGGAGGCGCAGCGCCTCCTCGTTCGAGTAGCGCCCGGCTCCCTCCGCGGCGACGCCCAGGGAGCCGGTGAGTCTTCCCTCGACCTTGAGCGGGACGGTCACTACGGAGCGCATCCCGGTGTCGTTGAGCAGCGGGACGGCCCCGGGGACCGCGGTGAGGTCGTCGTGGACGGCGGGCATCCGCGCCGAGCCGTAGCGGCCCGTGCCGGCCTCCACGGGGACGCGTGCGAAGCGCTGGCGGGCGGACGGGAGCCCGGTGGAGGCCCGTACTTCCAGTTCCGTCTCGTCGTCCGTGGCCAGGAGGAGGAAGGCCGAGTCGCCGTCGAGCATGTCACGGGCGCGTTCCACCGTGCGCTGGAGCAGCCCGTCGAGGTCGTCGGGGGCCGGGGAGCCGATGAAGACTTCGAAGGGGTCGACACTGCGGCTCTCGGAACCGGCCTCGGTGGCAGGGGCGCGCAACGGTGTCTGGATGACGGCGCGTTCGTAGTCGCGTACCAGCAGACAGACCGTGGACGGTTCGCCCTGGGTGTCGCGCACCCGGAGGTGGGAGGCGTAGACGGGGATGACCCGGCCGTCGGCGTGCCGGATGCCGTAACTGCCCTCCCAGCGGGAGAGCAGGAGGGCCTCGGCGATGCCTGTGCCGATGCCGGGCGTGTGCGGCCAGGCGGCGATGTCGGTCAGGGGTTTGCCGACGACCTGCTCGTCGGTGTACCCGAAGATGGTTTCCGCGTCCTCGTTCCAGCCGGCGATGGCGCCGGACTGGTCGATCTGGACGACTGCGACCCGAACGCGTTCGTCGGCGACGGGGAGCAGACTGGGAGGGAGGACGGGGCCGGCGGAACGGGTACCGACCGGGCGCTGTGGCAGGTCGAGCTGGAACCAGACCTGCTTGAACGTCGGCGAGTATTCGACACCCCAGCGTGAGGCGAGGGCCGCGCAGAGCAGCAGTCCCCGGCCGTTCTCCCGGTCCGGGTTGGCGAACGACTGACCGGTGCCCTGTATGGGAACTTCACGTTCGGGGTAGCGGTCGGCGACCTCGACCCGGACGCCGTCCTCGGTGCGAAGGCACAGCACATCGGCGGAGGTGCCGGCATGAATGACGGCATTGGTGACAAGTTCACTGGTGAGGACGACGGCATCGTCGACCACATCGGAGTAGCCCCACCCCTGGAGCGTGTCACGGACAAAGGCGCGGGCAGTCGCTACGGACCGCCCGACAGGGTCGAAGCTGGCAGCCGCCCGCGCGGTGATCACAGAACTCCTCGTACGCGTTTCGACGCCCGGCTCCGGCATGATCGGCCCCGCCCTCCAGGTGCCCGGTGGTAGTACCTTCGCCAGTCCGCCCCCGCCGGGCGGACCGGGACGGTTGGACAGCCGGATGCCAGGTTACTTACCTTCGCTGTCCGAACGGATGCCGGTCACCACTGTTTCCGCCCTCTGGGGGTGGGGACGCTAGTCGAAGCTGCCGAACTGTTATCGCCTGGTTCGGCCATGGTGAAACACTGGGCAGGCTTTCGGAGACGGCCCGGGCAGAACGTTCAAACCCTGCGGGAGGGACACGGTGGAGTCTGGCACGGCAGCGCGTGGCACGAGCACGCGCGCGAAAGGCGGACGGTCCCGGAACAATGGGACGACCGAGGTGGACTCTGCGGAGCTGAACAGACTCCTGACCGCCTTGGTGGCGATGAGGGACGGCAACTTCCGTAAACGCCTCACCGTTTCGGGTGACGACGTGATGGCGGAGATCGCCGCTGTCTTCAACGAGGTCGCCGACCGCAACCTCCACCTCACGGGTGAGTTGGCCCGCGTACGGCGCATGGTCGGGCGGGAGGGAAAGCTCACCGAGCGGCTGGAGACCGGGGCTTGCGAGGGCTCCTGGGCCGCGGCCATCGACGCGTCGAACGCGCTGGTGGACGACCTGTCGCGGCCTGTGTCCGAGGTGGGCCGGGTACTTTCCGCCGTCGCCGAGGGCGATCTGGAGCAGCGGATGGAGCTGCGCTGGCACTCCACCGACGGGGCGGAGCGGCCGCTGCGCGGCGAGTTCCTGAAGGTGGCCCGTACGGTCAACAACCTGGTCGACCAGCTCTCGGCGTTCACCGACGAGGTGACCCGGGTGGCGCTGGAGGTCGGTACCGAGGGCAAGCTCGGTGGCCAGGCCAAGGTGCGCGGTATGTCCGGATCGTGGAAGGACCTCACCGACTCGGTCAACACGATGGCGTATCGATTGACCGCTCAGGTGCGTGACATTGCTCTCGTTACGACGGCGGTCGCCAAGGGTGATCTGTCGCGCAAGGTCACGGTGCATGTGGCCGGCGAGATGCTTCAGCTGAAGAACACCGTCAACACGATGGTGGACCAGCTGTCGTCCTTCTCCTCCGAGGTCACGCGAGTGGCCCGGGAGGTCGGCACCGAGGGTGAACTGGGCGGTCAGGCGACCGTGCCCGGCGTGGCCGGGGTGTGGAAGGACCTCACCGATTCCGTGAACACGATGGCCGGCAACCTGACCAACCAGGTGCGTGGCATCGCCGAGGTCACCACGGCCGTCGCCAACGGTGATCTGTCGCAGAAGGTCACGGTGAGCGCGCGGGGCGAGGTCGCCCAGCTCGCCGAGACCATCAACCAGATGACCGAGACGCTCCGTACGTTCGCGGACGAAGTGACCCGGGTGGCGAGCGAAGTCGGCGCCGAGGGGCTGTTGGGCGGGCAGGCTCAGGTGCCTGGTGCCGCCGGGACTTGGAAGGACTTGACGGACTCCGTCAACACGGCGTTCCGGAATCTCACTCTTCAGGTGCGGGACATCGCGCAGGTGACGACGTCGGTCGCGAACGGCGACATGTCGCAGAAGGTCACCGTCGATGTCGCGGGCGAGATGCTGGAGTTGAAGAACACCGTCAACACGATGGTGGCGCAGCTCCAGTCGTTCGGTTCCGAAGTCACGCGGGTCGCGCGGGAGGTCGGTGTCGAAGGCCGGCTCGGCGGCCAAGCCGAAGTGCCGGGAGCCGCTGGGACCTGGAAGGACCTCACGGATTCGGTCAACACGGCGTTCCGGAACCTCACCGGTCAGGTGCGGGACATCGCGCAGGTGACGACAGCGGTGGCCAACGGCGATCTGACGCAGAAGGTCACGGTCAATGTCGCGGGCGAGATGCTGGAGTTGAAGAACACTGTCAACACGATGGTGGCGCAGCTCTCCTCCTTCGCGGACCAAGTGACGCGCATGGCGCGGGACGTGGGCACGGAGGGGCGGCTCGGCGGCCAGGCGCGGGTGGACGGCGTCAGCGGTACGTGGAAGGAACTCACGGACTCCGTCAACTTCATGGCCGGGAACCTGACCGATCAGGTGCGGCAGATCGCGCAGGTGACCACGGCGGTGGCGCGTGGTGACCTGTCGCAGAAGATCGACGTGGATGCCCGGGGCGAGATCCTGGAGCTGAAGAACACCATCAACACGATGGTCGATCAGCTCTCGGCCTTCGCCGACCAGGTGACCAGGGTCGCGCGTGAAGTGGGTACGGACGGCCGGCTGGGCGGTCAGGCGCAGGTGCCGGGCGTCGCCGGTGTCTGGCGCGACCTGACCGACTCCGTGAACGGCATGGCGGGCAACCTCACCGCGCAGGTCCGCAATATCGCGGGGGTCGCCACGGCGGTGGCGCGCGGTGACCTGTCGCAGAAGATCGATGTGGATGCCCGGGGCGAGATCCTGGAGCTGAAGAACACCCTGAACACGATGGTGGACCAGCTGTCCAACTTCGCCGAGCAGGTTACCCGGGTGGCCCGCGAGGTGGGCACCGAGGGAATCCTGGGCGGTCAGGCCGAGGTCCAGGGCGTCTCCGGTACGTGGAAGGACCTCACCCAGTCCGTCAACTTCATGGCGAACAACCTGACGTCCCAGGTCCGCAATATCGCCGAGGTCACCACGGCGGTCGCCAAGGGCGACCTGTCGAAGAAGATCACCGTCGATGCGAGGGGCGAGATCCTCGACCTGGTCACGACCGTCAACACGATGGTCGACCAGCTGTTGAACTTCGCCGACGAAGTGACACGTGTCGCCCGTGAGGTCGGTACGGAGGGCATCCTGGGCGGTCAGGCGCGGGTCCGCGGTGTCACCGGGATCTGGAAGGACCTCAGCGACAACGTCAACACCATGGCCAACAACCTGACAAGTCAGGTACGGAACATCTCGCGGGTCTCGTCGGCGGTCGCCAACGGTGATCTGACGAAGAAGGTGACCGTCGAGGCACGTGGCGAGGTCGCGGAACTCGCCGACACCGTCAACACGATGGTGACGACCCTGTCCTCCTTCGCGGACGAGGTGACGCGCGTCGCCCGCGAGGTGGGCACCGAGGGGGAACTGGGCGGCCAGGCCCGGGTACCGGGCGTGTCGGGGACGTGGAAGGACCTCACCGAGTCGGTGAACTCGATGGCGTCCAACCTGACCGGTCAGGTGCGCCAGATCGCGACCGTCACCACCGCCATCGCCAAGGGAGATCTCACCAAGAAGATCGACATCGATGCGCGCGGCGAGATTCTGGAGCTGAAGAACACCATCAACACGATGGTGGACCAGCTCTCCTCCTTCGCCGATCAGGTCACCCGGGTGGCCCGTGAGGTGGGTACGGACGGCCAGTTGGGCGGTCAGGCGCGGGTGCGGGACGTCGACGGCACCTGGCGCGACCTCACCGAATCGGTGAACGAGATGGCCGGCAACCTGACCCGTCAGGTGCGGGCGATCGCGGCCGTGGCCACCGCGGTGACCCGAGGCGATCTCAACCTCAAGATCGATGTGGACGCGGCGGGCGAGATCCAGGTCCTCCAGGACAACATCAATACGATGATCGCCAACCTGCGGGACACCACCCTCGCCAATGAGGAGCAGGACTGGCTGAAGGGCAACCTCGCCCGTATCTCCGGTCTGATGCAGGGCCGCCGCGATCTCGAGGACGTGGCTTCGCTGATCATGAGCGAGCTGACCCCGGTGGTCTCGGCACAGCATGGCGCGTTCTTCCTGGCGATGCAGACCGGCGCGGTGCCCCAGGTGGGTACGGACGGCGGCAAGGACGCCTCGTACGAGCTGTGCATGCGCGGCAGTTACGGCTACTCGGCCGGCGCGATGCCGACGTCGTTCCGGCCCGGTGAGACGCTCATCGGTACGGCGGCCGAGGAGAAGCGCACCATCCAGGTCAATGTGCCGCCGGGCTATCTCAAGATCTCGTCCGGGCTCGGGGAGGCTTCGCCGGCGTATGTGATCGTGCTGCCGGTGCTCTTCGAGGGGAAGGTCCTCGGTGTGATCGAGCTGGCGTCGTTCCAGCCGTTCACCCATATCCAGCGGGACTTCCTCAATCAGATCGCCGAGATGATCGCGACGAGCGTCAACACCATCAGCGTCAACTCGAAGACCGAGGTGCTGCTGAAGCAGTCGCAGGAGCTCACCGAGCAGCTGCGGGAGCGCTCGGCGGAACTGGAGAACCGGCAGAAGGCGCTTCAGGAGTCCAACGCGGAGCTGGAGGAGAAGGCCGAGCTGCTGGCACAGCAGAACCGCGACATCGAGGTGAAGAACACCGAGATCGAAGAGGCCAGGCAGGTGCTGGAGGAGCGGGCCGAGCAGCTCGCGGTCTCGATGCGCTACAAGTCGGAGTTCCTGGCGAACATGTCGCACGAGCTGCGTACACCGCTCAACTCGCTGCTGATCCTCGCCAAGCTTCTCGCGGACAACGCCGAGTCGAATCTCTCGCCGAAGCAGGTGGAGTTCGCGGAGACCATCCACGGCGCGGGTTCCGATCTGCTGCAACTGATCAACGACATCCTCGATCTCTCCAAGGTCGAGGCGGGCAAGATGGACGTCAGTCCGACCCGGATCGCCCTGGTGCAGCTGGTCGACTATGTGGAGGCGACCTTCCGGCCGCTGACCGCGGAGAAGGGGCTCGACTTCTCCGTACGGGTCTCGCCCGAGCTGCCCGCGACCCTGCACACGGACGAACAGCGGCTCTTGCAGGTGCTGCGCAATCTGCTGTCCAACGCGGTGAAGTTCACCGACAGCGGCGCGGTGGAGCTGGTGATCCGGCCGGCCGGTACGGACGTCCCGAACGCCATCAGGGAACAGTTGCTGGAGGCGGGCTCGCTGCGTGACGCCGACGGCGACCTGATCGCGTTCTCGGTCACCGACACCGGGATCGGTATCGCGTCGAGCAAGATGCGGGTCATCTTCGAGGCGTTCAAGCAGGCGGACGGTACGACCAGCCGGAAGTACGGCGGTACGGGGCTGGGTCTGTCGATCAGCCGGGAGATCGCGCGCCTGCTGGGTGGTGAGATTCACGCGGCGAGCGAACCGAGCCGGGGCTCGACCTTCACTCTCTATCTGCCGCTGCACCCCAGCGAATTGCCCCCACAGGGATATCCACAGCTGACGCCCGCGGGCATGCAGCCGCTGGGGCGTGTGTCGGACAGCCTCACGCGTGCGGGTACGGCGGGGCAGCCTCGTCAGTTGGAGGCGGCCCCGCCCGCGCCGCCGGAACTCCCGGAGCCTGCCACGCTGTTCCGTCGCCGCCGCAAGAGCACGGAGGCGGGGGAGCAGGGTACGGGGCCGGCCGGACAGGAGCAGGGGTCCGAGGCGCAGCCGGGGACATCCGGCCCGTCGGCCGGGGCCTCAGGTGCCTCGGACGGGGCGTCAGGCACCACGGACCCGGGTTCTTCGGCCGGTTCTCCAGGCAGTTCGGGCGGCCTGGAGAACTCCTGGGCCGACGGAATGGCCGGAACCGGCCGTCAGGAGGCGCCCAGGGAACGCCGTACGTTCATGTTCACCGGCGAGAAGGTGCTGATCGTCGATGACGATATCCGTAATGTCTTCGCTCTCACCAGCGTGCTGGAACAGCACGGTCTGGCGGTGCTGTACGCGGAGAACGGCCGTGAGGGCATCGAAGTCCTGGAGCAGCATGACGACGTGACGGTCGTTCTGATGGATATCATGATGCCGGAGATGGACGGATACGCGACGACGACGGCGATCCGCAGGATGCCGCAGTTCGCCGGACTGCCGATCATCGCGCTCACGGCGAAGGCGATGAAGGGCGACCGGGAGAAGGCCATCGACTCCGGTGCTTCCGACTATGTGACGAAGCCAGTTGATCCCGATCACTTGCTGTCTGTAATGGAGCAGTGGATGCATGACAGGTGATCGATTGATGAGCGATTCATCGTGATGTCCTGACCGACTGTGGCCGGGGGCGTGTGAGGCGGTCTTATTCGGGGAACCTTCTGGTCTCCCGCTACGTTTCTGCTTCGGGCACAGTGACATCACGGTGACAGGGTGTGGCGACGGGCGGGGTGCAGCTACCATGACCGGCACAAGGACGGACGGCGTAAGGGAGTCGTCCCCTGGGGCGATGTCCGGCGTTTCGCCGGAGGCCGCGAGCAGGGGACGCCCCATGCCGGGGCGAGGAGGGCGGGCGGCCATGGTGCAGAAGGCCAAGATCCTCCTGGTTGATGACCGGCCGGAGAATCTGCTGGCGCTGGAGGCGATCCTCTCCGCGCTCGATCAGACGCTGGTGCGGGCATCGTCAGGGGAGGAAGCGCTCAAAGCGCTGCTGACAGACGATTTCGCGGTCATTCTGCTGGATGTCCAGATGCCAGGGATGGATGGTTTTGAGACTGCCGCGCACATCAAGCGGCGTGAACGGACGCGTGACATCCCGATCATCTTCCTCACGGCTATCAACCATGGCCCGCACCACACCTTCCGGGGATACGCGGCGGGCGCGGTGGACTACATCTCGAAGCCGTTCGACCCCTGGGTGCTGCGCGCCAAGGTGTCGGTCTTCGTCGAGCTCTACATGAAGAACTGCCAGCTGAAGGATCAGGCCGAGCTGCTCAGACTTCAGCTGGCCGGGGCGGGCGAGGCCAAGGAGCCGGCGGGTCTGCTCGCCGAACTGTCCGCGCGGCTCGCGGCAGTTGAGGAGCAGGCGGAAGCGCTCTCCAAACAGTTGGACGACGACTCGGCGGATGCCACCGCCGTGGCCACCGCCGCCCATCTGGAGCGCAAACTCACCGGTCTGCGGCGGGCGCTGGACGCGCTGGAGCCGGGCACGGGAAGTGGTTCGGCCACACTTCCCTCGCAGAACTGAGCGTGTCCCCGACCGCCTGAGGCGTGTTGAGCCCCGGCACCACCTGCCGTATCTCGGCTGTCCCGTCTGCCCGTCCCGCCCGGCTCGCTCCGGTGGGACGGGACAGCGGAGCCCGGCGAAACCGGCTCAGCCCGCCGCTTTCGTAGGGGCGACACGAACGGGTGAAGCGGTGGGCACACGTGTCCGCGGCCGTTCACACCGGTAACCTCACCCCCATGGCCTCACGTACGTCCGGCAAGGGTTCCCAGGGCACGGCGGGCACCGCAAAGCCGCGGGCCGGCCGTACGACCGGCGCCGCTAAGGCGGCGCCCGCCAAGAAGGCGCCGGCGAAGAAAACCGCGTCCGCGAAGAAAGCACCGGCCAAGAAGGCGCCTGCGAAGAAGGCGGTGGCGAAGCCGGTTCCCAAAGCCGCACCGTCGCCCACCGCGGGCGTCTACCGGCTCGTGCGCGCCGTATGGCTCGGCATGGCGCACGGCGTCGGTGCCATGTTCCGCGGCATAGGGCGTGGTGCGAAGGGACTTGACCCGGCGCACCGCAAGGACGGGGTGGCCCTGTTGCTGCTCGGCCTCGCCCTTGTCGTCGCGGCGGGCACCTGGTCGAACCTGCAGGGACCGGTGGGCGATCTGATCGAGATGCTCATCACCGGCGCCTTCGGCCGGCTCGATCTGCTGGTACCGATACTGCTGGGCGTCATGGCTGTTCGGCTGATCCTCTATCCGGAGAAGCCGGAGGCCAACGGACGGATCGTCGTCGGGCTCTCCGCACTGGTCGTCGGTGTGCTCGGGCTCGTCCACATCGCCTGCGGCGCCCCGGGGCGCGGCGAAGGCACCGAAGCGATCCAGGACGCGGGCGGTCTCATCGGCTGGGCCGCCTCCAAGCCGCTGATCTTCACCATGGGTGACGTACTCGCCGTACCGCTGCTTCTGCTGCTCACCGTCTTCGGCCTGCTGGTCGTCACCGCCACCCCCGTCAACGCCATCCCGCAGCGGCTGCGGCTGCTCGGCACCAAGCTGGGGATCGTCCAGCCCGCTCACGAGCCGGAGTACGAGGCCGGCGACGATGAGCGGTACGACGAGCAGTGGCGCGAAGCGCTGCCGGGGGGCGCGCGCCGTCCGTCCGCGCGCCGGGGTGCGGCGCGGGGGGAGTACGACCCCGACGAGGCGGAGGCGGAGGCACTCTCCAAGCGGCGCAGGCCGCGCCGGAGTTCTGTGCAGCCGTCCATGGACCGGCCCCTCGACGCCGTGGATGTGGCTGCCGCCGCGGCGGCGGCACTGGACGGCGCCGTGCTCAACGGGATGCCGCCCTCGCCGCTCGTCGCGGACCTCACCCAGGGCGTCTCCACCCAGGGCGTTTCCACGGACCGTAAGCGCAAGCCGGGGCAGCGGCCCGGCGAACGGTCGGACGACGCGGCCCCCGCGGAGCGCTCCGTACCCGTACCGACCGCCCGAGAGCCCGAGAAGCCGGCCGCCGGTGTCGCGGATCTGACCAAGCCCGCGCCCCGGCAGGACAAGCCGCTGCCGCCTCGCGCGGAACAGCTCCAACTCCGCGGCGACATCACGTACTCGCTGCCCTCGCTGGACCTGCTGGAGCGCGGCGGCCCCGGCAAGACGCGCAGCGCCGCCAATGACGCCGTCGTCGCCTCGCTCACCCAGGTCTTCATGGAGTTCAAGGTCGATGCGGCCGTCACCGGCTTCACCCGGGGGCCGACGGTCACGCGGTACGAGGTGGAGCTCGGCCCGGCCGTGAAGGTCGAGCGCATCACCGCGCTCACCAAGAACATCGCGTACGCGGTGGCCAGCCCCGACGTACGGATCATCTCGCCGATCCCCGGCAAGTCCGCCGTCGGTATCGAGATCCCCAACACCGACCGCGAGATGGTCAATCTCGGCGATGTGCTGCGGCTCGCTGACGCCGCCGAAGACGACCATCCGATGCTGGTCGCGCTCGGCAAGAACGTCGAGGGCGGCTACGAGATGGCCAATCTCGCGAAGATGCCGCACGTACTGGTCGCGGGCGCCACCGGATCCGGTAAGTCGTCCTGCATCAACTGCCTGATCACCTCGGTGATGGTCCGGGCGACCCCGGAGGACGTCCGGATGGTCCTCGTCGACCCCAAGCGGGTCGAGCTGACCGCGTACGAGGGCATCCCGCACCTGATCACGCCGATCATCACCAACCCCAAGCGGGCCGCCGAGGCGCTCCAGTGGGTCGTACGGGAGATGGATCTGCGGTACGACGACCTCGCCGCGTACGGCTACCGGCACATCGACGACTTCAACCATGCCGTACGCACCGGCAAGGCCAAGGTGCCCGAGGGCAGCGAGCGCGAGCTCGCGCCCTATCCGTATCTGCTGGTCATCGTGGACGAGCTGGCCGACCTGATGATGGTCGCGCCGCGCGATGTCGAGGACGCCATCGTCCGTATCACTCAGCTGGCCCGCGCCGCCGGTATCCATCTGGTGCTCGCCACACAGCGGCCGTCGGTCGATGTCGTGACCGGTCTGATCAAGGCGAATGTCCCCTCACGGCTCGCCTTCGCGACCTCCTCGCTGGCGGACAGCCGGGTCATCCTCGACCAGCCGGGCGCGGAGAAGCTGATCGGCAAGGGCGACGGGCTGTTCCTTCCGATGGGGGCGAACAAACCCACGCGTATGCAGGGCGCCTTTGTCACCGAGGACGAGGTCGCGGCGGTCGTCCAGCACTGCAAGGATCAGATGACACCGGTCTTCCGTGACGATGTCGTGGTCGGGACAGCGAAGAAGAAGGACATCGACGAGGACATCGGTGACGATCTCGATCTGCTCTGCCAGGCCGTCGAACTGGTGGTCTCCACCCAGTTCGGCTCGACCTCGATGCTCCAGCGGAAGCTGCGCGTCGGCTTCGCCAAGGCCGGCCGGCTGATGGATTTGATGGAGTCGAGGAACATCGTCGGACCGACCGAGGGTTCCAAGGCCCGCGACGTCCTGGTGAAGTCGGACGAGGTGGATGGAGTGCTGGCCGTGATCCGTGGGGAGTCTCTGACATAGAGGTCATACCCGGGGTGGCAGATGCCCGTGGGATCTCCGAGGATGCCGGGGACGACGTGGAGACCGGTTTTCCGGCCGGATTCCCGGGAATCCAGGGGCAACCGTTTCCCTTGGGCGGACGTCAAGTTGAGAGGGGAAGAGCTTCATGTCCCTCTCCCACGCTCTCCGGCCATTCTGATGGCGTACAAAGTGCATCCGCCCGGTTGCCCCACCCTTTCGTACCACCCATAGACTGAACCCCCAGCAGGTGGCTACACGCTCGAAAGGCGCCCCCGTGTCCATCGGCAACTCTTCCGACGGCAGTGCCCCCGACGACAACTCCCCTGAAGACAACTCCCCTGAAGACGACCGCCCTTCGGTCGGTCAGGCCCTTCAGCAAGCACGTATCGCCGCGAATCTGACCGTCGACGAGGTCAGCGGATCCACGCGGGTGCGCGTCCCCATCGTGCACGCGATCGAGCAGGACGATTTCTCACGCTGTGGCGGCGACGTCTACGCCCGTGGCCACATTCGTATGCTCGCCCACAAGGTCGGGCTCGATCCGAAGCCCCTCATCGACCAGTTCGACGCGGAACACGGCGGGCGCCCCGCGCCCACGCCCGCGGCGCCGCTGTTCGAGGCGGAGCGGATCCGGCCCGAAAGGCGCCGGCCCAACTGGACCGCCCCCATGGTCGCGGCGATCGTCGCCGTGATCGGTTTCGTCGGCTTCACCCTGTTCAACGGTGCGGACGGCGGAAAGACCAAGCAGGTCGCCGAAGGTTCGACGCCCGAGAAGGGCAACGTCAAACCGAGTGCCACCAAGTCGGCCGCACCGAAGCCGGACCCGTCGGAGAGCGCCATCGCGGCCGCTCCGCGCGACAAGGTCACGGTGAAGCTGTCCGCGATAGAAGACAAGAGCTGGATCTCCGCCAAGGCACACAACGGCAAGCTGCTGTTCGACGGCACCCTCAACAAGGGCGATTCCAAGACCTTCCAGGACGACGAGCGGATCGATCTGATCCTCGGGAACGCCGGGGCGATCGAGCTCTTCGTGAACGGCAAGAAGGTCGGGGACGAGTTCGAAACGGGCCAGGTCGAGCGGCTCTCGTACACGCAGGGTGACCCGGAAGCGGGCTGAGCAACCCTGCACGCCAAGGGCAGGGCCAGGACAAAGTAGTCTTGCGCCCATGCCCGAACGCCGTACCGTCGCCCTTGTCACTCTTGGCTGCGCCCGTAACGAGGTGGACTCGGAGGAGCTTGCAGGCCGCTTGGCAGCGGATGGCTGGGAGCTCGTCCAGGACGCCTCCGGGGCGGATGTCGCCGTCGTCAACACCTGTGGATTCGTCGAGGCCGCGAAGAAGGACTCCGTCGACGCCCTGCTGGAAGCCAACGATCTCAAGGATCAAGGGAGAACCCAGGCCGTCGTCGCCGTCGGCTGCATGGCCGAGCGGTACGGCAAGGAGCTGGCGGAAGCCCTGCCCGAGGCGGACGGCGTGCTCGGATTCGACGACTATTCCGACATCTCCGACCGTCTTCAGACCATCCTGAACGGCGGCATCCACGCCTCGCACACCCCCCGGGACCGTCGCAAGCTGCTGCCGCTCAGCCCGGTCGAACGGCAGAGTGCCGCCGGTGTGGCCCTGCCGGGGCACGGCGACGCCTCCCCGGCCCCCGGGAGCGCCGAGATCGTTCCGGCCCCCGAGGACCTGCCGGAGGGGCTCGCTCCGGCCTCCGGGCCCCGGGCTCCCCTGCGGCGGCGGCTCGACCGCAGCCCCGTCGCCTCCGTGAAGCTCGCGTCCGGCTGTGACCGGCGCTGTTCCTTCTGCGCCATCCCGTCGTTCCGCGGTTCCTTCATCTCCCGTCGCCCCTCCGATGTGCTGGGCGAGACGCGCTGGCTGGCCGAGCAGGGCGTGAAGGAGGTCATGCTCGTCTCCGAGAACAACACCTCGTACGGCAAGGACCTCGGCGACATCCGGCTGCTGGAGACGTTGCTGCCCGAGCTGGCGGACGTCGACGGGATCGAGCGGGTACGGGTCAGCTACCTCCAGCCCGCCGAGATGCGGCCGGGCCTGATCGACGTCCTGACCTCGACGCCCAAGGTCGCGCCGTACTTCGATCTGTCCTTCCAGCACTCGGCGCCCGGTGTGCTGCGCGCGATGCGGCGCTTCGGTGACACCGACCGCTTCCTGGAGCTGCTGGCGACCATCCGCGGGAAGGCGCCCCAGGCCGGTGTGCGCTCCAACTTCATCGTCGGCTTCCCCGGCGAGACCGAGGCGGACTTCGCCGAGCTGGAGCGCTTCCTCACGGGCGCGCGGCTGGACGCCATCGGTGTCTTCGGCTACTCGGACGAGGACGGGACCGAGGCCGCGACGTACGGCGACAAGCTGGACGGCGACGTCATCGCCGAGCGGCTGTCGCACCTGTCGCGGCTGGCCGAGGAACTGACCGCTCAGCGGGCCGAGGAGCGGCTCGGCGAGAGCCTGCAGGTGCTGGTCGAGTCGGTCGACCCGGAGGGCGGGACCGGGGAGGCGGCGGTGGGCCGCGCGGCGCACCAGGCGCCCGAGACCGACGGTCAGGTGATCTTCACTTCGAGCGAGGGCTTGCGTCCCGGTCGTATGGTCGAGGCAAAGGTGGTCGGTACCGAGGGCGTGGATCTCGTGGCCGAGTGCTACGAGCTTTCGGGGGGCGACCCTCGAATCCCGGGCGAGGAGGCGGCCAGATGAGCGGAGTCCCGGCGTCCGCAGCCGGTGGAACCGGCGCGAAGCCGGCACCCGGCGGCAAGCTGGGGGCCGCGGTCAATCAGGCCGGCCTGTGGAACATCGCCAATATCCTGACCATGATGCGGCTCCTGCTGGTGCCCGGCTTCGTGATGCTGCTGATCCAGGACGGCGGTTTTGATCCGGTCTGGCGGGCCTGGGCCTGGGCGGCCTTCGCCGTCGCCATGATCACGGACGTTTTCGACGGTCATCTGGCCCGTACGTACAACCTGGTCACCGACTTCGGGAAGATCGCCGACCCGATCGCCGACAAGGCGATCATGGGGGCCGCGCTGCTCTGTCTCTCCGTGCTCGGCGATCTGCCGTGGTGGGTCACGGGGGTCATTCTCTTCCGTGAGCTCGGGATCACGCTGATGCGTTTCTGGGTGATCAGGCACGGGATCATTCCGGCCAGCCGCGGCGGCAAGCTGAAGACCTTGGCGCAGGGCGTGGCCGTGGGGATGTACGTACTGGCGCTGACCGGGCCCCTGGCCACGCTGCGTTTCTGGGTGATGGCGGTTGCCGTGCTGCTGACGGTGCTCACCGGGCTGGATTATGTGCGGCAGGCGGTCATGCTGCGGCGCCAGGGGCTGGCGGAGGAGTGTGCCGTGGCGGAGTCGGCGCGGTGAATGACGGTTCGATGAGTGAGGCCGGGGCCGGTCCTGAGACCGGGGCCGGGGCCGGAGGCGGCGTTGTGGGTGGTGCCGGGGGAGGCGCCGGGGGTGCCCCTGTGGGCAGTGCCGCGGGTGGTGCTGCCGGGGTGGCCGGTGCTACAGGAAGTGCTGTCGGGGTCGCCGGTGCGGCACGGGTGCTGGAGGTCCTGGGGGAGCGTGACGCGACACTGGCCGTCGCGGAGTCCCTGACCGGCGGTCTGCTGGCCGGGGAGCTGACATCGGTACCCGGCGCCTCCCGGACCTTCCGCGGGTCCGTCACGGCCTACGCGACGGACCTCAAGAGGGACGTTCTGGGTGTCGACGGGGCGCTCCTGGGGGAGCGCGGCGCGGTCGACCCCGAGGTCGCGCGCCAGATGGCCGCCGGTGTACGCCGGGAGCTGGGCGCGGACTGGGGCGTGGCGACGACCGGGGTCGCGGGCCCCGATCCGCAGGACGGACAGCCGGTCGGGACCGTGTACGTAGCGGTCGTGGGGCCGGACGACAGGGGGAAAGTGACCGCTTTGCGATTGAACGGCGACCGGGCGGACATCCGTAAAGAGAGTGTGCGAAGCGCATTCGCACTGCTCCTCGGCGAACTCTGCGGGAACGAGCGGGCACAGGATACGGAAGAGAACGGGGGGAATTGATGTTTGCAGCCCTGAGTGAACACGACATCGCTCCCCGCACGGCCGCGGCGCGAGGCGGTACGGTGGGGCGTGAAGGATGCGGCTACGCGGTCCGAGGAGGGAGCCACCGATGATTCTGCTCCGTCGCCTGCTTGGTGACGTGCTGCGTCGGCAGCGCCAGCGCCAGGGCCGTACTCTGCGCGAAGTGTCCTCGTCTGCCCGGGTCTCGCTCGGCTATCTTTCCGAGGTGGAGCGGGGGCAGAAGGAGGCGTCTTCCGAGCTGCTCTCCGCGATCTGCGACGCGCTTGACGTACGGATGTCCGAGCTCATGCGAGAAGTGAGCGACGAGCTGTCGCTGGCCGAGCTGGCTGCGTCGGCGACGGCCAACGAGCCGGTGCCTGCGGCAGTACGTCCCATGCTCAACTCTGTCTCTGTGACGTCGGTGGCTGGAGTGCCGACGGAACGTGTGACGATCAAGGCGCCTGCGGAGGCGGTGGACGTCGTCGCCGCCTGAGGGCGATCACTCCGTAGCGTTTGACCTGAGCCCGGATCGGTCTTCATGACCGACCCGGGCTTTTGTTATTCCCTGAATGACCGCCTTGTGGTGTTTGTGTCATGGTGGAAGGTGCGTGCGAAGCCAACACAGGAACGCGGCAACACAGGAACGCAGCAATGTGACGTCGTGAAACCGAGTTCGGAACGGAACTGGAGGATCTGCATGTCTGTCGTGAAGAGTTCTCTGTCCGAGGCGAATCTGAAGCTGGTCGGCGAGGCGCTCCAGGGGGCGCTCGTGGACCTGGTGGACCTTTCTCTGGTCGCCAAGCAGGTCCACTGGAACATCGTCGGGCCGCGCTTCCGCTCCGTACATCTGCAACTGGACGAGGTCGTGGCCACGGCGCGGCAGCACTCCGACACCGTGGCCGAGCGGGCTTCCGCGATCGGCGTGACGCCGGACGGGCGGTCCGCGACGGTGGCGGCGACGAGCGCGATCGGGACCGTGCACAACGGCTGGATCAAGGACGTGGAAGCCATTCAGGTCCTGGTGGACGCGCTCGGTGCGGTGGTGACGCGGATGCGTGAGCGCGTGGAGGCGACGGCCGATCCGGATCCGGTGACGCAGGACGTGCTGATCCAGGTGACAGCGGATCTGGAGAAACACGCCTGGATGTTCCAGGCGGAGAGTGCGTAGAACAGTAGAGCTCGTAGAGGGGGAGCCCGTCGGGCGGGGAGCACGTGGACAGGTCTCGGGGCCCGGATTTCAGCGGGGTTATGGGTGGCCGGGTCCCGGGGTGAAGGGCCTGTTCAAGGAAATTCCGGTCCCGTCAACTGTGCGTGACGGGGCGCGATGTGCTCTGGATGCGGCATGGGCTCCGTCGGGGGAGACTTGTGTGGAGAGACATCGTCCGCAGCTGTGGCCGTAGTGGAGAAATCAGTTACCAGTACGGCGGTTTCGGGAGAGGTGTACCTGGCCCGCGCTGTGATCCGCCGGACAGGCTCCGAGCCCGGCAGGGATCGGCCGGACAGGGCTAGGCGGAATCGCGAAGTCCCGCGCGCCGGAGTGTGCATCCGATGCGCCCTCCCCGCAGGTGATCGTGCGGGGCTAGCGTCGGTGGGAGGAGGCAGCCATGGCAAGGCGATGGGTCCTTCTGCCGGCGCTTGCTCTGGGCGGGCTGTGGTGGTGGGCCGTACTGCGCATCGCGCTGGAGCCCGAGCACACCGGGCTGGTGGAGAGCGCGGTGGCGGCGGGCGGTTGGGGGCTGAGCCTGCTGCCGGTGCATGCCGCCTCGTCACGGCGGCAGAGGCAAGGGGAGCAGCGGGGGCGCGGTTCGGAGCGGGGACAGGAACCGGTACGGCAGAGGCTCCGGCCGGGACAGCGTCGGCATCGTCCGGATCCGGAATCCGGTGCACGAGGGCCGTACGACCTTCTCTGACGCATGGTCAACTCGTCGGCCCTGACTGGCAGACGGGGCACCAGTAGACCGGCCTGTCGTCCTGGTCGGCCGTGCGGATGGGGGCGCCGCAGCGAGGGCAGGGACGACCGGCGCGACCGTATACGTACAGCCGCCGACTGCCGCCGGGGCGCTCGCGGTTGGCGTCGAGGAGTTTCTTCGCGGCGGTCACCAGGCGCTCGGGTGAAGGGAGTTCGCCGATCGGCAGCCAGGGGGTCGCGCGGACGAGGAAACACGTCTCGGACTTGAAGATGTTGCCGACTCCGGCGAGATTGCGCTGATCCAGCAGCGCCTCCCCGATGGAGCGGGCAGGGTCGGCGAGGAGATTGCGCAGTGCGGTGGCGGGATCCCAGTCGGGACCGAGCAGGTCGGGGCCGAGATGGCCGACGACTCGCTCCTCGTCGTTGGTGCGCAGCAGTTCCAGTACGGGCAGGCGGTAGCCGACGGCGGTGCTTTCGGCTGTGCCGAGGACGGCCCGGATCTGGTGCGCAGGGCCGCCGCGCCAGCGCTCACCCGGCGCGTACACCTTCCAGGAACCGTCCATGCGCAGATGCGAGTGGAGGGTGAGACCGCCCTCGATGCGGGTGAGGAGATGCTTCCCGCGCGGGGTGACATCGAGGACGGTGCGTCCGGTGAGATCGGCGGTCGCGAACCGGGGGACCCGCAGATCGAAGCGGGTGAGCGGCCGCCCGGCGAGCGCGGCGTGCAGGCGCCGGGCGGCCTGCCAGACGGTGTCTCCTTCGGGCATGCGTCCCATGATGCGCGATGAGGCCCGGACCGGCCGGACCGGCCGATCTTTGCCGGGCCCCGGGACGTCTGGCGCGGACGCGACCGTTTGAGAGCCGTGCGAGGGCGGGGCCGTGCCGGTCCGGGTGCGGTCTTAAGGTGCGGGTCTGTCGGTCCGGAGCGCGTGCCGGGGCTCTCAGGCGCGCACGCGCAGACCTCTCGGGGTGGCGTGGAAGCCCGCTGCTTCCAGGGCGCGGCCCAAGGGAGACGTCAGGGCCGGAGCGCCATTGGTGCGCTCCACCGTGACGGTGCCGAGTGCTCCCGCGCGCGCCGCTTCGGCCAGGGCCTCGGCGGCCGACCGGAGTGAGGGGTCTTCCGGGTCCGTCGGCCAGGCGAGCAGCGTCTTGCCGCCGCGCTCCATGTAGAGAGTCAGCTCACCGTCGACGAGTACGACCAGGGAGCCGGCCTTGCGGCCCGGTTTGTGGCCCGCGTCGGCCGGGGGCTCCGGCCAGGGGAGCGCCGCCCCGTAGGCGTTGGCGGGATCGGCGGCGGCCAGGACGATGGCGCGGGGCGCGGGATGAGCCTCGGCGCGGTCCCGGGCCGTTGCCGCCGCGCGCAGCCGGTCGACCGCGCCGTCCATCGCGAACTGGGCCGCGCCCAGGCCCTCGACGACATAGCCCCGGCGGGCCTGTCCGCTGTCCTCGAAGGCGGACAGGACGCGGTACGTCGCGGAGAAGCCGCCTTCCACGCCTTCGGCCGCGACCGCGCCCCGGGTCACCACGCCATGCCGGTCGAGGAGGGTGCGGGCCAGCGCGTGGGCGCGGTGTGTCGGGTCCGGTTCCCGCTCGGGGAGCAGCGACCAGCGGCCGCTGACCGTCGGTGGGCCCGTGCGGGACGTGGGCCTGGCCGCGGCCGTGAGCGTGCCGTACCGCCCGCGCGGCACCGGGCGCCGCGCGCGGTGGGCGGTGGAGCCCGCGGTGCGGCCGGAACCGAGCAGCGAGCGCAGCGGGGCCAGGGTGTCATTGGTGAGCCGGCCCGACCAGGCCAGATCCCAGACGGTGTCGGCGAGTTGAGGATCGGTCGCGTCGGGGTGGGTGGTGGCGCGGACCTGGTCGGTGATCTGACGGAAGAACAGGCCGTACCCACCCGACAGCGTGGTCAGGACCGATTCGTGGAGGGCTGTCAGCTCCAGCGGATGCGGTGGCGGGAGCAACAGCGGGGCCGCGTCGGCGAGATAGAGCGCGACCCAGCCGTCCTTGCCGGGCAGCGCCCCCGCACCGGCCCACAGCACCTCGCCCGTGGTGGTCAGTTCGTCCAGGAGCGCCGGTGTGTAACCGGAGACCCGGGACGGGAGGATCAGCTTCTCCAGCGCCGATGCCGGTACGGGGGCACCCTGCAACTGCTCGACGGCGCGGGCGAGTCCGTCGATGCCGCGCAGGCTGTTGCCGCGCAGATGCTGCCACTGCGGGAGGAACGTGGCGAGCGCGGCGGGCGCCACCGGCTCCAACTCCTGGCGCAGCGCGGCCAGGGAGCGGCGTCGCAGCCGACGGAGCACGGTGGCGTCGCACCACTCCTGGCCGATGCCGGACGGATGGAACTCGCCCTGCACGACCCGGGAGCCGGCGGCGAGGCGCTGGAGGGCGCCGTCCGTGACCGCCGGTCCCAGGCCGAAGCGCGCGGCGGCCGAGGACGAGGTGAACGGGCCGTGCGTACGGGCATAGCGGGCCAGGAGATCGCCCAGCGGATCCTTGACCGGCTCGGTGAACGCCTCGGGGACACCGACCGGCAGCGCCGTGCCCAGCGCGTCGCGCAGCCTGCCCGCGTCCTCGACCGCCGCCCAGTGCTCGGCTCCGCCGATCCGGACCCGGATGGCGCGGCGGGCCGTGGCCAGGTCCTCGGCCCACGACGTCCGCGCGCCGCGCTCGGCCAACTCCTCGTCGGTGAGCGGGCCGAGGACCCGCAGCAGGTCGGCGACGCCTTCGATGTCCTTGACGCGCCGGTCCTCGGTGCGCCACTGGAGCTCCCGCTCCAGCTCGGCGAGGACGTCCGGGTCGAGCAGCTCGCGCAGCTCGGCCTGGCCCAGCAGCTCGGCGAGCAGGTGGGAGTCCAGGGACAGTGCGGCGGCCCGCCGCTCCGCGATGGGAGAGTCTCCCTCGTACAGGAACTGGGCGACATAACCGAAGAGCAGGGACCGGGCGAAGGGCGAGGGCTCGGGGGTGGTGACCTCGATCAGCCGGACTCGGCGGGACTCGATGTCGCCCATGAGCTCGGTGAGACCGGGGACGTCGAAGACATCCTGGAGGCACTCCCGCACGGCCTCCAGCACGATCGGGAACGATCCGAACTCGCTCGCCACCTGGAGGAGTTGTGCCGCGCGCTGGCGCTGCTGCCAGAGCGGGGTGCGCTTGCCGGGGCTGCGGCGCGGGAGCAGCAGCGCCCGCGCGGCGCACTCCCGGAACCGGGACGCGAACAGCGCGGAGCCCCCCACCTGGTCGGTGACGATCCCGCGGACCTCGCCGCCGTCGAAAGCCACGTCCGCGGCCCCGACAGGCGCCTGCTCGCTGTCGAACGCCGCCCCGGCGCTGTCCGGCTCGTTGTCCAGGAGGTCCAGGCTCATCAGGTCGGCGTCGGGGAGGCGCAGCACAATGCCGTCGTCGGCGTGCATGACCTGTGCGTCCATCCCGTACCGCTCGGAGAGCCGGGCGCCCAGGGCCAGCGCCCACGGGGCGTGCACCTGCGCCCCGAACGGCGAGTGGATCACCACCCGCCAGTCGCCCAGCTCGTCGCGGAACCGCTCGACCAGGATCGTCCGGTCGTCGGGGACGTGACCGCAGGCCCGGCGCTGCTCGTCCAGATACGACAGCACATTTCCGGCGGCCCACGCGTCGAGGCCGGCTGTGAGCAGCCGGAGCCGGGCGTCCTCCTCGGAGAGGGAGCCGACCTCGCGCAGGAAAGCGCCCACCGCGCGGCCCAGCTCCAGCGGGCGGCCCAGTTGGTCGCCCTTCCAGAAGGGCAGCCGGCCCGGGGCGCCGGGGGCGGGGGAGACCAGCACCCGGTCACGGGTGATGTCCTCGATCCGCCAGGACGACGTGCCCAGTGTGAAGACATCGCCCACCCGGGACTCGTACACCATCTCCTCGTCCAGCTCACCGACGCGGCCGCCGCCCTTCTTCGGGTCGGCTCCGGCGAGGAAGACACCGAAGAGGCCGCGGTCCGGGATCGTGCCGCCCGAGGTGACGGCGAGACGCTGCGCACCCGGCCGGCCCGTGACCGTACCCGCCACGCGGTCCCACACCACTCGCGGACGCAGCTCCGCGAAGGCGTCGGAGGGGTAGCGCCCGGCGAGCATGTCGAGCACGGCGGTGAAGGCCGACTCGGGCAGGGAGGCGAACGGAGCCGCCCGGCGGACCGTGGCGAGCAGGTCGTCGGCCTGCCTGCTGTCCAGAGCGACCATGGCGACCAACTGCTGTGCCAGGACGTCCAGCGGGTTGGCGGGCACGCGCAGCGCCTCGATGGAACCGCTGCGCATCCGCTCGGTGACGACGGCAGCCTGCACCAGGTCGCCGCGGTACTTGGGGAAGACGACGCCCGTGGAGACCGCGCCCACCTGGTGGCCGGCGCGGCCGACGCGCTGGAGCCCCGAGGCCACCGACGGCGGTGACTCGACCTGGACGACCAGATCCACCGCGCCCATGTCGATACCCAGCTCCAGGCTGGAGGTGGCCACGACGGCGGGCAGCCGGCCCGCCTTCAGGTCCTCCTCGACCTGCGCGCGCTGCTCCTTGGAGACCGAGCCGTGGTGCGCCCGGGCCAGCACGGCGGGCGCCCCCTTGGCCGCCCCCGCCTGGGCCATGATCTCGGCCGGGGAGTGCTTCTCGGGCATGGTCTGTCCGGTCGCGCGTTCGTACGCGATCTCGTTGAGCCGGTTGCACAGGCGCTCGGCCAGCCGACGGGAGTTGGCGAAGACGATCGTGGAGCGGTGTGCCTGGACGAGATCGGCGATCCGCTCCTCCACATGCGGCCAGATCGACGGCTTCTCCGCGCTCTCCGTCTCCGAGGCGGGGGAGCCGCCCAACTCGCCCAGATCCTCCACCGGGACGACGACGGAGAGGTCGAACTCCTTGCCGGAGGGCGGCTGAACGATCTCCACCCTTCGCTGCGGCGACAGATAGCGGGCGACTTCCTCCACCGGACGCACCGTCGCCGAAAGGCCGATCCTGCGGGCCGGTCGCGGCAGCAGCTCGTCGAGCCGCTCCAGGGACAGCGCCAGATGAGCCCCCCGCTTCGTGCCCGCGACGGCATGGACCTCGTCCAGGATCACCGTCTCGATCCCCGCGAGCGCGTCCCGCGCCGAGGACGTCAGCATCAGGAACAGCGACTCGGGCGTGGTGATCAGGATGTCCGGCGGCTTCGTCGCCATCGACCGCCGCTCGGCGGCCGGAGTGTCGCCCGAGCGGATCCCGACGCGCACCTCGGGCTCCGGCAGCCCGCGCCGCACGGACTCCTGCCGGATCCCCGTGAGCGGGCTGCGCAGATTGCGCTCCACATCGACCGCGAGCGCCTTGAGGGGGGACACGTACAGCACCCGGCAGCGCTTCTTCGCCTCGGCGGGCGGGGGCACCGAAGCCAGCCGGTCCAGGGCGGCGAGGAAGGCGGCCAGTGTCTTGCCGGAACCGGTCGGGGCCACGACCAGCACGTCCGAGCCCTCCCCGATGGCGCGCCAGGCTCCCTCCTGGGCCGCCGTGGGCGCGGAGAAGGCCCCCGTGAACCAGCCGCGGGTCGCGGGGGAGAAGGAGTCGAGCGAGGTCCGTGCCATGTCCCCCATCGTGCACCCGGCCACTGACAATCGCCCGGACCTGGGAAAACGGCCCGTTCCCGGGTGAGCGGAGCGCGAGTGAACGGTGCGGAGGGCGGCGGCGCAGAATGGGAGGCATGGCACCCGGGGAGAAGGCACGGCACTGGCACTACCCCGCGCTGCCCGGTGTCGATCTGCTGCGTGCGCGCTATATCGACAAGACCTTCCTCCGGCACACTCACGAGACCTTCGTCATAGCCGCGGTCACGGACGGGGTCGAGGTCTTTCACCACGGTGGCCGCGATCAGTACGTGGCCCCCGGATCGCTCGCCCTGATCAACCCCGACACTCCGCACACCGGCCGTGCCCAGGGTCCCGAAGGATGGCGGTACGGAGCCGTCTATCCGGCGGTCGACGTCGTCTCGGCGATCGCCGCGGAGACCACCGCGATCCGGGGAACTCCCGGTTTCACGGCGCCCGTGGTCGAGGACCCGTACACCGCCCGCCTTGTCCACCAGGTGCTGCGCGCCGCCGACGAGGGCAACGCGCTCGCGGCCGACACTCTGCTGCGCACCGCGGTGACCAGGCTGCTGGGGCTCAGCGGCGGGCCCCTCCAGCCGCGCCGGACACGGGGCGCGGGGGCGCGGGTCGCGGCACGCGCGCGTGGAGTGCTGGAGGAGAGGATGGCCGACCCACCGACCCTGGAGCGGCTCGCCGCCGACCTCGGCACCGGTTCCTTCGCACTGCTGCGGGCCTTCCGGGACACCTACGGTCTGCCTCCGCACGCCTGGCTCACCGACGCGCGGGTACGCCGGGCCTGCCGTCTGCTGGAGGCAGGTACGGCACCGGCCGAGGCGGCCGTGGCTGTCGGATTCACCGACCAGCCACATCTGAACCGGCACTTCACCCGGATCGTCGGCGTGCCGCCCGGCGCGTACCGCCGGGAGCGGGCGGGTACCCGAAGCCTGTCGGCCTGACCTGCGGCTGCCACCCGCCGGGGTGTGTCAGGGGGCGCAAGAATGTACAAGACGCGTCCGGCACGCTCCGCGTAGCGTCCCGGACGTGCGAGAACAAACGACGTCCGCCTCCGCGGACATACCGGCGGACCCGCCCGCGCGGGCCACACCCGTGAGAACTGCTACCCAAAACGCTCTCCCCGAAGGCGCCACTTCCGAGGACGCCGCCGCAGGGCCCGTCCACGAGCCCAAGCCCGACTCGGCCGTCGTGCGCGACGCGCTGGGCGTCGGCATCGCCGTGGGGCTGTCCGGCTTCGCCTTCGGTGTCACCTCGGCGGGCGCGGGCCTCTCCGTACTCCAGACCTGCGCGCTCAGCCTGCTGGTCTTCACGGGCGCCTCACAGTTCGCGCTCGTCGGCGCGCTGGCGGCGGGAGGCAATCCGTTCACAGCCGCCGCGGGCGCGTTCTTCCTGGGCGTACGGAACGCCTTCTACGGGTTGCGGCTGTCCCAGTTGCTGCGGCTTCCCGGTCCCGTACGGCCCCTGGCCGCCCAGTGGGTGATCGACGAGACCGCGGCCGTCGCCCTCGCGCAGCCCACCCGGCGCAGCGCCCGGATCGGCTTCACCGTCACGGGGCTCACCCTGTACGTGCTGTGGAACCTCACCACGCTGGCCGGGGCGCTGGGCGCGGAGGCTCTGGGGGACACCGACGCGTGGGGGCTCGACGCGGCGGGTCCCGCCGTGTTCCTCGCGCTGCTCGCGCCCATGCTCCGTACAGCCACCGAACGAATGGTCGCGGGCCTCGCGGTCGTCCTGGGGCTCGGCTTCCTGCCGGTACTGCCCGCCGGAGTTCCGGTGCTCGTCGCGGCCCTGGCCGCACCGGCCGTCCTCTGGCTCGAAGGCCGTGGGCTCGCGGCCCGTAGGAGCGTTGTCCGTAAGGACACCGGGCGTACGGCCACGAGCCATGAGGAAACGGACTGTAAGGACGCGGACCGTAAGGACATGGGCCGGAAGGCCGAAGACCGCTGCAAGGGAACAGAGCGTTGAACATCTGGATCGCGATCGGTGCGACCGCCGTCGGCTGCTATCTCGTCAAGCTGCTGGGACTGCTGGTGCCCGCCGGCGCCCTGGAACGCCCGCTCGTCCAGCGGCTGTCGGCCCTGCTGCCCGTCGCCCTGCTCGCCGCGCTGACCGCGCAGCAGACCTTCAGCGCGCACAGCTCGCTCGTCCTGGACGCCCGGGGCGCCGGGCTCGCGGCGGCGGCTCTCGCGCTCGTTCTGCGCGCTCCGTTCCTGGTGGTCGTGGCGGCCGCCGTGGTCGTCACGGCGGGGGTACGGGTGCTGGGCGGCTGACACGGGACCGTCAGCCGATGGCACGGCTGTGCGTCAGCCGATGGCACGGCCGTGCGCGCGCAGTGTCAGCAGCGCTTCGAGGGTCACGATCGGCCGCCCCTCCAGGGCGGTTCCCGGAGCCCACTCCCGCCAGGTGACCGGCCAGCCGCCGTCCTCCCGCTGCCGGCCGGCGAGGAAGTCGAGCGAGCGCTCCAGCTCCTCGTCGGTGAACCACCGGCGGGCCAAGGACTCGGGCACGCGCGCGTAGTCGTGCGGAAAGTGGTGCTCGCCCGGCGCGTATCCCGGCGGTACGGGGTACTCCGTGCGGCGATCCGGATCCAGCACCACCAGCGCCCGCTCCCTGACCAGCCGGCCGAGCCGGTCCGCGGCCGCCTCGGCGCGGGTCCGGTCGGGGACACCGTCCAGAAAGGCGACCGCGGCCATGACCTCGTACGGATGTGACTCCTCCAGCGCGTCGACAGCGGCCCAGCAGAAGTCGGTGGCACGGAAGAGCCAGGCGTGCCACACCCGATTGCGATGCAGCAGCCCCACCACCGGGCCCGTCGCCAGCAGGTCCCCCGGCGGATCGTCGACGACCGGGAGGAAGGGCGCGTACGGATAGCCCCGCAGGGAGGGATGGAGCGCGGGCAGCGCCCCCTCGGGTGTCGACACCGCCGTGAGATAGCGGCAGATCCGCTCAACCCGCGATCCGCCGCAGCGGCCGATGGAGTCGAGGACGCGTAGCGCGTGCGCCGTGTGGAGGGGCTGGCTGACGGGGCCGCGCAGGTCGGGTTCGAGTCCGTGGCCGTACCCGCCGTCCTCCTCGCGGTACGCCGTGAGGGCGGCCTCCACGGCGTCCTCCCCGCGGTCCCCACCGCCTCTCCCGCCCGCTCCGCCCCCACCGGCCGGGCCTGCCACCGCCGGCCCGCCGTCCAGGAAGTGGTAAGCGAACCGTCGTTGTTCGAGCACCCGGGCCGTGAGCCACACGAAGTGCTCGGCGCGGGCGAGAGGAGACGCGGAAGGTGCTGCGATACCGGCCATGGTCCGACCGTAGGACGGAACGGTCCGGAACGAGAGAGGACCGGACGGGACGCACTCTCAGGGGCGCGATACTGAGGGCATGCGGTTGACGAATTTCTGGGAGCGGATGGCGGACCACTTCGGCGCCGCCTACGCCGATTCCTTCGCCCGTGACCATGTGATGGCCGAGCTGGGCGGCCGTACGGTGCACGAAGCGCTCGACGCAGGCTGGGAGGCGAAGGACGTCTGGCGTGGAGTCTGCGCCGCCATGGGAATCCCGGCCGAGAAGCGATGACGCACATGTGGGAGGCCCGACCGAACCGGGACCGTGGCACAAGTTGTCACAGCGGTAGGCGAGACTGGCACCGTGGCAGCGACTGACAACCCCGCATCGGACGTAGAACCCCCGATCCCTCCGACGATTCCTGCGCCCGGCTCGCCTCAGAGCGCGCCGGGCGGCACGCCGTCGCACGGGCCGTCGGGCACGGAGCCGTCCCCTGCCGACGCTGCCGCCGACGCCGGCGGCAGCGTCCGGATGCCTCGCTGGCTGCCCCGCGCCATGGTCCTCGCGCTGGCGCTCATCGCCTGCTTCCAACTCGGCAGCTGGGCGTTCTACCAGCTCATCGGGCTGCTGACCAATGTGCTGATCGCCTTCTTCCTGGCGCTGGCGGTCGAGCCGGCCGTCAGCAGGATGGCGGCCCGCGGGATGCGGCGTGGACTCGCCACCTTCCTGGTCTTCTTCGGGGTGCTGATCGTGGGCGTCGGCTTCGTGGTGATGCTCGGCTCGATGCTGGCGAGCCAGATCGTCGAAATGGTCGAGTCCTTCCCCGCGTACCTCGACTCGGTGATCAACTGGTCCAACCAGACGTTCCACACCGAGCTGTCCCGGGTCGCCGTCCAGGACAGCCTGCTGCACTCCGACTGGCTCCAGCGGTACGTGCAGAACAGCGCGACCGGTGTTCTCGATGTCTCCACCACTCTGCTGGGCGGCCTCTTCCGGCTGCTGACGATCTTCCTGTTCTCGTTCTACTTCGCGGCCGACGGACCCCGGCTGCGGCGCGCGCTCTGCTCCGTGCTCCCGCCCGCCAAGCAGGCCGAGGTGCTGCGTGCCTGGGAGATCGCGGTCGACAAGACCGGCGGCTACATCTACTCGCGCGGGCTGATGGCGCTCATCTCCGGTCTCGCGCACTACGTGCTGCTGGAGTTCCTGACCGTGTCGTACGCGCCCGCGCTCGCGGTGTGGGTGGGCCTCGTCTCCCAGTTCATCCCGACCATCGGCACGTATCTGGCGGGCGCCCTGCCGATGCTGATCGCCTTCACGGTGAATCCCTGGTACGCGCTCTGGGTACTCGGATTCGTCGTGATCTACCAGCAGTTCGAGAACTACATGCTCCAGCCCAAGCTCACCGCCAGGAGCGTGGACATCCACCCGGCGGTGGCCTTCGGCTCGGTGATCGCGGGTACGGCGCTGCTGGGTGCGGTCGGCGCGCTGGTCGCGATCCCGGCGATCGCCACGCTCCAGGCATTCCTCGGCGCCTATGTGAAGCGTTACGACGTGATGGACGACGAGCGGGTGCGGGGCGGCAGGCCGCGTGGCCGCCGGGTTCTGCGGCAGATGCGCCGTGCGCTGCGCGCCGGCAACGACCCGCGGCCGGCCTCCGAAGAGCTGGGCGAGCCCAGGTAGCCGGAGAGCCCCGGAACGGAGCGGGCGGTCCCGCAGGGGCGTACGCCCCTGGTCTCGCGTGTGTGGACATGCCGCGTGGTGCGCTTGACACTGAAATCGAACATCCATTCTTATGGAAGTGCGGCCGGTGCTTCCCGGGACCGGCAGGCGAGAGTGTTCCGTGGAGTCGGCCGCAGAGGTTTGAGCGGAGTTGTCCACAGGCCGGGAGGTCGTCGAGGCGCGTTGTCAGTGGCAGGGGATAGCGTCTTTGACGTGAAGCGATCGACTCAAGCAAATCGGGTGGAACCCATGGCAGGAACCGACCGCGAGAAGGCGCTCGACGCCGCTCTCGCGCAAATTGAACGGCAATTCGGCAAGGGCGCGGTGATGCGCCTCGGCGAGCGGCCGAACGAACCCATCGAGGTCATCCAGACAGGATCGACCGCGCTCGACGTCGCGCTCGGCGTCGGCGGCCTGCCGCGCGGCCGAGTGGTGGAGGTGTACGGACCCGAGTCGTCCGGTAAGACGACTCTGACGCTGCACGCTGTGGCGAACGCGCAGAAGGCCGGCGGTGCGGTGGCCTTCGTGGACGCCGAGCACGCTCTCGACCCCGAGTACGCGAAGAAGCTCGGTGTCGACATCGACAATCTGATCCTGTCCCAGCCGGACAACGGGGAACAGGCGCTCGAGATCGTGGACATGCTGGTCCGCTCCGGGGCGCTCGACCTCATCGTGATCGACTCCGTCGCGGCTCTGGTGCCGCGCGCGGAGATCGAGGGCGAGATGGGTGACTCGCACGTCGGTCTCCAGGCGCGGCTGATGAGCCAGGCGCTCCGGAAGATCACCAGCGCGCTCAACCAGTCCAAGACCACCGCGATCTTCATCAACCAGCTCCGCGAGAAGATCGGCGTGATGTTCGGCTCGCCGGAGACCACGACCGGTGGCCGGGCGCTCAAGTTCTATGCCTCGGTGCGCCTCGACATCCGCCGTATCGAGACGCTGAAGGACGGCACCGACGCCGTCGGTAACCGCACGCGCGTCAAGGTCGTCAAGAACAAGGTCGCGCCGCCCTTCAAGCAGGCCGAGTTCGACATCCTCTACGGCCAGGGCATCAGCCGCGAGGGCGGCCTGATCGACATGGGCGTCGAGAACGGCTTCGTACGGAAGGCCGGCGCCTGGTACACGTACGAGGGCGACCAGCTCGGCCAGGGCAAGGAGAACGCCCGTAACTTCCTCAAGGACAATCCCGATCTCGCCAATGAGATCGAGAAGAAGATCCTGGAGAAGCTGGGCGTCGGTGTCAGGCCGGACGCGCCGACGGGTGAGCCCGGTGTGGACGCGGCCGGTGCTCCGGCCCCGGTCGAGGACTCGGCGAAGCCGGTGACCGTTCCTGCCGCCAAGGCCAAGTCGGCCAAGGCGGCAACGGCCAAGAGCTAGTTCGTACCGTGCCTTACGCGAAGAGGCGGCGAACCGAATGGCCGGGCGGCAGCCCCGACTCGTCGAGGGCCGAGCAGGAGCTGTCGCCCCAGGAACCGGCGGAGCGGGCGCGGGCGATCTGTCTGCGTCTGCTCACCGGGACGCCCCGCACCCGTAAACAACTGGCGGACGCGCTGGAGAAGCGGGAGATCCCCGAGGACGTCGCGGAGGAAGTGCTCTCCCGCTTCGAGGACGTGGGGCTGATCAACGATGCGGCGTTCGCGGATGCCTGGGTGGAATCCCGGCACCACGGCCGGGGCCTGGCCCGGCGCGCTCTCGCACGTGAGCTGCGTACGAAGGGGGTGGACGCTGCCCTGATCGACGAGGCGGTCGGGCAGCTGGACTCCGACCAGGAGGAGGCGACCGCTCGCGAGCTGGTCGCCCGGAAGCTCCGTGCCACCCGTGGCCTGGAGCGAGACAGGAGGCTGCGACGGCTCGCGGGCATGCTGGCGCGCAAGGGGTATCCGGAGGGGTTGGCGCTGCGGGTGGTCAAGCAGGCGCTGGAGGAAGAGGGCGAGGACACCGAGGGTCTGGACGAGGGACTTTGCTGAGACCCGAGAGGTCCGGACCTGAGTAGGCCCGGACCCCGAGTGTCGTCAGAAAACGATCATGCGCTTACCGCGTGACCGGCAGCCCCTCGGCCTTCCACGCCTGGAAGCCTCCGATGAGGTCGGTTGCGCGGTGCAGCCCCAGCTGCCGCAGGGACGCCGCCGCGAGGCTTGACGCGTACCCCTCGTTGCAGACCACTATCACCCGCAGATCATGGCTCGTGGCTTCCGGAGCACGGTGGCTGCCCTGTGGATCGAGCCGCCACTCCAGTTCGTTGCGCTCAACGACCAGGGCCCCCGGGATGAGCCCGTCACGCTCCCGCAGAGCGGCGTACCGGATGTCCACCAGCAACGCCGCCTCCGCATCGGCCGCGCCCGCGCTGCCACCGGCCGGACTTTTCGCCGGGCCGTCCGCCGGACCTTCCGCGGTGGCCTCGAAGGCTTCGTGCGGTCCGATCCGGTCCAGGCCCTCACGTACCCGTTCCAGCAGTTCGTCTATGCCCACCTGCTCGCTCGCCGGCCGCGCGCTCACTGTCTCGCTCACTGCCACTCCTCGGGACGTTCGACCTGCTCAAGACGGAGCAGCGCGCCCGTGCGGCTGTAGCGCCGCATGAGCGGCAGCGGCGGGTAGTACGCGTGCACCGATACGGCGTGCTCGGTCTCGGACTCGTTGCGCACCTCGTGCACATGGTGCTTGCCGAAGGCGCGGCCCTCGCCCCCCGTCAGCAGCCGCTCACGGTCGATGCCCTCGGCCAGCTCCAGCGTCTTCCACCCCTCGGTGGGCAGCCGGGCCGCCAGTGAGTCCTCCTTGAGCGCGCCCGACGCCGTGGCGAACGCGCCGTGCGAGCCGCCGTGGTCGTGCCAGCCGGTGCCCGTGCCGGGCGGCCAGCTGATCAGCCATGCCTCACTGCCGCCGGGACCGTTGAGCCGGATCCAGGTACGGCCCTCGGGGTCGAGGGGGAGTGAGGAGATCAGTTCGGCGTCGGCGGTGGTCCGGCGGACGAAGTCGAGCAGTTCCGCAGCAGTCGGGGCGGGCCCCGAAGGAGCGACAGCGGCGGGCGCGGAAGACACGGGCGCGACAGCGGAGGACGCGGGCGCCGGAACAGAGGGCTGCGGCGCGGAAGTGGAGGACGACGGCTGAGAGGTCGCGGGCGCGGAGGTACGTACGGGAACAGACAAGGTGACCGTCCTGAGAAGTTCGCGAGTGCCCTGCCGCGACGGAGCGCGGCGAGCGCGTGGAGAAGAAGGGCGAATCAACAGGACGGGCGACACACGCAGCCCGCATAGCGGACCAGGTCCACATGGACCCTCCGCCACAGGCGCACATCGGTGTCAGTCACGTTCCGGAGTACACCATGTGCGCCTGCGACGGTCAATTGATGTTCGCAGTGTGGTCAGCGGACACCGGCGCGGAGACCTCCGCAGGGGTGCCGCCACGGGCCGTGTCCGCCGCCGCGTAGAGGTCCGCGGGGCGCACCCCGCCGAAGGCGGCGACCAGGTGCCCGTCCGGCCGCACCAGCAGCACGTTGTGCGCGGAAGCCCCCGGATACGCCTCGGTGACCAGCAGCTCCGCCCGCACCGGCAGCGCGGTCACCGCCGCGGCCAGCCGTGGCATCACCCCCGCGGTCAGCCAGTGCCGCCGGTCCCAGACCCCGGTACCCGGCGCGACCAGCACCACCAGCAGCTGCCCCCGCCCGAGCCGGTCCCGCAGCCGTGTGGTCGTACCGTCGGGCGCCGTCACCCGTACGTCCGCGACCGGCCCGCCCGGGGGCGTGCCGACAGCCGTCTGCGCCTGGGCGTACGGAGGCGTAAGGGGGGAGTGCGGATACGACGGCGGTGCTCCCAATGCTCCGTACCCCAGATGCCCGTCGGCGAGCAGCGCGTCGTGTCCGCGCGAGGCACCGGGCATATAGGTCCGCAGCCCGCCGCCGCCCCGCAGGAGCGGCAGCGACTGGTCCGCCGCGCGCAGCCGTGCGGCGACGGCCGTGCGCCGCTCCGTCTGGTAGCTGTCCAGCAGGGTGTCCGACGCGCCGCGATGCCAGTGTGCCGCGATCTTCCAGGCGAGGTTGCCGACGTCCCGCAGCCCTTCGTCGAGCCCCTGGGTGCCCACCGCGCCCAGCAGGTGCGCGGCGTCCCCGGCGAGGAAGGCCCGGCCCACGCGCCAGCGCTTGGCGAGCCGGTGATGCAGCGTGTAGACGCCCGTGTCGAGCAGTTCGTACGGCGGTGTTTCGCCGCACCAGCCGGCCAGGGTGTCCCGTAAACGCGCCACCAGCGCGTCGGGCGTGACCAACTCGCCGCGCGCGGGGAGCAGCCAGTCGATGCGCCAGACATCGTCCCGCAGCGGCCTGGCGGACACCTCGTCGCCGCCGGTGCGCCAGGGCGGCTGCCGGTGCAGCATCGCCTCGCCGGGCCAGGGCAGCTCGGCGCGGAGCGCGGCGACGGCGTGCCGTTCCACCGCCGTACGTCCGGGAAAACGGATGTTCAGCAGCTTGCGGACCGTGGACCGGGCGCCGTCGCAACCGACCAGATGGCTTCCGCGCCACCAGGTCTCCTCGGCGCCGCGCGTGTGCACGGTGACCCCGCGGGCATCCTGTTCCAGTGAGTCGAGCCGGCTGCCGGTGATCACGCGTACCAGTTCCTGGCCGGCGATGGCGTCCCGGAGCCCGCGTGACAGGGCGTGCTGCGGAATATGGAGGGGCGAGGGGGCGTCGTCCTCGCCGAGCGGCAGATGCCGCATCAGTTGCTTGCGCCGTATCGAGCGCCAGCCGGTCCACCGGGCTCCCTCGTCACCGAGGGTCGTACAGCCGATTCCGGCCAGCAGGGCGACGGTGTCGGGCCGCAGTATGGCGGTACGGGCCGGGCGGGGCTCCTCCGTACCGGATCCTTCGTCCAGGACGACGGAGGGCACGCCCTGTGCGGCGAGGGCCAGGGAGAGCGCGAGGCCGACGGGGCCCGCGCCGGCGACGATCACCGGGTCCACGGCGAGACCCCTCCGGCCCGTGCGGTCATACGGTCATGGGCGGCAGCTGCCCGGTGTGTGATCACAGAACGTATGCAACCGACTGGGGGTGCCCGCGTCAAGCGACCGCCTCAGCGGCGCGCGCACCCCCAGTCCCTTCCGCCTCACATAGCGCCGCTTTCGCCGGTGCGACTCGGCAGGTTGGCCTGTTGCATGTCATCGCCGCCGAGCGTCGCGCCCGTGCTCTTCTTGCCCTGCCGCAGCCGCTTCTCCAGCCATCCGGCGAAGCTCGTGAGCAGGAAGTTCAGCGCGATGTAGATCAGCGCGATGACGACAAACGCGGCGATGGTGTTGGCGCCGTAGTTGGCCGTGATCGTACGGTTCTGCGAGAGCAGTTCCGACAGTCCGAGCATCGCGCCGCCGAGCGCGGTGTCCTTGACGATCACCACCAGCTGGCTGACCAGGGCCGGCAGCATCACGGTCACCGCCTGCGGCAGCAGGATGTACGTCATGCTCTGGCCCTTGCGCATACCGATCGCCTTCGCGGCGTCGGTCTGACCGTTCGGCAGGGTGAGAATGCCGGCCCGCACGATCTCGGCGATGACCGAGGCGTTGTAGAGGACCAGGCCCGTCACCACGGCGTACAGCGGCCGGAGGTCGGACGAGACATTCGAGAACTGCACGTACAGCGCGCTGGCGAACACCATCATCAGCAGAACCGGGATCGAACGGAAGAACTCGACCACGACACCGACCGGTGTGCGTACCCAGGCGTGTTCGGAGAGCCGGCCGATGCCGAGCAGCGCGCCGAACGGCAGTGCTATCAGGATGGACAGCCCCGCTGCCTTGAGCGTCTCCCCGAGTCCTGGCAGGAGATAGGTCGTCCACACCTCGGGGTCCGAGACGAACGGACTCCACTTCGCGGCCGCCAACTGGTCCTTGTCGGCCATGGTGGCCAGCACCCACCAGGCGGCGAGTACGAACAGAACCAGGAACACGATCGTGTAGAGGACGTTGCGCCGCTTGGCGCGTACACCGGGGGTGTCGTACAGAACGGACGAGGCACTCATCGCTTCACCGCCACTCGCTTGCTGACCCAGCCCAGAAGCAGACCGGTGGGGAGGGTGAGAACGACGAATCCGAAGGCGAACACCGCGAAGACCGCGAAGAGCGCGCTGCTTTCGTTCTCGATCATGTCCTTCATCAGCGCCGCTGCCTCCACCACACTGATCGCCGAGGCCACCGTGGTGTTCTTGGTCAGCGCGATCAGCACGTTGGCCAGCGGTGCCACGACCGAACGGAACGCCTGGGGAAGCACGATCAGGCTCAGCACCTGGAAGAAGCTCAGTCCCAGCGCGCGGGCCGCTTCCGCCTGGCCGACGGGCACGGTGTTGATGCCGGAGCGCAGCGCTTCGCACACGAAGGTGCCGGTGTAGGCGATCAGGCCGAGTACGGCCAGCCGGAAGCCCATGGACTCGAAGTCCTGGCCGCCGAGTGTGACACCGAGGGTCTGCTGGAGTCCCAGCGAACAGGCGACGATGATCACGGTCAGTGGGGTGTTACGGACAAGATTGACGTAGGCGGTGCCGAAAGCGCGCATCAACGGAACAGGACTGACGCGCATCCCGGCAAGCAGCGTTCCCCATATGAGGGAACCGACTGCGGAGTAGAGGGTGAGTTGCACCGTCACCCAGAAGGCGCCGAGCAGGTCATACTGCCCGGAATTTAGAAAGTCGAACACGATGCCCCGCGCTCTCCCCTGGTTGGCTGGTCGGTACGCGCCGCCGGACCGGCCGGCGGCGCGTCACTTCTCTCTCAGCTGCCGGCGTCGATCTTCGGGGCAGGCTCGTTCTTGTAGCCGGACGGACCGAAGTTGGCCTTCACGGCCTTGTCCCAGGAGCCGTCCGACACCATCTTCGTCAGCGCGGCGTTGATCTTCTTCTTGAGATCGGCGTCGCCCTTCTTGAGGCCGATGCCGTAGGGCTCGTCGCTCAGCTTGAGGCCCACGAGCTTGAACTTGCCCTTGTGCTCCTTCTGCGAGGCGTACCCGGCGAGAATGTCGTCGTCCGTGGTCACGGCGTCAATGGCCTTGTTCTCCAGGCCGGTCAGACACTCGGAGTAGCCGCCGTACTGCTGGAGGTCGGCGTCGGGCGCGAGCTTCTCCTTGACGTTCTGCGCCGGGGTGGAGCCGGTGACCGAACAGAGCTTCTTGGAGTTGAGGTCCGAAGCCTTGGTGATCGAGTTGTCGTCCGCGCGGACCAGCAGGTCCTGGTGGGCGAGAAGGTACGGGCCGGCGAAGTCGACCTTCTTCTTGCGCTCGTCGTTTATCGTGTAGCTGGCCGCGACGAACTTCACGTCACCGTTGGCGATCAGGTTCTCGCGCTCGGCGCTGGGCGACTCTTTCCACTCGATGTCCTTGGCGGCGTAGCCCAGTTCCTTGGCCACGTAGGTGGCGACATCGACGTCGAAGCCCGCGAACGTTCCGTCCGGCTTCTTCAGACCGACACCGGGCTGGTCGTACTTGATGCCGATGGTGATCTTTCCATCGTCACTGCTGCCGCTGCCTCCACCGCACGCGGTGGCGGTCAGGGCGAGGACGAGGACCGTGGCGGAGGCCGCGCTTGCCTTGCGAAGTTTCATGCGTGAACTTCCCTCGGGTGAGACGTGGACGAACAGGTCCTGCCGGAATCGGGAGAACCGTAAGAAGGGCCCTGGACGGACGAGTCCGCGGTCCCGTCTGCCCGGGGGCGTCTGCCACGTACGTTCGCCGCGTTGCCGAAATGTCCTGGTAGCTCCGCTGATCCGCTACGAGGACGCTCCGGTGCCGTGTGATCGCACGCGCCAGACGCGCCCGGGCCCGCCCTTCGGGGCGGACGACGCTGCGTCGGACGCACTCATCCAGATCTTGGTGAGCCGTAAACCGGTCACGCGTAAATCAGTCACGCAGGATCAGTGATGAAGGATCTTCGACAGGAAGTCCTTGGCACGGTCGCTGCGCGGGTTGCTGAAGAACTCGTCGGGCGTGGCTTCTTCGACGATCCGGCCGTCCGCCATGAAGACGACCCTGTTCGCCGCGGAGCGCGCGAAGCCCATCTCGTGGGTGACGACGACCATCGTCATCCCGTCGCGCGCCAACTGCTGCATGACCTCGAGCACTTCGTTGATCATCTCGGGGTCGAGCGCCGAGGTCGGCTCGTCGAAGAGCATGACCTTGGGGTCCATCGCCAGCGCGCGGGCGATGGCGACGCGCTGCTGCTGGCCGCCGGAGAGCTGCGCCGGGTACTTGTCGGCCTGCGAGCCGACACCCACCCGGTCCAGCAGCGCGCGCGCCTTCTCCTCGGCGTTCTTCTTGTCCGCCTTACGGACCTTGATCTGACCCAGCGTGACGTTCTCCAGCACAGTCTTGTGTGCGAAGAGGTTGAACGACTGGAAGACCATTCCGACGTCGGCGCGCAGCCGGGCCAGTTCCTTGCCCTCTTCGGGCAGCGGCTTGCTGTCGATGGAGATCGATCCCGAATCGATCGTCTCCAGGCGGTTGATGGTGCGGCACAGTGTGGACTTACCGGACCCGGAGGGCCCGATGACGACCACGACTTCGCCCCGGGCGATGGTCAGGTCGATGTCCTGGAGCACATGCAGCGCGCCGAAGTGCTTGTTTACGTTGCTCAGTACGACCAGGTCGCCGGCCGCCGGCACGGCGTCCTCGGTTCCCTTGGTCACTGACACTCCGCTCATCGGCTTTTTGCTCCGTCCTCCTCGGTTGGGGAGGACCATAGTCACGCCCTGCGATCAGCGTCATTACATCTGAGCGGAAATTGAGCATAACGATCCGGCCGCGCCGGATACTCCATGTGAAGAAGGGCGGGCCGTGGAGTACCGGGTAGGTAACGGAAACATCGGTGTAACGGGAAGACTCTTGACTGGCAGGACGTCATGGGCGTGGATGCCCAGGTACGTACTAAGACCGCGACCGGTGCCGTGACAGGGCGGACATCGCCGGAAGCCGGTGCCGCGACCGAAGGGGGCCCGTGAGACTGCTGCTTGTGGAGGACGACGATCATGTCGCCGCCGCGCTGTCGGCCGTGCTCGCCAAGCACGGATTCAAGGTCGTGCACGCCAGGAGCGGGGAGGAGGCGCTCCAGGCCGTGCTGCCCGCCGCCAATGTCGGCAAGACGCCCTTCGCGGTCGTCCTGCTCGACCTCGGGCTGCCCGACCAGGACGGCTATCAGGTCTGCGGCAAGATCCGGAAGATCACCTCGACCCCGGTGATCATGGTGACCGCGCGGGCCGACGTCCGCTCCCGGATCCACGGCCTCAACCTGGGCGCCGACGACTATGTCGTCAAGCCGTACGACACCGGCGAACTGCTCGCCCGTATCCACGCCGTCAGCCGGCGCACCGTGGGCGAGGAGGCGGAACCGGCTGCCGATCCGTCCCAGCGGCTCGGTCGGCTCACCCTCGAACTGCCCACCCGCCGGGTCAGTGTCGACGGTACGGCCGTCCAGCTGACCCGCAAGGAGTTCGACCTGCTGGCCCTGCTCGCGCAACGTCCCGGAGTCGTCTTCGGGCGCGAGCAGATCATCAGCGAGGTGTGGCGCACCAGCTGGGAAGGGACCGGTCGCACGCTCGAAGTGCATGTGGCCTCCCTGCGCGGCAAGCTCGGCATGCCGGCGCTGATCGAGACGGTCCGGGGCGTGGGCTACCGCCTGGTCGTCCCGGCCGCGCACCAAGGCCCGTGACCCGGTGCGCTCCCGACTTCTGCCGCTGCTGATCATCCTCATGGCGGGTGTGCTGCTCGCCCTGGGCTTCCCGCTCGCCGTGAGTGTCGCCGCCGCTCGGCAACAGGCCGTCGTCGTCGACCGGATCGACGACGCGGCCCGGGTCGCGGCGCTCGCCCAGTTCGTCACGGAGGGTCGCGACAGCACTGCGGAACGGCGCAGCGTGCTGGAGGCCGAACTCACCCGTTACCACGAGGTGTACGGGATCAAGGCGGGCGTCTTCTACCGCGACAACGACGCCATGGCCCGCGCCCCGGAGAACTGGTCGGTGCCCCGGGCGGGCGAGGGGCGCAAATCCTTCCAGCAGGCCCTGCTGGGCCGCCGCAGCGACAATCCCCGGCAGGTCTGGCCCTGGCAGGACGGCCGGCTCATCGTCGACTCGCCGGTGGTACGGGACGGAGACGTCGTCGCGGTGGTGGTGACCGACTCGCCGACCGGCCGGATGCGTTCGCGCATCCTCGAGGACTGGGTGTACATCGCGGTGGGCGAGGCGGCGGCCATGCTGGTCGCCGTCGGGGCGGCCATCCGGCTGACGGGCTGGGTGCTCCGTCCGGTACGGGTGCTGGACGCGGCCACCCACGACATCGCCACCGGCCGGATGAAGTCCCGGGTCGCCGCCGCCGGCGGCCCCCCGGAACTGCGTCGCCTGGTCGGCGCGTTCAACGAGATGGCCGACAACGTCGAGGACGTGCTGGAGCAGCAGCGCGCCTTTGTCGCCGACGCCTCCCACCAGTTGCGCAACCCGCTCGCCGCTCTGCTGCTGCGGATCGAGCTGCTCGCTCTCGAACTGCCCGAGGGGAACGAGGAGATCGCCTCCGTCCGTACGGAGGGCAAGCGCCTCGCCCAGGTCCTCGACGACCTGCTGGACCTGGCGCTGGCCGAGCACACCGCCGCCGACCTGAGACTCACCGACATCGGTGAGGTGGCCGCCGAGCGGGTCGCGGCCTGGCGGGTCGTGGCCGAGGAGAAGGGCGTACGGCTGACCGAGCACCGCGCGGCCGTCACCGCCTGGGCCGACCCCATAGCGCTCTCCAGCGCCCTGGACGCGGTGATCGACAACGCCCTCAAGTTCACTCCGCCCGGCGAGGAGGTAACGGTTGCTGTCGCCCGCGACGGCGCCGCCTCCACGATCGTCATCGACGACGGCGGGCCCGGTCTCACGGACGACGAGATCGACCGGATCGGTGACCGTTTCTGGCGCAGCAACCGCCACCAGAACATCAAGGGATCAGGGCTCGGCCTGTCCATCACGCGGGCGCTGCTCACGGCGGGCGGGGGCTCGATCACGTACGGACACAGTGAGCCGCACGGTCTGCGGGTCGTGCTCAGCGTCCCGAGATCGTCCCCGACGGGGTGACGTGCCCCCTTCGGGGACGCACTGCTTTTCCACGAGCTGTGGGAGGCCTACTCGTGCCACGAGCTGTGGGAGGGCTACTCGTGCCACGGTATGACCGGCTGCGGACCGATGGACTACGGCTCGACCGGCCGCGGACGGACCGCGGCTCGGTCGAATGTGGTTGGTCCGGCTACGGCTTGGCCGATTGGTAGTACCGCTTCGCGCCCTCGTGCAACTGCAACGGGTCCGTATAGATGGCGGTCCGCAGGTCCACCAACTGCGCGGGGTGCACCTCGTCGCCGATCCGGTCGCGGCTGCCGATCACCGTACGGGTGAAGCGTTCCGTCAGCTCGGCGTCCGTCCGGTCGGTGGTGATCAGAAGATTCGCCACCGCCACTGTCGGTACGGCCGTGCCTTGCTGGGCCTTGCGATAGGCGTCGGCGGGCATCTCGGCCGAGCGGTAGTAGCGCGAAGCGGTCTGGCCGGTGGCGTGCAGTCTGGAGATCAGCGCGGAGTCCAGGGGCACCAGGCGGATGTCGAAGCGCTCCGACAGTTTCTGCACGACGCTGGTGGGCAGCCCGCCCGACCAGAAGAAGGCGTCCAGATCGCCGGTTTCGAGGCGGTTCGGCATGGTGTCGATCCCGGCTGAAACGGGGGTGATGTCATGCGCCGGATCAATCCGCGCGGCCGTCAGAATCTGGTCGGCCACCAGCCGCACACCCGATTTCCCCTGCCCCACACCCACCTTTTTGCCCCGTAGGTCGGCGACGGATCGGATGTCCGAACTCCGGGCGGTGACCAGCTGCACATAGTCGTCGTACAGCCGCGCGCAGCCACGCAACCGGTCCGCACCCGGCTTGCCTTCCTTCATGTACGTGGCCACGGCGTCGGCGGTGGCGATGGTGAAATCGGACTCGCCGGTCGCCACCCGCGCGATGTTCTCCTGGGAGCCCTGGCTGGTCTGCAGCCCTATCGACATCTGGGGCAGGTCGTGCGCGAGATCGTCCTTGAGGAGCTCTCCGTACCGTTCGTAGACCCCGCTCTTCACGCCCGTACTGAAGGTGATCGAGCCACTGGGCGACGTCTCCCCGAACGGCGCCAGCCACCACACGAGCAGCCCGAGCACCACCAGCAGTGCGGCGGCGCCCTGGAGGGCCCGGCGGCGGCCGATTCGGAACGGTTCGGCGAACATGCGGCGATCCTGCCAGCTCACTCCCGGCGATAGCCAGGGCCTACGGTCATGAGGTGGGCACGGAGCTCGTCCAGCGGGTGCGTCCTCCGGGCCGGGCGGTACCTGTCGGGGAGTACCCATCTCGTGGCGCCCATCGGGAACGGGAGAGGCCCCGGACACCGCCTACCCTTGTCGCATGAGCAGCAGCGACCGGAGTCAGGCAGTGGGCGGCAAGCGGAGTTACGAGGTGCGCACCTACGGGTGCCAGATGAATGTCCACGACTCCGAGCGGCTGTCGGGCCTGTTGGAGGGAGCCGGATACGTCCGTGCCCCCGCAGACGCCGACGGCGACGCCGACGTCGTCGTCTTCAACACCTGCGCGGTGCGGGAGAACGCGGACAACAAGCTGTACGGAAACCTCGGCCGGCTCGCGCCGATGAAGACCAAGCGGCCGGGCATGCAGATCGCCGTCGGCGGCTGCCTGGCGCAGAAGGACCGCGACACCATCGTGCGGCGCGCGCCCTGGGTCGATGTCGTCTTCGGGACGCACAACATCGGCAAGCTGCCGGTCCTCCTGGAGCGCGCGCGGGTCCAGGAAGAGGCACAGGTCGAGATCGCCGAGTCGCTGGAGGCATTCCCCTCCACCTTGCCGACCCGCCGCGAGTCCGCCTACGCCGCGTGGGTCTCCATCTCGGTCGGCTGCAACAACACCTGCACCTTCTGTATCGTCCCCGCGCTGCGAGGCAAGGAGAAGGACCGCCGCCCCGGCGACATCCTGGCCGAGATCGAGGCGCTGGTCGCCGAGGGGGTCTCCGAGATCACGCTGCTGGGCCAGAACGTCAACGCGTACGGCTCCGACATCGGCGACCGCGAGGCGTTCTCCAAGCTGCTGCGGGCCTGCGGGACGATCGAGGGCCTGGAGCGGGTCCGTTTCACCTCACCGCACCCGCGCGACTTCACCGATGATGTGATCGCCGCGATGGCCGAGACGCCGAACGTGATGCCACAGCTCCACATGCCGCTGCAGTCCGGCTCGGACACCATTCTGAAGGCGATGCGCCGCTCGTACCGGCAGGACCGTTACCTCGGCATCATCGACAAGGTGCGCGCCGCCATACCGCACGCGGCCATTTCCACCGACATCATCGTGGGCTTCCCCGGCGAGACCGAGGAGGACTTCGAGCAGACCATGCGGGTGGTGCGCGAGGCGCGCTTCGCGCAGGCCTTCACCTTCCAGTACTCCAAGCGCCCCGGGACCCCGGCCGCCGAGATGGACGGGCAGATTCCCAAGGAGGTCGTCCAGGAGCGCTACATGCGCCTGTCCGCCCTCCAGGAGGAGATCTCCTGGAACGAGAACAAGAGCCAGGTCGGCCGGACACTTGAGGTCATGGTCGCCGAGGGCGAGGGGCGCAAGGACGGCGCGACCCACCGGCTCTCGGGACGCGCTCCCGACAACCGCCTCGTGCACTTCACCAAGCCCGACGAGGAGGTGCGTCCGGGGGATGTGGTGACCGTCGAGATCACCTATGCCGCACCGCACCACCTGCTTGCCGAAGGGCCGACGCGCACGGTGCGCCGTACCCGCGCCGGAGACGCCTGGGACAAGCGGAACGCGACCGAGGCGGCGAAGCCCGCCGGGGTGCTGCTGGGACTGCCCACGGTCGGGGTCCCGGCCCCGCTGCCGGCCGTGACCGGCGGCTGCGGCGCGGAATGACCGGCTGACGGCCGACCGGTACGAGGCTCCGGCGCGGGATCTTTCTCCGGCGGGACCTCGCGCGGCCCGAGCCTGAGACCGCGATCCCGTGCTGGAACCTCCGGCTGGTGCTGGTGCTGGTGCTGGTGCTGGTGCTCGTGCCCGAGGCTCCGGCCGGGGCGGTGGCTCACTCATCTAGGCTGCGGATCATGCTCGTATCCGCCGCCGTGTGCCCCTGCCCGCCGCTGCTCGTGCCCGCCGTGGCAGCCGGAGCCGCCTCCGAACTCGATGCCGCGCGCGCCGCGTGTGCCGCTGCTCTGGGGGTGCTGGCCGCCGCCCGGCCGGACCGGCTGGTCGTCGTCGCGCCCGCCGAGCGGGAGGGCCGGGGGCCGTATCCCGAGGGCGCAGCCGGGTCCTTCCGCGGCTTCGGGGTGGATGCCGAGGTCGTCCTGGGTGCGGGGGCCGCGGACCGCACGGCCCCCGGGCCCGCCGAGCGTGAGCTGCCGGTCTCCCTCGCGGTCGCGGCCTGGCTGCTGGAACATGTCCACTGGTCCGCGGCCCCGGTCACCGGGCTGGGGGTGGGCGAATCCCTCACCGTCGAGGAATGCGTCCGAGCCGGAGCCGACATCACGGGGGGGCCCGAGAGGGTGGCGCTGCTCGTGATGGGCGACGCCAGCGCGTGCCGCACGCTGAAGGCGCCCGGGTATCTGGACGAACGGGCGGCCGGGTTCGACGCAGGGGTGGCGCGGGCCCTCGCGGCGGCGGACGTGGCGGCGTTGAAGGCGCTGGACGAGGAGCTTGCGACCGAGCTCAAGGCGGCGGGCCGGGCGCCCTGGCAGGTACTCGCGGGCGCGGCGCAGGGCGCGGGTCTGGGCGGCGAGTTGCTGTACGAGGACGCGCCCTACGGCGTCGGGTATCTCGTCGCGACCTGGTCCTGAGCCCGGTCACCGTCCTGAGCCCGGTCACCGCACGCGATAACGGCGGCGAAGCCGCCAGTGAGCCGAGGAAATCAGTAACCCGCCGCGGAAACCAGTGAGTGGCGAGAACCAGCCACCAGCCCATGCGAAAACGGCGGCAGCCGCAGTGCGTCGTCAACTCCGACGCACTGCGGCTGCCCAGGCCGTTGCCGGCCGTGATGTCGTGAGGATCAGGAAGTGGCCGACGGCGGAGGGGGAGTGCCGTCGTCCTTGTGGGAGAGCTTGCCCAGGGCGTCCTTGGCCTTGCCCGTCCCGGAATCGATCTTGTCGCTGTACTTGCCCTTGGTCTTCTCGTCGACCGTTCGGGCGGCCTTGTCGAGCCCGTGCTCGATCTTGCCCCCGTGCTGCTGCGCGAGGTCCGAGACCTTGTTCTTGGCCGGGCCGATCTTGGCCTTCAATGAATCCAGGAAGCCCATGGGCCACCTTCCCTCGGAGGATCAACAGCCTTACGTGCGGGTGCTCTTTCCGGCCTCGTTGTCCGCCGCGGCGTCCGGCGACTGCTGCTTCGGGATCTCCACACCCTCAGCGGCCCCATCACCGGCTGTCCCGGCCTCCGCTTCGCCCTCGGTGGATCCGCTCCCGGCGGGCCCGGCCTTTTCCGTGTCGGTCTTCCGCGTCGTCGCCTCGGCTTCACCCGGAGTCTCGTCCGCCCCGGTGTCCGCCGTCGGGGCGCCGGTCAGCGCCTCTACGGTTGACGGCTCGGACGTAGCCACGGGCTTACGTCGAAACCATGAAAAAACACCCATATCTTCTCCATAGCCTACTCGTGAGGGCGAAATCCCGCGCCGCCCGGAGCGTCCCATTGCGCCGCCCAGGGCCACCGGTCGGAAAAACCGGCGGCCGGAACCTCGCAACAGGCAACGAACCCGGACGTGCGTCGTCACGTAACTCGTTCGGGTAGGGGCTCCTGAGTTTGCGAGACTGGGGCAGTGAGAAGCGCAGCTACCGCACAGCGGGTCATCGCCGTCGTCGGGCCCACCGCGGCCGGCAAGTCCGATCTGGGCGTTCACCTCGCCCGGCAACTCGACGGTGAGGTCGTCAACGCCGACTCCATGCAGCTCTACCGCGGGATGGACATCGGCACCGCCAAGCTGACGAGCGAGGAACGCGCCGGAATCCCGCACCACCTGCTCGACATCTGGGACGTCACGGAGGCCGCCAGCGTCGCCGAGTACCAGCGGCGCGCCAGGACGGAGATCGACCGGCTGCTCGACGCGGGCCGCACCCCCGTGCTGGTGGGCGGCTCGGGGCTGTATGTACGCGGCGCCATCGACGCCCTCGACTTCCCCGGCACGGACCCCGAGGTACGGGCCAGGCTGGAGGCGGAGCTGACCCTGCGCGGGTCCGGTGCCCTGCACGCCAGACTGTCCGCCGCCGACCCCCCGGCCGGCCGCGCGATCCTCCCGAGCAACGGCCGCCGTATCGTACGGGCGCTGGAAGTGATCGAGATCACCGGCAAGCCCTTCACCGCCAATCTGCCGGGCCACGACTCCGTCTACGACACCGTGCAGATCGGTGTCGACGTCGCCCGCCCCGAGCTGGACGCGCGGATCGCGCGGCGGGTGGACCGGATGTGGGACGAGGGGCTCGTGGACGAGGTGCGCGCCCTGGAGGCCCAGGGCCTGCGGGAGGGGCGGACCGCCTCCCGCGCCCTCGGATACCAGCAGGTACTGGCGGCGCTGGCGGGCGAGTGCACGGACGACGAGGCCCGCGCCGAGACCGTACGCGCCACCAAACGCTTCGCCCGCAGGCAGGACTCCTGGTTCCGCCGCGACTCGCGCGTGCACTGGCTGGGCGGCGGTACGGAGCACCGTGAGGAACTCCCGCGCCGGGCACTCTCGTTGGTCGAACGAGCGGTCACAGCCTGATCACGTGATGGCATCGGGACGCTCCGCTCGTCCTTGCGGTCCTCACGGGCGTGCCATCATCGAGCAGCGGTCGACCATCGGGTATCGATCGACCAGTGGAGTCCGAATGGGGAGGGCGCGTGGCGATGGAGGCCGGCCCTCGCGACGGAGATCCAGCGGCACCGCGGACGACGGCTTCGGAGGCACGGGTGGACGCCCCGGGGCTGAGCCCTGACGGGCCGGAAGAAGAGACCGTGACTCCCGAGGTCGAGGTCGAGCTGCGTCCGCAGCGCCGGCTGCGGATCTGGCAGCTGGCCCCGATCGTGGGACTCGCGGCGCTGGGCTCCCTGATGTTCGCGTTCCCTCTTGCCTTCGGCACGGGAGACGGCGGTGCGGTCGTCCCGATGCTGGGGCTGCTGATCAGCTGCTGCGCGGCGGGCTGGGGCATGATGGCGGCCCGCAAGGTGGGCCACACCTGGCCGGGGCTGCCCGCCAGAGCCTCCGGCGAACGCCCCGACTGGCGGGTCGTCGCGCTGTACGTGACCGTCGCCGCCGCCGTCGTCGCCCTCGCGGTCTGGCGCGTCGCCCGACTGCGCTGACCTTGACGGTCCCCTTCGGAGGGCCGGGCGGCCGACGTTGTCGGTGGCTGCTCGTACGATGGATTCCGTGAGCACTTCGCAGACCGCGCCGATCGCCTTCCTCAAGGGCCACGGGACCGAGAACGACTTCGTGATCGTCCCCGACCCGGACAACGCCATCGACCTGCCCGCACGGGCCGTAGCCGTCCTCTGTGACCGGCGTGCCGGTATCGGCGGCGACGGGCTGCTGCATGTCGTACGGTCCGCGGCGCACCCCGAGGCGCGTGCCATGGCCGACGAGGCCGAGTGGTTCATGGACTACCGCAACGCCGACGGGTCCATCGCCGAGATGTGCGGAAACGGCGTACGGGTCTTCGCCCGCTACCTCCAGCGCGCCGGCCATGCGCAGGCGGGCGACCTCGCCGTGGCCACGCGCGGCGGTGTGAAGAAGATCCACCTCGCCAAGGACACGCATCCCAAGGGCACGGCCCCGGAGGGTGCTGGGACCGAGGGCGCTGAGGCCGAGGGCACCGGTGCCGGGGACATCACCGTCCACATGGGGCGTGCCGCTCTTCCCGACGGCGGGGTGACGGTCACCCTCGGCGGCCGCTCCTGGCCCGCCCGTAACGTCAACATGGGCAATCCGCACGCGGTCGCCTTCGTCGAGGACCTGGCGCACGCCGGGGACCTCTACTCCGAACCGCCCGTCAGCCCCGCGTCCCTCTACCCGGACGGGGTGAACGTCGAATTCGTCGTGGACCGTGGCCCCCGCCATGTCGCCATGCGCGTCCATGAGCGCGGCTCGGGCGAGACCCGCTCCTGCGGTACGGGCGCCTGCGCCGTGGCCGTCGCCGCCGCCCGCAGGGACGGAGTGGACCCCGCCGTCACCGGAGTCCCCGTCACCTATACCGTGGATCTCCCCGGCGGACGACTCGTCATCACGGAGCGTCCGGACGGCGGGATCGAGATGACCGGCCCCGCCGTGATTGTCGCGGAGGGGCACATCGATCCCGTCTGGTTCGAAACGACCCTGGCGTAGAGCGTCGCTCGAATGGGTGATCCGTTTCACGCTGGGCGGGACCTGAACTGCTCCACGTGGTGGGCCCGGTAGCATCAAGCACCGGCCCGGAGGGCGCTCCCGCTCTTCCACCGCCGGTCGAAGCTGCCGGAGGTGCCCCATGAGCGCAGAGGCCACCAGCCCTGGTGCCCACAGCCGCAGACGCGGCATTCCCAGGATCGACCTCCGACGACTCGGCCGGGCCGCTTTACTCGGTCCCGCCTCCAGGGACCGGTTGCCGGACGCCATAGGACATGTCGCGGACGCCCACCGCGCGCACCATCCGGACGCCGACCTCGCCGTACTGCGCCGGGCGTACGTCCTCGCCGAGACGTCGCACCGCGGGCAGTACCGCAAGAGCGGCGAGCCGTACATCACGCATCCGCTGGCCGTGACCCTGATCCTCGCCGAACTGGGCGCCGAGACCACCACGTTGACCGCCTCGCTCCTCCACGACACCGTCGAGGACACCGAAGTGACGCTCGACCAGGTGCGGGCCGAGTTCGGTGACGAGGTCTGTTATCTGGTCGACGGCGTGACCAAACTGGAGAAGGTCGACTACGGGGCGGCGGCCGAGCCCGAGACCTTCCGCAAGATGCTCGTGGCCACCGGCAACGACGTCCGCGTGATGTCGATCAAGCTGGCGGACCGGCTGCACAACATGCGCACCCTCGGCGTGATGCGTCCCGAGAAGCAGGTGCGGATCGCCAAGGTCACCCGCGACGTCCTCATCCCGCTCGCCGAACGTCTGGGCGTTCAGGCGCTCAAGACCGAGCTGGAGGATCTGGTCTTCGCGATCCTCCATCCCGAGGAGTACGCGTACACCCGCGCCCTGATCGCGGACAACGCCACCGCCGGGGACGCCCTCGCGGCCATCTCCGAGGACGTCAGGCGGGTGCTGCGCGAGGCGGGCATCGGCGCCGAAGTGCTCGTGAGGCCACGGCACTTCGTCTCCGTACACCGTTCCCGGCACAAACGCGGCGAGCTGCGCGGCACGGACTTCGGGCGGCTGCTGGTGCTGGTCGGTGAGGACGCCGACTGCTACGGGGTCCTCGGTGAGCTGCACACCTGCTTCACGCCGGTGATCTCCGAGTTCAAGGATTTCATCGCCGCGCCCAAGTTCAACCTGTACCAGTCGCTGCACACGGCGGTCGCCGGGCCGGACGGCGCGGTCGCCGAAGTCCTCATCCGTACGCACCAGATGCACCGGGTCGCCGAGGCCGGAGTCGTCGCCCTAGGCAATCCCTACGCGTCCGTCGACAGCCCGGAAGCCGTGGGCAGCGCGGAACCGGCCGACAGCACCGAACCGCAGGACGGCGAGCGCGCCGACCCGACCAGGCCTGGCTGGCTCTCCCGCCTCCTGGAGTGGCAGCAGGCCGCCACCGACCCGGACACCTTCTGGACGACGCTCCGCGACGACCTGGCGCAGGACCGGGAGATCACCGTCTTCCGCGCCGAGGGCGGCATGCTCGGCCTGCCGGCCGGGGCGACCTGTGTGGACGCCGCGTACGCGCAGTACGGCGAAGCCGCGCACAGCTGTCTCGGGGCGCGGGTCAACGGCCGTCTCGCGACGCTCAGTACGGTCCTCAGCGACGGCGACACGGTTCAGTTGCTGCTGACCCATGACGCCGCCTCGGGGCCCTCGCCCGAGTGGCTCGACCACGCCCGTACGCCCGCAGCCCGGATCGCGATCACCGGATGGCTCGCGGCGCACCCGGAGGCGGTGGGGACGCCCGACGCCGCGCCCCGTGCGCCGCTCGCCGTCACCGCCGACCGGCGGGAGGCCGCCAACGCCGTGGTGGATCTGCCGGGCGCGACCGTACGGCTGGCGGGCTGCTGCACGCCCGTACCGCCCGACGCGGTCACCGGCTTCCTGGTGCGCGGCGGAGTCGTCACGGTCCACCGGGAGGAGTGCCCCTCGGTGGACCGGATGCGGGCCCTCGACCGGGCCCCGACCCCGGTGAGCTGGGGGGACGCTCCGGGCTGCCGGGTCACGCTGTACGCCGAGTCCTTCGGGCGCCCCCGGCTGCTCGCCGAGCTGACGGAGGCCATCGCCACGGCGGGCGCGGCGATCGTGTCGGCCACCGTGGAACCGCCGAGCGAGCAGCGCGTACGGCACACGTACACGCTGGAGCTGCCCGATGCCGCGGGCCTGCCCGGTCTGATGCGCGCGATGCGTGATGTACCGGGGGTGTACGACGTCAGCCGCGCCCAGCATCCGGCAACGGCCTGACCCGGGTGTGGCCTGACCCGGGTGTGGCCGGTGCGGCCTGTGTGCCGTACGTCAACCGCGTGCACACCGGCATCCGGCGGGGTTCCGCGTCCTGACCTGTCTCTTTCGGGTGGGCGCGGAGCGCGCCGTCGCGGTGCGCCGGAGTGGCGCTGGTAGCGGTGGTCCATGCTGCTCACCTCCCGCCGACTGCGCGCCGCCCTGCTGGCCGCCGCCTCGGCCACCCTCGTCGCCGCGACCCTGCCCGCGCCCGAGCCGCTCGGCATCGGCGATCCGCTCTTCCCGCACCTGGGCAATCCCGGTTACGACGTGCTCACCTACGACCTCGACTTCACCTACGGCGGTGACAACAGCAAGCCCCTGGACGCCATCACCAAGATCAACGCGCTGGCGACGCAGCGACTGGACCGGATCAACCTCGACTTCACACACGGCGTGGTCCGTTCGGTCGACGTCAACGGAGAGCCCGCGACGTTCGCGACGGCGGGTGAGGATCTGGTCGTCACACCGGCCGAATCGGTGGACGAGGGGGCGCGGCTGCGGATCACCGTCCATCACACCAGCGACCCGACCGGGAAGGCCGGCGGCTGGGTGACCACCACCGACGGACTGGTGATGGCCAACCAGGCGGACGCGGGTCACCGCGTCTTCCCGGGCAACGACCATCCCGCCGACAAGGCCCGGTTCACCTTCCGCATCACCGTGCCCGAGCGGCTGACAGCGGTGGCCAACGGCCTGCTGGAGCGGAAGACCAGGCAGGGCGCGACCGCCACCTGGACCTACCGCTCGCACCACCCCATGGCCACGGAACTGGTCCAGGTCTCCATCGGTGACTCGGCCGTGATCCACCGCGACGGGCCGGACGGGCTGCCCGTACGGGACGTGGTGCCGGCCGCGGACAAGGAGAAGCTGGAGCCCTGGCTCAAGAAGACACCGGAGCAGATGCGGTGGATGGAGCAGCAGGTGGGCCAGTACCCCTTCGAGACGTACGGCGTGCTGATCGCCGGCGCCGAGACGGGCTTCGAGCTGGAGACACAGACGCTGTCGCTCTTCGAGCGCTCCCTGTTCGTCCGCCCCGAATACCCCGAGTGGTACGTCGACTCGATCATGGTCCACGAGCTGTCCCACCAGTGGTTCGGCGACAGCGTCTCGCCGCACCGGTGGTCCGATCTCTGGCTCAACGAAGGACATGCGACCTGGTACGAGGCGCATTACGCGCAGGAGCACGCCGGTAAGTCGGTGGAGACGCGCATGAAGAACGCCTACCGGCAGTCCGATGGCTGGCGGGCGGTGGGCGGTCCGCCGGCCGCCCCCGAGCCCCCGGCGGAGGGGCAGCAGATCAGCCTGTTCCGGCCGGTGGTGTACGACGGCAGCGCCCTGGTGCTGTACGCGCTGCGGCAGGAGATCGGCGAGGACCCCTTCCAGCGGCTGGAGCGGGAGTGGGTCCGCGATCACCGGGACGGGACGGCGACCACGGCGGACTTCATCGCGCTGGCGTCGGACATCGCGGGGCGTGACCTGGCGGCGTTCTTCGGGGCGTGGCTGTACGAGCGGAAGACCCCGCCGATGCCCGGCCACCCTGACTGGCGGAGCGGGACAGCGGCAGCCGACAAGCCCGGGGCGGCCGAGGCACCAGGGAAGGCTGACAAGCCCGGGGCTGCTGGGACGGCAGCGGCGCCTGGGAAAGCCGACAAGCCAGGGAAAGCCGACAAGCCTGGGAAGGCCGACAAGCCCGGGGCGGCAGCGGCGCCTGAGACGGCCGACAAGTCCCGGAAGTCCGGGAAGGCCGACCCGATGCGGGAAACGTGGCATCGTCATCGTCCCGGGCACCCCGACACCGTACGGAATCCGGGCGTGAAACCCGAGTGACGGCCTGGCCCGGCCGTGCCACCATCGTCGAGTCGGCGACGCGGCCGGGAATCATTCCCGGATGTCACGCGTTGTGACGGGCGTAGTGGACTCTTCCGTGACGGACTCCTCGTGACGGACTCTTCTTCGACGTAAGGATCCAATGACCTCCTCTTCTTCCCCTTCCCAGGACGCGCAGAGTTTCGCGGACCCCCGTGACACGGAGGACCCCCGTACAGAGAGCCTTCGGGCCGATGCCCTGATGGAAGAGGACGTCGCCTGGAGCCACGAGATCGACGGAGAGCGGGACGGCGACCAGTTCGACCGCTCGGACCGTGCGGCGCTGCGGCGTGTGGCCGGCCTCTCCACCGAGCTCGAAGACGTCACCGAGGTCGAGTACCGGCAGCTGCGCCTGGAGCGGGTCGTGCTGGTCGGCGTATGGACCTCGGGGACCTCGCAGGAGGCGGAGAACTCCCTCGCGGAGCTGGCGGCGCTCGCCGAGACGGCGGGCGCGATGGTGCTCGACGGAGTGATCCAGCGCCGGGACAAGCCCGATCCGGCCACCTATATCGGCTCCGGCAAGGCTCAGGAGCTGCGGGACATCGTGCTGGAGAGCGGCGCCGACACCGTCGTCTGCGACGGTGAGCTGAGCCCCGGCCAGCTGATCCATCTCGAAGATGTGGTCAAGGTCAAGGTCGTCGACCGTACGGCCCTGATCCTGGACATCTTCGCGCAGCACGCCAAGTCCCGTGAGGGCAAGGCGCAGGTCGCGCTGGCGCAGATGCAGTACATGCTGCCGAGGCTGCGTGGCTGGGGTCAGTCGCTGTCCCGGCAGATGGGTGGCGGCGGCGGTGGCGGCATGGCCACTCGTGGCCCCGGTGAGACCAAGATCGAGACGGACCGGCGGCGGATCCGCGAGAAGATGGCGAAGATGCGCCGGGAGATCGCGGAGATGAAGACCGGCCGCGAGATCAAGCGGCAGGAGCGGCGCCGCAACAGGGTGCCGTCGGTCGCGATCGCCGGATACACCAACGCGGGCAAGTCCTCCCTGCTCAACCGGCTCACCGGCGCGGGCGTGCTGGTGGAGAACGCGCTGTTCGCCACCCTCGATCCCACCGTGCGCCGGGCCGAGACGCCGAGCGGGCGGCTCTACACCCTGGCCGACACCGTCGGCTTCGTCCGCCATCTGCCGCACCACCTGGTCGAGGCGTTCCGCTCCACGATGGAAGAGGTCGGCGACTCCGACCTGATCCTGCATGTGGTGGACGGCTCGCACCCCGCGCCGGAGGAGCAGCTGGCCGCCGTGCGCGAGGTGATCCGCGATGTCGGTGCGGTGGACGTACGCGAGATCGTGGTGATCAACAAGGCGGACGCGGCCGACCCGCTGGTCCTTCAGCGGCTGCTGCGCACGGAGCGGTACGCGATCGCGGTATCGGCGCGTACGGGCAACGGAATCGGCGAGCTGATCGAGCTGATCGACACCGAGCTGCCCCGGCCCGAGGTCGAGGTCGAGGTGCTCCTGCCGTACACGGCGGGCGGACTGGTCTCGCGGGTGCATGCCGAGGGCGAGGTGCTGTCCGAGGAGCACACCCCGGAAGGCACGGTGCTCAAGGCACGTGTCCATGTGGAGCTGGCCGCCGCGCTCGCTCCGTATGTGCCGGTGGCCCGCTGATCGTGCCGGGAGCGTCACGTATCGAGTACGGCGAAGGCCCGCCACCTCATCGCGAGGTGGCGGGCCTTCGCCGTCGGGTTTCTTACCGCGAGCCGTACTTCTCGCTCATCGTCGTGTAGATCTGCTCGGCGCCCTTGCCCAGCCGGGGGCCGGCCAGCCAGCCCGAAGTGACCGGGCCGATGGACGTGTTGGAGACCAGCACGAGCTTGCCGTTCGGCTGCTGGGCGAACCAGCCGCCGCCCGACGAACCAGCGGTCATCGTGCAGCCGATCCGCCACATCGCCGGCGTACCGGGGGCGACCGAGAGCCGGCCGGGCTTGTCGACGCACTTGTGCATGAGCTGACCGTCGTACGGCGGAGCCTGCGGGTAACCCCATGCGCCCATGCCCTGGACGTTGGCCGCCTCGGGGAGTTCGAAGTCGACATCCAGCGCAGCGCCCACGGTCTCTTCCAGCGACGTGCCGCCGTTCTCGGGCTTGACGTGCATCACGGCGTAGTCGTACGCGGCGCCGTCGCCGCCGGTCGGACCGCCGTCGCTGATCCACTCACCGGAGGTGGAGATCCAGTCCGCCCAGTACGTTCCGTACGGAGCGATCTCCTGAGGCTGGGCGCTGCGCAGCTCGGCCTCGGACTTGCCCAGGTCGTTGTAGGCGGGGACGAAGGTGATGTTGCGGTACCAGCCGCCCTCCGCGCCCGCGTGCACGCAGTGGCCCGCGGTCCAGACGAGGTTGGACTTCCCGGGGTTCCTGGGGTCCTTGACCACCGTGGCGGAGCAGACCATCGAGCCCTCGGGCGAGTCGAAGAAGACCTTGCCGACCGGCGCCGCGTTCTCGTGGTACGGAGTCTTCTCCTCCTGCGCCTTCACCGGACGGGGGGCCGGGTCGGTGACTCCCTGGTCGCCGGTGGTGCCACCGGTGGTGTCACCGGCGGCGAGCGTCTTGGTCGGCGACGTCGCGCTCGTCATTCGCTCGGGCTTCCACAAGCCTTCGATCACCGGGTTGACGAAGTCCGACGCCTTGCTGAGCCACGTGTCCTTGTCCCAGTTCTTCCACCCGCCGGCCTTCCACTTCTCCGGATCGACGCCGTGATCCTTGAGCTTGCCGGCCAGATCGGCGGGAATCCCGGCGCTGCCGCCGCCGGTGGCGGAGCCGGAAGAGGCGGCGGACTCAGCCGGTTTGTCCTCGCTCGGTCCGCAGCCGGAGGCCGTCAGAACGAGGGCCGCGACCGCGCCGGAGACGGCGAGCAGCGGACGTATGGATCGCATGAAGTTGTTCCCCCTGATGTGCATGAACGCTGAGCTCCGAGACATGGCCGCGAGCCCGAATTGGCGTGAGCCTGTCACGACCGGTTTACACACGCGCAAAGGAGCGGAGAGCCTTCGACGGGCCTCGGGCATGGCCGTGCAGGGGCCCGTACGGGATTCCCGGGCGACAGCCGTGCGGGGGCCTTCAGCTGTCGCGCCGAAGACCCCCGGTTGCGCCGAATACCCCCGACGCGTTACTGACCTGCGAACTTCTTGCTCACGCCGGCGTAGACGCCCTTGGCAACATCGCCGAGACGCGGTCCGGCCAGCCAGCCGGCTGTGACCGGGCCGATCGAGGTGTTCGACACCAGGGCGGGCTTGCCGTCCTGCCCGTTCGCGACCCAGCCGCCACCGGACGAACCGCCGGTCATGGTGCAGCCGACGCGGTACATCGACGGGTCATCGGCGGTCACCGACAGCCGGCCCGGCTTGTCCTGGCACTGGTAGAGCTTCTGCCCGTCGAACGGGGCCGCCGCCGGATAGCCGGTCGCCGTCATGCTGTCGATCTTCGGGGTGGCCGGAGCGTTGAACTCCACCGGCAGCGCCGAACCGACCGTCTCCTCCAGCGACTTGCCGTTGCCGCCCTTCTCCGGGGTGACATGGATGACCGCGAAGTCGTACGGAGCGCCCTGGCCGCCGGTCGAGGCGCCCTGGCTGATCCACTGCTGCGAGGTCTGTCCCCAGTCGGCCCACCAGACGCCGTGCGGGGCGACCTGGTCCTGGGGCGCCTTCTCCAACTCGGCCATCGACAGGCCTTCGTTGTTGTACGACGGCACGAAGGCGAGGTTGCGGTACCAGCCGCCCTTCTTGCCGGCGTGCACGCAGTGGCCCGCGGTCCACACCATGTTGGACTTGCCGGGGTGGGCCGGGTCCGTGACCACGGTCGCCGAGCAGACCATCGATCCCTCGGGCCCGTCGAAGAACAGCTTGCCCGACTCGGCCGCGCTGTCGCTGTACGGCGTCTTCACCGACTGCGCCTCGACCGGGGCGGGCGTCGGGTCGCTGACCCCCGCGTCGTCCCAGTTCTGCTCGTTGTCGACGGGCTTCTCGGGCGGCTTCTCCGCGTCCCGCATCCGGTCCGGGTCCCAGAGGCCGGCGATGATCGGATTGACGAAGTCCTTGGCCTCACGGAGCCACTTGTCCCGGTCCCAGTTCTTCCACTCGCCGTTCCGCCACTTGTCCAGGTCGAACCCGCGCTCCTTGAGCTTGTCCTTCAGCTCGTCGGGTATGACGATCTTGCCGTCCGACGACGTGCCACCGCCGGACGAGGGGTCTGCGGAGTCGCTCGCCTGGGCGGCCGCGCCGTCCTCGTCGGGACCGCAGGCGGTCGCCGTCAGTGCGAGGACCGTGGCCAGGGAGGCCGCGGCGAGTACGGGGGAGACTCTGCGCCGCGCGCTCCCCCTGCGGCGTGCGGCAAGCGTCGGGTGAATGGGTCGCATGGCGTGATCCCCCTGGGACTTCGGAACGGTTCGGAACAAAGCGGCAGATGGCGCGTGCGGGCCCGGTGCCGGGCCTGGACGCGGCACCCCACTATGCCGGTGTCGTTGGGGACGGTGCGCGGCAGGGCCGCGGTTCCGCGCCGGGAGGAGCCGCTTCCGGAAGGCCGGAGCGCCGGAGCGCCGGAGTGCCGGACCCCGAACACCGCGCCCCGAACACCGCGCCCCGAACGTCCTGTTCCAAGGATCTTCGCGCCGCCCCGTGATCCCCGGCGGTCCGCGTCGTTGGTACGTACGGGGCCGGGACAGCGTTCACCGTCGAACATTCGCCGGTCGAGCGCCGTACTGACATGCGACCGAACCGTGACAGCGGGAGGACCGAAGCCGTGGCCGTGACCGAACAAGCTCCGGCGGCGCCGACCGTCGCACACGAGGGCATCCTCCGGCGCCAGACCCAGCGCGAATCAGCCGCCCGTACCTACGCGAGGTCGCTGCCCATCGTGCCGGTGCGCGCCCGGGGCCTGACGATCGAAGGCGCCGACGGGCGGCGGTACTTGGACTGTCTCTCCGGGGCGGGCTCGCTGGCCCTCGGGCACAATCACCCGGTGGTTCTGGAGGCGATCAGAAGGGTCCTCGACTCGGGCGCCCCGCTCCAGGTCCTCGACCTTGCGACACCCGTCAAGGACGCCTTCACCACCGAGCTGTTCGCCACGCTGCCACCGCGGTTCGCCGAGCACGCCCGGGTGCAGTTCTGCGGTCCCGCCGGTACGGACGCGGTCGAGGCCGCCCTCAAACTCGTCCGTACCGCCACCGGCCGGGGCGGTCTCCTCGCCTTCACCGGGGCGTACCACGGGATGACGGAGGGAGCCCTCGCCGCCTCCGGTGGCGCCCAGGACGTACGGGTGACCCGGCTGCCCTATCCGTACGACTACCGCTGCCCGTTCGGCGTCGGCGGGGAGCGCGGCGCCGAACTCGCCGCCCGCTGGACGGAGAATCTGCTGGACGACGCCAAGGGCGGCGCGCCCGCCCCCGCCGGGATGATCCTCGAACCGGTGCAGGGCGAGGGCGGGGTGATCCCCGCGCCGGACGACTGGCTGCGCGCCATGCGCCGGATCACCGCGGACCGGTCCATCCCGCTCATCGCCGACGAGGTACAGACAGGAGTGGGACGCACCGGTACATTCTGGGCCGTGGAGCACAGCGGGATCACGCCCGACGTCATGGTGCTCTCGAAGGCGATCGGCGGCTCTCTTCCGCTGGCCGTGATCGTCTACCACGAGGACCTCGACTGCTGGCGGCCCGGGGCACACGCGGGTACGTTCCGGGGCAATCAACTCGCGATGGCGGCAGGCGCGGCCACGCTCGCGTACGTACGGGAGAACAAGCTCGCCGACCGCGCCGCCGTCCTCGGCGCGCGCATGCTGGGACAGCTCCAGGGCCTCGCAGCGAACCACCCGTGCGTCGGGGACGTACGCGGCCGTGGTCTCATGATCGGTGTGGAACTTGTCGCCCCGGCCACCGGCGACCCTGCGCCGCCGGCCCCCGCACTCGCCGCTGCCGTGCGGCGGGAGTGCCTGAGCCGAGGCCTGATCGTCGAACTGGGCGGGCGCCAGAGCTCGGTCGTACGGCTGCTCCCTCCGCTCACCCTCACCGACGAACAGGCGGTCGCGGTCCTCGACCGCTTCGCCGACGCGCTGGCCGCCGCCGAGCGTGCCGCGCTCCGGGCGGGCGGGACCAGCCCGTCGTACGGGGAAAAAACCGGCGTGTCGTAACCCTCCCGCCCCCTCACAAGGAAGCCCTCCGTGAATCCCACTCCCTCACCCGATGTTCCCGAGACCGACGGCCGTCCCACCGCCGAGTCGGTGACGGTGCCACGGCAGCAGGCGGGCGGTCACGACGAACAACTACCCGCCGCCGCGGGCTCGCTGGCGGGCCCGGCCACGTCGTCCAACAGCTCTTCCGCCGGATCGCACGCGGGTCTTCGAGAGGCCGGACAGGACGGCCACCCCGACCATCTCGACCACCCCGACCCGCAGAAGGCGGCCGACGCGGCGGCCACCGAGAATCTGCTGCGCTGCTGGGTGCGGGAGACCAACCTGCCCCGTCCCGACGGGAATGTGCTGCGCATCCCCCTGGACGCCAGCGGCACCGCCCTCCTCGTCCCCGTCCGGTACTGGTCGGACACCGGCTGGCACCGCTTCGGCACGCCATTCCTGGAAGGCGCCTCCGACGACGCCCCCGCCGCGGAGGCCGTCACCGTCGCGGCGCTCCTCGGCCGCGAGTCGGGCCGCTACCAGGGCGCCGATCTGGTCGGCCGCGTCGCCAACTCGCTGGGCCACACAGCCGACTTCCTCGCCGACCGCCGCAACCGTCCGGAGGCGGACGCCGACGCGGACCTGTTCCTCACGTCCGAGCAGTCGCTGGTCCTCGGGCACCCGCTGCATCCCACTCCCAAGAGCAGGGACGGCCTCTCCGAAGCCGAAGCCCGGCTGTACTCACCCGAGTCGCGGGGATCCTTCCCGCTGCACTGGATGGCCGTCGACCGGTCCGTGCTCGCGACCGACTCGGCCTGGACCGAGCAGGGGCGCGTCGTCCCCGCCCACGTGCTCACGACCCGTCTCCTCGGCGACCTGCCGCTTCCCGACGGAACCGTCCCGCTGCCTCTCCACCCCTGGCAGGCGCGGGAGTTGCGGCACCGCCCCGCCGTCGCCGCGCTGCTCGACGCGGGTCTTCTCCATGACCTGGGGCCCCATGGAGGCCGCTGGCACCCGACCTCCTCGATCCGTACGGTGTACCAGCCCGGTGCCGCCGCCATGCTCAAGCTCTCGCTCGGCGTGCGGATCACCAACTCCCGCCGCGAGAACCTCCGTAAGGAACTCCACCGGGGCGTCGAGGTCCAACGGCTGCTGCGCAGCGGCCTCGCCAAGGAGTGGCAGGCCGCCCACCCCGGCTTCGACATCATCCGCGACCCGGCCTGGCTCGCCGTCGACACCCAGGACGGCGAAGAGGTCGGCGGGCTGGATGTGATGCTGCGGCACAATCCGTTCGGCCCTCAGGACGATGCCGTCTGCATCGCGGGACTGACCGCTCAGCGCCCCTATCCCGGCCGTACGGGCATGTATTCGCGCCTCGCCGAGATCATCTCCGGGCTGGCCGCCCGTACCGGCCGCTCCGGTGGGGCCGTGGCCGCCGAGTGGTTCCTTCGCTACCTCGACCAGGTCGTACGGCCGGTGCTCTGGCTGGACGGTACGGCCGGCATCGCCCTCGAAGCCCATCAGCAGAACACGCTGGTGCTCCTGGACACCGACGGCTGGCCCATCGGCGGCCGTTACCGCGACAACCAGGGCTACTACTTCCGCGAATCCCACCGCGCCTCCCTGGACCGGCGTCTCCCCGGCATCAGCTCGGTCAGCGACACCTTCGTCGCCGACGAGGTCACCGACGAGCGCTTCGCCTACTACCTCGGCATCAACAACGTCCTCGGCCTGATCGGGGCGTTCGGCGCCCAGGGGCTCGCCGACGAGCGGGTGCTCATCGCGGCATTCCGCCAGTTCCTCGCCGGGGCGACCGGGCTCGGATCCCCGCTGCCCGGCCAGCTCCTGGACACGCCCACCCTGCGCAGCAAGGCCAATCTGCTCACCCGGCTGCACGGCCTCGACGAACTCGTCGGCCCCGTCGACACCCAGTCCGTCTACGTCACCATCACCAATCCTCTTCGACACTGAGGGATCGTGACCTGTCCGAACTGCTGAGAGGAGAGCGCCTGATGCCTCCCACCGACGCGAACACCGATGCCGATGCCGCCGGCGATACCGATGCCGACTCCGACTCCGAATCCGGCCCTGGATCAGACCCTGGCTCCGGACCGGACGCCGCAGTCGACGCCACCTCGCACAGCGGCGGGAGCGCCGAGGACACCCTCGATCTGCCCCTGACCGAGGAACTGATCGCCCTGTTCGCGGAGGGCGATCCGACGGCTCTTCCCGCTGCGTCCGACGATGACGCGCCGCCGGCCGGTGAGCTGCTCGACGCCCCGGCCGGCTGGGGGCCGGTCACCACCCCCGGCGGTGTCTTCCAACTCGTGCCCGTCCGTGTCGAGCGCGATCTGACACTGATCAGCCGGTGGATGAACGATCCGGCGGTCGAGGCGTTCTGGGGGCTGGCGGGTCCGGAAACCGTCACCGCGGATCATCTGCGGCCCCAACTCGACGGCGACGGGCGCAGTGTTCCCTGTCTCGGTGTGCTGGACGGGACCCCCATGAGCTATTGGGAGATCTACCGCGCGGATCTCGACCCGCTGGCGCGCCACTACCCCGCGCGCCCGCACGACACCGGGATTCATCTCCTCCTGGGTGGCGTCGCCAACCGGGGGCGCGGCGTCGGCACCACGCTGCTCAGGGCAGTCGCCGATCTGATCCTCGACCACCGTCCCCGCTGTGGCCGCGTCGTCGCCGAACCCGATCTGCGGAACACCCCTTCCGTGTCCGCCTTCCTCAGCGCCGGCTTCCGCTTCGCGGCGGAGGTCGATCTGCCCGACAAAAGGGCCGCCCTCATGATCCGCGAACGCGCTTTCCGCGATCTGCTGTGAGCGGTCCGCAGCCCGCACACCACGTTCTCTCCGGTTCACCGCATCCATCGAATCCACCGCATCATCCACCGCACTCACCACCGCACCCACCACCGCGTTCACCGCTCGACCACCATCGGTTCCCTCCCCGAGGAGTCCCTGTGCCGAAGTCCCCTGCCATACCCGACTCCACCAGCTCCGCCGACGTCACCGGCCCCGCCACCGGCCTCGCCGACTCCAGCTCCGCCGACTCCGGCAGTCCCGCCACTTCCCCCGGTCCCGTCACGTCCTCCAGTCCCGTCGCGTCCGCCGGTACGAGCAGCCCCGACGGTTCCGTCGAGCCGCCCGTCCTGTTCTGCCCGCCCGAGCTGAACGCGCGGACGTGGAACCGGTCCGCCGGCCGCCTCCTCGCCAAACTGCTCGGGGAGTTCGCGTACGAAGAGATCGTCGAGCCGGTCCCGGGGGCCGACGAGGGCCACTACACCCTCACGCTCGACGCCGGCGAGACGCTCACCTTCCGGGCCGTACGCGGTTCGTACGGCAGCTGGCGCGTCGACCCCGAGTCCCTCCAGTGCCGGAACGAGCCCTTCACCGACCCGCTGGACTTCCTGCTGCGGTCCCGCCGGCTGCTCGCACTCGACGGCGAGACCCTCGGCCATCTCGTCCGCGAACTCACCACGACGCTCGCCGCCGACGCCAAGCTCGACCACACCGCCCTCACCGCGGCGCGCCTCGCCGACCTGGACTACGCCGAACTCGAAGGGCACCAGACCGGCCACCCCTGGATCGTCCTCAACAAGGGCCGGGTCGGCTTCTCCGGCACCGACGCCGCCCGTTGGTCGCCCGAGGCCCGCACACCCGCCAGGCTGCCCTGGATCGCCGTCAGCACCGCCCTCGCCGCCTATCGCGGCGTCGCCGCACTTGACACCCCCGGCCACCTGTACGCCCTCGAACTCGACGCCGAGGTCCGCGAGCGCTTCGACTCCGTACTCCGCGACCGGGGCCTCGATCCGGCCGCGTACCTCTACCTCCCGGTACATCCCTGGCAGTGGGACGAAGTGCTGGTGCAGCTCTACGCGCCCGCGATAGCCGAGGGAGCGATAGTCCCGCTCCCCACCGATGGCGACCTACGGCTGCCCCAGCAGTCCATCCGTACGTTCCTCAACACCGCCCGGCCCGACCGGCACACGGTCAAACTGCCCCTGTCGATCCTCAACACCCTGGTCTGGCGCGGGCTGCCCACCGAGCGCACACTCGCGGCCCCCGCCGTCACCGCGTGGGTCCACGCGCTGCGTGACGCCGACCCCTTCCTGCGCGAGGAGTGCGGGGTGATCCTGCTCGGCGAAGTCGCCTCCGTCACCGTCGAGCACCCGCTGTACGACCGCCTCCCGGAGGTTCCGTACCAGTACAAGGAACTGCTCGGAGCCATCTGGCGCGAGCCCCTCCAGACCCGGCTGGCCCCCGGCGAGCGCGCCCGCACGCTCGCCTCCCTGATTCATACGGACCCGCAGGGGCGCGCGTTCACGGCGGAACTCGTCGACCGGTCCGGACTCACTCCGTCCGACTGGCTCCAGCGGCTCTTCGCCACGATGCTGCCGCCGCTGCTGCACTTCCTCTACCGCTACGGGACCGTCTTCTCGCCGCACGGTGAGAACGCGATCGTCGTCTTCGACGACCAGGACGTACCGGTACGGCTGGCGGTCAAGGACTTCGTCGACGACGTGAACGTCAGCGCCCGTCCGCTGCCCGAGCACGACTCGATGCCCGAGGACGTGAAGGACATCCTCCTTACAGAGGAGCCGGCCTTCCTCACCCAGTTCATCCATTCAGGGCTCTTCGTCGGCGTCTTCCGCTACCTGGCGCCCCTGTGCCAGGAGCAACTGGGCGTGACGGAGGACGAGTTCTGGTCCCTCGTCCGGGCGGAGATTCTTCGGTACCAGGCGCGCTTCCCGGAGCTCAAGGAGCGCTTCGAGACCTTCGACCTGCTCACGCCCCGTATCGAGCGCCTCTGCCTCAACCGCAACCGGCTCCATCTCGACGGATACCGGGACCGGTCCGAGCGGCCGCACGCCGCCGTGCACGGTACGGTCCCCAACCCGATCGCCGCCGTGCGGTCGAGCGAGTGACCATCGCTGTCAGTGCTGCCCCTTAGGCTGGTCGGGCTATGACGAAGCCATCACTTCCCCAGCTCCTCCACGCCGCCGTCAGCTCTGTCGGCGGTGTGGAGCGGCCTGGCCAGGTCGCGATGGCCGAGGCCGTCGCCGAGGCCATCGACACCCCGTCCCATCTGCTCGCCCAGGCCGGTACGGGCACCGGTAAGTCTTTGGGTTATCTGGTGCCCGCCCTGGCGCACGGAGAGCGGGTCGTGGTGGCCACGGCGACCCTGGCGCTGCAGCGCCAGCTCGTGGAGCGGGACCTTCCGCGTACGGTCGACGCCCTGCACCCCCTGCTGCACAGGCGTCCTGAGTACGCCATGCTCAAGGGCCGTTCCAACTACCTCTGTCTGCACCGGCTGCACGAGGGCGTGCCGCAGGACGAGGAGGACGGACTCTTCGACCAGTTCGAGGCGGCGGCGCCCACCAGCAGGCTGGGCCAGGACCTGCTGCGGATGCGGGACTGGTCGGACGACACGGAGACCGGCGACCGGGACGACCTGACGCCCGGTGTCTCCGACCGGGCCTGGTCCCAGGTCTCCGTCTCGTCCCGGGAGTGCCTCGGGGCGTCGAAATGCGCGTACGGAGCGGAATGCTTCGCCGAGATGGCACGCGAGCGCGCCAAGCTCGCCGATGTCGTGGTGACCAACCACGCGCTCCTCGCGATCGACGCGATCGAGGGCGCCCCGGTGCTTCCGCAGCACGAGGTGCTGATCGTGGACGAGGCCCATGAGCTGGTCTCACGGGTCACGGGCGTCGCCACCGGCGAGCTCACCCCCGGGCAGGTCCACCGCGCCGTGCGCCGCTCGGCGAAGCTGGTGAACGAGAAGGCGGCGGACGGCCTCCAGACGGCCGCCGAGACCTTCGAGCGCCTGATGGAGCTGGCTCTTCCGGGGCGGCTCGAAGAGATCCCCGAGGATCTCGGCTATGCCCTGATGGCGCTGCGTGACGCGGCCCGTACGGTCATCTCGGCGCTGGGCTCGACCCGCGACAAGTCCGTGCAGGACGAGGACGTCGTACGGAAGCAGGCGCTCGCCTCCGTCGAGTCCATCCACGGTGTGGCCGAGCGGATCGCCAACGGTTCCGAGTACGACGTGGTCTGGTACGAGCGGCACGACCGGTTCGGGGCGTCCCTCCGGGTGGCCCCGCTCTCCGTGTCGGGCCTGCTGCGCGAGAAGCTCTTCGCCGACCGCTCCGTCGTGCTGACCTCGGCCACGCTCAAGCTCGGCGGGGATTTCAACGGTGTGGGCGCGTCGCTCGGTCTGGCGCCGGAGGGCACGGAGGGGGATGACGTCCCGCAGTGGAAGGGCATCGACGTCGGCTCGCCCTTCGACTACCGCAAGCAGGGCATCCTCTATGTCGCCCGCCATCTGGCCACGCCCGGCCGGGAGGGCTCGCGCGACGACATGATGGACGAGCTGGCGGAGCTGGTGGACGCGGCCGGCGGACGTACGCTCGGTCTCTTCTCCTCGATGCGGGCCGCCCAGGCCGCCGCGGAGGAGCTGCGTGGCCGGCTGGACATGCCGATCCTGCTTCAGGGCGAGGAGACGCTCGGCGAGCTGATCAAGTCCTTCGCCGCCGATCCGAAGACATGCCTGTTCGGCACGTTGTCGTTGTGGCAGGGCGTCGATGTGCCGGGGCCGAGCTCCCAGCTGGTGGTGATGGACCGGATCCCGTTCCCGCGCCCGGACGACCCGCTGATGAGCGCGCGCCAGAAGGCGGTGGAGCAGGCCGGCGGCAATGGCTTCATGGCGGTGGCCGCGACGCACGCGGCTCTGCTGATGGCCCAGGGCGCCGGACGGCTGGTGCGGGCGAGCGGAGACCGGGGGGTCGTGGCCGTACTGGACCCGAGGCTGGCCACCGCTCGGTACGGCAGCTTCCTGCGGACCTCACTGCCCGATTTCTGGTACACGACGGACCGTAACCAGGTACGTCGGTCCCTCTCGGCGATCGACGCCAAGGCCCAGGCCGACGGGCAGTAGCCCCATGTACGGGCAGTAGCGCCTCACCTGGTCAGTGGCCCCAGACCAGTGGCGCCACGCACAGTCAGTGGCCCCACATGCAGAGTTGCGGTACACGGAATTCCGGCGTGTACCGCAACTGTCTGTCCGAAAGACCGCTCTTCAGACGCGGCGCAGGACCGCCACCACCTTGCCGAGGATCGTCGCCTCGTCGCCGGGGATCGGCTGGTACGCGGAGTTGTGCGGGAGCAGCCAGACATGGCCGTCCTCGCGCCGGAAGCGCTTGACGGTGGCCTCGCCGTCCAGCATCGCGGCCACGATGTCACCGTTCTCCGCGACGGGCTGGCGGCGGACGGTGACCCAGTCACCGTCACAGATCGCGGCCTCGATCATCGAGTCGCCCACGACCTTCAGGACGAACAGCTCTCCGTCACCCACCAGTTGGCGGGGGAGCGGGAAGACGTCCTCGACGGACTCCTCCGCAAGGATCGGCCCTCCGGCCGCGATCCGGCCGACCAGCGGAACATAGGACGCGGCGGGCTTCCCGGTCGTGTCCGTCTGCTGGGTGCTGGGCTGGTCCGAACCCCGGACTTCGTACGCCCTCGGCCGGTGCGGGTCCCGGCGCAGGAAGCCCTTGCGTTCCAGGGCCATCAGCTGATGGGCGACCGACGAGGTGCTGGACAGGCCCACGGCCTGGCCGATCTCCCGCATGGACGGCGGGTACCCACGCCGCTGGACGGAATCGCGGATGACCTCGATGACCCTCCGCTGCCGGTCCGTGAGGCCCGAGCTGTCCGCCCTGATTCCAGGAGGTCGGCCGGGCAGCGAGCGGCCGGGCTTGGGCCCCTCCGGATTCGTGGCTGCGTCATTCATGGCATGCACCGGCTCGAGTCGGCTCTGGGAGCGGTCCTGGGCAGTGATGGTGGCACTGTCTGCGGTGGTGGTCACGTCGGGCCCCTCTCGAAATGTTCTCCCTAGCTGGACAACGGTAGTAGCTTTCGAAAGGTTGCGCCAAACACACGTTCGAGTGAAAAATCGTAGAGTCTCTGCCGCGAGCGGCAGGCTGGGTGTATGGGCAGGAGCCGGGGGAGCGGGGCGGGAGTGGCCGTCACGGTACGGTCCGGGCGCCGCGCAGCAGCGGCCCGGAGGGCGGGCCCAGTCTTCCACCGGACGGCCCGTGACCCCGGCCGCCGCGCCCTTCCCGTACCCTCGTGGCCGGTCCCCGAGGCCCTGCGGCCACCTCCCCGACACGCGACACGCGTCGGGGCTTAGGATGCAGCCAAACCCCAGATCTAGTGGTTGGATTGCCGCAGCCTCCCAGAAGTTGTGGTCCCCGGTCTCTGATGACCTAGTCCATCGCCTATGCTGGGGAGTGCTTCGAGGGGTTCTTTCCAGGCCCTGACGAGGCTATTCAGTCGCGCTGTGAAGGAGGGGTTGGGAGCCATGCACTGTCCCTTCTGCAGGCACCCCGACAGCCGTGTCGTCGACAGTCGTACCACCGACGACGGAACGTCGATCCGCCGTCGCCGGCAGTGCCCCGACTGCTCCCGCCGTTTCACGACGGTGGAGACCGCCTCGCTGATGGTGATCAAGCGCAGCGGCGTGACCGAACCCTTCAGCCGTACCAAGGTCATCTCCGGCGTGCGCAAGGCGTGCCAGGGACGGCCGGTCACCGAGGACGCCCTCGCCAAGCTCGGCCAGCGGGTCGAGGAGGCGGTGCGTGCCACCGGGAGCGCCGAACTGACCACCCACGACGTGGGGCTGGCCATACTCGGCCCACTGCAGGAGCTCGACCTCGTCGCGTACCTGCGCTTCGCATCCGTGTACCGGGCGTTCGACTCGCTCGAAGACTTCGAGGCCGCCATCGCGGAACTGCGCGAGCGGCCCCCCTCAGAGGAATGCGGCGCCGACGGGACCCAAGGGGTCCCCGTGCCCGCCACCGCCGCGGACTGACCGGCCGGCCCGAGCCCGGCCGCTCCGCGGTGATCAAGACCTGTCACGGGCGCCTTCGGCGCGCCCGAGGCATCAGACACACACCCTGTGCCACGGGAAGAACATGGCACTTCAGGGCGTTTTTGTACGTATATGGGAGGCGGCATGACAGAGACGGCGAGCGGTCCGGCACGAGGTTCCCGAGCCAAGGGGGCCAAGGCCAGCAAGGGGCTGCGCATCGAGCGGATCCACACGACCCCCGGCGTGCATCCGTACGACGAGGTGGCCTGGGAACTCCGTGACGTCGTCATGACCAATTGGCGCGACGGCTCGGTCAATTTCGAGCAGCGTGGCGTCGAGTTCCCCGACTTCTGGTCGCTGAACGCGGTCAACATCGTTACCAGCAAGTACTTCCGAGGTGCTGTCGGCACCCCGCAGCGCGAGACCGGTCTGAAGCAGCTCATCGACCGGATCGTGAAGACCTACCGCAAGGCCGGTGAGGAGTACCACTACTTCGCCTCGCCCGCCGACGCCGAGATCTTCGAGCACGAGCTGGCGTACGCCCTCCTGCACCAGGTCTTCAGCTTCAACTCGCCGGTGTGGTTCAACGTCGGCACGCCCCAGCCGCAGCAGGTCTCGGCCTGCTTCATCCTGGCCGTCGACGACTCGATGGACTCGATCCTCGACTGGTACAAGGAAGAGGGCATGATCTTCAAGGGCGGGTCGGGCGCAGGCCTGAACCTCTCCCGGATCCGCTCCTCCAAGGAACTGCTCTCCTCCGGGGGCAACGCCTCCGGACCGGTCTCCTTCATGCGCGGCGCCGATGCCTCCGCCGGAACCATCAAGTCGGGTGGCGCCACGCGCCGTGCGGCGAAGATGGTCATCCTCGATGTCGACCACCCCGACATCGAGGACTTCATCCAGACCAAGGTGAAGGAAGAGGAGAAGATCCGCGCCCTGCGTGACGCGGGCTTCGACATGGACCTGGGTGGCGACGACATCGCGTCCGTCCAGTACCAGAACGCCAACAACTCGGTCCGGGTGAACGACGAGTTCATGAAGGCCGTCGAGGCCGGCGGCAAGTTCGGGCTGCGCGCCCGGATGACCGGCGACGTCATCGAAGAGGTCGAGGCCAAGTCCCTCTTCCGCAAGATGGCCGAGGCGGCCTGGGCCTGCGCCGACCCGGGCATCCAGTACGACGACACCATCAACCGCTGGCACACCTGCCCGGAGTCCGGCCGGATCAACGGCTCGAACCCGTGCAGTGAGTACATGCACCTGGACAACACCTCGTGCAACCTGGCCTCCCTGAACCTGATGAAGTTCCTCAAGGACGACGACAAGGGCAACCAGTCCTTCGAGTCCGAGCGCTTCGCCAAGGTCGTCGAGCTGGTCATCACCGCGATGGACATCTCCATCTGCTTCGCGGACTTCCCGACGCAGAAGATCGGTGAGAACACCCGCGCCTTCCGTCAGCTCGGCATCGGCTACGCCAACCTCGGCGCCCTGCTGATGGCCACGGGGCACGCGTACGACTCCGACGGCGGCCGCAGCCTCGCCGGCGCCATCACCTCGCTGATGACGGGCACGTCGTACCGCCGCTCCGCCGAACTGGCCGCGGTGGTCGGCCCGTACGACGGCTACGCCCGCAACGCCGAGCCGCACAAGCGCGTCATGAAGCAGCACTCCGACGCCAACGGCACGGCCGTCCGCGTCGACGACCTGGACAGTCCGGTCTGGGCCGCTGCCACGGAGGCCTGGCAGGACGTTCTCCGCCTCGGTGAGAAGAACGGATTCCGCAACGCCCAGGCCTCGGTCATCGCGCCCACCGGCACCATCGGTCTCGCGATGTCCTGCGACACCACCGGCCTGGAGCCCGACCTCGCCCTGGTCAAGTTCAAGAAGCTGGTCGGCGGCGGCTCGATGCAGATCGTCAACGGCACGGTTCCGCAGGCGCTGCGCCGCCTCGGCTACCAGACGGAGCAGGTCGAGGCGATCGTCGAGCACATCGCCGAGCACGGCAATGTGGTGGACGCCCCCGCGCTGAAGACCGAGCACTACGAGGTCTTCGACTGCGCGATGGGTGACCGCTCCATCTCCGCCATGGGCCATGTCCGCATGATGGCGGCCATCCAGCCCTGGATCAGCGGTGCGCTGTCCAAGACCGTGAACCTTCCGGAGAGCGCCACCGTCGAGGACGTCGAAGAGGTCTACTTCGAGGCGTGGAAGCTGGGCGTCAAGGCACTCGCCATCTACCGCGACAACTGCAAGGTCGGCCAGCCCCTCTCGGCGAAGAAGAAGGAGAAGGAGAAGGTCACGGAGAAGGCCGAGGAGGCCATCCGTGAGGCGGTCGAGAAGGTCATCGAGTACCGCCCGGTCCGCAAGCGCCTCCCCAAGGGGCGTCCCGGTCTGACCACTTCCTTCACGGTGGGCGGCGCCGAGGGCTACATGACCGCCAATTCCTACCCCGACGACGGTCTCGGCGAGGTCTTCCTCAAGATGTCCAAGCAGGGTTCGACCCTCGCGGGGATGATGGACGCCTTCTCGATCGCGGTCTCGGTTGGGCTTCAGTACGGTGTCCCGCTGGAGACCTACGTCTCCAAGTTCACCAACATGCGCTTCGAGCCGGCCGGTATGACGGACGACCCGGACGTACGGATGGCGCAGTCGATCGTCGACTACATCTTCCGCCGTCTCGCGCTGGACTTCCTGCCCTTCGAGACCCGCTCCGCCCTCGGGATCCACTCTGCGGAGGAGCGCCAGCGTCACCTGGACACCGGTTCCTACGAGCCGTCCCCGGGCGATGACGGTCCGGATGCCGGGAACCTGGCGGCTCAGTCCGTGGCGGCCAGGCAGGAGACGCTCAAGCCGGTGTCCCCGATCGGTGCCAAGGCGAGCGTGATCCCGGCGCCCAAGGAGGCGCACACCTCGGCCGAGCTGGTCGAGATGCAGCTCGGCATCAGCGCCGACGCACCGCTCTGCTTCTCCTGCGGTACGAAGATGCAGCGGGCCGGGTCCTGCTACATCTGCGAGGGTTGCGGCTCCACGAGCGGCTGCAGCTGACCCGTTCCGCAGTGAACGGACGCACGGGTCCGAGGGGCGGTGAGCCGGTGAGGCTCGCCGCCCCTCGGGGCGTACCGCGCGGGAGCGCCCCGGAAGGCCGCGGACGGTCCCTGGGTCAGGCGCCGCCCATCAGAGCACCGAAGGACTGCGGGTCGGTGTCGAATCCCCGGACGGACGTGTGGAACTGCCACGCCCCCGACGAGGGGTCCCGGGTGAACTCCACGACGGTGGCCGCCGTGGAGTCGGAGACGCCTTCGAAGTTGAGCTCCGCCAGCTCCGTGTACCCCTCCAGGATGCGGATCCCGGGATTCGTTATGTCCCCGAACGTCCGCCGGCCGTCCCGCTGCTGAATGGCCACGCCCACCACCACGCGGGTGTAGGCGGGCGCCAGCCGCTCCAGCTCCAGCGTCATCTCCTCGTCGGAGCCGAACCCCTGGCCGGTCCGGCTCTCCCGGTCCAGCGTGATGGTGCCGTCCGGCGACCGACTGTCGAAATGGACCAGATAAGCGGGCTTGCCGCTCGCGTCGTCCGCTGTGTAGGTCGCGGCGACGAGGTCGAGATCATGCGGGGTAGCGCCCAGTGGACTGGGGTCCCATTTGAGCGTGACCTCGATCTTCGCCACTCCTCTGTTGAGACTGCTCACCGGTCTTCCCCCTCTTCATAACCCTTCATGACCGGCCCGGATCTCCGAGCCTCGGACACAAGGCTAGACCGGAGCACTGACAACACGCTCCGTGGTCGGCCCAGTTGACGCCACCTTGGCCGATAGTCGCCTTGGCCCGTGACGCGTTCGGTGCCGTCGCGACGATCATCGGGCGGGCGGATCCGGGCTGTTGGAGCGTGACCGGTGCCACGTCGAGCGCCGTACGATGGCGCGGTGCTGGTCAAGTGGATTCGCTGCACCGTGGTCGACCGCCGAGGGTTCGAACGCGGACAGCGGAAATGGGCGGGGTTGCTCGGTGAGCCGGGATTCCGGGGGCAGAGCGGGGGATGGAGCAGGGCCAGGCCGGGTGTGGCGCATGTCTTCACGTTCTGGGAGAGCCGTGCGTTCTACGACTCGTTCATGGCCCGCTCCCACGACCGGCTCGCCGCCGCGCAGTCGGGGACGTTCAAGGACAGCCAGGCCAAGCTGTTCGACTACCGCTTCGATGTGAAGACCGGCTTCGAGCCACGGTTCACCGACGCGGATGTGGTCAGGGTCGCGCACTGCAAAGTGCGTGAGGACCGGGTCGAGCACTTCGCGCTGATGCAGGAGAAGGTGTGGAATCCCGCGATGGCGGGATCGCCCGGGATGGTGCGCGGGCTGTTCGGCGAGGCGCCGGGACACGAGTTCATCGTGTTGTCGATGTGGCAGTCGGCCGCCGAGCACGGAAAGTACCGGGTCGAACGGGTGGAGCGGCTGACGCTGCGCGCCCAGACGGCCGCGGATGTGGCGGCGCTGGCCGGGGCCGTCGTCGATCTTGAGCCGTCCTGGACGGTTTGAACGGTTCTTCCGGACAGGGCCTAGGGTCGTGGCATGGCAGCACGACCGCGGCGCATTGTCCTTGTCCGGCACGGCGAGTCGGAAGGGAACGCAGACGACACGGTGTACGAGCGCGAGCCCGACCACGCCCTGGGGCTCACGAAGACCGGCTACCGGCAGGCCGAGGAGACCGGGGTGCGGCTGCGCGAGCTGTTCGCCCGTGAGCCGGTCAGCGTCTTCGTGTCCCCGTACCGCCGCACCCATGAGACGTTCCGGGCCTTCGGCCTCGATCCGGATCTCGTACGGATACGGGAGGAGCCGCGGCTGCGTGAGCAGGACTGGGGGAACTGGCAGGACCGGGAGGACGTACGGCTCCAGAAGGCCTACCGCGACGCGTACGGGCACTTCTTCTACCGCTTCGCGCAGGGGGAGTCGGGCGCGGACGTGTACGACCGGGTCGGCGCGTTCCTGGAGTCCCTGCACCGGAGCTTCGAGGCGCCCGACTCTCCGGAGAACGTGCTGATCGTGACCCATGGACTGACCATGCGGCTGTTCTGCATGCGGTGGTTCCACTGGTCGGTCGCGGAGTTCGAATCGCTGTCGAATCCCGGCAACGCGGAGACACGGACTCTGCTGCTCGGCCCGGACGGCCGGTACACCCTGGACAGGCCGTTCGAGCGCTGGTGTATCCCCGAGCCGTACGGCCGTACCGGATAAGACCGGCCGGCGATTGGGGGCGGCGTCGCGGGTCGGTCTAAGCTGATAAGGCGATGACTGCCGACCCCACACCTGACCGGTGTTTTGAGACAGTCGACCGGACGCTCGATCGAACTCCCGGCCGGGCAGTCGACCGTCATTTCGCACGCGCCATGGCCAGCCTGCGCGGACTGGCCGTGGGAGACGCGTTGGGTTCCCAGTTCTTCGTACCGTCGAATTATCCGCAGTTGAAGCGCCGAGAGCTGCCGTCGGACCCCTGGCAGTGGACCGACGACACCGAGATGGCCGCGTCGGTCGTGGCCGTACTGGCCGCGCACGGACGTATCGATCAGGACGCGCTCGCGGGTTCCTTTGCCGAGCGCCATGACTTCGACCGGGGCTACGGCCCCGCCGTGAACCGGATGCTCCGGCTGGTCCGGGAGGGTGGCGACTGGCGTGAGCTGGCCGCCGGGCACTTCAACGGCCAGGGCTCGTGGGGCAACGGAGCCGCGATGCGGATCGCGCCGCTCGGCGCCTGGTACGCCGGCGACCCGGAGCAGGCCACGCACCAGGCCGAGATCTCCGCGTACACCACCCATCAGCACCGTGAGGCCGTGGTGGGCGCCATGGCCGTGGCAGCGGCCGCCGCCCTGGTCGCGGCCCCGGCGGGGCCGCCCACCCCGGAGGCCCTGATCGAGGGGGTCGTGGCGCTGCTGCCACGCAGTGCGGTGGGCGCCGGGCTGCGGCGGGCGGGGGACATGCTGGACTACGACGACGCGGGCACGGTCGCCGCCGTGCTGGGCTGCGGGCGCCGGACCAGCGCGCACGACACCGTGCCGTTCGCTCTCTGGTCGGCGGCGCGTGCGCTCGGTGACTTCGAGCGGGGCTTCTGGGCCACAGCCCAGGTGGGTGGCGATGTCGACACGACCTGCGCCATCGCCGGGGGAGTGATCGCAGCGGCCGAGGCGGGGGCGCCGCCGACGCATTGGCTGGAGCGGACGGAAGCGCTGCCGGACTGGCTGCCGACGGCTGCTCTGTAGCCCGCTGATCGGTTCAGCGGTTCAGAAGCTGAACGGTTCAGAAGCTCAGAAGTTCAGCGATTGAGAAGTTCAGTGGTTCAGAAGCTCGGTGGCTCATCGTCCCAACGGGTTTCCAGGACAGCAGTTCAGCAGACCGGCAGATCAGCAGCTCAACGGCTCCTCGGCTCAACTGTTCTCCAGCTGAACGGTTCTCCGGCTCAGCTGCTCTCCTGTTCGGCCGATCATCTGCTGAACAGGAGGTCGCCGGGACAACCGATCGCGCCGGTGTGAGAGACGGCAGGTACCCGGTCTGTCGGGCCGCGTCCGGGCGGCGTAACCTTGCTGATGCCATGCCGTACGAACCACCCACGCACACCGTCGAGCGCTCGCTCCGTGCTACTACCGACGCCAGAATCATCGCCGGCGTCGACGAAGTCGGGCGCGGAGCGTGGGCCGGTCCGGTCACGGTCTGCGCGGCCGTCACCGGACTGCGCAGACCCCCGGCGGGTCTCACCGACTCCAAGCTGATCAGCCCCAAGCGCCGTACGGAGCTGGCCGGTGAGCTAGAGGGGTGGGTCACCTCGTACGCTCTCGGGCACGCCTCCCCGGAGGAGATCGACGCCCTCGGGATGACAGCGGCGCTCAGGCTCGCTGCCGTACGTGCCCTGGAGGCTCTTCCGGTACGGCCCGACGCGGTGATCCTGGACGGCAAGCACGACTATCTCGGGGAGCCCTGGCGGGTGCGTACGGTCATCAAGGGTGACCAGTCCTGCATTTCGGTGGCGGCCGCCTCGGTGCTCGCCAAGGTGCGCAGGGACGCGATGATGGCCCAACTGGGCGCGGACACCGAGGAGTACGTTCCGTTCGCCTTCGGCGCCAATGCCGGCTATCCCTCGCCGGTGCACAAGGCGGCGCTGAAGGAGTGGGGACCGACAGCGCATCACCGGCTCTCGTGGTCCTATCTCGACGCGCTGCCCCAGTGGCGGCACCTCAAGAAGGTCCGGGTCTCCCCGGAGGCCGCCGAGATGGAAAGCGGGGGCCAACTCGGCTTCGATTTCTGACCCGTCCGACCCGTCCGACTACTGGATCACCGACAGACCTCCGCCTGTCCGCCTCCGGGCGCAGGCAAGGGCGCGAAGGCGCCCACCCGCCGATGCTTTTCGCACCGGTGTTTGATAGACAGTCAGTCATGCCTCTCATCCCTCAGGAGCCTCAGATTCACGAGAGAGCCCAGGGTCCCAGCGCCGCGCCGGCCACCGGCCGTACCGCGCCGACCCCTCGTCCTGTACCCGGTCCGCGCCCCGTCCCCGGGCCGCGTTCCGCGTCAGCACCGCGTCCCGGTCGTCCGGGTCCCGGTCCCGCGAGGCCCGCGCCGCCGGCGCAGCGCTCGCAGAGCCCCGCCGGGAAGCCCCAGGCCCCCGGGTCCACCACTCCTCCCGTACCTCAGATACAGCTGGTCCCGGCTTCGGCGGACGGGGCCCTCGACGCCGCCGAGGAGGCGGTCGACCTGCTGCTCGACTCGGGTCGGGCGCCGGGCGACATCCTGGTGCTCACCACCGGTGAGCAGCACCCCTGGGCGGCTCATGAGCTGTCCTTCGGCGAGACCGCGTACTGGGCTCAGCACGACGCCGGCGACGACGTGTTCTTCGCCGACGCCGACGCTGTCGCCCGTGCGCAGTCCCGGCCCGTCGTGGTCGTCGTCGTCAACGGCGGCGCTGACGACGCCGTCGCCCGGACGCTGCCCCTGGCCCGTGACCGGGCCGCCGCGCTGCTTGTCGTGTGCGGTGACTCCGAGCGGGTCAACGCCGCGCTCGGTGCGGGCGTCTGAACCGTGCGACAGCCGTGAGGCAGTCGTACGCGACGCCTCGTGTGCGCGCGTCCGCGTGTGCGCACGAGGTCCGTACACACGGGGCCCGTGGGCGCATCCGCGTCGGATCCCGGCCGTGACCCGGCTGCCCCTCAGGGGGTGGCCGGGCCGCTGTGGCCTTTCAGCGGTTCAGCCGCTCAACGGGCGGCCGTGCGGCGCAGTACCTCCACCGCACCGCCACCACTGCGCAGCGGTGACGAGCCGGGGTCGGCCGCCGTGTCCGACAGAGCCGTGGGCGGGGACTCGGAACTGGGACGACGGCCTCCGCGGCCCTCTCCCAGCACCTGCCAGCCACCGCGCGTCAGCGTGATGTACGCGCCGCACCGCAGCCCGTGCAGGGTGCAGGCGTCCCGAAGCCCCCACATCCAGGCTCCGTCCTCCTGCGTCCAGCGTTCGTCGCCGTCGCGGCAGTAGAGCAGTACCGCCGTGCGTACGGGCGTGCGGCGACGCAGATCGTGCGGGATGACCCGGCGCAGATGTGCCAGCAGCGCGTTACGGAACTCCCAGCCGTCCACCGGCACCGCACGCGGGACGAACGAGGCGCTGGCAGCGAGCCGTTCCTCATGATCGAGCACGGCCACGACGGCGGTCCCCGCCACCGGCCGGTGCCGACTGTGCAGACCGCTGACGACGTCGCGCGGATCGCGCAGCAGCGGTATGCCCGCTGCCGCCCATTCGGCGGGTTCGAGCATCCTGGCGAGGTGGCTGACGGAATCGGCCGGGGTGGTGATCGAAGTGGCTGCGGACGGAGCGAATCCGAAGGTCACGTTCCTCCCTTCGCATACGCGCCCACGGTGCGGGCAGGGTCGGATGGGGGCGCGCCGCGGCACAGCCTTCGCGGACCGTTGTCGGACCGTGCGGGGGCAGTTCCAATTCTCGCTGCCGTACGGGCGTGCGGCAACGAGCAATTGACGCGACTGGGCGGAATGCGCGGATATGGCACTCATATCCCTGCCCAAAAGGGCCCGGCTGATGCCTCGTGTCACGTCTGAACGGCAAGGACCAGGGGAAACACCCCCTCTGAGCTCACGTTTGGGGCCGACCGTACGGGGCTGCGGTGACGACTCCGACGGCCGTGACCGAGCCCGTGCGCGGCTCGGCGCGTGGCCTGTGACGCGTGGCCTGAGAACCGTTCGCGACCCGGCAGTGACGTTGAGTGAAGTGGCTTATTGTCAGTGGCATCGGGTTGCATGGGGGCATGGACAACCTGGAGCTGCGCGCCGAAGCCGATGCCATCCTCGCTGAGCTCGTCGGTGCCCCGGGAGGTTCGGCGCGGCTGCGCGAGGACCAGTGGCAGGCTGTGGCGGCTCTGGTGGAGGAGCGTCGGCGCGCGCTGGTGGTGCAGCGGACCGGCTGGGGCAAGTCGGCGGTGTACTTCGTTGCCACCGCCCTGCTGCGCAGGCGTGGCTCCGGCCCCACGGTGATCATCTCGCCGCTGCTGGCGCTGATGCGTAACCAGGTCGAGTCGGCGGCGCGGGCCGGCATCCAGGCGCGCACCATCAACTCGGCGAACCCGGAGGAGTGGGACACCATCTACGAGGAGGTCGAGCGCGGCGAGACCGACGTTCTCCTCGTCAGTCCGGAACGCCTCAATTCCGTGGACTTTCGCGATCAGGTGCTGCCCAAGCTCGCGGCCACGACCGGCCTGCTCGTGGTCGACGAGGCGCACTGTATTTCCGACTGGGGTCATGATTTCCGGCCTGACTACCGCCGGTTGCGGGCGATGCTGGCCGAGCTTCCCGCCGGTGTGCCGGTGCTGGCCACCACCGCGACCGCCAACGCGCGCGTCACCGCCGATGTGGCCGATCAGTTGGGTACCGGTGCGGGCGAGGCCCTGGTGCTGCGCGGCCCGCTGGAGCGGGAAAGCCTGCGGCTGGGCGTGGTCCAACTGCCCGATGCCGCGCACCGCCTGGCCTGGCTCGCCGAGCACCTGGACGAGTTGCAGGGCTCCGGGATCATCTACACGCTCACCGTCGCCGCGGCCGAGGAGGCCACTGCCTTTCTGCGGCAGCGCGGCTTCCGCGTTGCCTCGTACACCGGGAAGACGGAGAACGCCGACCGGCTGCAGGCCGAGATCGACCTGCAGGAGAACAAGGTCAAGGCGCTGGTCGCCACTTCGGCGCTGGGCATGGGCTACGACAAGCCGGACCTGGGCTTCGTGGTGCATCTCGGCTCGCCGTCCTCGCCGATCGCCTACTACCAGCAGGTGGGGCGCGCGGGGCGCGGTGTGGCCCACGCCGATGTGCTGCTGCTGCCGGGCAAGGAGGACGAGGCCATCTGGCGTTACTTCGCCGATACCGCCTTCCCGCCCGAGACACAGGTGCGCCAGACCCTCGCGGCCCTCACGGATGCGGGACGGGCGCTGTCCGTGCCGGCTCTGGAGGCGGCGGTGGATCTTCGGCGCAGCCGACTGGAGTCGATGCTGAAGGTGCTGGATGTCGACGGCGCGGTCAAGCGGGTGAAGGGCGGCTGGACGGCCACGGGAGCCGAGTGGGTGTACGAGGCTGAACGCTACGCGTGGGTGGCGCGACAGCGGGCGGCCGAGCAGCAGGCCATGCGCGATTACGTGAGTACGTCCCGGTGCCGGATGGAGTTCCTGCGCCGGCAGCTGGACGACGAGGGAGCGGCCCCGTGCGGCCGTTGTGACAACTGCGCGGGAGCCTGGACCGATTCCGCTGTCTCGGCGGAGTCGTTGACGGGGGCGACGAAGGAACTGGACCGTCCGGGGGTGGAGGTTGAGCCGCGCCGGATGTGGCCGACGGGGATGCCCGCACTGGGCATCGACCTCAAGGGGCGTATCCCGGCCAAGGAGCAGTGCTCCACCGGGCGTGCCCTGGGGCGGCTCTCGGACATCGGCTGGGGCAACCGGCTGCGCCCGCTGCTGGCTGAGAGCGCGCCCGACGGGCCGGTCCCTGACGATGTCCTGCAGGCTGCGGTGGCGGTCCTCGCCGATTGGGCCCGCTCTCCGGGGGGATGGGCGACGAATACCCCGGACGCTTCCGCCCGGCCGGTAGGAGTCGTCGCCGTACCGTCCCTGACCCGCCCGCAGTTGGTCGGTTCCCTCGCCCAGGGAATCGCGGCCGTCGGCCGCCTGCCCCTTCTGGGCACACTGACGTACACCGGGCCGAGCGGCGCCCACGCGGCACGACGCAGCAACTCCGCCCAGCGCCTCAAGGCGCTGTCCGGCACCTTCACCGTCCCTGAGGAACTGGCCGGCGCCCTGGCCGGCTCTCCCGGCCCCGTGCTGCTCGTGGACGACTGCACCGACTCCGGCTGGACCCTCGCGGTCGCTGCCCGGCTGCTCCGTCAGGCAGGGAGCGAACGGGTGCTTCCGTTGGTCCTCGCCGCGGCGGGCTGAGTCAAGGTCCCGCCAACCCGTCGGGATCCAGGGGAAGATCACGCGAGCGATCTTCCGCGGGGGTGTCGCCGCGCGGCCACCGTAGGGCCGTCAGTCCCGGTCGTCGGCGGCGCGATCGTTTGGTCATGTCCCCATGCAACCCGACGGCTCCGGCAATGCGCGAAGTTCGCCGCCAGCCTGTGGATAACGTTATCCACAGGGGTCGCGTGATCAGGCTCGGCGCGGGACGGTCGACTCATGAACAAGCATCACGAACCGACCGGATCCGCCGACGAGCAGCAGATCACCCTGCGCAGCCCCGCGGAACTCGCCGACGCTCTCCCGTACTTGCTCGGCTTCCACCCCACCGACTCCGTCGTCATGGTCGCGCTCCACGGCGACCGAGGGCGCTTCGGCGGGCGGCTCAGGCTCGGCATCCCGCGCTCACCGCGGGAGTGGCCGCCGGTGGCCGAGCAACTCGCCGAATGCCTGATCGAGGGGAGCGAGCGGCGCGGCTCCCGGCCCGACGGAATCGTCGCCTTCCTCTGCCAGGACCCGGCGGACGGGGAGACGGGCCGGCAGGTGATGGAGCGGCTGCGCCCCCTCGCGCAACGGCTGCGCATCGCGTGCGGGAATCTCGACGTGCCCGTGCACGAAGTGCTCTGTATCTCCGACGGCCGTTTCTGGTCCTACTGCTGCCCCGATGTCCGCTGCTGTCCGCCGGAGGGGACCGGACTGGCCATGGCCGGCACATCGGTGATGGCCGCGGCGGCCACCTACGCGGGTGTCCGGGTGCGAGGATCGCTACGGGAGATGGAGGCACGGCTGGAGCCCTGGCAGGCCCCGGCCGCGGACGAGCAGGCGCGGGCCCTGGACGACGCGGGCGCCGCCCTCGTGCCCAGGATCCTGGCCGGAGGAAGCCGGGAGCAGGTCGGCAGGGAGACCCTGCGGCTGGCGCGCGAGCTCATCAAACGGCTGGGCGACGCATCGTGCGCGGGCGCCCCCGACACGGACACCGAGGACGACCGGCTCATCGGCCACGACGAGGCGGCCGCCGTCATCCTCGGCCTCCAGGACAGGGAGACACGCGACCGCGCGGCGGAGTGGATGGAAGGACCGGTGGCGGCACCGGCGTTACGGCTCTGGCGCGCCCTTTCACGTCGCTGCGTCGGCCCGTACGCGGAGCACGCGACCGCTCCACTGACCCTGGCCGGCTGGGTGGCCTGGTCCACGGGTGACGAGCCCGGTGCCCGGGTCGCGCTGGGCCTCGCCCTGCGGCTCGACCCCCAGTACGTCTTCGCACAACTGCTCCACCAGGCATGCAACGAAGGCCTGGACCCCGAAACGCTGCGCCACTGTCTGCGCAAGGAGCGCGGCGCCCGGGAACAGGGCGGGCGGCCCAAGCCCCGCGCGGTGCGCCCGCCCACGGGACGGAAAGCCCTGCCGCCGAAAGCGCCGGGCCCCGGTATGACGGCCGCGCGCAATCGGAGCGTCCGGCGGACCGGCCGACGCGGGACCAGGAGCGGGCGATGACATCCACGCCCCGGCCACTCGCGTGACGGACGGCCGGCCCGCCTCGTGTGGAGCGCGCGGAGCCACGGGGAAGCACGGTCGGCGGACCGGAGCGCGAAGATCACGAAGACGGCCGGGAAGCAGACGGCGAGAATGTCGGAAGGAGTGTTTATCGTCAGGCAGACGACTATGATCACGGCATGTCGCCCTACGACCCGTCGGCCTACCCGGCTTTTGCTGTCACCGTCGATCTGGTCGTGCTGACCGTGCGCCGCCACGCGCTCTGCGCGCTGGTCGTACGGCGGGGGGAGCCACCGTTCCAGGGACGGTGGGCGCTGCCCGGCGGCTTCGTCCGGGGCGACGAGGATCTCGCCGGCGCGGCCGCGCGTGAGCTCACCGAGGAGACCGGACTCTGCGCCCACGATCCGCGTTCCCCGGCGCCGGGGAACGCGGCCCACCTCGAACAGCTCGCCACCTACGGAGATCCCGGGCGCGATCCTCGGATGCGGGTGGTCAGCGTGGCCCATCTGGCGCTCTCGCCCGACCTTCCCGCGCCCCGGGCGGGAGGCGACGCGAACAGCGCGCGCTGGGCCTCCGTCGCGGACCTGCTCCATCAGGAGGGTGGTTTCGCCAGGGAGGACGAGCAGCCCGCCCCGCTCGCGTTCGACCATGCGCGGATCCTCTCGGACGGGGTGGAACGGGCCCGGTCCAAGATCGAGTATTCCTCGCTCGCCACGGCCTTCTGCCCGTCCGAGTTCACCGTCGGTGAACTGCGCAGGGTGTACGAGGCGGTGTGGGGCGTGGTGCTCGATCCCCGTAATTTCCACCGAAAGGTGACGGGCACTCCGGGATTTCTGGTTCCGTCCGGGGGGACTACCACCCGGCAGGGCGGCCGGCCCGCGCAGTTGTTCCGGGCCGGCGGGGCGACCGTTCTCAATCCGCCGATGCTGCGGCCCGAGGTCTGACCGGTCTCCGCCCCGGACGAACTCCCCGGCACCGGAAGCGCCGGAGGGGCCGGAAGGTCGGCAACGGCGGAAGGATCAGAGGGCCTGAAGCATCCGGGACGCGCGGACATCCAACACCCAGACGTCCGCCCCTCCCTCGCAAGTCCGACATGTCGCGTTATCTTGCTGCGGTACCTGCCCAGCCGCCGAGCGGTCTCACCTCCCCGCGAGAGAAGCGATGCTCCAGGCCATCGGACTGACCAGCACCCCCCGTCGAGACCTCACGCCCGCCGTGGAGGATCTGACTTTCGAGGCCCGTTCCGGCTCTGTCACGGCGCTGCTCGGCGCCGAGGGCGCGGGCAAGGCCACCGTGCTCCGGTTGATACTCGAACTCGAACCCGGCCGTGGTGTCACGTACTTCCGTGGCCGTCCGCTCCACCGTCTCTCCCATCCGGCCCGCGAGATCGGGGTGCTCCTCGGCGATGTGCCCGGCCATCCCGCACGCACCGCCCGGGGCCAACTCCGGATGCTCTGCGCCGCCGCGGGCGTCCCTGCCGCCCGCGCCGACGAACTCCTCGACATCGTGGGCCTGAGCAGTCTCCGCGGTGAGCGCCTCGGCACTCTCTCGTCCGGTATGGACCGCAGACTCGGGCTCGCCGCCGCGCTGTTGGGTGACCCGCACACTCTCCTGCTCGACACACCCTCCGCAGGGCTCTCGTCCCGCGAGAACAGCTGGCTGTTCGGACTGCTGCGTACCCATGCCGACCATGGCGGCACGGTCCTGTACACCACCACCGACCCCAAGGAGGCCGCCCGGACCGCCGACCATGTCGTCACCATCGACGGGGGTCGCCTCGTCGCCGACCAGGACGGATTCGACTTCGCCCGGACCCGGCTGCGTCCCCGCGTCGTGGTCAGGACGCCGCACGCCGCACGCCTCGCCGACGCGCTGAACCGCGAGGCCAGGGCAGGCAGGCGCTCCGTCGAAGTGGTCGCCGAGGCGGGCAGCAGGCTCACGGTCTACGGCAGCAGCTGTCCGGAGATCGGCGAAACCGCCTTCCGGCACGGCGTCCTGGTCCATCAGCTCGCCGATGAGGTCGGCGACACCGGCCCCGTCCCCGCGCAGGCGCCCACCCCCGGCCTCGTGCCCGCCCCCGCCACTGCCCCCGAGGCGAAGCCGAGGACGGTCCGGGCGGCGGCTCACGACCGGGGGCCGCTCCCGCCGCCGCCCATGTCGCGTCCGGTCAGCAGCCCGCTCTGGCCGGTGCGTTACGAACTCCGCCGCATGCTCGGCGTGCGTTCGACGCCACTGATCGTGGCCGCCGTCCTGATCGCCTCCGTGGTCCTCGCCGTGCCCCTCGCCCGAACCGGCAGGACACCGTTGCCCGAACTGCTCGCGGCCTGGCCCGCGCTCCTGCCCCTGCCGCCCGCCGTGCTCGGCGCGGGACTGCTCGGCGCGCTCTCGTTCGGCGACGAGTTCCGCTATCCCGCTCTCGCCGGGGCGCGGGGAACGGTCCCGCGCCGCCTCGGCCTCCTGCTCGCCAAGCTCACCGTGACGGCGGGTGCGGCCCTGTTGCTCGCGCTCCTGGCGGTGGCGGCGGACGCCGCCGCGCTGCGTCTCGTGTACGGCGCCGCCGCCGTCCCTGTGCCGGGCAACTGGGCCGCGCTGATCGCCGGTTGGGCCGGGCTCGCCATCGGCTGCGCCTGGGCCGGGCTGCTGGGCGCCGGGGTCTTCAGGATCACCGTCGCCGGAATGGCCGCGGTCGTCGCCGTACCGACCCTGGTCGTACCCCTTCTGCAGAAGGGGCTTGCCGGTCCGTCCGCACGTTCGGTCGTCGGACTGCCGGGCAGGCTGCGCGAGCTGGCGTGGCTGGAATGGCCGCACCAGGCGGATCGTTGGCTGATGGCCATGGGCAGGCTCGTCGCCCAACCGGTCGCCGCGGCCCTGACGTTGTCACTGTCGGCCCTGCTCTGCGCATATCTGTTCACCGGCCTTCGCCGCAGGGCCCGTTGGTGACCGGGGAACGACCGGAGCGTGCCATCCTGTCCGCAACTCCCCTGAAAAAGCCCGCTTCTTTCCGATAAGGCGTCAATCGAGGGGTGAGCGCCGATCACCCTTTCGTGTGCTTTTCACCAAAGACCTCAAGGGTGATGGAAGCAACGCCGACAAAGGATGCGTGAGTACCCTTGCGCACACCATGATGACCGCCGCCCGCTCCGTCGAGAACGGCCTCGCCGACTCGGGCGAACTCGACCGCTACCCCTTCGCGGAGGCGCCCGTCGCCGACCGCATGGCCGCCCCCGTCTGGGACGGCGCAGACACCGATCTGGGCCGGGTGGGGCGGCGTACGACAAGCAGCCGTGGCCGCGGGCTCCACGGCCAACTCGTCCAACAGCTCGGTCAGATGATCGTCTCCGGAGACCTGGGTGCCGACCGGCCGCTCGTGCCCGAGGAGATCGGTCAGCGCTTCGAGGTCTCCCGCACGGTGGTGCGGGAGTCGCTGCGGGTCCTCGAGGCCAAGGGCCTCGTGAGTGCCCGGCCCAATGTCGGTACCAGGGTCCGTCCGGTGAGCGACTGGAATCTGCTGGACCCCGACATCATCGAATGGCGTGCTTTCGGGCCGCAGCGCGACGACCAGCGCCGCGAGCTGAGTGAGCTGCGCTGGACGATCGAGCCCCTCGCCGCGCGCCTGGCCGCCGGTCATGGCCGGGCGGATGCTCAGCAGCGGCTTTCGGACATGGTGGGGATCATGGGGCACGCCCTTACGCAGGGTGACGCGATCACCTTTGCGCGAGCGGACGTCGAATATCACTCCCTGCTGATCCAGCTCGCGGGCAATCGCATGCTGGAGCACCTTTCGGGGATCGTCTCGGCGGCCCTCCAGGTCTCCGGCGGTCCGGTCACCGGATGCGACCGCCCCACCGATGCCTCGCTGTCCCACCACGCGCGGATCGTCGACGCCCTCGCCACGGGCGACGCGCCCGCGGCGGAATCGGCCATGCGTCAATTGCTCACCGTGCAGCCGGAAGTGGAGCGCGTCGTCCCGGCGCCGCGCGAACACTGAACGCTGCCCCATGCCCGGGCGTACGGGGATGTACGCATCGTGTGTCGCCGGGCCCGCCGGGTCCGGCGACACGATTGTGGGGTCTTAAAGCATGCTCTGTAGGCTTTGCCGCATATGGGGTGTGACTCGGGCCACGTGGATTGGGCGTAACACTCTTCGAGGCAGTGCGATGACCTAAGAGGTGACAGCCGAGGAGGGAATACGACCGCCGCACGTGGCGCTGTATTCATCCCCGAGGTCCAACCCGCGCCGTCGGCGACATCCCCAGCCGCCGGTCGTCGGCTCCGGCCCGATCATGGGCGGGGCCGGAAGCCGTTTCCATCGTTCCGAGAGGTTGTTCGTGTCGGCCAGCACATCCCGTACGCTCCCGCCGGAGATCGCCGAGTCCGAGTCTGTGATGGCGCTCATCGAGCGGGGAAAGGCTGATGGGCAGATCGCCGGCGATGACGTGCGTCGAGCCTTCGAGGCCGACCAGATTCCGCCAACCCAGTGGAAGAATGTTCTGCGCAGCCTCAACCAGATCCTCGAGGAAGAGGGTGTGACGCTGATGGTCAGTGCCGCGGAGTCGCCGAAGCGCACCCGCAAGAGCGTCGCAGCGAAGAGCCCGGTAAAGCGCACCGCCACCAAGACTGTCGCGGCCAAGACGACCACGACCAAGACCGTCGCGGCCGCCACGGCCGCTCCGACGGCAGAGACCGTGGACGCCGCGGCCGACGATTCCGTCGCCCCCGCGAAGAAGGCGGCCGCGAAGAAGACCGTCGCCAAGAAGGCGGCGGTCAAGAAGACCGCCGTCAAGAAGACGACGGCCAAGAAGACCGTGGGCAAGAAGGACGCCGACGAGATCATCGACGGCGAAGAGCCGGCGGACGAGGTCCAGGGCGTCAAGGGTGACGAGGAGGAGCCCGAGGGCGAGAACAAGGGCTTCGTCCTCTCCGACGACGACGAGGACGACGCGCCGGCCCAGCAGGTCGCCGTCGCGGGTGCCACCGCCGACCCGGTCAAGGACTACCTGAAGCAGATCGGCAAGGTCCCGCTCCTCAACGCCGAGCAGGAGGTCGAGCTCGCCAAGCGCATCGAGGCCGGTCTCTTCGCCGAGGACAAGCTGTCCAACTCGGACAAGCTCGCGCCCAAGCTCAAACGCGAGCTGGAGATCATCGCCGAGGACGGCCGCCGCGCCAAGAACCACCTGCTGGAGGCCAACCTCCGCCTGGTCGTCTCGCTGGCCAAGCGCTACACCGGCCGCGGCATGCTCTTCCTGGACCTGATCCAGGAGGGCAACCTCGGTCTGATCCGCGCGGTCGAGAAGTTCGACTACACCAAGGGCTACAAGTTCTCCACGTACGCCACCTGGTGGATCCGTCAGGCGATCACCCGCGCCATGGCCGACCAGGCCCGCACCATCCGTATCCCGGTGCACATGGTCGAGGTCATCAACAAGCTCGCGCGTGTGCAGCGCCAGATGCTCCAGGACCTGGGCCGAGAGCCCACTCCGGAGGAGCTGGCCAAGGAACTCGACATGACCCCCGAGAAGGTCATCGAGGTCCAGAAGTACGGCCGTGAGCCGATCTCGCTGCACACTCCGCTGGGCGAGGACGGCGACAGCGAGTTCGGAGACCTCATCGAGGACTCCGAGGCGGTCGTCCCGGCCGACGCCGTGAGCTTCACGCTCCTCCAGGAGCAGCTGCACTCGGTGCTCGACACGCTCTCCGAGCGTGAGGCGGGCGTGGTCTCCATGCGCTTCGGTCTCACCGACGGCCAGCCCAAGACGCTGGACGAGATCGGCAAGGTCTACGGCGTGACGCGTGAGCGTATCCGTCAGATCGAGTCGAAGACGATGTCGAAGCTGCGTCACCCGTCGCGTTCGCAGGTGCTGCGCGACTACCTCGACTAGGACTCGACCAGGACGTGTTGCGAAAGCAGCGCCCCCAGGGCGGGCGGGGTTTCCCCGGCTGTTCCGGGGGCGCGCGGAAGCACAGACGAAGGCCCGGATGCCACCGTGCATCCGGGCCTTCGTCCGTGCGCCGGGTGCGCGCGCCGACCGTTTGGATGACTCTGGGTAGATCATGGTGAACCGGAGAGTCAGGAGCCTGTATGCGCCGTTCCCTTGCCCGAGTACTGACGGGAGGGCTGGCCGTGATCGCGACGGGGGCCGTTCTGCCGCTTGTCGCGCCCGTTCCCGCCGCCGCCGACCGTGTGATCGTCGGTGGTGTGCCGGTGCGGGCCGTGGACAGCCCCTGGGTGGTGGCCCTGTCCAGCCGTGACCGGTTCGGCGGTACGCGCGCGGGTCAGTTCTGCGGAGGCGTGGTGGTGGCGCCGACGAAAGTGCTGACCGCCGCCCACTGCATGGGCCGGGACGTCCTCGGAGCGGCTCCCGAGAAGGTGAGTGACCTCCTGGTCATCGCGGGCCGTGACCGGCTGCGCGGCAGCGGCGGGCGCGAGGTCGCGGTGCGGTCCGTCCGGGTGCACCCCGCATACGATCCGGACACCAACGCGTCGGATCTGGCCGTACTGACGCTGTCGCGGGCGCTCCCCAAGGGGTATGCGATCCGGCCGGCGGAAGCCGGGGACCCCGCGTCCGCGCCGGGCGCCGAGGCGACCGTCTACGGCTGGGGTGACACCACGGGGGAGGGGGACTACGCCGGTGCGCTGCGCTCCGCGCCTGTGTCGGTCCTGGCGGACTCCCACTGCGAGCGGGCGTACTCGGGCGGCTCAGCAGGCCGCTACGAGGCCTCCACGATGCTCTGTGCGGGCGACCCCGAGGGCAGGCATGACGCCTGCCAGGGAGACAGCGGCGGGCCGCTGGTGGCCCAGGGACGGCTTATCGGGCTGGTCTCCTGGGGGAGCGGCTGCGGCCGCGCGGACAGCCCCGGGGTCTACACCCGGATCACCACAGCTGTAGGACCGGTCGCAGAGGCGGTCGGGGCGCACGCCGCGCGATGAGCGAGAACGGGCGGCCCCCCTGTGCGGGGTGGCCGCCCGTCGGCCGGTGCGGGACCGGCCCCTGGCTCGTCGTGGATGCGAGGTGTCAGTGCTCCTCTTCACCGCCGCCGGCCGGTACGGCCGTCAGCCGGTCGGTCTCATCCTGTATTTCCGCGGCGATCTTCTTGAGTTCTGGCTCGAACTTACGCCCGTGGTGGGCGCAGAAGAGCAGGTCACCACCGCTGGACAGGACGACGCGCAGATAAGCCTGGGCGCCGCAGCGGTCGCAGCGGTCAGCCGCCGTCAGCGGGCTCGCGGGGGTCAGAACAGTAGTCACGTCGCCTCTTCTCTAGCTCGACGAGCTGTCGTACCAGGGTCAACATCCAACCAGGCCGAAAACGTTCCCGCTCACGGCTTTTTCTCGAAACTTCTTTTCCGAGCCGGCTGGCTGCTGGCGGTTGGCGGCGAATGGGCCGTATCGCTCCGCTGGGCTTCGCTCTACGGGTTTCGCATTGCTTGTCTTGGGGGCCTGTCCTCACCGGCTGGCTTGCCGGTTGTTGATGAGGACGTGCCCGGAGCCTAAATGGTTCATGCCTGGAAGGGAACGTGATGTGTGCTTCACTCCCACGAGGGATCGAACACCTATGCGACCTTGGACTAGCATGAGAATTCACGTGGGTGGCGTGACAACGGCTCTACCAGGCCTCTGTACCCTCTGACCGGTGACAGACGCCGGGCCCTTACCCCACGGGGCCCCATCCCAAATTCAGCGAGGAGCGAACCGCGTGACCGCCGATACGTCCGTGCCGTCCAGTGCGCTGTTGACCGCAGACCGTGACGGTTCCAACTACACCGCGCGGCACCTGCTCGTCCTTGAGGGGCTCGAAGCGGTCCGCAAGCGCCCCGGAATGTACATCGGCTCGACCGACAGCCGCGGCCTGATGCACTGCCTCTGGGAGATCATCGACAACTCCGTCGACGAGGCCCTGGGCGGCTACTGCGACCACATCGATGTGACCCTCCACGAGGACGGCTCGGTCGAGGTCAAGGACAACGGCCGGGGCATTCCGGTCGATGTCGAGCCCAAGACCGGCCTTTCCGGTATCGAGGTCGTGATGACCAAGCTGCACGCCGGCGGAAAGTTCGGCGGCGGCTCGTACGCCGCGTCGGGTGGTCTGCACGGCGTGGGCGCCTCCGTCGTCAACGCCCTCTCCGCCCGGCTCGACGTCGAGGTGGACCGTAACAGCGCCACCCACTCGATCAGCTTCCGGCGCGGTGTCCCCGGAATGTTCACCGAGCCGGGCCCCGACGCTCCCTTCGACCCGGCGAACGGGCCGCTCAAGGGCAAGCGCGTACCCAAGACGCGCACCGGTACCCGTGTCCGGTACTGGGCCGACCGGCAGATCTTCCTCAAGGACGCCAAGCTCTCCCTGGACACGCTCCACCAGCGCGCCCGCCAGACCGCCTTCCTCGTCCCCGGCCTGACCATCGTCGTCAGGGACGAGCGGGCCGTCGGCGAGAGCGAGGGCAACGGTACGGTCGAGGAGACCTTCCGCTTCGACGGTGGCATCAGTGAGTTCTGCGAGTACCTGGCGCAGGACAAGGCCGTCTGTGACGTGCTGCGGCTCACCGGACACGGCACTTTCAAGGAGACCGTGCCGGTCCTGGACGACCGCGGGCACATGACTCCCACGGAGGTCACCCGCGAACTGGGTGTCGATGTCGCCCTGCGCTGGGGCACCGGGTACGACACCTCCGTCAAGTCCTTCGTCAACATCATCGCCACCCCCAAGGGCGGCACCCATGTGAGCGGATTCGAGCGTTCTCTGACCAAGACGGTCAACGAGGTGCTGCGCTCGGCCAAGATGCTGCGCGTCGCCGAGGACGACGTCGTCAAGGACGACGCCCTGGAGGGCCTCACCGCCGTGGTCACCGTGCGGCTCGCCGAGCCGCAGTTCGAGGGCCAGACCAAGGAGGTCCTCGGTACGTCCGCGGCCAACCGCATCGTCTCCAATGTCGTCGCCAAGGAGCTCAAGGCCTTCCTGACCTCGACGAAGCGCGATGCCAAGGCACAGGCCCGCGCCGTCCTGGAGAAGGCCGTGGCCGCCGCCCGTACGCGCATCGCGGCCCGCCAGCACAAGGAGGCGCAGCGCAGGAAGACGGCCCTGGAGTCCTCCTCGCTGCCGGCCAAGCTGGCCGACTGCCGCAGTGACGACGTGGACCGCAGCGAACTGTTCATCGTGGAGGGAGACTCCGCGCTCGGTACGGCCAAGCTCGCCCGGAACAGCGAGTTCCAGGCGCTGCTCCCGATCCGCGGCAAGATCCTCAATGTCCAGAAGGCCTCTGTGTCGGACATGCTCAAGAACGCCGAGTGCGGGGCGATCATCCAGGTCATAGGGGCGGGCTCGGGCCGGACCTTCGACATCGACGCCGCCCGCTACGGAAAGATCGTGCTCCTGGTCGACGCCGATGTCGACGGGGCCCACATCCGCATCCTGCTGCTCACGCTCTTCCAGCGCTACATGCGGCCGATGGTCGAGGCGGGCCGGGTCTTCGCCGCCGTACCGCCGCTCCACCGGATCGAGCTGGTGCAGCCCAAGAAGGGCCAGGACAAGTACGTGTACACGTACTCGGACAGTGAGTTGCGGCAGACGCTGCTGGAGTACCAGCGCAAGAACATCCGGTTCAAGGACTCCATCCAGCGGTACAAGGGCCTCGGCGAGATGGACGCCGACCAGCTGGCGGAGACCACGATGGACCCGCGGTACCGCACCCTGCGGCGGATCAACATCGGTGACCTCGAATCGTCCGAGCAGATCTTCGACCTGCTGATGGGCAACGAAGTGGCGCCCCGCAAGGAATTCATCACCAGCTCGGCCGCGACCCTGGACCGCTCGCGCATCGACGCCTGAGACCTGTCCCCGACGCAGGACCGTCCCGGACGCAGGACGACTGTCCCGGACGTCCGGACGTACGGCCTCCACCCACGGGTGGGGGCCGTACGCGCTCTGCCTGTCAACGGGGACTCACCCCGCCTTCCGGGACAACCGTCACCTGAAGGGGTGAAGTCGGGGGAGAGCGGAACCAAGAATCCTCACACTCCGCCCATGCTTCTCGTCTACGCGGCCGAAACGGTTCGCCGACAAGGAGAGTTGACCGGTGGAGAAGCAGGAAGGGCGCGACGCCGCAGCGGTGCGGCTCGATGACCCGTGGTACGACGCGCTGGCCTCGGACTGGGGTGAGCCGGCCGGTACGGGCTCGCTCGTGACGACCACCGACAGCCGCGCGGTCGCCGATACGACCGCGGTTGTCGATACGCCCGGGGCCGTCGACGTGTCCGCGGCCGCCGACATCTACGTGGAGGTCCAGCGCGGCGCCGCGTTCCAGGAGGTGCGCGGCCGCTACCGGCGGTTCGTCGTTCCCGCTTCGATCGCTTTCCTGATCTGGTACCTCGCGTACGTCGTCGCGGCGACGGCGGCGCCGGAGTTCATGGCCCGGCCGGTCGCGGGAGCGGTGAACGTGGCGATGCTGGCGGGCCTCGGCCAGTTCCTCTCCACCTTCCTGCTGACCTGGGCCTACGCACGCCATGCGCGGCTGCACAGGGACCGTGCGGCGCTCGAACTGCGCTGGATCGTGTTCGACCGGAAGCGGGCCCAGGAACAGGAACAGGACCGGGAGACGGTGTGGGGGAGCCGGGTGACCGACCGGTGAACGGCTATCAGCCCCTGGCGGTACTGCTCTTCAGCGCGTTCGTCGCGGTCACTCTCGGGATCACCGCCTGGGTGGGCCGCAACAGGCATGGCTCCGCTGAGGAGTTCTACGCGGGCGGCCGGCTCTTCTCGCCCATGGAGAACGCTTTCGCCATCGCCGGCGACTACATGTCAGCGGCCTCCTTCCTCGGTATCTCGGGCGTGATCGCCCTCTTCGGTTACGACGGCATGCTCTACTCGGTCGGCTTCCTCGTCGGCTGGCTGGTCGTGCTGCTCCTGGTCGCCGAACTCGTCCGCAACTGCGGCCGGTTCACCCTCGCCGATGTGGTCGCGGCCAGGATGCGGGAACGGCCGGTCCGGATAGCCGCCGGCACCTCCTCGGTCACCGTCTCCGTGCTCTATCTGGTGGCGCAGATGGTCGGTGCGGGCAGCCTGGTCGCGCTGCTGCTCGGCGGCACGAGCGAAGCGGCGCGCGCCTGGACGGTGATCGGCGTGGGCGCGCTGATGGTCGTCTACGTCTCGCTCGGCGGGATGCGCGCCACCACCTGGATCCAGATCGTCAAGGCCGTTCTGCTGATGGCCGGTTCGATCGCGCTGACCGTACTCGTCCTGGTCCGCTTCCGCTTCGACGTCAACGACCTGCTCAACACCGCCGTGGCACACAGCGGACACGGTGCGAAGTTCCTCGCGCCCGGTCTGAGGTACGGCGGTGACTGGACCGCGCGCCTGGATTTCATCAGCCTGGGGCTGGCCCTCGTACTCGGCACGGCAGGGCTGCCGCACATCCTGTCGCGCTTCTACACCGTGCCGACCGCTCGCGCCGCCCGCCGCTCGGTCGTCTGGTCCATCGGACTGATCGGAAGCTTCTATCTGATGACGATCGTGCTGGGGTTCGGTGCGGCGGCGCTGGTCGGCTCCGACGCGGTACGCACGTCGAACGCGGCCGGGAACACGGCGGTACCACTGCTCGCCCTCAATCTCGGCGGCGGGGCAGGATCGACCGGCGGAACGATCCTGTTCGCGGTGGTCGCGGCCGTCGCCTTCGCCACCATCCTCGCTGTCGTCGCGGGCATCACGCTGGCCTCCTCGGCCTCCGTCGCCCACGATCTGTACGCCTCGCTCAGACGCGAACGCGAACGTGAACGCAGACGCGAACGCGCCACGCCGCGAAGTGAGGTCGCCGTGGCACGGGTGGCCGCGACGGGCATCGGCGCGGTCGCCATCGCGCTCAGCCTGCTGGCCCAGGATCTGAACGTCGCCTTCCTGGTCGGCCTCGCTTTCGCCGTCGCCGCGTCCGCCAACCTGCCCGTACTGCTGTACTCGCTGTTCTGGCGGAACTTCACCACGCGCGGCGCGGTCTGGTCGGTGTACGGAGGGCTGATTCCGGCCATCCTGCTGGTGGTGCTCTCACCGGTGGTCTCGGGGAGCCCTGAGGCGATCTTCCCCGGGGTCGACTTCCAGGTCTTCCCGCTGGACAACCCCGGTCTGGTGTCCGTCCCGCTGGGCTTTCTCGCGGGCTGGGTCGGTACGGTCACCTCGGCCGAGCCGCCGGACGAGGCGAAGCACGCGGAGACGGAGGTCCGGTCACTGACGGGCGCGGGGGCGGTCTGAGGCGCTCGCGGGGGCCGGGGCGGGCCTGAGCGCCTGCGCCTGGAGGCGAGGGGTGCAGTGAGGGCGGCGCCGTCCTCACTGCGGCGGCAGGGGTCAGACGCTCGCCGCCCACGCGTAGCGGTGCTCCGGGCGGCCCGTCTCGCCGTACCGGAGCGTGAGCCGCACCCGGCCGGTCTGCTCCAGCAGCTTCAGATAGCGCTGTGCGGTCTGCCGGCTCATCCCCGCCCGCTCCGCGATCTCGTGCGCCGAGAGCGGACCGTCGGCGGCCAGCAGAACCTGGCGTACGAGCTCCGCCGTGGTGGGGGAGTGGCCCTTGGGAAGGGCCGGGGCGGTCGCGGCGGACAGCGCCCCGAACATCCGGTCCACCTCCGACTGCTCCGCCTCGCCGCCGCCCTCCAGGGTGCGGCGCAGCCGCGCGTACGCCTCCAGCTTGGTCCGCAGCCCGGCGAAATTGAACGGTTTGACCAGGTACTGGAGTGCGCCCTGGCGCATCGCGGCCTGGACGGTGGCGACATCCCGCGCCGCCGTCACCATGATCACGTCGGTCTGGTGGCCGAGCCGGCGCAACTCCTGCACCACCGCTATCCCGTTCTCGTCCGGCAGGTAGTGGTCGAGCAGGACGAGATCGATGGACTGCTCGGAGATACGGGTGATCGCCTCGGCGGCCGAGTGGGCCTGGGCCACCACCCGGAAGCCCGCCACCTTGGCCACATACGCCGTGTTGATCTCCGCGACCCGGACGTCGTCGTCCACGACCAGTACGTCGATCATTGTTTCTCCCCTGCCGTGGCCCGCTCGTGCGGGGTGTTCTGCCCGTGCGGGTCCTGCTCGTGCGGGTCCTGGCCGTGCGGTGTGTCCCGCGCGCACGGTTCGCCTGGCCCCATGATTCCGTCCGGTCCTTCGGGGCGGTCCGGTTCGGACGGACCTTCCGGTCGGTCCGGTCCTTCCGGCCGGTCCAGTCCCTGGGGTTCGTCCGGTCCCTGCGGCTCGTCCGGTCCGGTCGCTTCGGTCAGCGCCTCCGGGAGTACGACCGTGAACTCGGCGCCACCGTCCGCCGACGCGCCGACCCGCGCGCTGCCACCCTGCCGTTCGGCCAGTCTGCGCACCAGCGCAAGACCGAGGCCGCGCTTGCCGTGAGCCGGCGGTTCCTTGGTCGACCAGCCTTCCGAGAAGACCAGTTCGCGCCGGTCCACCGCGACACCGGGACCACTGTCGGAGACCACGAGGACGACCGTGCGGCCCTCGGCGCGCAGTTCCACCTCGATCCGCGGGTCCGCGGAGCCGGCCGCCGCGTCCAGCGCGTTGTCCACGAGATTGCCGACGACCGTGACCAGGCCCTGCGGATCCACCAGCCGGTCCGGCAGCAGGGAGCCGGGGGAGAGCCGCAGCGAGACGCCCCGTTCCGCTGCGACCGTGGCCTTGCCGACCAGCAGCGCGGCCGGCAGCGGATCGTGGATCCGCTCGGTGATCTGCTCGGCGGTGGCCCGGTGCACCCCGACGACCTCGGTGACGAACTCCACCGCCTCCTCGTGCATGTCCAGCTCCAGCAGCCCGAGCAGCGTATGCATCCGGTTGGCGTGCTCATGGTCCTGGGCGCGCAGGGCGTCGATCAGCCCGCGGGTCGCGTCCAGCTCGCGGCCGAGCCGTTCCAGCTCCGTACGGTCGCGAAGCGTGACGACGGCGCCGCCGTCGTCGGTCGGCATCCGGTTGGCGACCAGGACGCGGCTGCCCCGTACGGTCAGCAGATCCTCACCCAGCACCCGCCCGGTCAGCACCTCGGTGGTGCGCCCGCCGCCGAGCACCGTGTCGAGCGGCTGGCCGATGGCGTCGGGACCGAGCCCCAGCAGCCGCTGCGCCTCGTCGTTCATCAGCCGGATCCGGCCGGCGCCGTCCAGTGCGACGACCCCTTCCCGGAGGCTGTGCAGCATGGCCTCGCGTTCGGTGAGCAGCGCCGAGATGTCGGAGAAGGCCAGGTCATGGGTCTGTCGCTGAAGACGCCTGGAGATCAGATACGCGGCGAGCGCCCCGACGGCGAGCGCCCCGCCCGCGTAGGCGAGCAGTTCCGGGATCGAGGCGAGCAGCCGGTCACGGACGCTGTCGTACGCGATGCCGACCGAGACGGCCCCGACGATCTTTCCCGTGTGGTCGCGCAGCGGGACCTTGCCCCGCGCGGAGCGGCCGAGCGTACCGCTGTCGAGTTCCATGACGTGCTTGCCGGCGAGGGCTTCGCTGGGGTCGGTGGAGACGACCTTGCCGATCTGGCCGAGGTCGGTGTGCGACCAGCGCACGCCCCGCCTGTCCATGATCACCACATACTCGGCGCCGGTGGCGTGGCGGATGCGGTCGGCCTCGGCCTGTACGGGCCCGTCGGCAGTCGGCCGGGAAGTCTGGAGGGCGTGGGCGACCTGGGGCGACGCGGTGGTCTCGGCGATCGCGAGGGCGCGGCTCATCGCCTGCTCGTCCAGCTCGTTGCTGAAGGGCGCGAGAAAGAGCCCCGTGGCCAGCACGGCGACGCCCGCGGCGATGGCGATCTGCATCAACAGCACCTGGGAGAAGACCCGGCGTGGCCAGCCGAATCGCCGTCGTCTGCCCGAGGTGCTCGGTCCGGCACTCATGTGTACGAACGGTAGATGGCCGAGCCCCCTTTCTGGAACTTTCCTCGTCACGCGAAGATCGAGGATCCATGGGCCGCCGTGTGCCGCCGGGCGGAAAACGAACGCGACGGCACGCGGCGGCCATGTGCCCGGGCCGTGCTAGTCGCATCCCTTGCGTTACCCCTTGCATAGTTAAGCAAGTAGCTTGCGTTATTTGCGATAGTCTTGCGTATATGACGCGACGACTTGCTCAGGTGGCGAAGAAGGTTGGGGTCAGCGAGGCCACGGTCAGCCGGGTGCTCAACGGCAAGCCCGGAGTCTCCCAGGCCACCCGGCAGTCGGTGCTGACCGCGTTGGACGTGCTCGGCTACGAACGGCCGACGCAACTGCGCGGAGAGCGTGCGAGGCTTGTCGGCCTGGTGCTGCCGGAGCTCCAGAACCCCATCTTCCCTGCGTTCGCCGAGGTGATCGGCGGGGCGCTGGCCCAGCAGGGGCTCACCCCCGTGCTCTGCACCCAGACGAAGGGCGGCGTCTCCGAGGCGGATTATGTGGAGCTGCTGCTTCAGCAGCAGGTGTCCGGGGTGGTCTTCGCCGGTGGTCTGTTCGCGCAGGCGGACGCCCCGCACGACCATTACCGGCAACTTGCGGAGCGCAGGATTCCGGTCGTCCTGATCAACGCGCCGATCGAGAATCTCGACTTCCCCTGCATCTCCTGCGACGACGCCGTCGCGGTCGAGCAGGCGTGGCGTCATCTGTCCTCGCTCGGCCATGAGCGCATCGGTCTGGTGCTCGGCCCGTCCGACCATGTGCCGTCCCGGCGCAAGCTCGCGGCGGCGCTCGCGGTGGCGAGAGCGGCCGGTGCGGAGCTGCCGGACGAGCGCATCGAGCGGACCATGTTCTCCCTGGAGGGCGGGCAGGCCGCGGCGTCGCGCCTGCTGGACCGGGGTGTCACGGGGATCATCTGCGCCAGCGATCCGCTGGCTCTGGGGGCGGTACGGGCCGCGCGCCGGCGCGGGCTCGGCGTACCGGGCGAGGTGTCGGTCGTCGGTTTCGACGACTCCGCCTTCATGAACTGCACCGAGCCGCCGTTGACCACGGTCCGTCAGCCGATCGAGGCCATGGGGCGGGCGGCCGTCGACATGCTGACCGCTCAGATCCAGGGGGGTGCGGTGCCGCCCGGGGAGCTGCTGTTCGAGCCGGAGCTGGTGGTACGGGGCTCGACCGCGCAGGCGCCACGCGGCTGACGCGGCCGTACGGACACGTACAGCCTTCTCCTCCTTTCCTCCCCCTCTCCTCCTTTCCTCTCCCTCCCCGGAACGCTGTCAATTATTTGCGATATTGGCGCGACATATTGCTGCGTCCCGTAGTTGATGGTTGAGTGAGCGCCGCCACACAGCGAGCAGCTGTGGGTTTCCCGACGCTCTGCCCTAGAGGGGTCCCGCCGATGAGACGTTCTGGGTTCCGCCGCACCTGTACCGCAGTCATGGCCTCCGCGCTGGCCCTCACCGGAGTGGCCGCGTGCGGCTTGGACAACGAGGACGCCGCCGGGGGCAAGACGCGTATCACCGTGAACTGCATGCCGCCGAAGAGCGCCAAGATCGACCGGCGGAGCTTCGAGGACGACATCAAGGCGTTCGAGAAGACGCATCCGGACATCGACGTCGTCGGCCATGACGCCTTCCCCTGCCAGGACCCCAAGACCTTCGACGCGAAGCTCGCCGGCGGCCAGATGGAAGACGTCTTCTACACGTACTTCACGGACGCCGGGCATGTCGTCGACATCAACCAGGCAGCGGACATCACCTCGTACGTGAAGGACATGAACGGCTACAACGACATCCATCAGTCGCTCCGGGACGTCTACACGGTCGACGGCAAGGTCTACGGAGTCCCGCGCACCAACTACTCCATGGGCCTCCTCTACAACAGGAAACTCTTCCGGCTGGCCGGTCTCGACCCCGACAAGCCCCCGGCCACCTGGGAGGAAGTCCGCGCCGCAGCCAAGAAGATCGCGGACCTCGGCGAAGGCCGGGTGGGATACGCCGACTACAGCGCGCAGAACCAGGGCGGCTGGCACTTCACCGCCGAGATGTACTCCCAGGGCGGCGACATCGTCAGTACGGACGGCAAGAAGGCGAAGGTCGACAGCCCCGAGGGGAAGGCAGTCCTCCAGAACCTGAAGGACATGCGCTGGAGCGACAACTCCATGGGCAGCAAGCAGTTGCTGATCCTCAACGACGTCCAGCAGATGATGGGTTCCGGCAAACTCGGCATGTATCTCGCCGCCCCGGACAACGTGCCGATCCTGGTCAAGGAGAAGGGCGGTTCGTACGAGGACCTGGCGCTCGCCCCGATGCCGGGTGGCAAGGGCACACTCATCGGTGGCGACGGCTACATGTTCAGCAAGAAGGCCTCTCCGCAGCAGATCGAAGCCGGCCTGAAGTGGCTGGAGTTCCAGACGAACGCCCCGGGCACCGGCCTCAACAACTGGCAGCGTGCCTCCGAGGTGAAGGCCCCGGTCGGACTTCCCGAGCCCCGGCTGTGGACCGGAGCCACGGACGCCAAGGACCAGGCGCTGAAGAAGCGTTACGCCAATGTCCCGGTCGGGAATTACCAGGCCTTTCTCGACGGCAGCCGGCAGCTCACCGCGAAGTTGGAGCCGCCGAAGGCGCAGCAGATCTACTCGGTCCTCGACGGAGCGGTCTCCTCGGTCCTCACCAGGAAGGACGCCGACATCGACCGGCTCCTGGCGGACGCGCAGTCCAAGATCGACGGAATCCTGGCCCGAGGCTGACGTATCGATGAAAACTACCCGGACTCAGACCGTCCACGCTCCCCGGGGGCCCGACGCCGGTGCGGCCGCGGGACCGTCCGGCGGTTCAGGGCCGCCCTCGGCGGGCCGACGGCCGGTCGCTCGCCCCTTTCGCCGCGCCCTGTCCCATCAGGTGCGCGCCTACGGCTTCCTGATCGGCGGCCTGATCTGCTTCGCGCTGTTCTCCTGGTATCCGGCGATCCGCGCGGTGATCATCGCCTTCCAGAAGTACACCCCGGGCGCGGATCCGGAATGGGTGGGGACCGCCAACTTCACCCATGTCTTCCAGGATCCGGAGTTCGGCACCGCCTGGCGCAACACGCTCACCTTCACACTGATCGCCCTGCTGATCGGATTCGCGGTGCCGTTCGTGATGGCGCTCGTCCTCAACGAGCTGCGCCACGCGAAGTCGTTCTTCCGGGTGGTGGTCTATCTGCCGGTGATGATCCCGCCGGTGGTCAGCGCCCTGCTCTGGAAGTGGTTCTACGATCCGGGCGCCGGTCTCGCCAACGAGGGGCTGCGCCTCCTCCACCTGCCCACGTCGAACTGGACCAACGGCGCGGACACCGCGCTTCTCTCCCTCGTCATCGTCGCCACCTGGGCGAACATGGGCGGCACGGTCCTGATCTACCTCGCCGCGCTCCAGGGGATCCCGGGGGAGTTGTACGAGGCGGCGGAACTGGACGGCGCCAGTCTCTGGCAGCGGGTGCGTCATGTGACCGTCCCGCAGACCCGCTTCATCATCCTGATGCTGATGCTGCTTCAGATCATCGCCACGATGCAGGTCTTCACGGAGCCTTTCGTGATCACCGGTGGCGGCCCGGAGAGCTCCACCGTCACGATCCTCTACCTCATCTACAAATACGCCTTCCTCTACAACGACTTCGGCGGGGCCTGCGCCCTGAGCGTGATGCTGCTGATCGTGCTCAGCCTCTTCTCCGCCCTCTACCTGCGGCTCACCCGCACCGACGACTGAGAGGATCGCGGCCCGGCAATGACCCGACGTATCCCGGCCGTACGCAACCCTGCCGCGCGAGCCCCTTCCGCACGAGTCCCTTCCGCACGCACCCCCGCACGAGTCCCTTCCGTACGGGTGTCTGCCGAGCGAGTCCACGCCGTACGCACCCTGGTGTCCCCGCTCACGCTCGCGACCACCCGGGGCAGGGCGCTCTACTGGACCGTCTTCAGCGGTGTCGTCCTCGCCTTCGTCCTGGCCTTCCTGTTTCCCGTGTACTGGATGGTCTCCGGCGCGATGAAGTCCCCGGACGAACTGGTGCGGACGCCACCGACACCGGTCCCCGAGACCTGGGATCCCGGCGCGTACGCCGACGCCTGGGACCTGATGCGGCTCCCGACCCACCTGTGGAACACGGTGGTGCAGGCCACCGGCGCCTGGATCCTCCAACTCGTCTTCTGTACGGCCGCGGCCTATGCCCTGTCCAAGCTCAAGCCGGCCTTCGGCAGAGTGATCCTGGGCGGCATCCTGGCCACCCTGATGGTCCCGGCCCAGGCACTTCTCGTACCGAAGTACCTGACCATCGCCGATCTCCCGCTGATCCACACCAGTCTGCTCAACGACCCGCTGGGCATCTGGCTGCCGGCCGTCGCCAACGCCTTCAACCTCTATCTGCTCAAGCGGTTCTTCGACCAGATCCCGCGCGATGTGCTGGAGGCGGCGGAGATCGACGGCGCCGGAAAACTGCGCACGCTCCGGTCGATCCTGCTGCCCATGTCCAGACCGGTGCTCGGGGTCGTGTCGATCTTCGCGTTGGTCGCCGTCTGGCAGGACTTCCTCTGGCCTCTGATGGTCTTCCCGGACACCGACAAGCAGCCCATCAGTGTCGCGCTCGTCCAGCTGTCGCAGAACATCCCCCTGTCGGTCCTGATCGCCGCCATGGTCATCGCCAGCGTTCCGATGGTGCTGATGTTCCTCGTCTTCCAGCGGCACATCATCGCCGGAATCAGCGCGGGCAGCACCAAGGGCTGACCGGCACCCGGCGTCGAACATCTCGAAAGGAACACCGCATGGAAGGCTGTCCTCCGGAGCCCGCCGACACACTCTGGTGGCGGGACGCCGCCATCTATCAGATCTACGTACGAAGCTTCGCCGACGGTGACGGTGATGGCACCGGCGATCTCGCGGGCGTACGGGCCCGGCTGCCGTACCTCGCGGAACTGGGCGTGGACGCCCTCTGGTTCACCCCGTGGTACCTCTCGCCCCTCGCCGACGGCGGCTACGACGTGGCGGACTACCGCACCATCGACCCGGCCTTCGGCACCCTCGCCGAGGCCGAGAAGCTCATCGCCGAGGCGCGGGAGCGGGGCATCCGTACGATCATCGACGTGGTGCCGAACCATGTCTCCGACCAGCACGCGTGGTTCGGCGCGGCGCTGGCGGCGGGACCGGGCAGCCCCGAGCGCGGACTGTTCCATTTCAGGACCGGGCGCGGCGAGCACGGCGAGATCCCGCCGAACGACTGGATCTCCGAATTCGGCGGCCCGGCCTGGACCCGGCTCGACGACGGCGAGTGGTACCTGCATCTCTTCGCCCCCGAGCAGCCCGACCTCAACTGGGCCCATCCAGCGGTGCGTCGGGAACACGAGGAGGTGCTGCGCTTCTGGTTCGACCGGGGTGTCGCGGGCGTACGGATCGACTCCGCCGCGCTGCTCGCCAAGGACCCCGCGCTGCCGGACTTCACCCCGGGGCGTGACCCGCATCCGTATGTCGACCTGGACGAACTGCACGACATCTACCGCTCCTGGCGTGCCATCGCCGATGAGTACGGTGCGATCTTCGTCGGCGAGGTGTGGCTGCCCGACACCGAGCGCTTCGTGCGCTATCTGCGCCCGGACGAGCTGCACACGGCGTTCAACTTCGCGTTCCTGTCCTGCCCGTGGGACGCGAACCGGCTGCGGAACGCGATCGACGAGACGCTCGCCGAGCACGCGCCGGTCGGTGCCCCCGCCACCTGGGTGCTCTGCAACCACGACGTGACCCGCACAGTCACCCGGTACGGGCGCGAGGACACCGGGTTCGACTTCGCGGCCAAGGAGTTCGGGACCCCGACCGATCCGGAACTCGGCACGCGCCGTGCGCGGGCGGCCGCGCTGCTGTCGCTGGCGCTACCGGGCGCCGTGTATCTCTACCAGGGCGAGGAACTGGGTCTCCCGGAAGTGGATGTTCCGCTCGACCGGATCCAGGATCCGATGCACGTGCGCTCCGGTGGGACGGATCCGGGCCGCGACGGCTGCCGGGTACCGCTGCCCTGGGCGGCTGACGAGCCGTACGCCGGTTTCGGTTCGGTGGGCGAACCCTGGCTTCCGCAGCCGGAGTCCTGGCCTTCGTACGCCGCCGGTCTCCAGTCGGGCGATCCGGCCTCGATGCTCGCCCTCTACCGCGAGGCCCTTCGGCTGCGCCGCACCGAACCGGGCTTCGGGGCCGGGCGGATGAGCTGGCTGGAGGCGGCTCCCGGGGTACTGTCGTTCGCCCGTACCGACGGGCTGATCTGCGTCGTCAATCTCTCCGACGAACCCGCCCGGCTCCCCGGCCACACGGCCGTCCTGCTCACCAGCGGTCCGCTGGACGGCGACGGGCGCCTGCCGCGGGACACGGCGGTCTGGCTGCGGGACTGACCCTCTTTGCTCGGGGCAGGACTCGGAGCACGCTTCAGGGCAGCGGCTGGGGCGGGCGGGGCCCGTGGTACTGCCCGCTCGGCCGCATCCGCAGCGGCCGTTCCTCGTACTCCTCCAGGGCATGCGCGATCCAGCCCGCCGTACGGGCCACGGCGAAGACCGTCTCGCCCGCCTCGGCCGGCATTCCGGCGGTCACCGACAGCACCGCCAGCGCCAGATCGACATTGGCGTGCAGCGGCACATGCCGCGCGGTGGTCGCCTCCACCTCCCGCGCCGCCGCCAGCACGGGACCGGCGTCGGGAAGCTCCCGCAGTACGGTGAACAGCGCCTCGGCGCGCGGGTCCCGGCCCGGGTAGAGACGGTGGCCGAGGCCGGGCACCCGTCGGCCGGCCCGCAGGTGGTCCGCCACCACGGCTGCCGCGCTGCCCCGCTCCAGGACTTCGGTGAGCATCCGGTGGGCGAGCCCGCTGGCCGCGCCGTGTAGCGGCCCGTCCAGCGCGCCCAGGCCCGCGGACACCACGGCGTACGGATGGGCACGGGCCGAGGCGGCGACCCGTACGGCGAGCGTCGAGGCCGCCAGATCGTGGTCGATGAGCAGCGACAGCGCCATGTCCAGGGCACGGATTCCCGCCTCACCCGCCGGTCGCGCGGTCAGCCGGGACCACAGCCGCCGGGCCAGCCTGCCGTCCCCGTCGTGTGGCGGACCGACCGCCGGGAGCGAGTCGACCAGGGTGGGGATGAGCGCGCGGGCGGTCCCCAGCACCGCGTCCCGGGAAAGGTCGAAGCGCAGCGGGTCGACGGCCGCCCCCGCGATGGCGGCCACCCGCAGCCGCTCCGTGGAGCCGCTGTGCGCGGGCAGGGCATCGACCGAGCGGCGGGCGGCGGCGAGTGACTCGGCGGGGGCGTCGAACCGGATCCCCGTCCGCAGGGTGCCCGTCCAGAGCCAGTCGGCGACCTCCTCGTAGTGGAAGCGCCGCGCCAGCTCGGTCGCGTCCACCCCCCGGTAGTAGTAGCGGTCCGCGTCGATCAGCGTGATGCCGGTGCGGATCCGCTGGAGGGCATCGCCGCCCGCCGGGGGCTCACGCCTGCCCTTGCGGACAAGCGCGTCGACCTCCTTGGCGTCGAAGGTGCTGCCGCGTCCCGCCGGCTCGCGCCGGCTGGCGAGCTGGCCTCGGCTGACGTACGCGTACACCGTCTCCGGCTTCACCCCGAGCCGGTCGGCGGCCTCCCGCGTGGTCAGCCGTTGCTCGTCCGCGATCTCGTCGTCCATGTCCTCACCGTACATACATTGATTCAATCAATATTGACACTGATCGAGTCAAGCATGGACAGTCGAATCAAGTCCAGGGAGGAAAGCATGCCGATCAACGGGACCAGCGGGATCAACGGAACAACCGACAGCAGTGAGATGGCCGAGGCCGCAGGGAGGCCCTCAGGACTCGGCGTACCTCGCGGACTCGCGGGCGTCGTCGTCACCGACACGGCGCTCGGGGACGTCAGAGGGCGCGAGGGCTTCTACCACTACCGCCAGTACTCCGCCGTCGAGTTGGCGGCGAGCCGCGGCTTCGAGGACGTCTGGCACCTGATGTTCCTCGGGAAACTGCCGGACGCGGCCGAGCGGGACGCCTTCACGGCACGCATCGCGCCCCTGCGCCGACTGCCCGAGGGGGTCACGGCGGCCCTGCCCGTCATCGCCCGGTCCTCCGCCCGGTCGGGCCCGCTCTCCGGGCTGCGGACCGCGCTCTCCCTCTACGGCGCCTCGGCCGGGCTGAGCCCGCTGTACGACATCGGCGCCGATCGCCGCCGTACGGAGGCCCTCGCCGCCTGTGCGGCCGTACCGACGATGCTGACCGCGCTGTACCGGCTGGGCCAGGGCCTGGAACCGGTCGAACCGCGCGACGATCTGCCGTACGCCGCCAACTACCTCTACATGCTGACCGGTTCGGAGCCGGATCCCGAGCGGGCGCGGGCGATCGAGCGGTACCTGATCTCCACCGTCGATCACGGCTTCAACGCCTCCACCTTCACCGCCCGGGTGATCGCCTCCACCGGCGCCGATCTCGCCGCCTGCCTGGTCGGCGCGGTGGGCGCGCTCTCCGGGCCGTTGCACGGCGGGGCGCCGAGCCGGGCCCTCGACACCCTCGACGCGATCGGGACCGTGGACCGTATCGATCCCTGGATCAGGGAACGGGTCATGGCGGGGGACCGGATCATGGGCTTCGGGCACCCCGTCTACCGCACCGAGGACCCGCGTTCCCGCATGCTGCGCGCCATCGCCGAGGACTTCGGCGGCCCGTTGGCCGACTTCGCCGTCCAGGTCGAGGCGCGCGTGGAGGCGATCCTGGCCGAGCTGAAGCCGGGCCGTGAGCTGCACACCAACGTGGAGTTCTACGCCGGCGTGGTCATGGAGCTGTGCGACCTGCCCCGCGCGATGTTCACGCCCACCTTCGCCGCGGCCCGGGTGGTCGGCTGGAGCGCCAATATCCTGGAGCAGGCGGAGGACTCCAAGATCATCCGCCCGGCGGCCCGTTACGTGGGACCGCCCCCGCCACAGCCGGTGCCGGCTGCCTGAGCGGGACGGAACCGACCCGACGCAGCACGGAGGCGCAACGCGTGAGCAGGAACCAGGCCCCACGGATCCCGGTGGTCGTCCTCACGGGCTTTCTGGGGTCCGGCAAGACGACCTTGCTCAACCATCTGCTGCGCCGCCGCGCGGGCAACCGGATCGCGGTGGTCGTCAATGACTTCGGCGCCATCGAGATCGACGCGATGACGGTGGCCGGGCAGGTCGGATCGACGGTGTCGCTCGGCAACGGCTGCCTGTGCTGCGCGGTCGACGCGAGCGAACTCGACGGCTACCTGGAACAGCTCACCAGGCCGTCCGCCCGGATCGACATCATCGTCATCGAGGCGAGCGGGCTGGCCGAGCCGCAGGAACTCGTCCGGATGATCCTCACCGGCGACCATCCGAACACCGTGTACGGAGGGCTGGTCGAGGTCGTCGACGCGGCCGAGTTCGACGCCACCCGGGAGCGCCATCCCGAGATCGACCGGCATCTCGCGATCGCGGACCTCGTGGTCCTCAACAAGACCGACCGGGTGGCGGAGACGGAGCGTGAGCGCATCCTCTCCGTCATCGGGGAGCTGGGCCCGGGAACGCCGGTGGTCTCCGCCTCGTACGGACGGATCGACCCGGAGCTGCTCTTCGACCCGGCTGTCCGCCCGGACGGGGAGGAGAAGGCGCGCCAGCTCTCCTTCGAGGATCTGGACACGGAGGATCTGGACCCGGAGGACGGGCACGCGGACCATGACGGCCATCTCCACGCGGCGTACGAGAGCGTCTCGTTCACGGCGCGCGCCCCGATGAATCCGCGGCGGCTCATGGCCTTCCTCGACTCCAGGCCCCCAGGGCTCTACCGGATCAAGGGATTTGTCGACTTCGGCGCCGCCGACCCGGCCAACAGCTACGCCCTGCACGCGGTCGGCCGGTCTCTGCGCTTCCACCCGGCGCCCTGGGCGCGCGGTGCGGAGCGGCTCACCCAGCTGGTGCTGATCGGCTCGGGCATCGAGCAGGACGTCCTGCTCAAGGAGCTGGAGGCCTGTGAGGAGACGGGGCGACAGGACGCCGCCGCCGACGAACGCGCCATGTGGGGCGTCCTGCGCTACGTACCCGACCTGTCCCAGCCGGAGCCCGAGGACGAGCCCCAGCCGGAGCCGGAGGACGAGCCCGAGGACGTGCCCGAGCCGGAGCCCGATCCCGGGTCCGGCGATGACCCGGAGCCGGGGTCCGGGAATGAGACCGGGTCCGGGCCCGAAGGCCCGGCCCCGGACAGGTCATGACTCCCGTACGTCAGTGCGCGGGCCCGGCCAGCACGTCGATCGCCAGTGCGTACGGCGTGCCCGAGCCGTCCCGGCGCGGGTCCGGCTCCGGCAGCTCAACCGGTGTGCCGTTCTTCTGCGAGGCGCGGGCCGGGCCCGCCCCCGCCCAGGCCAGGACCAGCAGGTCCTCGCCCTTCAGGAACCGGTGACAGCGCACCCCGCCCGTCGCCCTGCCCTTGCGTGGGTACTGGTCGAACGGGGTGAGCTTCGCCGTACGTACGGAGTCGTCCAGCGTCCCGTGCGAGCCGGTGAGCGTGAAGACCACACCGTCGGCCGACGGCTCCACCGCCGTGAAGGAGATCACCGAGGCGCCGTCCGTCAGCTTGATTCCCGCCATACCGCCGGCCGCCCGGCCCTGCGGCCGTACCTGCGACGCCTGGTAGCGCAGCAGTTGGGCGTCGGAGGTGATGAAGACCAGGTCCTCCTCGCCCGTCCGCAACTCGACGCCACCGACGACCCGGTCGCCCTCCTTGAGAGAGATGACCTCCAACTCGTCCTTGTTGGCCGGATAGTCGGGCACCACCCGCTTGACGACGCCCTGGAGCGTGCCCAGCGCGAGCCCGGGGGACGACTCGTCGAGCGTGGTCAGACAGACCAGCTCCTCGTCCCCCTCCAGCGCGAGGAACTCGGAGACCGGCGCTCCGCCCGACAGGTTCGGCGCCGAGGCCGTGTCCGGCAGTTGCGGCAGGTCGATCACCGAGATCCGCAGCAGCCGGCCGGTGGATGTCACCGCACCGATGTCGCCACGCGCCGTCGCCGGCACGGCCGAGACGATCGCGTCGTGCTTGACGCGTTTGCCGTCGCTGCCCTCCAGCGGCTCGCCGTTGGCCGTACGGGCCAGCAGGCCGGTCGAGGAGAGCAGCACCCGGCACGGATCGTCCGCGACCTCCAGCGGCACCGCGGTCACCGCGGAACCGGCGGACTCCAGCAGGACCGTGCGCCTCGGCGTGCTGAACTTCTTCGACACCGCGGCCAGTTCGGTCGAGACCAGCTTGCGCAGCTCGGCGTCCGACTCCAGGATCCCGGTCAGCTCGTCGATCTCGCCGTTCAGTCGGTCGCGCTCGCTCTCCAGCTCGATCCGGTCGAACCGGGTGAGCCGGCGCAGCGGCGTGTCCAGGATGTACTGCGTCTGGACGTCGCTCAGCGAGAAGCGCTCGATCAGCCGCTCCTTGGCCTGCGCCGAGTTGTCACTCGACCGGATCAGCCGGATGACCTCATCGATGTCGATGAGCGCGACAAGAAGTCCCTCGACCAGGTGAAGCCGGTCGCGCCGCTTGGTCCGCCGGAACTCGCTGCGCCGGCGCACCACCGTGAACCGGTGGTCCAGGTAGACCTCCAGCAGCTCCTTGAGGCCCAGCGTCAGCGGCTGTCCGTCCACCAGCGCCACATTGTTGATGCCGAAGGACTCCTCCATCGGCGTCAGCTTGTAGAGCTGCTCCAGCACGGCCTCGGGCACGAAACCGTTCTTGATCTCGATGACCAGGCGCAGGCCGTGCGCGCGGTCCGTGAGGTCCTTGACGTCCGCGATGCCCATGAGCTTCTTGGCGGAGACCAGGTCCTTGATCTTCGAGATGACCTTCTCCGGACCGACCGCGAACGGCAGTTCCGTGACGACCAGGCCCTTGCGGCGAGCGGTGACGTCCTCCACCGCCACGGTGGCCCGGATCTTGAAGCTGCCCCGGCCCTTCTCGTACGCGTCCTTGATGCCGGTCAGGCCGACGATCCGGCCACCGGTCGGCAGGTCGGGACCCGGCACGAAACGCATCAGCGTCTCCAGGTCCGCGCCCGGGTGCTTGATCAGGTGGCGTGCGGCCGCCACGACCTCGCCCAGATTGTGCGGCGGCATGTTCGTCGCCATGCCGACGGCGATCCCGGAGGTGCCGTTGACCAGCAGGTTCGGATACGCGGCGGGAAGCGTGACCGGTTCTCGCTCCTGGCCGTCGTAATTTGACTCAAAATCGACGGTGTCTTCGTCGATCGACTCGGTCATCAGTGACGTGGCGTCAGCCATCCGGCACTCGGTGTACCGCATCGCGGCCGGTGGGTCGTCATTGCCGAGCGAGCCGAAGTTCCCGTGTCCGTCGACCAGGGGCAGCCGCATCGAGAACGGCTGTGCCATCCGGACCAGGGCGTCGTAGATCGACGCGTCTCCGTGCGGGTGCAGCTTGCCCATCACCTCACCGACGACGCGGGCGCACTTCACATACCCGCGGTCGGGGCGCAGGCCCATCTCGTTCATCTGGTACACGATGCGGCGGTGCACCGGCTTCATGCCGTCACGGGCGTCCGGCAGGGCCCGGGAGTAGATCACCGAGTACGCGTACTCGAGGAAGGAGCCCTGCATTTCATCGACCACGTCGATGTCGAGAATCTTCTCCTCGAAGTCCTCCGGCGGCGGGGTCTTCGTGCTGCGGCGGGCCATCGCTGCTGCGGCTCCTTCACAGGTTTCTGTACGACAACTACTGGAACTGACGCGGACCATTGTGGACCGCGCCACTGACAACGCTGACCTCGACCCGTCGTTGAGAGCGCGTCGCGCGTGTGCGGCACGACGGACGGCGAGTGTGTCAGCGGGTGTGACACAGGGGGTGACGGCGGGTGTGCGGTACGGCCGACGGCACGGGAACTTCGCCAGGTGTCAGCACGCTTGCATACAGTGGCAGGACTTCTCCATATCGCGATCGAAGGGACGTACATGCCCATGGGTCACACGGCCACAGCGCAGGCCGGTACCGGCGGCCTGACAGCGACTGAGCACCGGCTGGCCAACGGCCTGCGCGTGGTGCTCTCCGAGGACCACCTGACCCCGGTCGCCGCGGTCTGCCTCTGGTACGACGTCGGCTCACGCCATGAAGTCAAGGGCCGTACGGGCCTGGCTCACCTCTTCGAGCACCTGATGTTCCAGGGCTCGGCACAGGTGAAGGGAAACGGCCACTTCGAGCTGGTGCAGGGAGCGGGCGGCTCCCTCAACGGCACCACCAGCTTCGAGCGCACCAACTACTTCGAGACGATGCCCACCCACCAGCTGGAGCTGGCGCTCTGGCTGGAAGCCGACCGGATGGGCTCGCTGCTCGCCGCGCTCGACGAAGAATCCATGGAGAACCAGCGGGACGTCGTCAAGAACGAACGCCGCCAGCGGTACGACAACGTGCCCTACGGTACGGCCTTCGAGCGGCTGACCGCTCTCTCCTACCCGGAGGGGCACCCGTACCACCACACCCCGATCGGCTCGATGGCCGACCTGGACGCCGCCACGCTGGAGGACGCCCGCGCGTTCTTCCGTACGAACTACGCGCCGAACAACGCGGTGCTGTCGGTCGTCGGTGACATCGATCCCGAGCAGACGCTCGCCTGGGTCGAGAAGTACTTCGGCTCCATCCCGTCCCACGACGGCAAGCAGCCGCCGCGTGACGGCGCACTCCCCGACATCATCGGCGAGGAGCTGCGCGAGGAGATCCAGGAGGAGGTCCCGGCGCGCGCGCTGATGGCCGCCTACCGGCTGCCCCACGACGGCACCCGCGAGTGCGACGCCGCCGACCTGGCGCTCACCGTCCTCGGCGGCGGGGAGTCCTCCCGCCTCCACAACCGCCTGGTGCGCCGCGACCGTACCGCCGTCGCCGCGGGCTTCGGGCTGCTGCGCCTGGCGGGCGCCCCGTCGCTCGGCTGGCTGGACGTGAAGACGTCCGGCGGTGTCGAGGTACCGGAGATCGAGACCGCGGTCGACGAGGAGCTGGCCCGCCTCGCCGCCGAGGGGCCGACCGACGAGGAGATGGAGCGGGCGCAGGCCCAGCTGGAGCGCGAATGGCTGGACCGGCTCGGCACGGTCGCCGGCCGCGCCGACGAGCTGTGCAGGTTCGCCGTCCTGTTCGGCGACCCGCAGCTGGCGCTGTCCGCCGTCACGCGCGTGCTGGACATCACGGCGGAGGAGGTGCGGGCCGTCGCCGCGGAGCGGTTGCGCCCGGACAACAGGGCGGTACTGGTGTACGAACCGCTCACCGCCGCCGATGACGACGACGCCGAGACCGACGAGCACGAGGGGGCGGACCAGTGACCGACGCTGCCGTGACCATGGACTTCCACCCACAGCCGACCGCCGGCGAAGCCCGGCCCTGGGCCTTCCCGGCCCCCGGGCGCGGCGCGCTCGACAACGGCCTGACCGTGTTGCGCTGCGACCGCCCGGGACAGCAGGTGGTGGCGGTCGAGATCATTCTCGACGCACCGCTGGAAGCCGAGCCCGAAGGGCTCGACGGCATCGCCACCATCATGGCGCGGGCCCTCTCCGAAGGCACCGACAAGCGCTCCGCCGAGGAGTTCGCCGCCGAGCTGGAGCGCTGCGGCGCCACGCTCGACGCGTACGCCGACCACCCGGGCGTACGGGTCTCCCTGGAGGTCCCCGTATCCCGGCTGCCCAAGGCGCTCGGGCTGCTCGCCGAGGCGCTGCGCGCCCCCGCCTTCGCGGACAGCGAGGTCGAGCGGCTCGTACGGAACCGGCTCGACGAGATCCCGCACGAGACCGCCAACCCCGGCCGCCGCGCCGCCAAGCAGCTCTCCAAGGAGCTGTTCCCGGCCTCCGCGCGCATGTCACGACCGCGCCAGGGCACCGAGGAGACGGTCGAGCGCATCGACGCCGCGGGCGTACGTGCCTTCTACGAGGCGCACGTACGTCCCGCCACGGCCACCGCGGTCATCGTCGGCGACCTCACCGGCGTCGACCTGGACGCGGTGCTCGCCGACTCCCTCGGCACCTGGACCGGCAATACCGCCGCTCCCCGTCCCGTACCGCCGGTGACCGCCGACGACACGGGCCGTGTGGTGATCGTGGACCGGCCCGGCGCCGTCCAGACCCAGCTGCTGATCGGCCGTATCGGCCCGGACCGGCATGACCGGGTCTGGCCCGCGCAGGTGCTCGGCACGTACTGCCTGGGTGGCACCCTCACGTCCCGGCTCGACCGGGTGCTGCGTGAGGAGAAGGGCTACACCTACGGTGTACGGGCCTTCGGCCAGGTGCTGCGCTCCTCGGCTCCCTCGACCCCGGGCGGGGTGACGGGCGCCGCGATGCTCGCCATCAGCGGCTCCGTGGACACCGCGTCCACCGGCCCGGCGCTGGACGACCTCTGGACGGTGCTCCGCACCCTCGCCGCCGAAGGCCTCACCGACGCCGAGCGGGACGTCGCCGTGCAGAACCTGGTGGGGGTGGCACCGCTCAAGTACGAGACGGCGGCGTCCGTCGCGGCCACGCTGGCCGACCAGGTCGAGCAGCACCTCCCGGACGACTTCCAGGCGCAGTTGTACGCGCGCCTTGTGGAGACCGGCACCGTGGAGGCGACCGCCGCGGCCGTCAACGCCTTCCCGGTGGACCGGTTGGTGACCGTGCTCGTGGGTGACGCCGCCCAGATCGAGGAGCCGGTCAAGGCTCTCGGTATCGGTGAAGTGACCGTCGTCACCGGCTGATCCGGCCTCAGGAGGGAACCCTGGCGACACCTGTCGCCGGGGTTCCCGTGGTATGTCCGTTTTGTTGGAGAGGTTGCCCGTCTGCCCTGTGGCGATGCCAACAAAACTTCCTGTCTGTTTGGCGAACGAAAGATGACCCGCTTAGCGTCGGTCCGGCTGTTCGCCAGTTGCGCCGCACCGCGGCGTCGGACAGTCATCGCCGAGTCCCCGTCAGGCGCGAGCCTGGGGAGCCGGGGACCCACGTAGTCCCTGGGGTGAATCGGACGCCTTCGCGCACCGGCGCGGAGGGGCCCGTAGGAGACCTTCCTGCTCCGAACCCGTCAGCTAACCCGGTAGGCGAGAAGGAAGGAAAGGACCAGCCACTTCATGGCGTTCACCCGTGCCACCGGGAAGCATCGTGCCCGGAGCAGAATGAGCCGCAAGGGCGCGAGCGTCGCCGGCGCCGCGACTCTCACCGCGACCGGAGTCATCGGCACCCTGGCCTCTTCCCCGGCACTCGCCGCCACCACCGACGTCCAGGCGGCCCAGCAGACCGGCCTGGCCCAGGCCATCACCATCGACGAGTCCCTCGCGGGCACGGTCGACACCCAGGCGGAGGCCCAGCACCAGGCCGCCGCCCGTGCCAAGGCACAGGCCGTGGCGGAGGCGGAGGCCAAGCGCAAGGCCGTGGCGCGCGCCAAGGAGATCCGTGCCGAGGAGGCCCGTGCGGCCCGTGAGGCCGAGCGCAAGCGCCTCAACGCCTTCCAGCTCCCGGTCGCCGGCTCGTACGTCACCACCGGCTACCAGAGCGGCGGCTCCCTCTGGTCCTCCGGCAGCCACTCGGGCATCGACTTCCGCGCGGCGTCCGGCACTTCGGTCGTTGCCGTCGGCGCGGGCACCGTGGTCGAGGCGGGCTGGGGCGGTTCGTACGGCAACAACATCGTGCTCAAGATGAAGGACGGCACGTACACGCAGTACGGCCATCTCTCCTCGATCGGCGTCTCCGTCGGCCAGAGCGTCACCCCGGGGCAGCAGATAGGTCTCTCGGGGGCGACCGGCAACGTCACCGGGCCGCACCTTCACTTCGAGGCCCGCACGAGCCCGGACTACGGCTCCGACATGGACCCCGTCGGCTACCTGCGCGCGCACGGCGTGAACGTCTGACGAAGCACTCCGACCGACCGCTCCGACCGATCGCTCGGACTGACACTCCGATCACTTCGCTCGTCCGAAGGCCCCGGCCCGTGCCGGGGCCTTCGTGCGCTTCCGCGCCCTCCGTGGCCTTCCGTGCCGCCCGGAGCCTTTCGAGCGGTCCGGTGGCCTTCCGTATCCGCCGCTCTGGCCAAAAGATATCCATGGATTCCGACTCCCCATCGGAAATTCGTGCTGATTGCAATAGAGTCACGGAACAGGCGTCAATCAGCAGAGTTTCGCGCGGATTAAGTCGGAGGTTCGGACATGCGCATTCCCGCGCACTCGGTATGCACGGCGATCCGCGACGACATCGTCTCCGGTCTGTTCGAGCGGGGCAGCCGCCTCACCGAGGAGCAGCTGGCACGGCGCTACGGCGTCTCCCGCGTCCCGGTGCGCGAAGCCCTGCGCACCCTGGAGTCGGAGGGCTTCGTGACCACCCGCCGCCATGCCGGCGCGTGTGTGGCCGAGCCCTCGGAGCAGGAGGCGGGGGATCTCCTGGAGGTGCGGCTGCTGCTGGAGCCGCTGGGTGCCGCACGCGCCGCCCAGCGCCGCACGGAGGCCCACCTCAAGGTGCTGCGCGGCCTGGTCAGGCTGGGCCAGGAGCGGGCCCGCAGGGGCCAGGGCGAGGATCTGCGCTCGCTCGACGCCTGGTTCCACGAGACGCTCGCCCAGGCGTCGGGAAGCCCGGGGCTGATCGCCCTGCTCACCCAGACCAGGCACAAGATCGCATGGATGTACGTGGCCGAGCAGCCCGCCCACCCCGTGGAGTCCTGGGCGGAGCACGGCGCGATCGTGGACGCGGTGGCCCGTGGTGACGCGGAGCGGGCGCGGGCGCTCACGGCCCTGCACGCGGAGCGGACGGCGGCGACGCACAGGCTGCGGAAACCAGGCCGGATCCGGGAAAGAGTGAGGCCTTCGCAACATGCCGTAAACACCGCGAGCGTCCGTACTTAACAATCCAGCCGTATACAAAGAACATAAATATGCGGGGCTTATTTCCTGCTGCCCGTACGCTTTATCCGTACGCGTTATCCGCGCGAGCTGTCGGCACAAAAGAACGGAGCCGTGGTGTGCTGAATTCAGCACACCACGGCTCCGCTGCGGAATTACCCGGTACGGTCGGGTGTCAGACCGTCTCGGGAAGCTCGTCGAGGCCCTCGGAAACCAGCTTCGCCAGCCGGTCCAGAGCGGCGTCGGCGCCCTCCGCCTCGGAAGCGAGCACGATCTCCTCGCCGCCCTGCGCCCCCAGGCCGAGCACCGCGAGCATGGAGGCGGCGTTGACGGGGTTACCGTCGGCCTTCGCGATCGTCACGGGGACGCCGGCGGCCGTGGCGGCGCGGACGAAGATGGAGGCGGGACGGGCGTGCAGGCCCTCGGCCCAGCCGACATTGACGCGGCGCTCAGCCATGGTATTGCCCTTCAAGTCGCAAAAAGTCTCAAAATGATGCCTGCACCAGCCTCTCATGTGCCGTCGAAAGTTCATCTGTCGGCCCCGAACAGGCCCGGTACCAGAGCCCTCCACGGCCTCCGGCCAGGCAGGGAACCCGGCCCCCGGCTACGGACCCGCCCCTGCCGGGCTCGCGCCGTACGCTTTGGACATGGAGAAGCCGCAGGATCACGTCTACCCCGCGCACTGGGAGGCGGACGTGGTGCTCCGCGACGGTGGCACCGCCCGGATCCGGCCCATCACCACCGAGGACGCCGAGCGTCTGGTCAGCTTCTACGAGCAGGTCTCCGACGAGTCGAAGTACTACCGCTTCTTCGCCCCCTACCCGCGCCTCTCCGACAAGGACGTGCACCGGTTCACGCACCACGACTACGTGGACCGGGTGGGGCTCGCGGTGACGGTGGGAGGGGAGTTCATCGCGACCGTCCGGTACGACCGCACGGACCGGCGCGGACTGCCCGCGTCCGCGCCGGCCGACGAGGCAGAGGTCGCGTTCCTCGTCCAGGACGCCCACCAGGGGCGCGGAGTCGCCTCCGCCCTCCTCGAACACATCGCCGCGGTCGCCCGCGAGCGCGGTATCCGGCGCTTCGCCGCCGAGGTGCTGCCCGCCAACAGCAAGATGATCAAGGTGTTCCGGGACGCCGGGTTCACCCAGAAGCGCAGCTTCGAGGACGGCTCCGTACGCCTCACTCTCGACCTCGAACCCACCGCCGAGTCCCTCGCCGTGCAGCGCGGCCGGGAACAGCGCGCCGAGGCCCGCTCGGTGCAGCGGCTGCTCGCACCCGGCTCCGTCGCCGTCGTCGGCACCGGCCGCGCGTCCGGCGGCGTCGGCCGCACGGTCCTGCGCAATCTGCTCGACGCGGGCTTCACCGGCCGTACGTACGCGGTGAACAGCGCCTTCTCCGAGGACCGACACGAGATCGACGGCGTCCCCGCGTTCCGCTCCGTGGCGCGGATCGGAGAGCCCGTCGACCTCGCCGTCCTCGCCGTTCCCGCGGAACGGGTGCCGGAAGCGGTCGCGGACTGCGGCCAGCACGGCGTCCAGGGCCTGGTGGTCCTCACCGCCGGCTACGCGGAGAGCGGCGATCCCGGAAAGGGGGCCCAGCGCGAACTGGTGCGGCAGGCGCGTTCGTACGGGATGCGCATCATCGGTCCGAACGCGTTCGGGATCATCAACACCGCCACCTCCGTCCGGCTGAACGCCTCACTCGCGCCCGAACCTCCCGACCGGGGGCGCATCGGCCTCTTCACCCAGTCGGGCGCCATCGGTATCGCCCTGCTCTCCGGGCTCTACCGGCGCGGCGCGGGTCTGTCGTCCTTCATCTCCGCGGGCAACCGCGCGGACGTCTCCGGCAACGACATCCTCCAGTACTGGTTCGAGGACCCGGACACCGATGTCGCCCTGCTCTACCTCGAATCGATCGGCAACCCGCGGAAGTTCACCCGGCTCGCCCGCCGTACGGCGCTGGTGAAGCCGGTCGTGGTCGTCAAGGGCGCGCGCCACAGCGGCAGTACGCCACCGGGACACGCGGTCCCGGTCAGCCGTATCCCGGACACGACGGTCTCGGCGCTGATGCGGCAGGCCGGGGTGATCCGTGTCGACACGGTCACCGAACTGGTCGACGCGGGGCTCCTGCTCGCCTCCCAGCCCCTCCCGCGGGGCCCGCGCGTCGCGATACTCGGCAACTCCGAATCCCTCGGCCTCCTTACGTACGACGCGTGCCTCACGGAAGGGCTGCGCCCCCTCCCGCCCCTGGACCTCACGACCGCGGCGTCCCCGGCGGACTTCCGCGCGGCTCTCACGGCGGCCCTGTCCGACCCGGCGTGCGACGCGGTGGTGGTGACGGCGATCCCCCGGGTCGGCGAGAGCGCGGCGATGGACCCCACCGACGGCGGCGCGCTGGGGACCGCCCTGCGCGAGGCGGTGGCGAGCGGCCCGGCGAAGCCGGTCACGGTGGTGCACGTGGAAATCGGCGGCCTGGCCGAGGCACTCTCGGCGGTGGAGGGCAGCCCGCCCACGTCAACAGCCGCTGACGGTACGGGGCCGGGGGCAGGCGGCGGGCCGGACACACGCCATGCTCCCGGAGCCAGAACCTCAGTCAGTCCCGACGCCCGTCCGGAAGCAGAAGCCGCAGCCGGTCCCGCCCCTGGATCCGCAACCGCAACCGCAACCGCAACAGGAACTCCAACCGCGACCGGAACCGCAACCACGGACACAGCAGTTCAGCGCTCCCCTGCGGCCGCCCCCTCCGGCCGGATCCCCGCCTACCCCGCCGCCGAACGCGCCGTCCGCGCCCTCGCCGAGGCCGTCGGATACGCACAGTGGCGGCAGCAGGCCGCCGAGCCCGGAAAGGTGCCCGAGGCCATCGACGACGCCATCGACGAGAGCGCGGCCGCCGCGCTGATCGACCGGCTGCTCGGCGGCGCGTCCGACGCCGGCGGCGCGCCCCTCACCGCCGCCGACGCACGGGAACTGCTCGCCCTGTACGGCATCCCCGTACGGCAGGCGCTCCCCGCCCCCGGTCCCGACGCCGCCGTCTCCGCCGCCGCCCGGCTCGGGTACCCCGTCGCCCTGAAGACCACCGCGTCCCGTCTGCGCCACCGCGCCGACCTCGGCGGCGTACGGCTGGACCTCCCCGATGAGGCACAACTGCGCCTCGCCTACCACGAGCTGACCGAGACGCTCGGCACGGCCGCCGAGCTGCGGCTCGTCGTCCAGTCCATGGCGCCCCGGGGCGTGGACACCGTCGTACGGGCCGTCATCGACGCGGCCGCCGGCGCCGTCCTCTCCTTCGGACTCGCCGGAGCGCCCTCCGAGCTGCTCGGCGATGTCGCGCACCGGCTCGTTCCCGCCACGGACCGCGACGCCGCCGAGCTGATCAGATCCATCAGGACGGCACCGCTCCTGTTCGGCTGGCGCGGTTCCACGCAGGTTGACACCGCCGCCCTGGAGGAGCTGCTCCTGCGGGTGTCCCGGCTGGTCGACGACCACCCGGAGATCATCTCCGTGGCCCTGGAGCCCGTCGTCGTAGCCGCCCACGGACTCTCCGTCCTCGACGCGAGCGTCCGGCTGGCGACGCCCCCCGCCCGCGACGATCTCGGCCCGCGCAGCCTCCCCAGCTACTGAGCGGTGGAAGGGGAGCCGCCGGAGGAGCAGCCGATCAACCGAGGGGATCGACCCAGGAGATCGGGGGAGATCGGAGGAGATCGGCCGAGGGGATCAGAGAGGATCGGCCGAGGGGATCAACTGAAGGCCCGGCCGCAGGATGGCCAGGCCCTCCGGGCGTCTCCGGCAGCCATCCCGTCCCCGTAGGATGGAGCCCATGGCGAAGACCGGTACGACGACCCAGGGGCTGCGCACGGCGATCGAGCGCAGCGGCTACTACCCGGCTCTCGTGGCCGAGGCGGTGGAGGCCGCAGTCGGTGGTGAGCAGATCGCGTCGTACCTGGTGCACCAGGAGACGACCTTCGACGCCAACGAGGTGCGCCGGCATGTCACCGTCCTGGTGCTGACGGCCCACCGTTTCATCGTCAGCCACACCGACGAGCAGGCAGCCGACTCCAGCTCCCCGACGCCGTACGCCACCACCTCCACCGAGTCGGTCAAGCTCGACCGGATCTCGTCCGTCGTGGTCAGCCGCGTCGTCGCCAACCCGGAGTCGTACACCCCCGGCACCCTGCCCCGTGAGGTCGTCCTCACCATCGGCTGGGGCGCCGTCTCCCGGATCGATCTCGAGCCCGCCGCCTGCGGCGACCCCAACTGCGAGGCGGACCACGGCTACACCGGCAGTTCCACCGCCGACGACCTGAGCCTGCGTGTCAGTGAGGCCGGCGACGGCCCCGACACCGTCCGCCAGACGCTCGTGTTCGCCCAGTCCCTCTCCGAAGCCACCGCCGCGATCGCGGCGACCGGCCGCTGATGGCCGCCGAGGCCCTCTGGCAGGATCCCGTCCCGCTCGCCCTCGACACCGCGCCGCTGCCCGAGTACGGCAGTGGCTCGCTCGCCGACCTGCTGCCCACGCTCGCGGCCGGCCAGGGCGTACCGGATCTGACCGCGACCATCTCCGAACTGACTCCCGCCGACCGGAACTGCGTCTTCCTGATCGACGGCCTCGGCTGGGAACAGATCAAGGCCCACCCCGACGAAGCTCCGTATCTGACCTCCCTGCTCGGCAGCTCGCGCGGGCACACGGGCCGCCCTCTCACGGCCGGTTTCCCCGCCACCACGGCGACCTCCCTCGCCTCCGTCGGTACGGGGCTGCCGCCCGCCGCGCACGGCCTGCCCGGCTACACCGTCCGCGATCCCGCGACCGGCGCGCTGATGAACCAGCTCCGCTGGAAGCCCTGGACCGAGCCGCACGTCTGGCAGCCGTATCCCACGGTCTTCCAGCTCGCCGAGGCGGCGGGTGTGCACACCGTGCAGGTGTCCGCCCCGACCTTCGCGCACACCCCGCTCACCAAGATCGCGCTCAGCGGCGGCACCTTCCACGGCCGGCTCTCCTGCGAGGACCGGATGGACCTGGCCGCCGCCGAACTCGGCGCGGGAGACCGGTCGCTGGTCTACACGTACTACAGCGAGGTCGACGGCAAGGGCCACCGCTTCGGCGTCGACTCCGACGCCTGGCGCGGCCAACTCATGTACGTGGACCGGCTCGTCCAGCGGCTCGCCGAGCAACTGCCTCCGCGGAGCGCGCTCTACGTGACCGCCGACCACGGCATGATCGACATCCCCTTCGACGAACAGTCCCGCATCGACTTCGACGAGGACTGGGAACTGAGCGCCGGGGTCGCCCTGTTGGGCGGCGAGGGCCGGGCCCGCCATGTCTACGCCGTGCCGGGCGCCGAGGCGGACGTTCTCACCGTCTGGCGCGAGGTGCTCGGCGAGCAGTTCTGGGTGGCGAGCCGGGACGAGGCGATCGCGGCGGGCTGGTTCGGGCCGGCCGGCGCGATGGACGAGCGGGTGTACGGACGGATCGGCGATGTCGTCGCGGCGGCCCACGCCCCCGTCGTGATCACCGCCTCCGTCAAGGAACCGCACGAGTCGGCGATGGTCGGGATGCATGGCTCGATGACCCCCGTCGAGCAGCTCGTCCCGCTCCTCGAAGTACGCTCGTAACCTTCCGGGCGACACTCGCCCGACGGCCCGCAGCACCGATTTGCCGGGGCATTCGACACCTCCCGCAAGGGCCGGAGGGTGTCGCCGCCGCCCGGCCTGCTCGACCCGAAAGGTCACCTTCCACTGATGTCCGAACTGGTTTTCTTCTCCGGCACCATGGACTGCGGGAAGAGCACGTTGGCGCTCCAGATCGGCCACAACCGTTCGGCCCGGGGGCTCCAGGGTGTGATCTTCACACGGGACGACCGGGCGGGAGAAGGCAAGTTGTCCTCGCGGCTGGGGCTGGTCACGGACGCGGTCGAGGCCACCGAGGGTATGGAGCTGTACGCGTACCTGGTGGACCGGCTGTCGAAGGGCGGCAAGGCGGACTACGTGATCGTGGACGAGGCGCAGTTCCTGGCGCCCGAGCAGATCGACCAGCTCGCGCGGATCGTGGACGACCTCGGGCTGGACGTCTTCGCCTTCGGTATCACCACTGACTTCCGCACCAAGCTGTTCCCCGGCTCGCAGCGGCTGATCGAGCTGGCCGACCGGGTCGAGCAGCTCCAGGTGGAGGCGCTGTGCTGGTGCGGGGAACGGGCCACCCACAACGCGCGCACGGTCGGCGGCGAAATGGTCGTCGACGGCGCCCAGGTGGTCGTCGGCGACGTGCACCGTCCCGCCGAGGAGGTCGGCTACGAGGTCCTGTGCCGCCGCCACCACCGGCGCCGCATGACCAGCTCCTCGGCGCATGCCGGCGCACTGTCGCCGGACGTACTGCCCGTCACCCCCGGGTGAGCGGCGGGCAGCTGCCGGTCACCCGGTGGTGACGGGCCGGTGAGCGCCCCGCCTAGGGCCTCTCGTTTGGATCTTGCCGGGCTCGCGTGCCCTGGTGCCGCGCCTCGCCGCGTTGTCGTCACTCCACGACGCTCCGCGTCGCCTCACTCCTCCGCCTTGCGATCCACGGCACCAGACCCCGCTCCCTGATCCGGCCTGATCCAAACGAAAGACCCTAGGTCAGGTCAGCGAACGGCCGACCGTACGATCGTGAAAACCGCGCCCTCCGGGTCCGCGACCGTCGCGAACCGCCCGTTCGGGCCGTCCCACGGCGCCCGGAGCACCTGCCCGCCCAGCCCGGTCACCACCTTCGCGGCCGCGTCGGTGTCGTCCACCTCGAAATACGTCATCCAGTGCGCGCCTCGGTCGCGGACGAGCGCCCGGCCCGTCCCGCGCAGTGAGGCGACCGGCCGCCCGTCCAGACGCAGTGTCATCTCGTCGGAGTCGGCGGAGACCAAGGCCTCCACGTCATAGTCGAACAGCGACTTGTAGAAGGTGGCGACCCAGGACGTCTCACGCGTGATCAGCTCGTTCCAGACCGGAGTGCCATGGGCCCCGGCCACCACCGTCCCGGTGTGCGCCGCGGCCTGCCAGATACCGAAGACGGCGCCCGTAGGGTCCGAGGCGATGGCCATCCGGCCCGCCTCCGCCGCGTCCAGCGGCCCGACGCCGACCGTGCCGCCGTGGCTCCTGATCGTCTCCGCCGTCTTGTCCGCGTCGTCCGTCGCCAGATAGGTCAGCCAGGCGGTCGGCAGCTGCCGACCGGGCGGCAGCTGCCGACCGGGCGGCAGCTGGCCGATGCCGGCGATCTCCTTGCCGTCCAGCAGACCCCGGACGTACGGTCCGAGCTGCTGCGGTCCCGGCCGGAACTCCCAGCCGAACAGCGTTCCGTAGAATTCCTGGGTCTCCGCCAGGTTGTGCACCATCAGGCTCACCCAGCAAGGCGTGCCGGGTGTGCGTCGGATCGCTGCCTCGGTCATCGTCACTCTCCTCGGACCATCGTGGTGGCCGTGCGGGGCGGGCGCGGGTCCCCGCCCAGGGGGATGGACGGTGCCGCTCTCGCCACACGCCCCAGGGGTGGAGGGGCCGCGCGTCCGACCAGATGCTTCCACTAGGTGGCACGCGGTGCCGCACGACCGCGCCGCTTTTGGCGGGATCTCGATCGGGTGTTTACCGCCCGTTTCTCCGCCGTTACGAGTGGGGCCCGGCCGTACGCGAGGATGGCACCCATGACAGCCATCATCACCGCAGCCCAACTCGCGAGCGAGTCGGCCGGGTCGGCCGGCTCGACACCGCCCGTACTGCTCGACGTCCGCTGGCAGCTGGGCGGGCCTCCAGGCCGCCCCCAGTACGAGGCGGGACATCTGCCGGGCGCCGTCTTCGTCGACCTCGACAAGGAGCTGTCGGGCCCGCCCGGCACGGGCGGCCGGCATCCGCTGCCCGATCCGGCGGACTTCGGCGCGGTGATGCGACGTGCGGGGATCTCGCAGGACACTCCGGTTGTCGTGTACGACGGCGGACAGGGCTGGGCCGCGGCCCGCGCCTGGTGGCTGCTGCGCTGGACGGGCCATCCGGACGTACGGGTCCTGGACGGCGGTCTCACCGCCTGGACCGGTCCGCTGTCCACCGACACCCCGTCGCCGGCCGAGGGTGACTTCACCCCGGCCCCGGGCGCGCTGCCCCTGCTGGACGCCGACGAGGCGGCGGCCCTGGCCCGTGATGGGCTGCTGCTGGACGCGCGGGCGGCGGAGCGTTACCGCGGTGATGTCGAGCCGATCGACCGGGTCGGTGGCCATGTCCCCGGCGCGCTCTCCGCACCCACCACTGGAAATGTGGCCGAAAACGGCTGCTTCCTCCCGGCTCGGGATCTCCTGGCCCGTTTCGAGGCCCTGGGTGCCACCCCGGGCGCCGAGGTCGGCGTCTACTGCGGCTCGGGTGTCTCCGCCGCCCAGGAGGTGCTCGCCCTGGAACTCGCCGGCATCCCGGCGGCGCTGTACGCGGGCTCCTGGTCCGAGTGGTCGTCGGACGAGTCCCGACCGGTCGCCACGGGGCCGGACCCTCTCTAGAGCCGACAGGCGACAGCCGCCAGCCGCCAGCCGTACGCCGAGGGGCCCGTACTCACCACGCGTGGTGAGTACGGGCCCCTCGGCGTACGTATGTAGGTACGTGCTGCTGTCGCTCTTCCCGTTACTCCTTGTTCTTGCGGCGCGTACCGAACACGATCTCGTCCCAGCTCGGTACCGCGGCCCGCCGGCCCGGACGCACGCCGTCCGCCTCGGCCTGGCGATCCGTCGTGCCCGTGAGCCGGTCCCGGTGACCGGCAACCGAACGGGGCATCAGCACATCCGCGTACGCCGACCCGGCACCCGCCGAGGCGGCGGGCGCGATCGGCTCCTCGGCCTCCGGCTCGTCCTCCGGATCCGTGGTCGAGTCCGGCAGCGCGGGCCGCTCGGGCACGATCATGTCGCCCCGGAAGCTCGGCACCGCCTCCAACAGGCTGGTCAGGGAGTCCCGTTCACTGGTCTCCTCCGGCTCGGGCGCGGGAGGCCGCTCCAACTGCCGGTCGAGAGAACGATCGAGGGAACGGTCCAGCGGCCGGTCACGCGGCAGCCGCGCGATCCGGGGAACGAACGGGAAGCTCGGCTCCTGGGCCGTGACCGTGTCGTCCGTGTCGCCGATCAGCGCGCGCGCCTCGTCGTCGACGGCCTGGACGAGCCGCCGGGGCGGGTCGTACGTCCAGCTCGCCGCGTGCGGTTCGCCCGCGACGCAGTAGACCAGCAGGACTTCCCAGGTGCCGTCGTCCCGGCGCCAGGAGTCCCACTGGACGGTGTCCTTCTCGGCACCGCGCAGCGTCAGCCGCTCCTGCACGGCCTCGCCGAGCTGGGGTCCGGTGTTCTCTCCGGGGCGGCGTACCGCGGTCTTCCTGGCCCGCTCCGCCATGAAGGCGCGCTCGGCGAGCACCGGCCCTTCGAAGCGGCGGACCCGGTCCACCGGGATGCCGGCGTGCTGGGCGACCTCCTCGGCGGAGGCGCCTGCTCGTATCCGCGCCTGGATGTCACGGGGCCTGAGATGGCTCTCGACCTCGATCTCGATCTGGCCGAGGCGGGCGCGGTCATTGCGCACGGCAGCACGAAGCCGCTCATCGATCGGAAGCGTGTATTCCGTGCTGTCGGCAGCCTTGAGCACCAGTCGTGTGCCGTCGTTGGAGACGGCCACGACACGCAGTTCGGGCATGGGGACCTCCCGGGTGGTGCCTGCCGACGTCACGTGCGTCGCTGCTTCCGCTAGTCGAGTGTGACCTGCCCGGGTGCAGCCTGCCACAACCTTTCCGTACTACCCGGCGTGTCGGGCCGGGGCCCTGGTTCGCCGTTATGGCACGGTACCTGCTTGCGACGCAGAGTGACGAACCCGGTCACTCCATGCAGCAGGCGCCCGTGCGGTGCCGCGGCTCCGCCGGATCGAGTGCCACGTTCGGCCCCCTTCCCGTAGGTCCCCGGACGCCCATGAGGGAGTCCGGCCCCAGGGCTCGCCACAGTACTCCATTCGGGCCACGGGGGTGGACCGCCGCGCCGCCCAAGTTCTGTCCGGGCAGGGGAGTTGGGGGTTCGGCGCGGTCGCGGCCGGGTGTCTTGCTTCACAGAATCCCTGGAATCGGAACTATCCACTTCGCTCATCGGTCCCTTCTTGGTGCAAGGTGGGACAGATGGGTAAGCAGGGGCTCTAGATGGATCAGAAGCTGAGTAGCGGCACCCGGAAGGAAGAGAGCGAGGCGCGGAATGGAGAGCGGGAACAGCAGGAGCGGCGGCTCGACCTGAACGTGCCGCAGGTCGCGGGCAGCGCGCTCGCGGCAGTCGCGGCGGCGGTGCTCGCCTCCCAGCTCGGCGTGTACGGCACGATCATCGGCGCGGGTGTGGTCAGCGTGGTCGCCACCTGCGGGGGGTCGGTCTTCCAGCACCTGTTCCGCCGTACGGGTGAGCAGATACGCGTGGTCACGGTCCAGGCGAAGCCCGGGGGCCGCCAGGTGCCTTTGCCGTATGAACAGGACGATCCCGGGCGGTACGAACAGGACGATCCGGTCGTCATGTACGCGCCGGGCGATCCACCCGGCCGGAGCGATCCAGGCGGTCCGGGTGATCCGTACGTCCCTGTTGACGCGACCGGGACGCCGCGCCTGCCGCGGGGTCTGGACGGTGAGTTCACCGAGGCCACGACGCACGGCAGCCGGGTGCGCGGCTGGAAGCGCCCGGTCCGCGCGGCCGCCACCGTCTTCCTGGTCGCGATGATCGGCATCACCGGATACGAAGTGATCTCCGGTCAGGACCTGAGCGGCGGCAAGGGAACGACCGTCGGGTCGGCCGTGCGCGGTGGCGGTGAGCGGTCCGTACCGTCGGACACCCCCTCCAACTCCCAGGACACCGGCGTGAATCCGGACCGGACGTCGGACAGCCCGACCCCGGACGACGGCAGCGGCAGCGGTACGGATCCGAGCGCGTCGCCCGACACCGGACAGAGCGCCGGCACGGGGCGGAGCGGCACCGCCGACCCGTCGAGGGAGCCGTCCACGGCCCCCTCGGGCTCCGCCGGCGGGAAGGCCTCGCAGACCCCCACGCCGACGCCCTCCGGTACTGCCGGCGATTCCGGGACAGGAGACTCCGGAACGGGGAACTCCGGAGCGGACGACTCCGGCAGTGGTGCCACGGAACAGGGCACCGATTCCGGGTCCGGCTCCGATTCCGGAACGGCCGGCCAGTAGCGCCAGTAACGGGGGAGGTGTGGTGAGCATCGGCCGTCAGTCCCCGAGGACCCGCCGCAGATAGTCGTTCCCGAACAGCCGGTCCGGGTCCAGCCGGTCCCGTACCGCCGTGAACTCGCCGAAGCGCGGATAGACCCCGGACAGATACTCCGCGTCCCGGGTGTGGATCTTGCCCCAGTGCGGCCGGCCGCCGTGCGCGGTCATGATCCGCTCCACGGCGGTGAAGTACGAGCGGTAGGGCGTGCCCCGGTACAGATGCACCGCGATGTACGCGCTCTCCCGGCCCGAGGCCGTCGAGAGCGCGATGTCGTCCGCAGGAGCCGTACGGACCTCCACCGGGAAGCTCACCCGAAGTGGTGAACGCTCGACCATCGCCCTGACCTCGCGCAGCGCTCCGACCACGGCCTCCCGGGGCAGCGCGTACTCCATCTCCACGAAGCGGACCCGGCGCGGACTCGTGAAGACCTTGTAGGGAAGGTCCGTGTAGACGCGGGCGGAGAGGGCGCGGCTGGAGACCTTGGCGATGGCGGGGATGGTCGCGGGTACGGCCCGGCCGAGCGAACAGGTCACCCGGAAGAGGTCGTTGGAGAGGAACTCGTCGTCGAACCAGCCGCTGACCCGACCGAGCGGAGCGGCGGGGCCCGCGCTGCGGTTGTTGCGCTTGGTGCTGCAGTTGCCGGTGTGCGGGAACCAGTAGAACTCGAAGTGCTCGTTCTCGGCGACGTGTTGGTCGAATTCGGCGGTGACCCGGTCGAAGGCCATCGGTTCCTCGCGGGCCGTCAACAGGAAGACCGGCTCCACGGCGAAGGTGATCGCGGTGACCACGCCCAGCGCGCCGAGCCCGATCCGGGCGACGGCGAAGATCTCCGGATTCTCCTCCGCGGAGCAGCGCAGCACCGAGCCGTCCGCCGTGACGATCTCCAGGGCGCGGATCTGTGCCGCCATCGACGCCGACTCACGGCCGGTGCCATGGGTGCCGGTGGAGGTCGCGCCCGCGACGGTCTGCTCCATGATGTCGCCCATGTTCGTGAGCGACAGGCCCTCCCTCGCCAGCGCCGTGTTCAGCCGCTTCAGCGGGGTGCCCGCCGCCACGGTGACGGTGCCGGCGGCCCGGTCGATCTCCCGGATGCCGGTGAGCAGATCGGGCCGGACAAGCACCCCGTCGGTGGCGGCGGTGGCGGTGAAGGAGTGCCCCGTGCCGACGGGTTTGACCTTGAGCCCGTCCTCGGCGGCCCGGCGTAATGTCCCGGCGAGTTCCTCGGCGGAGGCCGGTGACACCACGCGGGCCGGCCGGGCGGTGACGTTCCCCGCCCAGTTACGCCACGCGTTCACGCTCGTCGTGGTCGCCGTGCTTGTCCGGTTTCTGGTCATCCGCCCCGCGCCCTCCCCGAATCGGTACCGGCTCGCGCAGCCGGCGATACCCCAGGAGCGCCACCACGGCCGCGGCCGTGCCCGCCGCGGCGGGCACCGCGTACCCCGCACGGGCACCGGCCGCGTCGACCACCCAGCCGGCGGCCGACGAGCCGAGCGCCACGCCGACCGCGAGCCCGGTACTGGTCCAGGTCATGCCCTCGGTCAGCTTGGTGCGCGGTACATGCGCTTCGACGAGGGCCATGGTCGTCACCATCGTCGGTGCGACGGAGAGGCCCGCGACAAAGAGCGCCACGGCCAGGAACGGCAGGCTCCCGGCCAGTTGGAGGGGGATCATACTCACGGCCATCACACAGACACCCACCAGCCACCTCCGGGCCGCCGGTCCGGTGAGATGGAGCAGGCCGAACACCATGCCGGCGAGGCACGATCCCAGCGCGTAGACCGCCAGCACCAGACTCGCCGCCGCCTTGTGCCCGTGCTCCTCGGCGAAGGCGACCGTCACCACGTCGACCGCGCCGAAGATCCCCCCGGTCGCCGTGAAGGTGAGCACCAGCACCCGCAGACCCGGGGAGCGCAGCGCCGACTCCCCGGTCTGCTGCTCACGCGGCTGCGGTACGGGTTCGGTGCCGCGCTGCGCCGTCAGCCAGAGCACGCCGACCACCAGGAACACGACCGCGAGCAGCGGGCCCGCGGCCGGGAACAGGGCCGTCGAGAGCCCGATGGAGATGATCGGGCCGAAGATGAAGCACATCTCGTCGATGATCGATTCCCACGAGTACGCGGTGTGCAGCTCGCGGGCCGAGCCCCGGTAGATCGCCGCCCAGCGCGCCCGCACCATCGAACCCACGTTCGGCACACAGCCCGCGCCCGTGGCGAAGACGAACAGGGTCCAGTCGGGGGCGCCTTGCTCGGCGGAGACCAGTAACCCGACGACGGCCGCCGCCGCGATCAGGGTCGCCGGACGCAGCACCCGCCGCTGGCCGTGCCGGTCGACGAGCCGGGAGATCCACGGACCGAGCACCGCGGCAGACATCGCCAGCGTCGCGGAGAGCGCTCCGGCCAGCCCGTACCGGCCGGTGAGCTGGGAGATCATGGTCACGACGCCGATGCCCAGCATGGCCAGCGGCATCCTGCCGATCAGGCCGGCCGCACTGAATCCCTTGCTACCGGGAGCGGCGAAAATCGCATGGTACGAACTGGGCAAGGGGCACTCCGGTAAGGAATGAACTGGGCGGGAAGAGCTTACGGTCGCACCCGCGCACCGCACCGTGTTTTCCGGCGGAATCCCCCGGACGGGGAGCGCGGCCCGCCGTCGGAACAGGGGCGCGGTTCCCGGTGCGACAGGGCTGGTGGCAGGATCGAATCATGCCCGAAAAGCTTGCGACTTCCCCCTACGACGCTCTGCTCCTGTTGTCCTTCGGCGGCCCTGAGGGCCCGGACGACGTGGTCCCGTTCCTGGAGAACGTGACCCGGGGCCGCGGCATCCCCAAGGAGCGGCTCAAGGAGGTGGGGAAGCACTACTTCCTGTTCGGCGGGGTCAGCCCGATCAATGAACAGAACCGCGTCCTGCTGGACGCGCTGCGCAAGGACTTCGCCGAGCACGGCGTGGACCTGCCGGTCTACTGGGGCAACCGCAACTGGGCCCCGTATCTGACCGACACCCTGCGGGAGATGGTCACGGACGGCCGACGCCGGATCGCCGTCCTCGCCACCAGCGCGTACGCCTCGTACTCGGGCTGCCGCCAGTACCGCGAGAACCTCGCCGACGCGCTCGCCACGCTGGCCGACGAGGGGCTCGAACCGCCACGGGTGGACAAGCTGCGGCACTACTTCAACCACCCCGGCTTCCTGCGCCCCATGGTCGACGGCGTGCTGGCCTCGCTCGCCGACCTCCCGGAGGACGTCCGCGCGGGCGCTCATCTCGCCTTCACCACCCACTCCATCCCGGACGCGTCGGCCGACACCTCGGGGCCGGCCGACGCGCACGGCGAGGGCGGTGCCTATGTGGCGCAGCATCTCGACGTCGCCCGGCTGATCGTGGCCGACGTGCGCGAGGAGACCGGCATCGAGTACCCCTGGCGGCTCGTCTACCAGTCACGCAGCGGCTCCCCGCACACCCCGTGGCTGGAACCGGACATCTGCGACCACCTGGAGACGCTGCACGGCGAGGGCGTCCCGGCCGTGGTGATGGCCCCCATCGGCTTCGTCTCGGACCATATGGAGGTCCTGTACGACCTCGACACCGAGGCCACCGCCAAGGCCGCCGAACTGGGCCTGCCCGTCCGCCGTTCGGCGACCGTGGGAGCGGACCCGCGCTTCGCCGCGGCCGTACGTGACCTGCTGCTGGAACGCGCCGCCGCCGAGCGGGGATGCGCGGTGGAACGCCGCGCGCTGGGCACCCTCGGCCCCAGCCACGATCTCTGTCCGATCGGCTGCTGCCCCGCCCGCGCCCCCAGGCCCGCCGCCGCGGGCGCCGACAGCCCGTACGTCTGAAGGAGCCCGCAGTGACCGACGCCCCGTCCGAACAGAACCAGGCCCGCGACACCCCGGCCGACGACGCCCTGATCGCCGAGCTGCTCCCGCTCGCCCTGGAGGCAGCGCGTCGGGCCGGCGCCCTGCTGCGCGACGGACGCCCTGACGATCTTGCCGTCGCCGCCACGAAGTCCAGCCCCGTCGACGTCGTCACCGAGATGGACATCGCCGCCGAGAAGCTGATCACCGGCTATCTTGCCGAGCACCGCCCCGACGACGGCTTCCTCGGTGAGGAGGGTGCCAGCTCGGTGGGCGGCAGTGGCGTCCGCTGGGTGATCGACCCGCTGGACGGCACCGTCAACTACCTCTACGGTCTGCCGACTTGGGCCGTCTCCATCGCCGCGGAACGCGACGGCGAGACGCTTGTCGGGGTGGTCGGGATCCCGATGCGCGACGAGACCTTCCGGGCGGTACGCGGCGGCGGTGCCTTCCTCAACGACCGGCCGATCCGCTGCCGCCCGGCTCCGCCGCTGGAACGCGCCCTGGTGTCGACGGGCTTCAACTATGTCGCCACCGTCCGTACCCACCAGGCGGAGATCGCCCAGCGGCTGATCCCACGGCTGCGGGACATCCGGCGCGGTGGCTCGGCCGCCGCCGACCTGAGCGATGTCGCGGCCGGCCGGCTGGACGGCTTCTACGAACGCGGACTGCACCCCTGGGACCTCGCGGCCGGCGACCTGATCGCCCGCGAGGCGGGCGCCCTCACCGGCGGCCGCCCCGGCACCCGGCCGGGCTGGGACCTCACGGTGGCCGCCACCCCGGGCGTCTTCGAGCCCTTGCAGACGCTGCTGGAGGAGTACGGCGCCTGGCACGACTAGCTGGCACACGACCAGGTGGCACACGGAAGGGCCCCGGCGCCGTCCCCTCGGCGCCGGGGCCCTTCTTTGTAGGTATCTACGGCTCGGTATGTCTTGCGACTCTGGGTGTCCCTAAGACTGTGTCTGTGCGACCTGTCGGTACGACTCAGGTGTACTGGTCAGACGCTGGCGGCGCCGACCTCCACACCATGCTCGGCGGCGAGCCGCCGAAGGTCTTCCAGCTCTTCCTGTTCGACATCCGCGAGGAAGTCGTCGCCCGTTTCCCGGGCGCGGGTGAGGTCTGTTTCCGTGGCCTGTATGCGCTGCAGAAGCCCGGCGGTGAACGCGTCCATTGCGCCCCCTCGTCGTGGGTCAGTGGCACGGGGGTGTGCCGACGTCTTGGTCGGTGGCACGGGGGTGTGCCGACGGCGGGAAGATCACGCGCCCACTGCCTCTGGATGACAGATAAGGGTGTGGCGTGCCACAAACAGGGCGCGATCTCGGGTGTGAAGTCGTCATCCCCAGGCTCGGTGCGGGAGAAACCTCAACGCTTCAATAAATCCGTTCCCTTCCCGGATGTGCCTGGTCATCCGGCATTGCCTTACCTCCGGTTTATGGCCGTAACGGGCAGGATGGGGCCGCACAGACAGTGCTACAACCTGCCCTGATCACGGGTGACGGGCCCAGAGGAAGGAACAGCGACGTGCGCGTACTCGTCGTCGAGGACGAGCAGCTGCTCGCCGATGCGGTGGCCACCGGACTGCGCCGGGAGGCCATGGCGGTCGACGTGGTGTACGACGGCGCGGCCGCGCTGGAGCGCATCGGGGTCAACGACTACGACGTGGTGGTGCTGGACCGTGACCTCCCTCTGGTCCACGGTGACGACGTCTGCCGCAAGATCGTCGAGCTGGGGATGCCCACCCGGGTCCTGATGCTCACGGCCTCGGGGGACGTCAGCGACCGGGTCGAGGGGCTGGAGCTGGGGGCGGACGACTATCTGCCCAAGCCCTTCGCGTTCACCGAGCTCACCGCCCGGGTCCGGGCGCTGGGACGGCGGACGACCGTGCCGCTGCCACCCGTCCTGGAGCGCTCCGGGATCAAGCTCGATCCCAACCGCCGTGAGGTCTTCCGCGACGGCAAGGAGATCCAGCTGGCGCCCAAGGAGTTCGCGGTGCTGGAGGTCCTGATGCGCAGCGAGGGCGCGGTCGTCTCGGCCGAGCAGCTGCTGGAGAAGGCCTGGGACGAGAACACCGACCCGTTCACCAATGTCGTCCGGGTGACGGTCATGACCCTGCGCCGCAAGCTCGGCGAACCGCCCGTGATCGTCACGGTGCCCGGCTCCGGTTACCGGATCTGATGCCCGTGGCAACCACCCCGGTGCCCCCCGCGGCACCCCCGAAGCCGACCTGGGACCCGAGGCGGCCGGACCAGGCGCTGCCCTGGGTGCGGCCGACCATCCGGATACGTCTCACGCTGCTGTACGGCGGGATGTTCCTGATCGCCGGCATCCTGCTGCTCTCGATCATCTATCTGCTGGCGGCCCAGGCCCTGCACGTGGGCAGCGAGCTGCCGTTCAAGATCGTGACCGGCAAGGTCAGCAGCGATGTCTGCAACTTCCCGGACCAGGCGCCGCCCGAGCAGTTCAACGCGGCGATGAACAGCTGCGTCAACCACCAGCGCAAGCAGGCGCTCGACGATCTGCTCAGCCGCTCGATCTTCGCCCTGGTCGGCCTCAGCGTCATCGCGTTCGCCTTCGGTTACGCGATGGCGGGGCGGGTCCTGTCGCCGCTCGGCCGGATCACCAGGACCGCGCGCCGCGTGGTCGGCTCCGACCTGGCGCGCCGGATCGAGCTGGACGGCCCAGACGACGAGCTCAAGGAACTGGCCGACACCTTCGACGAGATGCTGGAGCGGCTGGAGCGTGCCTTCACGGCGCAGCAGCGCTTCGTCGCGAACGCCTCCCACGAGCTGCGTACACCGCTGGCGATCAACCGGACGCTGCTGGAGGTCCACCTCTCCGACCCGGGGGCGCCCACGGAGCTCCAGCAGCTCGGCAAGACCCTGCTGGCCACCAACGAGCGCAGCGAGCAGCTGGTGGAGGGCCTGCTGCTGCTCGCCCGCAGCGACAACCAGCTCGTGGAGCGAAAACCGGTCGATCTGGCCGAGGTCGCGACGCGTGCGGTGGATCAGGCACTCGCGGAGGCGGAGGAGAAGGGGGTGGAGATGCGCGGGGAGTGCGTCCCCGCCGTCGTCCAGGGAAACGGCGTGCTGCTGGAGCGGATCGCCCTGAACCTGGTGCAGAACGCCGTCCGCTACAACATCTCCGAAGGAGGCTGGGTGGAGGTCACCACCGAGACGCAGCAGGGCCAGGCGGTCCTGGTGGTGTCCAACACCGGCCCCGTTGTGCCCGCGTACGAGATCGACAATCTCTTCGAGCCGTTCCGGCGGCTGCGTACGGAGCGGACGGGGAGCGACAAGGGGGTGGGCCTGGGCCTGTCGATCGCCCGCTCCGTGGCACGCGCGCACGGGGGCCGTATCTTCGCGGAACCTCGCGAGGGTGGTGGTCTCGTGATGCGTGTCACTCTCCCGGTCTGAGAGACTGCGCGCAGTGTTCGGGCAGCAGATTGCTTTGTTCGCTTTGCGCGGAATTTTCGAGGCCGGTTCGCGGCGGAGCCTTGTGTGATCGATCACAGGGGCGAATTCCCGCCTATCTACTCTGCGTGATCAAGCCTCCATGGGAAAGCCGGTAAAGTCCGGGTTTCCAGGGGTCGGGATCACGGGAAGTACACGGGGTGGCGCCCGTGAGGTACGACAGGGGGACCGTGTACGGTCCCCCTCGCCACCCGAAGCCGATCACTCCTCAGGAGTCCGGTTGGGTGTCGATTGAGTAACAGACCTTGATGTGAGGCAAAATCTCCGCCTCAGGTCGGGCACAAGTCCGGCCTCTCACGCGTTACGAGCGCTTGAGACACCACAGACACCCAGAGGGGGAGAGCGACATGGCAACGGATTACGACACCCCACGCAAGACCGATGACGACGTCGATCAGGACAGCCTTGAAGAGCTCAAGGCACGTCGGAACGACAAGTCGACTTCAGCGGTCGACGTCGACGAGTTCGAGCAGGCCGAGGGCCTCGAACTGCCCGGCGCGGATCTCTCCAACGAGGAGCTTTCCGTCCGGGTCCTGCCGAGGCAGGCCGACGAGTTCACCTGCATGAGCTGCTTCCTCGTGCACCACCGCAGTCAGCTGGCCAGGGAGAAGAACGGCCAGCCGATCTGCCGCGACTGCGACTGAGGTCCGGTCGGTCGTGTCAGGTGATACACCGTCTCGGAAACGGCGCTTCCGGCGCAAGGGCAAGAGTTCGCCGGAGGCGCATCAGAGCGGCACAGGCCCGGCAGAAGGCGATCCGCCCGCTGCCGAGTACCCCGCTCCGGTGCCTGGAGCGCATGACGACGAGCGAGGCCTGACGGCCTCGCTCGAAGCGGCACGGACAGGCCACGACGGCCCCATGACCGGGGGCCGCCGCCTGGACAGTGTGAAACGGGGAGTACGCAAGGGAAGCGACAGCGCCAAGGCGGCGCTGGCCCATCTCGCCGACCGGATCATCGAGAACGCACCTCGGGTCCCGGTCCGCGATCTCGCGACCTTGCGCGGCCAGTTCCCGGGCCTCGGTCCCGAGGAACTGGCGGACAAGCTGGTCGCGGGCGCCGCGAACAGCAGCTCGACGGTCGGTGCGGGTGTGGGCGCGGCCGCGATGATGCCGGTACCGCCCGCCATGCCGGCCGAGCTGGCGGCCGAGATCACCGCCGTGGCCGCGATCGAGCTGAAGCTGATCGCGGAGCTGCACGAGGTCTACGGACTACGGCCGCCCGGCACGCTCAAGGAGCGCAGCACCGCCTACCTGACGTCCTGGACGGAGGAGCGCGGGGTCGACATCACCAGACCGTCGAGCCTCAACGGCGCGTTGAGCGGCCGGATGAAGCGCGAGCTGCGGCAGCAGATCATGAAGCGCACGGTCCGCAGTCTGCCGAATCTCGTCCCGTTCATGATCGGAGCGGCCGTCGGCGCGATGATGAACCGGCGGGACACCAAGAAGGTCGCCGAGCACGTCCGCAAGGATCTGCGGACCCGCCAGGTCCCCTGGGACGCGCTGCCTCAACTGCCGCCGCTGGAGCGGCCCAAGGAGCTTCCGCCGGAGCTGCCCGGGGAATTGGGGCACTGACCGGCCGGACAGGCCCCCGGCCCCCGGCCTGAGCCGGAGACAGGACCTAACCGGCCCGTACGGCGTCCAGCGCCGCCGCGAGCCTCTTCGGGGCCCGGGTCGACAGATAGACGTACGGCGTCGGGTCGTCCGGGTCCGTGATCTCCACGCGCAGCGCCGTCGGGACGTAACTGCGCAGCAGCATGAAGGCGCGGGGGTCGGCCTTGTGCAGGCGCCAGGCCCGTGCCTCCTCGCCGTCGAGCACCTCGGCCTCGCCGAGCGCCGAGACCGGGATCCGGGCATCGCCGGCGACCAGCGAGTCCGCGACCACCCTGATCCGTGCGGAGCCGTAGGAACTGACCCCGGCCGCCGCCAGCGCGCCCGCGCCGATCACCCCGCCGAGCAGCGGCAACGGTCCCAGGGGCAGCAGCATCAGGCCGCCCGCGATCGCGATGAGAGCGGCGATCCCCCACCAGGAACGGGGGGCAGTCAGGCGTTCGTCGTAGCGCGCGACGGAAGGGTCCATGAAACCAAGCTTGGCACGGTGCGGTGCGCGGGCGACCGCGCGGGTAAGGTCTGCGCCTGTGAGTAACGTGCCATCTCCGGGGAAGCCCCCCGGACCCCCCGCAGGGCCGCTGACGCCGCCGGCCGATGCCGTACCGCTGGTGAGGCACCCCGATGCCCCGGCACCCGGTGAGCTGCTCGGGTCGCACTACGAACACTGTTTCGGTTGCGGCGAGGCCCAGCCGCACGGACTGGGCCTGCGGGTGCGGGCCGGCGTGAGTGCGAGCGGCACCGCCGAGTTCACGGTCACCCCCGCCCGCCAGGGATCACACGCCCCAGGGCCTGTCCGGCGGATCTTCCCGGGCCCGCGACGCCCGGCACCGCACCTCGCCGCGTTGTCGGAGTCGGAGTCGGAGTCGTCCGAATACGTCCAGATCGAGCGCGCCCGCGCCTTCGAGGTGAACTCATGAGCCGTACCCCTGCCGGCCCCGTCGACGTACTGATCCGCCGCGTCGATCCGGAGGTGCCGCTTCCGTCATACGCGCATCCCGGCGACGCCGGAGCCGATCTGGTCACCACGGAGGCCGCCGAGCTCGCCCCGGGGGAGCGTGCCGTGCTGCCGACGGGGGTGTCCATCGCTCTGCCGGACGGCTACGCGGCCTTTGTGCACCCGCGTTCCGGGCTCGCTGCCCGGTGCGGTGTCGCCATGGTGAATGCCCCCGGGACGGTGGATGCCGGGTACCGTGGAGAGATCAAAGTGATCGTGGTCAATCTCGATCCGCGCGAGAGTGTGCGGTTCGAGAGGTTCGACCGGATTGCCCAGCTGGTCGTCCAGCAGGTCGAGAAGGTGCGCTTCCACGAGGTGGCGGAGCTTCCCGGCTCCGCGCGGGCCGAGGGGGGCTTCGGGTCCACCGGTGGCCATGCCGCCGTGGGCGGCGTTCAGGGTGGGAATCGATACGCTTCGGTCGTATCCGACCGGGAAGGACAGTGACGTGTTCGGACGTCGCAAGAAAAGTGGTTCCGCAGAGGACGCGGCGGAGGCAGCGGGCGAGGCCGAGCAGTTTGTCGACGAGGCCGGTACCGACGCTGATGACGCCGGCAGCGAGGCGGGTGACGCACCCCGCCGTATGAACCTTCCGCCGGCACCCCGGCCCGACGGTCCCTGGGACATCTCCGAGGTCTCCAAGCCCGACGAGGGCCGGGTGGACCTGGGGGGCGTCTTCGTCCCCGCGGTCGAGGGCATGGAGCTGCGGGTCGAGGTCGCCGGTGACGCGATCGTCGCCGCCACGGTCGTCGTGCGCGACAGCGCCGTACAGCTCCAGGCCTTCGCCGCGCCGAAGAAGGAAGGCATCTGGGGCGAGGTCCGCGAGGAGATCGCCTCCGGTATCACCCAGCAGGGCGGCATCATCGACGAGGTCGAGGGTCCGCTGGGCTGGGAGCTGCGCGCCCAGGTCCCCGTACAGCTGCCGGACGGCACCGGCGGTGTGCAGCTGGTGCGCTTCATCGGGATCGACGGACCGCGCTGGTTCCTGCGAGGCGTGATCTCCGGACAGGGCGCGGTGCAGCCGGAGGCCGCCGGGCTGCTGGAGCAGATCTTCCGGGACACCGTCGTCGTGCGTGGCGAGGGCCCGATGGCGCCCCGCGACCCGATCGTCCTCAAGCTGCCGGACGACGCGCAGATGGTGGCCGAGGGCGTCCAGCAGGACGAGCAGGAGGGCTCCCGCTTCTCCGGTGGCATGGGACAGCTCCAGCGCGGTCCCGAGATCACCGAGGTGCGCTGACCTCCTCGGAGCAGGAACGGACAGGCCGGTGGGCTGTACCCCTCGTGGGGTGCGGCCCACCGGCGTTTTCACTGGTCACGGACGCAGGCGTAGGAAGTGCGTCAAGCCGGTGCCCCGGCGAGTATGAGATCCGTCAACAGACGTCGAATCCGCCGGATCGGCGGGTTTCCTCTGGGAGTCAGGTTTTTCCGTACTCATCCAGGAGCACCCGATGGCCGATCTGGCCTTCGTCGTCACCACGATCGCGGTCTTCGCGCTGGTGGCTCTCGTCGCCAAGGGGGTGACGAAGCTGTGACCGCCGAGAACATCGTCGGCCTGGTCGTGGCCGTCGCCCTGCTGGGTTATCTCGTCCTCGCGCTTCTCTTTCCGGAGAGGTTCTGAGCGATGGGTCCCCTTCTCGCCGGGGTGCTCCAGCTGCTGGCGCTCCTCGTGGCGCTCGCCCTGGCGTACCGCCCGCTCGGTGACTACATGGCACGCGTCTACTCCTCCGACAGGCATCTGCGTGTCGAGAAGTGGCTCTACAAGGCCATCGGCGCCAATCCCGCCACCGAGATGCGCTGGCCCGCCTATCTGCGCGGTGTCCTCGCGTTCTCCGCGGTGAGCGTTCTGTTCCTGTATCTGCTGCAACGGTTCCAGGGCGGCCTGCCGGGGTCGCTCGGCTTCTCCTCGATCAGCCCCGCCCTGGCGTTCAACACCGCCGCGTCCTTCGTCTCCAACACCAACTGGCAGGCGTACTACGGCGAACAGACCATGGGCCATGTCGTACAGACCGGCGGGCTCGCCGTCCAGAACTTCCTCTCGGCCGCCGTCGGCATGGCCGTCGCGGTGGCGCTGGTGCGGGGCTTCGCCCGGTCCCGTACCGGTGAGCTGGGCAACTTCTGGTCGGACCTGGTGCGTGGCACGGTCCGTATCCTGCTGCCGGTCTCGGTCGTCGGCGCGATCGTGCTGGTGGCGTGCGGCGCGATCCAGAACTTCGCCGGGATCCACGAAGTGGGCCAGTTCATGGGCGGCTCGCAGCAGTGGAACGGCGGCGCCGTCGCCTCCCAGGAGGCCATCAAGGAACTGGGCACCAACGGCGGCGGCTACTTCAACGCCAACTCCTCCCACCCCTTCGAGAACCCCAACGGGATCTCGAACCTCTTCGAGATCTTCCTGCTCCTGCTCATCCCGTTCGCGATGACCCGCACCTTCGGCAGGATGGTGGGCAGCGTCAAGCAGGGGTACGCGATCCTCGCCGCGATGGTGGCGATCTGGATCGGCTTCACCGCGCTGATGATGTGGACCGAGTTCCACCACGGCGGCCCGGCGTTCGACATCGCGGGCGGCGCTCTGGAGGGCAAGGAGACCCGCTTCGGGGTCGGCGGTTCGTCGATCTTCGCGGTGGCCACGACGCTCACCTCGACCGGTGCGGTGAACTCCGCGATGTCCTCCTTCACCGGCTTCGGCGGCGGTATCGCCCTGCTGGGCATGCAGCTCGGTGAGATCGCGCCCGGCGGTGTCGGGTCCGGGCTCTACGGCGCGCTGATCATGGCTGTCATCGCGGTGTTCCTGGCCGGTCTGATGGTCGGCCGGACACCCGAGTACCTGGGCAAGAAGATCGGCGGCCGCGAGATCAAGTTCGCCGCCTGCTACATCCTGATCACCCCGGCGCTGGTGCTCTGCTTCACCGCCGTGGCCATGGCGCTGCCCACCCCGGGCCACTCCATGACCAACTCGGGCCCGCACGGCTTCTCCGAGATCCTGTACGCGTACACCTCGGCCGCCAACAACAACGGCTCGGCGTTCGCCGGACTCGACGCGAACACCCAGTGGTTCAACTCCACCCTCGGTGTGGTGATGCTGCTCGGCCGCTTCCTGCCGATGGTGTTCGTCCTCGCCCTGGCCGGCTCGCTCGCCGAGCAGCGGCCCGTGCCCGGAACCGCGGGGACGCTGCGTACGGACAAACCGCTCTTCACGGGGCTGCTCGTCGGCACGATCATGATCGTCGCCGGCCTGACCTACTTCCCGGCGCTCGCGCTGGGGCCGCTGGCCGAGGGGCTGGCGTCATGAACGCTCGTACGAAGCGAGAGAACGCGATGTCCCCAAGGACCGCGGCCCGCGCGCCGCACCAGGATGTGCCCACCGGCCACAGTCCCGGCGGTGGCCGGGTCGGCGGAGGGCTGTTCGACCCCAAGCAGCTGCTCAGGTCCTTCCCGGAGGCGATACGGAAACTCGATCCGCGGGTGATGGTGAAATCCCCCGTGATGTTCGTGGTCCTGATCGGATCCGTACTGTCCACGGTCTTCGCCCTGGCGGACCCGGGGGACTGGTTCGGCTGGGCCGTCGCCGGCTGGCTGTGGCTGACCACTGTCTTCGCCAACCTGGCGGAGGCGGTCGCGGAAGGGCGCGGCAAGGCGCAGGCGGACTCCCTGCGCAGGGCCAAGACCGACACGGTCGCCCGCAGGCTGGGCGCCGGCGGCGCCGAGGAGCGGGTGCCGGGCACGGAACTGCGCATCGGTGATCTGGTCGTGTGCGAGGCGGGCGACATCATTCCCGGCGACGGCGATGTGACCGAAGGCGTCGCCTCGGTCGACGAGTCGGCCATCACGGGGGAGTCGGCGCCGGTCATCCGGGAGTCGGGCGGCGACCGTTCGGCCGTCACCGGCGGTACGAAGGTTCTCTCCGACCGCATCGTCATCAAGATCACGACCAAGCCAGGCGAGACCTTTATCGACCGGATGATCGGACTGGTCGAGGGCGCGGCCCGGCAGAAGACCCCCAACGAGATCGCGCTGAACATCCTCCTCGCGTCCCTCACCATCGTCTTCCTGCTCGCGGTCGTCACCCTCCAGCCGTTCGCCGTGTACGCGGGGCAGAGGCAGTCGGTGATCGTGCTGATCGCGCTGCTGGTCTGTCTGATCCCGACCACCATCGGCGCGCTGCTCTCGGCGATCGGTATCGCGGGCATGGACCGGCTGGTGCAGCGCAATGTGCTCGCCATGTCGGGGCGCGCGGTCGAGGCCGCGGGTGATGTGTCGACCCTGCTGCTCGACAAGACCGGCACGATCACGCTCGGGGATCGTCAGGCCGCCGAGTTCGTGCCGGTCAGGGGCGTGACGGAGGCCGAACTGGCCGACGCCGCCCAGCTCTCCTCGCTGGCCGACGAGACGCCCGAGGGGCGCTCCATCGTCGTCCTGGCCAAGGAGAAGTACCAGCTGCGCGAGCGCAGGCAGGGCGAGCTGACCGGAGCCGAGTGGGTCGCCTTCACCGCGCAGACCCGGATGTCGGGCGTCGACCTCGTGGACGGCGGGACGCGGCATCAGGTCCGTAAGGGAGCGGCCGGTTCGGTCGTCGCCTGGGTCGAGGAGCGCGGCGGACGGGTCGCCGACGACGCCTCCGCGCTCACCGGGGCGATCTCGGAGGCCGGCGGTACGCCACTGCTGGTCGCCCGGGACGACGCCGACGGCGCGCGGGTCCTCGGTGTCATCCACCTCAAGGACGTGGTCAAGGCGGGCATGCGGGAGCGGTTCGACGAACTGCGCCGGATGGGCATCAAGACCGTCATGATCACCGGCGACAATCCGCTGACCGCACGGGCGATCGCGGAGGAGGCCGGGGTGGACGATTTCCTCGCCGAGGCCACTCCCGAGGACAAGATGGCGCTGATCAGGCGGGAGCAAGCCGGAGGGAAGCTCGTCGCGATGACGGGCGACGGGACGAACGACGCTCCGGCGCTCGCGCAGGCGGATGTCGGCGTGGCCATGAACACCGGTACCTCGGCCGCCAAGGAGGCCGGGAACATGGTGGACCTGGACTCCAACCCCACCAAGCTGATCGAGATCGTGGAGATCGGCAAGCAGCTCCTGATCACGAGGGGCGCGTTGACGACGTTCTCGATCGCCAACGACGTCGCGAAGTACTTCGCGATCATCCCCGCCATGTTCGCGGTGGTGTATCCGGGCCTGGACACGCTCAACATCATGCGGCTGTTCTCGCCCGAGTCCGCGATCCTCTCCGCGGTCATCTTCAACGCGCTGATCATCATCGCGCTCGTGCCACTCGCCCTGAAGGGTGTGCGGTACCGGCCGACGAGCGCGGACAGGCTGCTCCGCAGAAACCTGGGGATCTACGGCCTCGGCGGACTGGTCGCCCCCTTCATCGGTATCAAGATCATCGATCTGCTCCTCTCCCTCATTCCCGGCATCGGGTGAACGGCATGACCTCCATGAACAACTCGGCGGGCAACGCACTGCGGCTGTTCGGGGCGGGGCTGCGCGCCCTCCTCGTCCTCACCGTCCTGTGCGGTGTGCTCTATCCGCTGGCCGTCACCGGCCTCGCGCAGGGACTCTTCCCCCATCAGGCGAACGGCTCCGAGGTCAAGGAGAGCGGCAAGGTCGTCGGCTCCTCGCTCATCGGGCAGCGCTACGACCTGCCGCTGAAGAACGGCCAGGAGACCCCCGCGCCCGACCTCAAGTGGTTCCAGCCGCGGCCGTCCAACGGCCTTGGCACCAACAGCCTCAACACCCGGTACCGGCTGATCCTCTCCGGCGCGACCAACCTGTCGGGGGACAACAAGGAACTGATCAAGTCGGTCGAGGACGCCAAGGCGGCCGTCATCAAGGACAACTCCACGCCCGGATACCGGGTGCGGCCCGCCGCCGTGCCCCCGGACGCCGTCACCTCCTCGGGATCGGGGCTCGACCCGGACATCTCGCCCGCGTACGCACAGCTCCAGGTCCACCGGGTGGCGGAGCGGAACCACCTCTCCGTCGGGCGGGTGGAGCGGCTGGTCAGGGACCACACCCAGCAGCGCGTCCTCGGATTCGTGGGGGAGCCCCGGGTGAACGTCCTCGCGCTCAACACCGCGCTCCGGGAGCTGGCCGGCTGACCCGCCCGGTCGGCCGCCCGCTGACCGGTCGGCCGACCCGCCTGGTCAGCCGACCGTCGGAGCGGGTCGGCCGAGCGTCAGAATCGTGTCAAGACCGACTCAAGAGACCGGTGCCGCCCTGTTCGCCGTCATCCCTGGCTGTAACTTCGAGACAGCCGGCGCGTCGGACGCGGTGGCTCTTCTGGAAGACAATGGGGCCATGGGACGCGGCAAGCTTCGGATCTATCTGGGTGCGGCGCCGGGCGTCGGCAAGACGTACGCGATGCTCTCCGAGGCGCATCGCCGAGTGGAGCGCGGCACCGACTGCGTCGTAGGCTTCGTCGAACACCATGACCGGCCGCGTACGGAGGTCATGCTGCACGGCCTGGAGGAAGTACGCCGCCGAGAGCTGGAGTACCGGGGGAGCGTCTTCACGGAGATGGACGTCGACGCGGTGCTGGAGCGACGGCCCGCCGTCGCCCTGGTCGACGAGCTGGCGCACACCAATGTGCCGGGATCGCGCAACGCCAAGCGCTGGCAGGACGTCGAAGAGCTGCTCCAGGCCGGGATCGAGGTCGTCTCCACCGTCAACATCCAGCACCTGGAATCACTCGGTGACGTGGTCGAGTCGATAACGGGGGTACGGCAGCGGGAGACCGTCCCCGACGAGGTGGTCCGGCGGGCCGACCAGATCGAACTGGTCGACATGTCGCCCCAGGCGCTGCGCCGCAGGATGGCGCACGGCAATGTCTACAAGCCCGACAAGGTCGACGCGGCGCTCTCGCACTACTTCCGCCCCGGCAACCTCACCGCGCTGCGCGAACTGGCGCTGCTCTGGGTCGCCGACCGGGTGGACGAGTATCTCCAGCAGTACCGCGGCGAGCACAACATCCGCTCCACCTGGCAGGCCCGCGAGCGCATCGTCGTCGGCCTCACCGGCGGCCCCGAGGGACGTACGCTCATCCGCCGCGCGGCCCGGATGGCAGCCAAGGGATCCGGCAGCGAGATCCTCGCCGTCTACATCGCCCGCAGCGACGGTCTCACCGCCGCCTCACCCAAGGAACTCGCGGTCCAGCGCACGCTGGTCGAGGACCTCGGCGGCACCTTCCACCATGTGATCGGGGACGACATCCCCTCCGCGCTGCTCGAATTCGCGCGCGGGGTGAACGCCACCCAGATCGTGCTGGGTTCCAGTCGGCGCAAGGCCTGGCAGTACATCTTCGGCCCCGGGGTGGGGGCCACCGTGGCCCGGGAGTCCGGGCCCGACCTCGACGTGCACATCGTCACGCACGAGGAGGCCGCCAAGGGGCGCGGGCTGCCGGTGGCGCGCGGCGCACGCCTGGGGCGCTCCCGGATCATCTGGGGCTGGCTGGCCGGAGTCGTCGCACCCGTCCTGCTCTCGCTGCTGCTGACCGACATGGGCAACACGCTCGGGCTCGCCAACGACGTCCTGCTCTTCCTCTTCCTGACCGTGCTGGCCGCCCTGCTCGGCGGGCTGCGTCCCGCGCTGGCCTCCGCCGCGGTGGGTTCGCTGCTGCTCAACTTCTACTTCACCCCGCCCACCCACACCCTGAGCGTGCACGACCCCAAGAACCTGGTCGCCATCGTGATCTTCTTCGCGGTGGCCGTGGCGGTGGCCTCCGTCGTGGATCTGGCCGCCCGCAGGACCCATCAGGCCTCCCGGCTGCGCGCCGAGTCCGAGATCCTCTCCTTCCTGGCGGGCAGCGTGCTGCGCGGCGAGACCACGCTGGACGCGCTGCTGGAACGGGTCCGCGAGACGTTCTCCATGGAGTCCGTGGCGCTGCTCGAACGTACGAGCGATGTCGACCCCTGGACCCGCGCGGGCAGCGTCGGGCCCCAGCCCGTCGACCGCCCCGAGTCCGCCGACGTGGACATGCCGGTCGGCGACCACATGGCGCTGGCGCTCTCCGGACGGGTCCTGCCCGCCGAGGACCGCCGGGTGCTCGCCGCCTTCGCCGCGCAGGCCGCCGTCGTACTGGACCGGCAGCGTCTGGTGGGCGAGGCCGAGCAGGCCCGCGCGCTCGCCGAGGGAAACCGGATCCGTACGGCGCTGCTCGCGGCCGTCAGCCACGATCTGCGGACCCCGCTCGCCGGTATCAAGGCGTCGGTCACCTCCCTGCGCTCCGACGACGTCGAATGGTCCGAGGAGGACCAGGCGGAACTGCTCGCGGGCATCGAGCACGGCGCCGACCGCCTCGACCATCTCGTCGGCAACCTCCTCGACATGTCCCGGCTCCAGACCGGCACCGTCACCCCGCTGATCCGCGAGATCGACCTCGACGAGGTGGTCCCGTGGGCACTGGGCGGCGTGCCGGAGAACAGCGTCGACCTGGACATCCCCGAATCGCTGCCCATGGTGGCCGTCGACCCGGGCCTGCTGGAGCGCGCGGTCGCCAACATCGTCGAGAACGGCGTCAAGTACAGCCCCGAGGGCCGACGCGTCACCGTCGCCGCCAGCGCGCTCGGCGAGCGGGTCGAGGTACGGGTCGTGGACCGCGGGCCCGGCGTCCCCGACGACGCCAAGGACCGGATATTCGAACCCTTCCAGCGCCACGGCGACGCCCCGCGCGGAGCGGGCGTCGGCCTCGGCCTCGCGGTCGCCCGCGGCTTCGTGGACGCGATGGGCGGCACTCTCACCGCCGAGGACACCCCCGGTGGCGGCCTGACCATGGTCCTCACCCTCTCCGCGGCGTCCGGACGCGCGCCGGTACGCCCCGAATCACCCGCCCGGATCAGTTCATGACCGGGACAGCAGAAAGGCAGACCTCTATGACCCGGGTGCTCGTGGTCGATGACGAGCCGCAGATCGTGCGCGCCCTTGTGATCAACCTGAAGGCGCGCAAGTACGAGGTGGACGCGGCCTCCGACGGCGCGGGCGCGCTCGAACTCGCCGCCGCCCGTCACCCCGATGTCGTCGTGCTCGACCTCGGGCTGCCGGACATGGACGGCGTCGAGGTGATCAGGGGGCTGCGCGGCTGGACCCGCGTCCCGATCCTGGTGCTCTCCGCCCGCCACACGTCCGACGAGAAGGTCGAGGCGCTGGACGCCGGCGCCGACGACTACGTCACCAAGCCCTTCGGTATGGACGAACTGCTGGCCCGGCTGCGCGCCGCGGTACGGCGGGCCGAGCCGGTCGGCGCGGACGGCGACGACACGACCGCGGTCGTCGAGACCGAGGGCTTCACCGTCGACCTGGCCGCCAAGAAGGTCCACCGGGAGGGCAGAGATGTACGGCTCACCCCGACCGAATGGCACCTGCTGGAGGTGCTCGTACGCAACACGGGCCGGCTCGTCAGCCAGAAACAGCTCCTCCAGGAGGTCTGGGGGCCCTCGTACGGCACCGAGACCAACTACCTGAGGGTCTACATGGCCCAGCTGCGGCGGAAGCTGGAGGCGGATCCCTCGCACCCCAAGCACTTCGTCACCGAGCCGGGCATGGGCTACCGCTTCGAACGCTGACGCCCTGTGGGGCGGCGGGCCGGGAAGAGCTTCCGGTTCGAGCGCCGATCCGGCATGTGATCTCGTGTTTGATTCGCCTGTCGGTGCTCCCCGGTACGCTCTAGGCATGAGTGCTGAGAAGCCGACCGGCCGCTTCCGCCGGATGCTCGACCGGCTCTCCAGCTCCCAGGAGGATCTGGAGAGCGAAGAGTTGCGGGAGGACGCGCAGGCATCAGGGTGCACGCGGATCTCCGACTGTGACGACCGCCAGATCGTCCGGGTCACTGGTACGTTGCGGACGGTCACCCTGCGTCCGCGTGCCGGTGTGCCCGCACTGGAGGCGGAGCTGTTCGACGGCACCGCGCCGCTGGACGTGGTGTGGCTGGGCCGGCGCTCGATCATGGGCATAGAGCCGGGCCGTAAGCTGATCGCCTCCGGCCGGATCTCCCTGAGTCACGGCCGGCGGGTTCTGTTCAATCCCAAATACGAACTCCGACCGCTCGGACAGGAGTAGCCGGTGACGTCATTCGACAAGCCCGCCGCCTCGCCCACTTCCCCCAACTCGCCCGTTTCCCCGGACAGTTCGTCCCCCGGCGGCTCGTCCGGCCCGGACGGCGATGTCAAGACCGTCACCGAGGCGGCGCTTTTCGAGGCCTTCGGCGGCCTGCGCGGCATGGTGGAGACAGTCCTCCCCGGACTGCTCTTCGTCACGATCTTCACGATCAACAAGGACCTGCACACGTCGGCGATCGCGGCCCTGGCCGTCTCGCTGCTGCTCGTCGTGGTCCGGCTGGTCCGCCGGGACACCGTCAAGCACGCGTTCAGCGGAGTCTTCGGTGTGGCCTTCGGTGTCGTCTTCGCGATGATGACCGGCAACGCCAAGGACTTCTACCTGCCGGGCATGCTCTACACGCTGGGGCTCGCGCTCGCGTACATCATCACCACCCTCGCGGGCGTGCCGCTGATCGGGCTGATGCTCGGCCCGGTCTTCAAGGAGAACCTCTCCTGGCGTACCCGTAACCCCGGGCGCAAGAAGGCGTACGCGAAGGCCAGTTGGGCCTGGGGGCTGATCCTGCTCGCCAAGTGCGCGATCCTCTTCCCGCTCTACTGGTGGGGTGACACCACGCAGTTCGGCTGGGTGCTGATCGCGCTCAAGATCCCGCCGTTCCTGCTGGCGGTCTATCTGACCTGGGTCTTCCTCGCGAAGGCACCGCCGCCGATCGATGTGTTCGCCGAGATGGAGGCGGAGGAGCAGGCGGAGAAGGAGCGCAAGGCGGCCCGTGCGGCCGCCGTCGCGGAGACCGGAGAGCGCCCGGCGGCCCGCCACCGCAAGTAGATACGCCCGGTGCGGTGACCGTATCGGCCGGGAGCCCGTCCGGCTGAGGATTCGTCCTCGGCCGGACGGGCTTCGTGCTGTGTAGGGCTTGGTGTTGTGTACGGGCTTCGTGGTGTGTTCCGCGGGTACGTACCCCGTCTCGGGACGGTACGTACCCGTCTCCGGACGGTACGTGACCCGTCTCGGGACGGGTCGGAGATCAGCCCGTCGCGTCCTCTTCCGCTTCCGCGCGGCGTACCGACAGCAGCTCCTCCAACTGCTCCTCGCGGGCCTGGGCCGCCACGAACAGCAGCTCGTCACCCGCCTCCAGCGTCTCCTCCGGGCTTGGCGTGAGCACGCGCGTCCCGCGGATGATGGTGACCAGGGAGGTGTCCTCGGGCCAGGTCACATCGCCGACCTGGGTGCCGGTCACGGCGGACTCCGGGGGCAGCGTCAGCTCGACCAGGTTGGCGTCGCCGTGGCTGAAGCGCAGCAGCCGTACGAGATCGCCGACGCTCACCGCCTCCTCGACCAGCGCCGACATCAGGCGCGGCGTGGAGACCGCGACATCGACGCCCCAGGACTCGTTGAACAGCCATTCGTTCTTCGGGTTGTTGACCCGGGCGACCACTCGCGGCACGCCGTACTCGGTCTTCGCGAGCAGCGAGACGACCAGATTGACCTTGTCGTCGCCGGTCGCGGCGATCACGACGTTGCAGCGCTGGAGCGCCGCCTCGTCCAGCGAGGTGATCTCACAGGCATCGGCCAGCAGCCACTCGGCCAGCGGGACCCGCTCGACCGAGATGGCGGTCGGTGCCTTGTCGATCAGCAGGACCTCATGTCCGTTCTCCAGCAGCTCGCCCGCGATGGAACGGCCCACCGCACCTGCCCCGGCAATCGCGACGCGCATCAGTTCCCGCCTCCGTCCGGGCCCTCGGCGAATGCCGCCTCGACCTTCTCGATGTCGTCGGTACGCATCATCACGTGGACGAGATCGCCCTCCTGCAGCACTGTCTGGGACGTCGGCAGCATCGCTTCGCCGAGCCGGGTGACGAACGCGACACGGACGCCGGTCTCCTCCTGCAACGTACTGATCTTGTGGCCGATCCAGCTCGCCGAGGTGTGCACCTCCGCGAGCTGCACACCGCCGCTCGGGTCACGCCACAGGGGCTCGGCGCCGGACGGCAGCAGCCGGCGCAGCATCTGATCGGCGGTCCAGCGGACCGTGGCCACGGTGGGGATGCCCAGGCGCTGGTAGACCTCGGCGCGGCGCGGGTCGTAGATGCGCGCGGCGACGTTCTCGATGCCGAACATCTCGCGGGCCACCCGGGCGGCGATGATGTTGGAGTTGTCGCCGCTGCTCACCGCGGCGAAGGCGCCCGCGTCCTCGATCCCCGCTTCACGCAGGGTGTCCTGGTCGAACCCGACCCCGCTGACGCGACGGCCACCGAAGCCGGATCCGAGCCGGCGGAACGCGGTGGGGTCCTGGTCGATGACGGCGACGGTATGGCCCTGTTGCTCCAGGTTCTGCGCGAGCGCGGCACCCACTCGGCCGCAGCCCATGATGACGATGTGCACGTCGCCTTACCCCGCAGTCCTGGTCATCTCGATGACCTGCGAAAACAACCTGTTCACTCTTCCTTCTCGACATGCCGGGTACCCAGCGGGACACCGTGTACGGCGTTCCCCTGGGTCGAGCTTATGCGGCACCACCGACGATGCCGTCATCCCCGTGCGCGTACGTCTCCGGGACAGACGCGCGTACGTCTCCGGGACAGAGGGGGTGGTGGTGGCGCAGGGGGAAGTTCGAGCGCATACCATCCTCTCCGTGTCCAAACTGACCGACGTGCCCAAACGGATCCTGATCGGGCGGGCGCTGCGCAGCGACAAGCTGGGGGAAACGCTCCTCCCCAAACGCATCGCCCTTCCCGTATTCGCCTCCGACCCGCTGTCCTCGGTGGCGTACGCGCCGGGAGAAGTCCTCCTGGTGCTGTCCATCGCGGGTGTGTCGGCCTACCACTTCAGCCCGTGGATCGCGCTGGCCGTCGTGGTCCTGATGTTCACCGTCGTCGCTTCGTACCGGCAGAACGTGCACGCCTATCCGAGCGGTGGCGGCGACTACGAGGTGGCCACCACCAACCTCGGCCCCCGGGCCGGTCTCGTCGTCGCCAGCGCGCTGCTGGTCGACTACGTCCTGACCGTCGCCGTGTCGATCGCCTCCGGGGTGGAGAATCTCGGCTCCGCGATCCCGTTCGTCGTGGAGAACAAGATCCTCTGCGCCGTCGGGATAATCCTGCTGCTGACGGTGATGAATCTGCGCGGCGTACGGGAGTCGGGAAAGCTCTTCGCGATCCCCACGTACGTCTTCGTCGGCGGAGTGTTCCTCATGATCGCCTGGGGCGCGTTCCGGGGCCTTGTGCTCGGTGACTCCATGCACGCGCCGACCGCCGACTTCCAGATCAAGCCGGAGCACCAGGGGCTGGCCGGCTTCGCGCTGGTCTTCCTGCTGCTGCGGGCGTTCTCCTCCGGCTGCGCCGCGCTGACCGGCGTCGAGGCGATCAGCAACGGCGTACCCGCCTTCCGTAAACCGAAGAGCAAGAACGCGGCGTCGACGCTCGCCCTGATGGGCGCCCTCGCCGTCACCATGTTCTGCGGCATCATCGGCCTGGCCATGGTCACCGACGTGAAGATGGCCGAGTCCCCGGCCACGGATCTGCTCCACAACGGCTCGCCGGTCGGCTCGGGCTACGTCCAGAACCCGGTGATCTCCCAGGTCGCGGCCGCCGTCTTCGGCGAGGGGACGTTCTTCTTCGTCCTCCTCGCCGCGGCCACCGCGCTGGTGCTGTTCCTCGCAGCCAACACCGCGTACAACGGTTTCCCGCTGCTCGGCTCGATCCTCGCCCAGGACCGCTACCTGCCGCGCCAGCTGCACACCCGGGGCGACCGGCTGGCCTTCTCCAACGGCATCGTGCTGCTGGCCGGCGCCGCCGCGCTGCTGATCGTCATCTACGGAGCCGACTCCACGCGGCTGATCCAGCTCTACATCGTCGGTGTCTTCGTCTCCTTCACGCTCAGCCAGACGGGCATGGTCCGGCACTGGAACCGCCATCTGAGGACCGAGCGCGATGTCGGCAAGCGCCGCCACATGATGCGCTCCCGGGCGATCAACACCTTCGGTGCCTTCTTCACGGGTCTGGTGCTGATCGTCGTCCTGGCCACCAAGTTCACCCATGGCGCCTGGGTCGCGCTGCTCGGCATGGTGATTTTCTACGGGACGATGACCGCGATCCGTAAGCACTACGACCGCGTCGCCGCGGAGATCGCCGCGGCGGAGGAACCGTCCGAGGACAACGTCCGGCCCTCCCGCGTGCACTCCATCGTGCTGGTCTCCAAGGTCCACAAGCCCACGCTGCGCGCGCTCGCGTACGCCAAACTGATGCGCTCGGACACCCTGGAGGCGCTCAGCATCAGCGTCGACCCGGTCGAGACGAAAGTACTGAGGGAGGAGTGGGAGCGGCGCGGCATCAATGTGCCGCTGAAGATCCTCGACTCGCCGTACCGCGAGATCACCCGGCCGGTCATCGAGTACGTACGCGGCCTGCGCAGCGAGAGCCCGCGCGACGCGGTGAGCATCTACATCCCGGAGTACGTGGTCGGCCGCTGGTACGAGCACCTCCTGCACAATCAGAGCGCCCTGCGGCTCAAGGGAAGGCTGCTTTTCACCCCGGGGGTGATGGTGACCTCCGTGCCGTACCAGTTGGAGTCCTCCGAGCTGGCGAAGAAGCGGGCGAAGCGCAGGGCGGTGTACAACGCGCCGGGCTCGGTGAGGCGCGGTCCGGTGGACGCGAGGCCGAAGGATCCGGGTGGCAGCGATGCTCCTGGGGGCGCCGGCGGAAAGGACTGACCGGCGGCCGGTCCCCGTTCACCGTGCGACATTCGTTGTGGCGGGCGGACGGGTGAGACGCACGTAGACTGGTGGGCTGCCGTCCCGCCGTACCCTTTGATCCATTGGAGCCACCCCCTCATGCAAACAGAACCCCAGGCTTCGCTGATCGGGGAGGAGTACGAGGTCGAGGTGGGCCCCGTCGCACACGGGGGCCACTGTGTGGCCCGTACCGACGAGGGACGGGTGCTCTTCGTACGGCACGCGCTGCCCGGCGAGAAGGTCCGCGCCCGGGTGACGGAGGGCGAGGAGGACTCCCGCTTTCTCCGCGCCGACGCGGTGGAGATCATCGACGCGTCCAAGGACCGGGTCGAGGCTCCCTGCAAGTACGCGGGCCCCGGCCGGTGCGGCGGCTGCGACTGGCAGCACGCCAAGCCCGGCGCCCAGCGGCGCTTCAAGGGCGAGGTCATCACCGAGCAGCTGAGCCGCCTCGCGGGCCTCACCCCCGAGCAGGCAGGCTGGGACGGCACCGTCATGCCCGCGCCCGGCGACAAGCTGCCCGCGGGCGAGGTGCCGGCCTGGCGCTCGCGCGTGCAGTACGCGATCGACGAGGACGGGCGCGCCGGACTGCGCAAGCACCGCTCGCACGAAGTCGAACCGGTCGACCACTGCATGATCGCCGCGGAAGGCGTCAACGAGCTGGGCGTCGAGCGGCGGGAGTGGCCGCAGATGGCCTCGGTCGAGGCGATCGCCTCATCGGGCTCCGGCGACCGCCAGGTGGTCCTCACTCCGAAGCAGGGAGGCCGGCTGCCGCTGGTGGAGCTGGACAAGCCGGTGTCGGTGCTGCGCGTGGAGGAGCACGACGGGGGAGTGCACCGCGTCCACGGACGCGCCTTCGTCCGCGAGCGCGCCGACGGCCGTACGTACCGCGTCGGCATGGGCGGCTTCTGGCAGGTGCACCCGCAGGCTCCTCAGCTGCTGGTCCAGGCCGTGATGCAGGGCCTCATGCCGAGGAAGGGCGACATGGCACTGGATCTGTACTGCGGAGTGGGCCTGTTCGCCGGGGCGATCGCCGAGCGCGTGGGCGAGAACGGCGCGGTGCTGGGCATCGAGTCCGGCAAGCGCGCCGCCGAGGACGCCCGCCACAACCTCCAGGACCTGCCCCGGGTCCGTATCGAACAGGGCAAGGTCGACCAGGTGCTGCCGCGCACCGGGATCACCGAGACGGACCTGATCGTCCTGGACCCGCCGCGCGCGGGCGCCGGCAAGCAGACGGTCAAGCACCTCTCGGGCCTGGGCGCCCGCAGGATCGCCTACGTCGCCTGCGACCCGGCGGCTCTCGCCCGCGACCTGGCGTACTTCCGGGAGGGCGGCTACAAGCCGCGCACGCTGCGGGCGTTCGACTTCTTCCCGATGACGCACCATGTGGAGTGCGTGGCGATCCTGGAGCCGGTCAAGAAGGAAGCCTGACCTGCGTTTTTGCACTTCGCACGATATGCGGACGGGGCACCGCGTGGGTTCGCGGCGGAACGCTTCCGAGGCCCCGGCGAGGCCTTCGCCGGGCTACGGACTCTCCGTCAGCGGAACGAAGAACTCCTCCCGGGCACGCCTCTCCGGCGTGACCGCGACCGCGTGGTCACGCAGTTGTCGGCGCGAGGAGATTCCCAACTTGCGGAAGATGCTGCGCAGGTGTGTGTCCACGGTCCGCCGGGACAGATACAGCGCCGCGGCGACCTCCTTGGACGTGTCGCCCCGGGCGACGCGCTGCGCTATGCGCTGCTCCTGAGCCGTCAGTACGGTCGGCTCACCCCCCTCCGAGCGCGGTGCCCGCGTACCGGCCGCCGCCAGTTCGCCCGCGCAGCGCTCCCGGAAGGACCAGGCGCCGGCGCGGCTGAAGATGCCGTACGCCGTGCGCAGCGGTATCCGGGCGGCCGACACGCGGGCCTGTCTGCGCAGCCACTCGCCCCACAGCAGATGGCTTCGGCCCGCCTGCAGGAGCGCACCGGCGGACGTCAGGGCGCATGCGGACTCCTGGAAGAGCCCGTCGGCCTCGTCGCCGTCCGACAGCAGGGCCCGGGCCCGCAGGTGAAGCCCCCGTGCCCAGTCGCTGCCGGTCAGCCGCGCGCATTCCTCCAGGCGGGCGGCGGCGGCCAGCGCGTCCGGCTGGTGCCGGGTGCGTACCGCGGCCTCGACCAGTTCGGGCAGGAGCCAGTTCCGGTACGCCAACTCGTCCAGCGACACCGCCTCGGCGCAGACTTCGTATGCCTGGCCGTACTGCCCGTGCGAGTTGTACAGCACGGCCCGCGCGCACTCGGCCGCCGTCAGCAGCCGCCCTTCCTCGCGTGCCGCGGCGTCCTTGGCGCCGGTCGCGGCCAACGCCTCGACGGTGTCCCGCCGTCCGCTCCAGGCCGCCAGTGCCAGCGCGGCGTAGTCCAGCGGTACGGCGCCGATGGCCTCGTTGATCCGGTACGCCTCGGCGACGCGGACGCGCGCCTGTGCCAGATCGCCGTGATGGATGTCCGCCAGCGCCTGGTGCGTCAGGCCCCAGGGGAGCGCCGTCACCGCGGCGAGTCGGCGCGCCGCCGCGGTCCGCCGGTCGGCCAGCGTCCGCCAGGCGGCGCCGTCCCAGACGTCGACGGCGGCATGACAGGCCAGCCAGCCGCCGACGACGTCGAGGTCGGTGTGCGCCGGGGCGTCCAGGTAGGCGTCCACCGCCCGGCGCATCTGCGGGACGGCGGGACCGTAGCCCTGCAACGTGTGGGCGGCGACGGCTGACAGAAGCGCCTCGTGGGGGTGTGCGGCCGTTTCTCGTGAGGTCTCCTGGGCCCTGCCCCGGTAGGTCTCCCGCGTGGAGAACTCGCACGCCCGCGCGGCAGCCGTGCGCAGCACCTCCGCCGGAAGCCGCCGACCGGCGTGGACGCCTGCCGACAGCGCCTCCAGCAGGGCGATGCCCTCCTGTCGTACGTCGTGGACGCGGGCGTGTTCCGCCGCCCCGTGCAGTGCCCGCGCGGCCGGCCCGTCCCGGTCCACGCTGTACCGCGTCCGCGCGTGCAGGGACGTCGCCTCGGTCCGCTCCGCTTGCGGCAGCGCGGCGAGTTGGAGGTGGCCCAGCAGATCCAGCGCGTGCCGCAGTCCGCCGCCGCGCCGCCAGGCCGAGGCGGCGGCCAGGAGCCGCGACGCCCGCTGCCGGCGATCGGCCGTCAGCAGCGCCGCCAGTTCCAGCAGGACCGCGACCGTCCTCGTCTCGTTGCGGGTCAGCCGCTGTTCGGCCGCCGCCTGCAACCGTGCCGCCACGCGCTCGTCGAACGAGGCCGCGGCCTGCCCGAGGTGCCAGGCGTGCTGTTCGGGAACGCGGAGGACGTCGCAGGTGTCCGCCAGCGCGCCGTGAACCAGCCGGCGCCGCGTGACGGACGCACGCGCGTAGACATACGTCCGCAGCAGGGGATGGGCGAACCGTACGCCCGGTCCGAACGCGATCAGCCCGGAGGACTCCGCCTCGGTCACCTCGGCGCCGTGGAGCCCGAGCGCCTCGGTCGCCCGCAGTACGGTCACCGGGTCCCCCAGCGGTTCCGCCGCGGCCACCAGGAGCACCAGGCGCGCCGAGTCCGGCAGGCCGTTCACCGCGTCGCGCATCCAGTCCGGCGGCAGCCACCCGTCCGACTCCCGCGCCGGGGGCCGTACGGATGCCATCTCCGTCGGGGAGAGCGCGTGCGGTACGGCCAGCAGCGCCCGCGGGTTGCCATGGGAGTCGGCGACGACCCGCTCGCAGACGGACGGATCGAGCGGAGCGGGCAGGTGGGCGCGCAGCAACGCGAGTGCGTCCCGGTCCATCAGCCCGGACAGTCGCATACGGGGAAACGAGGCCAGCTCGGGGCAGTCGTCGGAGTGCGCCGACGCCAGCGTGAAGAGGCAGGCCACCCGCGCGTCGCCGCATCGACGCGCGGCGATGGCCAGGGCCTCGCGCGACGGCTGATCCAACAGGTGGGCGTCGTCGTGGAGGCACAGCAGCGGTTGTTCGGCGGCGGCCGTGGACAGTAACTGAAGGAGCGCCAGGCCGATCTGCAGGGCGTCGGGGTGGTCGGCGCGCGGCCCCGGAAAGGGCCCCGCAGCGCCCATGGCCCCCTGGGTCATCATGCCCTCCACGGTCTCCCGCTGCCGGGGCGGCAGCCGGGGCACGTGGTCGCGCAGCGCGGCGAACACGCGCTGCAGGGCCGCGTACGGAAGTCGCCGTTCGGCGCCGGTGCCCGCCACCCGTACGACACGCAGGCCGGGCGATGTGGTGCGTACGTGCTCCAGTAGGGCGCTCTTGCCGACACCGTGCTCCCCGTCCAGGACCATCGACCCGCCGTGGCCCTTCAGAGCGTCCTGTACCAGCCGCCTGAGCGCGGCGATCTGAGGGGCTCTGCCGTACAACTCGCCCCTGGTGTCCTCCCCTTGACGTGGCGAACGTGACGAACGTGTCGACGCGGCTCCCCGCATGCGTCCCCCCCAGCCCGACGGTGGATGTTGACACGTCAATCATATGGGCTACTGTTGATGTGTCAACAAACGACTGTTGGAGGAGAGCGGATATGAAGGCGCTGGTCGCGTGGTCCTACGGGCCACTGGAAGAGCTTGAGATCGCGGAACTGCCCACACCGGTCGCCGGCCCCGGACAACTCCTCGTCCGCCTGGAGGCCGCGGCCCTCAACGCCGTGGACAAGGCGCTGGTCACCGGCGCCATGCGGGACGCCATCCCGGTGACCCACCCGTTCGTCCCCGGAGTCGACGTCAGCGGCACGGTCGAAGCCGTGGGGGAGGGCGTCACCCGGTTCGTCCCCGGGGACCCGGTCATCGCCTGGAACGGCGTCGCCTCCGGCGCCCTCGCCGAGTACGTGGTGATCGACGACGCCCCCTCCGCCGTCCGACGACCCGCGGAACTTACGCCCGCGCAGGGAGCCGCCCTGCCCACCGGCGCCCTCACCGCCGCCGCGCTGCTCGAACTCGCCGACGTGCCCCGCGGCTCCACCGGCCTGATCGTCGGTGCGACGGGCGGCGTCGGCTCGTACGCCGTCCAGCTCGCCCGGCGGGCGGGGCTGACCGTGCTGGCCACCGGCCGCGCCGACGACGAGGCGTTCCTGCGCGGCCTCGGCGCCGACCATGTCCTCGACTACCGGGCCGTGGACATCGCCGAGGAGACCCACCGCCTGGTGCCCGGCGGAGTCGACGTCGTGTTCGACATGGCCAACGCCGGTCCTGCCCTCACCGCCACCGCCGCGGCGGCGAGGCCCGGAGGCCGCCTGGTCTCCCCGCTCGGCGGTCCGCCCGCCTTCGACCGCGACGTCACCGCCTTGTACGGCGGCACGCGCGCGACCGAAGGGCGTCTGGCGTCGCTCGCCGCTCAGGCCGTCGAGGGTGAGCTGCGTATTCCGATCGACGCCAACTACCCCTTCGCCGAAGCCCGTCAGGCCCTGCTCGACTTCGTCGGCCACCACGTGAAGGGCAAGATCACCGTCACTTTCTGACGCCGCGGCCTTCTGAGTGACCGTCGGAGTGACCTTCTGACGCACCGAACCCTGGTGGGGGCACCGGCACGCGAAGCGCCGCACCGTCTTCTCACCCCACCAGGCCCCCGGGCGGACACCCCCGACCCTCCCCGTGCCCTTCCCATCAGGAGCTGAACAGTTGTGACGGACCCGTTCTTCGACTTCACCGGCAGGATCGTCCTCATCACCGGGGGAGCCGGCGGCATCGGACGCGCCGCCGCCCTCGGATTCGCCCGGCGGGGCGCCACCGTCGTCATCGGTGACATCGACAAACGCAGCGGCGAGACCGTCGCCCTCATCGAGAAGGAGGGCGGCACGGGTCTGTTCGTCCCGACCGACGTCACACGCGCGCGCGACGTGGAGCACCTGGTGTCCACGACCGTGGCCACCTACGGCGATCTGCACATCGCCTTCAACAACGCGGGCGTCTTCGTGCCACCCGCGCCCTTGGCCGAGCAGTCCGAGGAGGACTGGGACAAGGCGATCGCGGTCGACCTCAAGGGCGTCTTCCTCTCCCTCAAGTACGAGATCGCGCACATGGCCGGGGCGGGCGGCGGCGCCATCGTCAACACCGCCTCGATCGCCGGTCTTATCGGCGACCCGGACATGGCGCCGTACGTGGCGGCCAAGCACGGTGTGATCGGCCTGACCAAGGCCGCCGCCGTCGACTACGCCAAGGCCGGCATCCGGGTCAACGCGCTCGCTCCCGGCCTCACCAGGACCGCGATGACCCAGCCCTGGCTGGACGACCCGGGCAAGCGGGACATCGTCCTGGCCGGACCGCAGATGGGGCGGGCGGCCGATCCCGAGGAGATCGTCGGCATGGTGCTCCACCTTGCCTCTCCGGCCGCGTCCTTCACCACCGGCGGCGTCTTCGTCGTGGACGGCGGCCAGACGGCCCACTGAGCCGCCCCCTGCTTGCCGCCACCCGCGCTGTCGGAAGACGATGCTGACGGCGCGGGTGGCACCTTCCCCGTGTCCCCCGCTCAGTGGCGTCGTCCTTCAGCCCGCCTTGCCCTCACTCCCGTTGCTGCCGCGCACGGCCCTGATCGCCCTCCCCTCCAGCGGCCTGACGTCGTAGGGAAGGACCACGAACATGGGGCCCCTCGGGCCCCTCGGCGGCGGAGGGGCCCATGCTCCTCAGTCCTTGTTCTGGCCGAGGAGCTGGAGCTCCCAGGCCAGGCTGGTGCCGAAGGCACCGCCGTGCTGGAGGAGGATCTCGGTCATGCCGGGTACGGTCTCCTCGCGTGCCCAGTCCCGCTGCCACTCGGCGATGACGGTTCCGGAGCACGTCGGGATGACACCGGCCTGGATCATGCGCTCGATGCCGCGTTCGTGGGCCTCGTTGGAGACGGCGCCGGAGGCGTCCGTGACGGCGAAGACCCGGTAGCCGTCGGCGAGTGCGTGGATGGCGGGCCAGGCCAGGCAGATATCGGTCCACAGACCGGCCATGATCAGGTCCTTGCGGCCGGTCGCGGCGACCGCGTCCACGACCCGCTGGTCCTCCCAGGTGTTGATCGTGGTGCGGTCTATGGGGGCCTGCTCGGGGAAGACGTCCTGGAGCTGGCTGATGAGGTGGCCGCCGCGTTCCTCGACCACCGTGGTCAGGATGGTGGGTACGTCGAACAGCTTGGCGCCCTTGGCCAGGGCGGTGACGTTGTTGACCACCAGGGTGGCGTCCATGCTGCGCATACCGGCGAACTGGGCGCCTTGGTGGTCGATCAGCAGCAGCACCGACTTCGAGGGCTCCAGAAGCGCGTCGATTCCGGTGTAGGTGATGCCGTTGGCTGCCATGTTCGTCTCCGTGGTCGTAGCGGCGGCGGCCTTGACTGCGACCGCCACCAGCGACCCTTCCAGCCGGACCCCCGCCGCGACATCGGCAACCATTACGTAGTCATGAGGAAACCTCCCGTGTCACACCCTTTACGGGGTGACCTTCTTTTGCGGGGCGCGTCCTGGTTGCGAATGATGGTCCGCACGGTTGCGACAGCCGATGGAGACACCGGATTCCTGGGTGAAGGGGGCCGGGGAATTCCAGGCCATTTTGGTGATGCGTCAACAAGCTGGTAGTGTCTGCATATGTCCGAACCGCGATGGCTTACCCCGGGCGAGGCCGAGATCTGGGCCGCGTACCGCCGACTGTGCCGCGACCTCCAGCGCGCCCAGGATCAGCAGTTGCAGCAGGATTCCGGTATCTCGGCCGCCGACTACGCCCTCCTCGCCCCCCTGTCGGAGACAGAGGGCGGAGTCCTGCGGGCCCGGGAACTCGGTGCGGAGGTCGACTGGGAGCGGAGTCGGCTGTCCCACCAGATAAGCCGGATGGAAAAACGCGGACTGGTCGTACGGGAAGCGTGCGAGGACGACGCCCGTGGCTCGATGGTGCGTCTGACCCAAAAGGGCAGAGAGACCATCGAAGCAGCCGCACCTGGGCATGTGGAAATCGTGCGACAGCTGTTTTTCGACCCGCTGGACACGGATGAGATGAAAACGCTCGGAGGGTTCCTGGGGCGGATCGTGTCCGCGGTGGAGGGGGTCGAGGGGCGCGCCTGAGAAGCGTGGCGCCCTGGCCGGCTGTGTGGTCCCACCCCTCGGCACGTCCTCGGTGTCGTCCCCGTGGAGCACGGCCTCCGGCCGGTCGACACCCAGGGGCATGCCCCGGACCGGGCCCGCGGTCGGACCCCGCCGATGGGGTCGCACCGAAGGCCGTCAGGGACGCGGTTCCCCGTCACCCGCCGTCTCCGTGTCGGCGAGGCGCGAGTCCAGGAATGTCAGCAATGCGGGCTGCCAGTGGGGCAGTACGGACGGCAGGCCGGTGCCGCCGTGCGGGGCGTCGGGGTAGACCAGGAGTGTCGTATTGCGGTTGGCCATGTCCCAGCGCCGCTCCAGGAAAAGGGTGTCGTCCACGAGGTGGTCCGCGGTGCCCACTCCGAACAGGACGGGCGGCAGCCCTGTCAGGTCGGCGTAGAGCGGGGACAGGTCAGGGTCGCGGCGCTGGGTGGGCGACAGCTCCGGATGGGCCACGTCGATCATGCCGCGCAGTACCGTCGCGCTCAGTACGTCGTGGTCCGTCTCCTCCTGGGCGCTGGGAGTGCCCGACAGGTCGTAGACCCCGAACTCCAGGACCGCGGCGGCGAATCGGTCCACGGTTCCCCGGCGGCGCAGTCGCAGCAGGGTGGCTGCCGCGAGGTTGGCTCCCACCGACTCCCCGTTGATCAGGAGCCGCGTCGTGCCGAACTCCGTGCCGGCATGGTCGATCAGCCAGGACGCGGCCGTCTCGCAGTCGTCGTGGGCCGCCGGACAGGGGTGCTCGGGGGCGAGGCGGTAGTCGACCGAGACGACCGCGAGGTCCAGTGTCCGGGAGAGAAAAGCGTTGAGGCCGTCGTTCATCTCGGGGGAGCCCATGATGAAGCCGCCACCGTGGATGTTCAGCAGCACCGCGCGGGCGGGCCGGACCGGCACGAAGGTACGCAGCCTGATCGGACCGCGCGGTCCTTCGATGTACCGGTCGACGGCCTGATCCTGTCCAGGGGTGGACAGCTGCCGACGGAGATCGTCCAGGGCCTCGGCGTCGTACCCCTGGGTCATGCCGCCGGGGAACACGGCGGTGAATGCGGGGGACATGGCCTCCACCATCGTGCGTCCCTCGGCGCGTATGACGGGACGAAGGCGATCGATCTCCGCGCTCCAGAGAGTCATGGCGGGGCGTTGTCCTTTCCTGAGAGGGTCCCGGGGTACCGGACGGCTTTTCTGTTTTGTTGACGCAGCAACATCCTTGCATCAGTTTTATTGATACGTCAACCAATTGGGGGGATGTGGCCGTTCCGCCCGGCAGGATCGGGCCCTTCTTCTACCGCTACGCGCCACCTGGGCAGCTGTAACCGCCGGCCACCGGCCCCTCCGCCGCATGCCACACGCCCTCAGGCCGAACGCCAGTCTGAGGAGCGTGGCACCGGTGCCGTGTTGAAGCCGTGCAGGGCGGGCCAGTTCGCCTGTTCCTGCCGTCGGCGCATCGCGTCGGCGACCCCCTGGCCCAGTTCGGTGATGAACAAGGCCGCGGTGCGTACCAGTTCCCGGCTGGGCCCGTGACGCCACCGCCCGTCCGCGGGGTGGCGGTTCGGCGGGGAGACTACGGAATTTCACGCAACTGCCGCTGCCGAGCTCGCGGTAGAAGAGGATCTGCTGGAGACGGGCGGTCGGCGTCGACGGCATCAAACCGTGAGGCGTGAGGGGGTGCCTGAGGCATACGGTGGAGCGACGACGGGGGCGCGTTCAAAGGTCACCGCGACTCCGGTGCGCGCCGGGAGCCGGTGGCCCGCTCGACTCCGTAGGCCAGTGCCAGCATGTCCGCCTCCTGGTACGGGAGGGCCATGAGCTCCAGCCCGACGGGCAGGCCGTCGGCGGTGAATCCGGCCGGGACGGTGACGGAAGGCATCCAGAGCTGGGACGCGATAACGGTGTTGGTCGGGAACTCCAGACAGGTCCAGCGCGAGGCGAGCACGTCGGCGTGCGTCGGTGCCGCGATGCGGACGTCGGGGAAGCACAGCGCGTCGAGGCGGTGCGTGGCCATGACACCGATGATGTCGCGCTGGAACCGTTCGCGGGCTTCCAGCCGCTGGTAGTACTCGGGGTCGTCGGCCGGGTGGGCCGGGCCGGTCGCGATTCCGGCGAACAGGTCGAGGTTGGGGTGGGCGAGGCCGTCGGCGTGCACCTGGGCGACGGAGGTGGCCTTGATCCCGGGGCGGCTCGCCAGGAACGCGTCCATATCGGCGCGGGAACGGGAGAAGTACACCGAGGTGTAGGCGACGTAGTGGTCCAGATCGGGGACCTCGACATCGACGAGTTCGGCTCCGCCCGCCACGATCAGGTCGAGGGCGGCGCCGATCACGGAGTTCACCGCTTCCGCCTCGGGGTCATCGGCGCTGCCGAACGCCTGCCGCAGCACCCCGATCCGGGCCCCGCGCAGCGCGTCCGGGGTCAGGGCGTCCGTATAGCTGGTCCGGTTCCGTGCGATCGCCGCCGTGGCGGTGTACGGGTCGGCCGGATCGTATCCGGCGAGGACGTCGAGCAGGATCGCGGCGTCCGTGACGGTCCTGGTCATGGGCCCCGGGGTGTCCTGGGGTTCCACCAAGGGGGACATGCCGTCGCGGCTGATGAGGCCCGGCGTCACGCGCAGTCCGACGAGGTTGCAGAAGGACGCGGGCAGCCGGATCGAACCGCCGGTGTCCTCGCCGATGCCCACCGTCGCGAGATTGGCGGCGACCGCGGCGGCCGTACCGCTGCTGGAGCCGCCCGCGTCGCGGTCGAGCGCGTAAGGGTTACGGGTCAGACCGCTGACCGTGGAGGTCGAGTGCCAGGAGGTGGCGAAGTCCGGCATGGTGGTCTTGGCCAGAATGATCGCGCCGGCCTCCCGCAGTTTGCCGACGATCGTCGCGTCACGGTCCGGCACGTTGTGCTTCGCGGTCTGCGAACCGTACGTGGTGGTCAGTCCGGCGGTCTCGATCTGGTCCTTCAGGACGACGGGAATCCCGTGCAGCGGGCCGGAGAGCTCGCCGGTGGTCCGCAGCCGTTCGTCGAGCGTGTCCGCGTCGGCGAGCGCGGCGGCGTTGACGGCGAGGATCGAGTTGAGCTCCGGGCCTCCGGCGCCGACGGTGTCGACATCGGCGATCCGGTCGAGGTAGGCCTGCACCAGGGCGCGGGCGGTGAGCGTTCCGGCCCGGTACGCGGTGTGGACGTCGGCGATCGTGGTCTCGTCGAGGGCGAAGTGTTCCGTCATGGTGTGCTCCTGCGAGGGTTCCGGGCGATGGAGGGCTGAGGGCGGGGCGTCGGACGAGGCTGAAGGGCGTCAGGCGAGGCTGCTGAGGGAGCGCACGGTGATGTCGTGCGCGGCGAAGGCGTCCAGCACCGCCCGGCCGGTCGCGGCGGCGTTCGGCGCGTCGCTGTGCAGGCACAGCGTGCGGGCGCGGACCGGGACCACGGAGCCGTCGCTCGCGTCGACCACGTTCTCGGTCGCCATCCGCACGGCACGGTGCGCCACCTGTTCCGGTGGCCGGGGCGCCTTCGTCCGTTCGAGCACGAGCTGCCCATCGGGTGCGTACGCCATGTCCGGAAAGCCTTCGGGCTCGACGTGGACTCCGTACGTGCCGAGGACGTGGTCGGCGAAGCGGGCGTCGAGCAGGAAGAGCCGGAGCGAGCTGTCGACGGCCGCCGTGGCGCGGGCGATCGCGTCCGCGATCGCCCTGTCGGCGCTGGCCATCATGTACAGCGCGCCGTGCGGTTTGACGTGCGTCAGCGTGGTTCCCGCAGCGCGGGCGAACCCGGCGACCGCGCTGATCTGGTAGAGGGAGATGTCGTAGGCCTCCTGCGCGGACAGATCCATGCGACGCCGGCCGAAGCCGACCAGATCCGGCAGCGCCACATGTGCGCCGATGTCCAGCCCGTGCCCGGCTGCCCGGTCGACGGTGGCGCGGAGGGTGGAGGGATCGCCGGCGTGGAACCCGGCGGCGACGTTCACGGTGCTGACCATCTCCATGAGCTCGGTGTCGGCCGGCATCTGCCAAGGGCCGAAGCCCTCGCCGATGTCACAGTTCAGGTCGATATGGGTGCTCATCGGGGTGTCTGCCTTTCGTGACGGGCTTCGTGGTGGGGCTTTCGTGACAGGGGGGCGCTGCCGCGTCCACCGAGCGCGATGCGGTCTCGCGATGCGGTGTGTTGTGCGGCCGCGGGGTGGGCGATCCGAGCACGGCACCCAGTGGGCGGGGGTGTGGCGGTAGCCTGGGGGAGCGAACGATCAGTCCGACATTCAATGTCTAACATTGGACAGTAGTGGCTGTGCGGTGTCATGCAAGTGTGTCGTAGGTAACGAACAGATCTCTTTGGAGGAGGGGCCGTGGGGGAGGCAGACATGCCTGTGTTCACACCCGAGGCGCTGACCCGACGCGACGCGTCGGGTCAGATCGCGAAGCAATTGCGTCAGGCGATCCTCGCCGGGCAGTGGGAGCCCGGGGACCGGTTGCCGACGGAGCTGGAGCTCGCGGCGGCCTTCGACGTCGCCCGTGGCACGGCACGCGAAGCGCTGAAGCTGCTCTTCGCGAGCGGCATGATCAGCTCCACCCGGGGCAGCTCGGGCGGGACCTATGTGGTGGTGCCCGCGGCCGAGGATGTCGCCTCGCGCCTCAGCGAGGCGATCATGCTCTGGTTCCGGGCGGGCGACGTGTCCGTCGGTGAGGTGGACGAGGCGCGCGTGGCCCTGGAACTGCAGTGCGTGGCCCTGGCCGCGGAACGGCGCACCGAGCAGGACCTCGAAGCGATGGCCGCCCCCCTCGATCGCGCCCTGGACCCGACGATCGACATGGCCGCATGGCTGGCCACCGACCTCGAGTTCCACACCGCCATCACGCGTTCGTCCGGCAATCGCATCCTCGAACTCGCGATGACCTCGGTGCACCTCGTGCGCCCGCTGACCAATACGGTCTTCGTGGAACTCCTCGACCGCGATCTCATCCAGGCCCAGCACATGGCGCTCTTCGAGGCGATCCGCGATCAGCAGCCGGAGCGCGCCCGCGCCCGCCTGCTCGACCATGTGACGCACCTGGCCGGGGTCCGTGCCCGGGCGCTGGCCGACCGTGGTGTGAGTGAGGTGCCGATTTCCAGCCTGCTCCCCGAGGACCGGGCGGCGGACGGGGCGGATTCCGGCAGGTGAGGCCGGAGAACCGCGGCACGTGAGCCTGGAGAGCCGCGGCAGGTGAGGCCGGAGAGCCGCGGTACGTGAGGCCGGAGAGCCGCGGTACGTGAGCCCGGCAGGATCCGGACGAGCGGCTCCGGTACTCAGGACTGTGACGACACTCCGTGACGTTGTCCGCGGTGCCGGCCGCGTCCCTGTCCGGCACCGCCTGCTCGGCGCCCCTGCCGCTCAATCCGCACGTTTTCGCGCGGCCGTCCAGCACTCCGGCGTGTCAGGAAGTCTTGAGCTTGTACGCCTTCTTGACCGTCACCTCGAAGGACGACACACGGTCCGCTCCCCTGACCCGCAGGCTGACGTAGCCATGACCGTTGCGGTCGATGTGCTCGGCGGGCAGCGTGGCGAGATCCGGGTGTGTGATCAGCGCCCGGTTCTTCACCACCCGCACCCGCTTCCAGGTCGTACCGCCGTCGAAGGACGCCTCGACGGTCAGCGCGCGCAGCCCGCCGCGTGGCTGGTCGCCGGTGCGCTGGATGCCGAACGGAACGGCGACGACCCGGTTGTGCCCGGAGCGGGACCACTCGTCGACCTTCGGTGTGAAGCGGACGCTGGTGAGGGGGAGTGCCGCCGTCCTGTCCTCGGCGACCGTCGCGGAGTCGAAGGTCCAGACGCCCTCGACGTCGGTGGCCGTGCCGTTCCAATTGCCGCGGTCGGCATGGGCCTTGAGGGTGTACGTGCCCGTGCCGGCCGGAACCTGCCAGGCGGCGAGCGCTGTGTTCCGCGGGAACTCCTTGGCTCCGTCACGGCTCTTGGCGATCTGTTCGCCGTCCCGGCTGAGGGTGTAGTCGTACGTGGCGTAGACGTCGTCGGTCATGGACAGGTGCCGTCGGTCGGAGTCGCCGACCATCGGCAGGTCGAGGGTGACGGTGTCGCCGACGCGGGTGAGCTGGCGGCCGTCGGCGGCGAGGGCGGGGGCGCCCACCGGGTGGTTCCAGTACTCGGTGCGGCGTCCGGGCCGGAAGGCCTCGGGCTCGGTGAACAGGGCGCCGACCGTCAACGGGCTGACGCTGTCGGCGTTCTGCCAGAACTTGCGCAGCTCCTGGTACCAGGTGACGTCCTTGGAGGCGGTGTAGTACTCCGTGCGCGTGCCCGGCGAGGGTACGTTGACCCGGCGGCCGGAGGAGCCGATGCCCTTCAGGGTCGCCGCGGCCAGCTTCGACTTGAGCGGGAACGGCCGGTCGAGGGCTCCGGTCTGCTCGGCCGCGCCGTAGTGGGCCTCGGTCCGGGCGAGCGCGGAGTCACTGATCCGCCCGGTGAGGTCGGCCGGGATGCCGCCCTCCCGGACGGCGGCGAGGTAGTAGACCGGTCCGGTGGCGGTGGGGTAGCTGTACCCGTCACTGGCGTGCTCGTCGAACTGGTATCCCTCGGCCAGGTCCTCGCGGTGGAACGTCGTGTAGGTGGAGGCGTCCGTACGGGTCGTGGAGGGCACCGCCCAGTAGGTGGGCGGACGGTGGTTGTAGCGCACGGAGATCTCGGTGCTCGTCGGCCGGCTCTGCCCGTCCGGGGCCGTCGTCTGCTTCTGGCGGATGCCGGCGTCCTGGAAGATCCGCTCGACGTTCTGGTTGTCGACCGTGTTGCCGAGCTTGCGGGCCGCCGTGCCGCCGAGGGTGATCTCGGTCGACCCCGTCACCCCTATGAGGGGTTCACCGGCGAGGACGTGGTCGCTGGCGAACCAGTAACTGTCCGGTCCGTAGCGGCTGATGATCGCCGCGATGCCGTACGCCCCGGCGGGCGCCCGCAGCTTCATGGTGGAGTCGTCGGTCGCCACGATCGGCCTCTCGTACGGCACCAGGGCACGGTCGAGCGGCATGAGGCTGACCAGGGAAATGTCACTGGCCGGTTCGCCGAGCTGGTCGCGGAGGTGGACGGTCAGGTCGTAACTCTCGGGTTCCAGGGTGAGCCCGACCGGGGCCCGGGCCGTCGTGGAGCCGTCGCCGCTCCTGGCTGTCAGGACGGCGGAGAGCGCGCCGCCGGTACGGATGCCGTTGTCCCGGAACTCGACCGTCACGGGGGCCGAGCCGTGGGCCGGGACGGTCAGCTTGTTCTCGCTCAGGCCGAGGAGGCCGGTGGGCAGGTTGCCGCGCGTCGAGGTGACGTCGAGGGCGAGGTCCAGCGAGACGGGGGAGTCGGAGGTGTTGGCGAAGGTCACCTCGCGGGTGGTGCCGTCGGTACGGGGCCAGGCGAGGCGGCCGAAGTCCACGGTGGTCCTCGTCGCCACCACCGGCTGGTCGAGGGCGCGTTCCACATCGATCATGCCGGAGCCCTGGTCGTACACCGACTCGTCGGCACTGGGCCGGGCGCTGGAGACGAGGGCCTGGGCAACCTGTCGGGGCTTCCAGTCGGGGTGTGCCTGCATGACGAGCGCCGCCGCGCCTGCGGTCGCGGGCGCTGCCATCGACGTACCCGACAGGCGGGTGTAGTTGTCGTCGACCGGACCTACGGGGCCCTCGCGCTCGGTGTCGCCGATCGGGGTGCCCTTGGCACGGGCGGCGGTCACGGCGACGCCCGGCGCCTTCACGTTGGGCTTGACGGTGTCGTCCCCGAAGAGGGGACCACGGCTGGAGAAGGAGGCGACGGTGTCGTCGCCGCCGGCCGCGCCGACCGCGAGGGCGCCCTCGGCGGCGGCGGGCGGGGTGACGGTGAACGACCCGGGCCCGCTGTTGCCGGCCGAGACGACCGGGAGCACTCCCCGGTCCAGCAACGCCTCGGTGGCCAGCGACCAGGGGTCGGTGCCGTCGCTCAACGCGGTCGATCCGACGGACATGTTGACGATGTCGACGCCCTGGTCGGCCGCCCACTCCATGCCGTTGATGATCTGCGAGAGCTGGTTGAGGGGGCCGGACAGCACCCGGCCGTTGAGGATCTCGGCCCCGGGGGCGACACCGGCGTACTTCCCGTCGGACGCCGCGCCCGTGCCGCCGATGATGCCCGCGACGTGGGTGCCGTGGCCGTCGATGTCTTCGGTCCCGCCGCCCGAGGTGGTGAAGTTCGCGGACGCCGAGACCCGGTCCGTCAGGTCGGGGTGGGTGGTGCGCACGCCGGTGTCGAGGACGGCGACGCGGACGCCCCTGCCGTCCAGGCCGCGCGCCTTGAGGCCGTCCGCGTTGATCTGACCCACCAGGTCGTCGACCGCCACGTCCCCTTCCGGGGTGGTCTCCGGGTCGTCCGCCGCCTTTCGCGCGTCGGTGGCTTCGGCTGAGGTGGTTTCGGGTGACGCGACGTCGGTTGACGTGGCTTCGGCTGAGGTGACTTCGATCGGGGTGTTCAGCCAGACGGTCTGGACGGTGGGGCGCAGTCCGCGCTCCGTGCCCTTGGCCGAAGTGGTGAGGGTCCGCCACAGCTCGCCCCGGTCGCTCTTCGGGCGGGTCACGGCGGTGGCGTCGATCGATTCCAGCGCGACGGTGTCCCGCGCGGTGACCTCGGCGCGGGTGGCGCTGGGCAACCGGTCGCCGCTGTGCCGGATGATCAGCGGCAGGCCGCCCGCGTGTTCTGTGCCGTCGGCCTTGTCGTCGAGGCCGAAGCGTTCCAACGCGCTGAGGCTGAAGAGCTGTTCGTCGACCTGGCCGGAGGCGAGCAGCGGGGCCACGTCGGTGGGGATGACGCTGATGTCGTCCTGGCCCGTCCTGGTACGAAGAAAGCCGACGCGCTCGCGTCCCGGGGCCGGTTCGACATCGATGCGGGCTCCGTCACCGGGCGTCTCGACGGTGACGATGTCACCGGTGACGAGTGTGAACCGCTTGCCCTGGAGAGCGGCGGGAACGGTGGGAGCGGCGGTCGTGGAGGCGGCGGCGTCAGCCGCAGTGGACAAGGAGAGGGCGGTGGATATACCGCTCTGGGTGGTGACGAGCAGGACGGCCGCGAGGGCGCTGCCCGCCCAAGCCGGGACACGACGTCTTGTCACGCGAACTCCGTTCGAAGCGGGGGTTGTTGGTCGAGCGGGAACGAAGGAGCGACACTGCGGATAACACGGAGACCAACTACGGCCGACTGCCTTGGTCCCACAAGTCACAAGAAAATCAATGGAGTTGACAAACATCCAGGCGAGTTCCGGCTCATCGGGGTCCTGCGCTCGGCCGGAACAGGACGTGAAGTAAAAGGAAGTGGGCTGCGAGCGGTAGTGGACAGACGAAGGGGCGCACGGAAGGGGTGCAAGGACGTGGTGGGAGCGCGGCCGGGCACCGGGGCGGCCGAACCCCTGGTGGTCGGCATCGGGACCGCGCTCCTGGTCCAGGCGGCGATGACCATGCCGTACGTAGTGCCGGGCCCGGCCGAGTGGGAGCAGGCGACCTGGTCCGCGTACGGGCTGACCACGCTCACCGTGATCCCCTGCTCTGGCTGAGGCAAGAAGGAGCAGCTGCTGCCGAGGCGTGACCGGCTGTATGTGTCGTGGAGCGGGCCGGTGAGTCGCTTCCTCGGAGAGGGGGGAGTTGCCTGGAAGATGGCCTTCGAGGCGGTAGGCCTCACGTCGGTCGACGGCAAGCTCATGCAGCACGTCTGGTCTACGTCACGTCACCACTCTGTGCGGCTCTGGAAGACCACGGCCGTTTCCGAACGTATTGCCGATGCCAACGATCTGGGGGGCCGTAGTTCCTTGCGATGATGGGAGAAGAGCTATGTCAGACCCCCGTTACCTGACGGCGGTCCTGGTCGGCGCCGTCGCGTCCAGCGCGCTGCTGGCCGCGCCCGCGTCGGTGGCCTCCACCGCCGCGTCGATGCGGGCGGCCGTGATCAAACTGACCAACGCCGAAAGGGCCAAAGCCGGCTGCCCGGCTCTCAGGAGCAACGCCGCACTCAACAGAGCCGCCCAGCGCCACTCGTCCGACATGGCGAACCATGACTTCGTCGAGCACACCGGCACCGATGGCAGCTCGCTGGAGAACAGGGCCGAGGAAGCGGGCTATACCGGCTGGAAGTCGCTGGCCGAGAACATCGCCGTCGACCAGTTCACCGCCGTCGGCGTGGTCGATTCCTGGATGAACTCCCCTGACCACAGGATGAAGATCCTCAACTGTTCGTTCAGGCACATGGGCGTCGGCTATGTGAGGAGGTCCGGCACCTTTTGGACGCAGGACTTCGGCGCGAAGCTCTGAGCTGAGGCCTCGTAGGGTCTCCGGGGTGCGGGGACCCTACAACGTGTCCGTTCGTCCGACCGGACGGTCAGACGGCCTGTCCGGTGCCGGGGTCGGACAGGCGGGTCGGGTGAAGGGTGACGGGGAGCGTCTGGTGGCCGTTCGAGATGAACGACTCCACGGGACGGAGCCCGGAGGAGGGCTCGGCGAGGGCCAGGTCCGGGAAGCGTTCGAACACGGCCTTCAGGGCGATCTGGCCTTCCAGCCGGGCGAGTTCCGCTCCGGCGCACAGGTGGGCTCCGTATCCGAAGGCCATGTGCTGGGCGCGGGTGGGCCGGGTGACGTCGAAGAGGTCGGGGCTCTCGTGCACGTCGGGAGCACGGCCGATGGCCGCGTAGTTGATGACGACGGCCTCACCTCGGCTGAAGGACTGCCCGCTCTCCGCGTCGACGACGTCCTCGACGAGGAAGCGCATCAGCAGGTTGGCGACGGGTGCCTCGTAGCGCAGGGTCTCCTCCACAACGTCCGCCCAGGTGACCTGTCCGGCCCGGACGAGGGCGAGTTGCTCCGGGTGGTCGAGGAGAGCCAGGACGCCGTGGTGGATGAGGTTCACGGTGGTCTCGTGGCCCGCGCCGATCAGCAGCAGCAGGCTGCCCACCAGTTCTTCCTGCGTCAGCCGGGTGCCGGTCTCGGTGTCGTGCGTCCCGATGAGGGTGCTGGTGATATCGGGACCCGGCGTCGCGCGCTTGATGTCGATGAGTTCCCGGAGCAGTTGAAAGATGGCCTGGCGGTGCGCGGCGGCCACGGCGACGTCGAGGTTGGTGGCGAACAGGCCGCCGATCTCGTTCCGGAAACGGTCGTGCATCTCGTCGGGCACACCCAGGATGAGGTTGACGACCTGGAGAGGAAGCCGCCAGGCGAACCGTTCCCGCAGGTCGACCGGAGAGCCGGGCGCGGACGCCGACACGGACACCAGATCGTCGAGGAGGCCATGGGTGATCTCCTCGATGGTCTCGGTGAGTGCCCGGACGCGACGAGGGCTGAGGGCTGCCGCGAGGGGGCGACGCAGGCGTGTGTGTTCTTCGCCGTACGCGGTCAGGGCGTTGTCGGCGTCGACCCAGATCCGTAATGCCCAGTCCTCCGGTAATGTGCCGTCGCGGTACGCGGGCCAGTGCAGGCGCGCGTTCTTCGAGACCCGCGGGTCGGTGAGCAGACGCCTGGCCAGAGCGTGGTCGGTGACCGACCACGCCATGACCCCGCCGGGGAGCTCGACCCGCGTCGCCGGGCCCAGGGCGCTCAGCCGTTCGTTCTCCTTGTGTATGTCGGAGCCTGTGGGGTCGATGCGGTAGGGGCAGACAGCCTGATTCAGCGGGAGCTGGTCCACGTGTTCCCTCCGGAGGGCGTGGTGGCGGACGGCACTGGCTGGAAGAAGACAGGCGGGAAACCGATCCGGGCTGCAAGGTGCCAGGCCCACGGACGAGTTGTTCGGGTGGGCAGGCTAGCCGGAGGTCCGGCAGGCGGTCGAGGGTGCGTTCGATTCTTCCAGCGCCTGAGGGGGGCATGGTGCTTTCCGGCATCGCCCGCGGGGGCTTCAACCGGGCCGGGGCAGTGGGGAGATCGCGGTTGCCGCTCATGAGCCCGTACCGCCCTTCCGGGCCTGGGGGGCTATCAGCGTTCGCCCCGTGCGTCGGTCGTTGTTCCTCAGTGGCTCCTAGGTGTTCCGTCCGTGCCGTCCGCGGCGTCGTGGCGGAACAGCGGCTCCAGCAGCTGGTCGCCCGCCAGGATGCGCCATGCGGGTACCCGTACGACCCGCCCCACCGGCCCCGGCTTCGCCCCGGTGCCACCGGACGGCAGATCGGTCAGCAGGTCGCCCCGCGCGTGCGCCAGTCGCAGATGCCGCGCCGGGTCGTGGCCGGGTGGAGGGCCCGGGTCGATCAGTACCGCGGTGTTGGTCTCGCCCGATGTGAAAAGCAGGTCCACCGCGTGACCACCGACCACCGCCGAACGCTCCAGGTCGGTGATCCCCTGTGCGCCGAGGTAGCCCTGGAGGCGATCCGCGAGTTCCTCCCGGAATTGCGCCGCTTCTCCCGGTGCCGCACCGGCGGACGGTCCGGTGTCTCCGTCGTGATCGTCGCCACCGGCCCCCAGAGCCGCCGACCGTGTCGCCAGCAGAGAGGGCAGCCCCGCCTGCCCCTGCCAGAAGGCGTGGCCCCCCACCGTGATCAGCTGCGATTTGGCCCGGGTGATCGCCACGTTCCACAAGTTGACCTGGCTCGACACCCAATGCGCGGTTCTCGGAGGAGTGTTGGCCGCCGCGACCGGGCTCAGCACCATGATGTCCCGTTGACCGCCCTGGAAGGCGTGCACCGTGCCCACACGGACCCGTTCATCCCGCAACACGCGCTCCAGGGCCTCCTTCTGCGCCCGGAACGGTGTCACCACGCCTACCGTCGCATCCTTCGGGAGCCGCGCCAGCAGCTCGTTCACCACGCCGCGCACGGCCTCGGCCTCCCTCGGGTTACGCCATGACCGGCCGCCGGGCCCGCGCGCCGACTCGCTGTACGGCACGTCCACCCAGCCGGCCGCCGGCGCCGGCTCGGCGGAACCCACCGGGTCGAGCGCGGGCACCTGCCGGCGCACATCGGTGAGCACCCGCAACTGCCCCGCGTAGCAGTACCCGTTGACCATGTCGGCGATCGACGGGTGACACCGGTAGTGCTCGTCGAGCAGCAGCGCCGACTCGCCGTGCTGCGCGGCGGCCTGGTACGTGGAGTACACGTGGTAGGCGAGCCGGTGGTTCTCCAGCTGTGCGGCACGCAGCCCCGCCCGGACCCGGGCCTGCTGTTCCTGTTGCGGTGAGACACCGGGGATGTGCCCCAGTTGCATGGGATCACCGATGATCAGCGCCCGACGGGCCCGGAAGAGCAACGGCAGCACCGAGGGAATGGAGCACTGGCTCGCCTCGTCGATCACGACGAGGTCGAAGAGTTGCGGGGCGAGTTCGAGCTGACGCACGGAGTGGGTGCTGATGGCCCACCCCTTGATGTGGGCCATCAGATGCTTCTGGCTCTTCTGGAAGCCCGCGCGGCGGCGCAGCGCCTGGAGTCGCTGGCTCATGAGCGCACGGCCCCGTGACAGTGCCTCGCCGGACAGGGCCTGTGCCAGCTCCGTCGACAGCGTCGACAGTACGGTCGCCGTCTCCAGCCGCGTGTGTTTCAACGCCGCTTCGTCCCGGGCCGCGTTCAGGGGCACGAGCTCCCGCAGTTCCCGTTCCACCGATACGAGATCGGCCAGCGCTGTCAGCAGGCCGGACGGTACCGGACGTACCGAGGCCCACTCGGGCCGCGAGCCCTCCAAGCCCTCAGAGTCCTTCGAGCCCTCCGATCCGGAGTCCAGGGCAGTCACGAACGCGGCCATCACTCGGCTTCTGCGCCACCCGCCGAACCAACGGGCCGTGGCGGCCTTCCGCGCCCTGGCCTCCCAACGGCCCGGAACAGCGGCGTCCGCGCCCGCCCAGATCCCGTCCAGGACCGTGACGGCCAGCCCGAGCGTGGTCGACATCTCCTCCCGGTCCCGTAGCAGTTCGAGCAGCCGCAGCTCCTCGTCGACATGACGGGCCGCGGCAGCTCGCTGCCCCTCGGCTCGCACACGGGTGTTGCGCAGTTCCCCGGCCACGGTCGTTGCCCCGCGCCGTGGGGTGTGGCCGGGTTCCGAGAGCAGCCGCTCCAGTTTCTCCGCCTCCCGCACCAGGGCAGCCGCGTTGCCGGTCCGCATGAGCAGCCCTGGCGCGATGGCGTCACAGCGTTCCGCCACGACGTCCACCGCCTCGTTGTTCGTGGAGGCGACCAGGACGGACTGGCCGGCGGCTACGCAGGTGGTGACAACGGCCGTGACGACCTCGCTCTTGCCGGTGCCGGGTGGCCCGGTGGCGACGGTCAGCGGGCGTGTCATCGCCGACGAGACCACACGTTCCTGGCTCTCGTTGCAGGGACCCGGCGCCACCACGACGGCCGCTCCCGGCCGCTCCTCCGCCTCGCCGCCGGTCAGCAGCGCGTCCAGCGCCGTCCCGGGAATCTGCCCGGTGCGTGTCGAAATCTCCAGAAGGTTGTCCACCAGGGCTTTGGTGGCTTGCCGTTCCGCGCCGGAGGGCGTCAGCAGCACGGCCGCGTTGTGTGCTCCGGAGCGCAGCGCCTGTGTCACGGTGCGCTCGCTGAGAGCGGACGGTTCCAGCGGTTCCAGCTGAGGCAGTCCCAGATCCCGCAGCAGATCGCCCACGGCGCGCAACATCTGCGCGTCGTTGCCCTCCTGCCAGGTCGGCTGCCATCCGGCGATGAGGTCGGCCGCTTCGTCGTCCCCCAGCAACTCCGTGACCACGCCGGTGTGCAGGGACGGCACTCCGGTGGGCCGGAGCACATCGCGACCGTCCTCGTCCGGGGCCAGCTCCATCTGCTGGATGAGCAGGGGTGCCACCCGGATGCCGGTCCGCCGGCCGCCGCCTCCGGTCGGGTCGGCCAGGGTGATCGCCGGATAGCCGTACCAGTACTCCTGCGTGCCGGAATCCGGCGCCCCGTCCGCTCCCGATGACCGGCCTTGCGGCTTGGACAGGTTGGAGGGAGCGGAAAGCACCGGGGCCAGCCCCGACTGGATGGTCTCCTGGCCTCGGTTCAGCAGGAAGTACTTGGTATCGCGCCCCATGTCGCGTTCGGGCATCATGCCCGCCACCGCCTGAGCGTTGAGGCAGTGGGCGTAGTAGCGGAGCAGCCGCTGCCAGTCGACGCCGTCGCGGGCGTCGAGCCCGGCCAGTTCGCGCGCCTTGAGCAGGGCGGGTGAGTCCGGCGCGTCGGCGGGGGTGCCTCCGGGCGGCGGCGGGATGTGGACGGAACTGGCGACGTTCCGGGCGAAGTGCAGGCGGTGAGTGGCGCGGATCGTGGACTTGGTCGGGCGCTGTTCCTCGGGCACGCCTCTGCGCACCATCTGAGTGGTGAGGTAGTCGAAGAGATCGTCCGGGGTGATCCAGCCGCCGTCCGTGATACGCCCGTTGCGCAATCCCTCCACGATCTCGCCGGTGAACCGGGAGGTGCCGAGCGAGGAACCGGCCGGCGCCATCGCGGAGGCGGCCTGGAGGGCATCGGAGGCGGTGATGAAGTACACCCCGGTGGGCCGCAGGAGTGTACTGGGAGCAGGCCGTTCGTCGGCATCCGCCGAGCCCTTGGCCGTCCAGCCCTGTACCACGCTGCCGCTGGAACAGCAGTCCAGCAGCACGATCTTCGAGGAGGCGCGGCAGGACTGGAGCATCCGTTCCAGGAACTCCGCCGGCACGGCTGTGCCCGGCAGATCGTCCGGGTCGGTGTCGCGGGTCAGGAAGTACAGCTGGTTGTCGCTCTCGCAGAACTCGCCGTGCCCGCTGAAGTACAGCAGAGCCGTCTCGCTCTGCTGTCGCTCCTCCAGGAACGACTCGACGGCGTGCAGCATCTCCGCCCGGGTCGGCTCCGCGACCATCGCGCAGTCGTTGTACATGCCGATCTCGGTACTCTCCAGCACGGCCCGCATGTAGTGCAGGTCCGCGCGGACAGCGGGGAGATCGTGGTAAGCGTCGCTGGTGTACGTGGAGACGCCGATGAGCATGGCGTACCGGTCGTTGTCGCTCATGCCGCGCTTATTCCGTTGTCGAGTCGTTGCCGTCATCCTGGCCACTCGGGCCGTTCGGACTGTCCTCGCCGTTCGAGAAGAACCGCTCGATCCGCTCGTCGTCGTCGCGGGCCTCCCGGCCGGTGATGCGCAGAGTCGACCCGTCCGGACGGGTCGCGACGATGGTCCGCTGCGGGACACGCGCGAGCCAGACCTGCACCCCGGCGGCGACGAATGAACCGGAGCTGATCATCAGGCTGACGGCGTCCATGGAGACCCCGCCCTTGTCGGTGTCGCCGCCGGCCGCGCGCTGACGGGGCAGATCCAGCGCGGCGCCCGGGTCGACCTCATTGATCTCACCGAGCAGTTCACGAGCTTCGCGGCGGGCCCGCAGCGGGTCGTCGTCGACAACGGAGATCCGGTATCCGTCCGGGTCCTCGCGGATGGTGCTCACTTGTTCCCCCTTGGTTCACCGCGCTGCGACGCACGGGGGGACGAGGGTAACGGTGGTGGTGGGGCCGATGCACACGTGTCCCCGAGAGGAGTCCGGTCATTTCCGAAACGAGGCTGATCAATGGCGTGAAACGAGCTGTGGTGCGGATGGAGGGCGCGGGTACGTCCCCGAGCGCCCCGCTGCCACGCGGCATACGGACTCTCCGGCCCCACGGAAGTGTGTACGACGTCAACGGGTCAGACGTTCGGGAACTCCGTGTACGGTGAACCCGTGAAACCCGTGAGAAATGCTGCCTCAGCATCTTCCGAGCCGCTGGTCTCCGGCTCCGAGATCGCCCGTCTCGCCGGGGTCACCCGCGCAGCGGTGTCCAACTGGCGGCGGCGCTACGAGGATTTCCCCGCCCCAGCGGGCGGTAGCACGAGCGGTCCGCTGTTCGTCCTGGCCGAGGTCCAGGCGTGGTTGGACAAGCAGCGCAAGGGACAGGAGATTTCGGACGACGTCCGGCTGTGGCAGGCTCTGCGGGCCGCCCACGGGGACGACATGATCACCGGCCTTGCCGATGTCGTCCGGCTGCTGGCGCGAGTCGAGCCGGTCCCGGCGCTCTCCACCGATGTCGTCCGCCTGGTGAGAAGCCTGGAAGAGGCCGAATCCGCCGCCGCGGTGGTCCACGGCCTCAGCGAGCGGTTCACCGATTCGGTGCGGCGCGCCGGCTCCGACCAGGTCACCTCGACCCGAGTCGTCGCAGCCGTACGTCACTTCGCGGGAGATGTACCGGCCGACGCCACGCTGTTCGACCCCGCCTGCGGCATCGGCACGCTCCTTCTCGCGGTCGGACCCGAGGAGGGGCCGAGGCGGTTCGGACAGGAGATCGATCCCAGCAGTGCCTGCTTCGCGCAACTCCGGGCGGGCCTCACCGGGCGGGCCGAGGTCACCGTCGTCGCCGGCGATTCCCTGCGTGCGGACCAGTGGCCGGAACTCCGCGCCGACCTCGTCGTTTGTGACCCGCCCGCCGGTGTCACCGACTGGGGCCGCGAGACACTGCTGCTCGACTCCCGCTGGGAGCTGGGGACGCCGTCGCGGGCAGAAGGTGAACTGGCCTGGCTCCAGCATGCCTACAGCCGTACGGCGCCCGGTGGGCGGGTCCTCATGGTCATGCCGGCCTCCGTCGCCTACCGAAAAGGAGGGCGTCGTATCCGTGCCGAACTCGTACGACGCGGCATTCTCGAACAGGTCGTCGCACTCCCCGCGGGCATCGCCGCGTCCCACGCGCTTCCCGTGCACCTCTGGCAATTGCGGCGACCTCGTTCTTCACAGGAGGGCGCCACCTCGGTACGACTCGTCGACCTGACCGACAACCGCCCGGACGGAAGGCTGAATCCGGAGTCCGGGCAGGTCGCCGACGTGCCGCTGATCGATCTCCTCGATGACACCGTCGATCTCACTCCCGGGAGCCACATGGCGGCGTCACACCGCGACTACAGCGCCGATTACCGTTCCCTGCGCGCGGAGTTGGACGAGCAGCTGCGGCAGGTCGCGCTCCTTCTTCCCGCCCTCGCACCAGGGGGCGGGCCCGGGTCCCTGAAGGGGCCGACCGTCAGCGTCGCCGACCTCGCGCGGGCGGGCCTCGTCGAGTACGCGGACCCGGAACCGGTGTCGGTGAGCGACCAGCTCGACACCGACTACCTGCGAGGGTTCCTGCACAGCACGGCCAACACCCGGCGCTCCACGAGCTCCAGCGGCACCTTTCGCTTCGACGGCCGCGGAGCACGTCTTCCGCAGATGGACATCGGTGACCAGCGCCGGTACGGAGCGGCCTTCCGGGCACTCCAGGAGTTCGAGGAGCGCATGGGCGCGGTGGCGGAACTGAGCCGGAAGGCGGCCGAGCTGGCCCGCGACGGCCTGGGGAACGGCGCGCTCACTCCCGAGGAGCGGAGCAGCGGTAGCCGAGCCGAGTAACCGAGCGGGCGCGATACCCGGTCAGCGGCGCGCGCTCGGTACGCCGGTCAGCGGCGGCGCCCGCCGTCCGGCACGAACTCGCTGACCGCCCCGCTCCACGAGACCTGTAGGGCCTCGCGTGCCCGCGTGCAGGCCACGAACAGCAGGCACCGCTCGCGCAGCATGTCGGAGCCGTGCTGGAGCGAGTCCACCTCGACACCGGTGACCTCCCGGGCGAAGGGAAGGGCACTCGCCGTAGCGCCGAGGACAGCGACGCACCGGAACTCAAGCCCCTTCATCGCGTGCATGGTCGCGAGCCTGACTCCGTCCGTTTCCGGCCCCGGGCTGTCCCTGACCCGCGCCACCGGCACGTTAGCCGCCGTCAGCTTGTCGTACACCTTGTCCAGAAGCGTGTTGAACCGTGCGCAGACGCCGATGTCGGCCGGCCGGATGCCCTGGCCGATCCACTCACCGATCCGCTCCACGAGCGCGGCCACTTCGGCCTGCTCGGATGCGTATCCCTCGGTGTGCGGCCTGCGGCCGTGCAGCAGGGAGCGGTAGCCGGCGAGGCTGTCGCTGCCCTCGCCGCCCAGATCCTCCACGGTGACCGGGGAGAGGATGCCGGTGGACCAGCCCAGGATCTCCTCCGTACTGCGGTAGTTGATGCGCAGCCGGTTCGTACGCCCCGCCACGGAGATGCCCAGAGATCCGAGCGACACCCGTGAGTCGTAGATCCGCTGATGCGGGTCGCCGGTGATGAACAGGTCGTCGTTGCCGGGCGCGACCGCCCCGCGCAGCACACGCCACTGAGCCGGGTGCAGATCCTGCGCCTCGTCGACGACGACATGGTCGTAGCGCAGCTCCGGACCGTCGGCCGCGGACAGGGTCCGAGCCGCCGTGGAGCACACCTGGAGATGGGTGGTGGTGCCCTTCTCCCGCAGGAGGGCACCGAACTCCTCGATCGCGGGCCACAGTTGTCCACGGCGTGCGGGGGAGAGCGGGGTGCCGCGCCCGCGACGTGTGGCGGCCCGGTAGCTGTCCAGGTCGCGGATGTCCTGAGCGAGCACGACATGCCGGTACTCCTGGGCCAGGAACTGCTCGGTCCACGGAAGCCCGAGCTTCTTGGCCACGCGCTGCCACAGCTGCCGTTCTTCCCGGTCACCGATGGGCGAGGGGGCCGCGCCACCGAGTTCGGTGACGACCCGGTGGGCGTAACTGTTCACGGTGCTGACGTCCACGCGGGCGAGTTGCCGCTGGTCGCCGTCCAGAAGCAGGGCCAGGTTGTCCCGGAGGGTGGCGGCCAGCGCGTTGGTGTAGGTGGTGAGCAGGACGCGTGTGTCGGGCGAGCGTGACAGCAGGTGCGTGACCCGGTGCAGTGCCACGACCGTCTTGCCCGTTCCAGGACCTCCGGTGACCTGGACCGGGCCCGCGTACGAGGTCCGGTAGGCGACGCGGCGCTGCGAGGGATGCAGGAACACCCGCCAGGCAGCGAACGGCTTCTCCAGAATGTCCGTGAGCTCGCCCGGCCCGGTGACGAGGGTGATGCGGCTCGTCGTGTTGGCGATGGCCGCGGCCAGGTCCTCGTCCGGTTCGGGAGCGGCGTCGGCGGGTCGCCGTACGGCCACGACATCGCGGTAGACCTCGTCCGGGCCGAAACCCTCGGCCAGGTATTGCAGAACCTCGAACTGGTCCTCCGGCAGCAGCGTCCCGAACGCTTCCAGCTGCTGCTTGTCGATGACGGTGCGAACGGCCCTCAACACCTGCTGGTCCACGCCCAGATCACGCAGCACGGTGTCGGAGTAGGAAGCGAACAGAAGCTTCGGCGCTGCTGCTGCCGCCTTCTCAAGCGCCGGGGTCAGCTGCTCGATCGCGACCACGTTGCGCACTTCGAGACCGCGTGTCGCCGTGTTCGTCGTGTACAGCCGCTTCGCTGCCCAGGTGTACGCGTCGTCGTGCGGCACGACGTTGACGAGCAGGAAGACATCGCTGCCGTCGTCCGGTGCCAGAACCACGCCCCGCCAGAAGTCATTGATGCGGATCGTCCGCATCCTCGGGTCGCGCGCCTTGTCGACGGACTCCAGATGCAGGCCCTTGTCCGCGCGCAGCTCCGCCACGGTCAGCAGCTGGAATTTCTCCATCGCCTTGCGGACACCCGCTTTGACGGGCTTCTCCAGGACGTCGTAGCTCCCCCAGAAACTGCTGGCCAGCGCAAGCTGCGGCACTGCTGTTCTCCCCACCCCCGTACGGACAATCCCGCCTTGATCATACGCACGGGCCGACGATCACCTGCCGGGCGATGGCACGGATGTCGTTCAGCAGGAGTGGCGGCCGCTGGTCCAGGTCGAGGGCGTGCTGATGGATGAATATGCCCGCGTACCGCACCCGGTGGGCCGTGTGCGGGGCGTTGCCCTTGGCGTAGACGAGGTGACCTCTCGGCAGACCGAGAGCCGTGCAGTAGGCCAGCATCTGGTACAGGTCGGCGTCGGGGTAGCCATCGCGTTTCTCCGCCTTGTACTTGGCGTCGACGACGGCCCGCGGCGTACGCCCCCCGGAGCCGTAGACCACGAGATCGGGCTTCATGCGGATGCGCGCGGCCTCGTCGAGGTGGTGCGAGTCCTGGAGCCGTACGAGGTGATCGCCGCCTCGGAACTCCTCACGCAGCGCCAGCGTCACGAAGTCCTCGAAGAGCTTGTTCATGTTGAACAGGAAGCCGTCGACGCGCAGTCCGCCTGCCGTGTGCTCGGCGGACGAGCCGTCCAGAACGGCGCGCGCGAGGTGCAGCGCCTGGTGGTAGCGGGAGTTGAGACGGGTGGGGTGCCAGGCGGGCAGCTCCTGGCCGCGGACGAGTGGGGTGACGCCGACGAGACGGGAGCGCTGGTGCAGCAGACGCCGGCGTACGTCACGCGGGACGCCGGGCAGCCGCAGCAGCCGGTCGACGGCGGCCCGCAGGATGCGGTTCTCGGCGATGTCGGTGGTGAACTCGTCGTAGGCGATCTCGACCGGGAGAGCGGCCCCGAAGCGTCGGCGGATCTGCTCGGCCTCCCTGACGCGGCCACGGACGACGAGGGAGGAATCCTCCGTGGCCAGATATCCCTGGAGCAGTCCCGGCTTCAGCGCCCGGTCCACCTGCCGCTCGACGGCGTGCGCGAGCGCGGGCAGCAGATCCCGGTGCTCGGCGACCTCCACCTCGCCGTCCCGCCAGCCGCGCGGGTCCAGGCTGTACCCGAGGAGAAAGAACAGCCGGGCGACGGGCACCTTGGGGGTGATCCGGACCGTGACGGGCGCGCTGTCCGGAACATCCACCCGGACAGCTCCCACCTTGCTGCCGGCCCGCAACACCCACCGCCCCGGCGCGTACGCGTCGGGAGCGGCGTCCACGATCCGCGACGCGGCGATTGCCCGGCCGACCGCGTCCGGGAGCGGAACGCTTGTTCCCGGGGCGTGTTCCACCAGCTCGACCACGGAACCGTTCGCCGCGCTCACTCCAGAGGCTCCCGGGCATTCAGCGACTCCCGGAGCGCCGCGAGCCCGTACCGCTTCTCGATGTCCACTCCCTCTCCGTAGTGGTGCTCCTCCAGCAGCGGCAGGATCTTCGTACGCCAGGTGCGCTCCAGGCCGCCCTCCCGGTAGACGCCCTTCCTCATCAAGTAGGAGGGGCCGATCCGGAAGTCCGGCTCTTCGATACGGGAGTTGAGCGCGTCGAGCAGCTCGGCCGGCTCGGGGTCCTTGCCCTGCTCGGCCAGCCAGCGCCGCAGCAACCCGCTCGTCGGCTCGGTACGCGGCGACAGTTCCACGAAGGCGAACCGGCGGCGCATCGCCGCGTCCACGAGCGCGATGGAACGGTCCGCGGTGTTCATCGTGCCGATGACGAACAGGTTCGGCGGCAGCGCGAAGTCGTCGTCGGAGTACGTCAGTCGCACCGACTTGTTGCGGTACTCCAGCAGGAAGTACAGCTCGCCGAAGACCTTCGCGAGGTTGGCCCGGTTGATCTCGTCGATGATCAGGAAGTGCGGGATGTGCCGGTTGCCCTCGCTGGACGCCAGGTCGGCGAGCTCCCGCAGCGGTCCCGCGGTCAGCCGGAAGGCCACCTCGCGGCTGTCCGGGTCCTCCTTCGGCCGAAAGCCCTCGAAGAAGTCCTCGTAGGCGTACGAAGGGTGGAACTGGACGAGCTTCACCTGCTCGGGCCCGCCGCCGAGGAACTCCGCGAGCTTGAGGGCCAGATAGGTCTTGCCGGTGCCCGGTGGCCCGTACAGCACCAGCTGACGCTCGTCCCACAGAAGGTCACGCACCTCGCGCAGCCACTCGGTGCCGTGGACGAGGAGCTCGGTCGCCAACTCATCGGTGGGCACGGGGAGCTCCAGCTCACGCCGGGCGGTGATCGCCGGGATCTCCACGCTCGGGTCGCGCTCTATGGCCTCCGATTCGTCGGCCAGCTCCTCGTCCGTCATGCCGAGCCCCTCGACGAGAGCCCGCACGGCGCTGAGGTCGATGACGTCGTGCTGGATGGACAGCTTCTGCTGCAAGGCCTCGGGCAGGTCCTCGTACGGGTGCCCGGTGGCCTGCCACTCCACGGGACGCCGCAGATTGGTCCGCCGGTCCTCGGACTCCACCTGCTCCGCCTCGCCGGTGATCTCGCCGACGTACAACTGCCCGCCGGAAATAGTGCACACGGTGTCGCCCGGCCTCATCCGGGACAGGAAGGCGTGCAGTTCCTCGATCAGCTGCCGCTTCTGGTTGTACGTGGCCGAGGACTCGTAGTCCTCCTCGACAAGGGCGCGCATCCGGTCCTTGCTGATGCCCTGTTCGACACCTTGCCGCAGATGGGAGGCGGCGAGTGTGAGGCGACCCTCGGGGCGCCAGAGCCGCTGTACGAGGTCGAGTCCGGTCACATTCGAACCGCGCACCAGCCAGGTCCGGTTCGGTCCCCACGACGTCCCGGACATGAAGTTCCCCAGCGGGCGGCCGTCCTCGGTCCGCCAGTCCGTCCAGCCGTTGGAATTACGGCCGGTCAGCACGGCCGCGGCTTCGGACGAGGAGTTGAAGACGATTTCCTCGTACGTCTCCAGCCAGTCGGCCCGGGTGGCGGACCGGCGGATACGGCCCTCTCCGATCAGCCTCTCCCGCACCTTGTGCGCGGAGGCCGCACGCGTGGCGAAGGACGGCACGACGTCCGGGCGCACCGGCTGTCCCGCCCCGACCACGAACCTCAGGCTTCCGTTCGTACCGAGCTCATCGGTCTGCCGTCCCCGCGCCAGCGGCCCTCCGTTCGGCAGCCGCAGACAGAACTCCGGGTATTCGTCCGCCATGGATCTCCTCGTCCGCCCGTCGCATCAGATCTTTCGAAGAGCGTACGGGGGACCACTGACAGCCGTCTGTGAGAAGCCGGTTACACCACGCATAGGATGTGAACCCATTTCGGTCGCAGGGGGGGCGGGCGGCTGTCCGGACGTGGACGGCCCGGGGCCCGGGGGAGGGGAAGAACGTCATGGCGGACCACAGCACAGGCCATGTGACAGGGGCAGATCATGGGGCAGGCCGAGGAACGGCCACGGAATTCGCCACGGCACGAAGGATTTGGCTGCGGACCCGTGTCACCGAACTGAGCGACGTGCTGGCCGATCACAGCCCCCGGCTGCACGCCCTGATCCCCTCCGGCCTGGGCGACCAGCGTTTGGTGAACGCGCTGGTGACGCTGCGCATCGCCGCCGACGAGGCACGCGTCCGGCCGATGGGCGAGACCGTCGCCTGGCTGGAACTGCTGATTCCGCAGGGCCACCGCCATGATCTGCATGGCGCCGTACGAGAAGTCCGCGTCGCCTCCGTCCTGGCCGGCGACCCCGCCCTGTGGTCCTGGAACGCGGAGGCCTGGGAGGAACTGCTCCTCGCACTCTGGCGGCGCGACCGGGCCCTCATGGCCGACGGGTCGTACGCGGACGACGAACTGGTCTCCCGATGGGGCGTGCGCACGCCGCGACCGGCGGACATCCAACACCCCGAGAAGGCTCCCGAGGCCAACGGGTACGCGCTCGCGCCACTGACCGATGTCCTGGCCTCCGAGGCGGAACCGGTCCGGCTTCTCGTCCAGGCGGTTCTCGCGCAGCCGCACGCGGTCGACTCGATCGCCGATTCCCTGATCGTGTACGAGGAAGCGTTCCAGGGCGCCGGGCATCTGGCGTTCCTCGCGGGGCAACGCCTTGGTGCCCGGTACGTGCATGAGTGGTGCGAGAAACAGGCGAGCGAGGCGACCGAGGCCGGCGCGGCGTTTCTGGAGGAGCTGTCCGACGCTGTCGACACCTACCTCGACCACGTCGTCCAGCCGGTGATCAACTCGCTCTCGGTCCCTGAGCGTGTCCTGCTCACCACCGGTGAACTCCCCAGCCGGCGGGGCGCCGACGAGTATCTGACCGAGTTCCTCGACTGCGTCCCCGTTCCGCCGGTGAACGCCGGCCCCGAAGGCGTGCCGGACGACGAGGTCGCGCGCGAGGCCGAGGCACGCATGGCACGAGGCGAACTGACCTGGCACGGGATGCGTGGTTCCGTGCCGGTCTGGTACCACGTCGTCACCTCTCCGCAGGAACGGGCGGCGGCCCTGGCTCTCTCGGGCCGGGCATCGTCGCCGGCGATCCACGTACACACCGATCTCGAAGTGCCCCGTCAGTTCGACCTGTTCGACGGTCTCTTCCTCGCGGACGGGCCGGACCGGCCGGACGGATCGGACGGGTCGGTTACCGAAGCGGCGCCGGACGAGTGGTATCCCGAGCCTGGCATCGAGATCCGCTACTCCCGGCACAGCGCGACCGACCTGTGCGAGCTGTCGGCTCTCGCCCGGCTCGGCCACGCGCGTCTTGAGTTCCTGGTACCGGAGGCGGACGGCGGTATCGGCCTGCTCAGGTCGCTCAGGGCCGCCGTCCGCCCCGGCGACGCGTCCGACTGGGCACGGGAAGCGTTGACCGTCCTGCGCACGCTGGTGTCACATCCGGACGATCTGGCCGATGCGGTGGCCCGTGAGTCGGTGGGCGAGGGCGATCCGGAGGACTTCGATGAAGATGACGAGCTGAACGACCTGGGCGGTCCTTCCGGGAGCGTAGGCCCTTCCGGGGGTGCGGGGGCACACGGCGGGCAGAAGGAACCGACCGGCACTACGCGGCCGAACGGCCCGGACGATCCCGAAACGCCGTCCCCCTCGCCCTCGACGTCCGGTTCGTTGCCCGCAGCCTTGCTGGCGCGGGTCAAGGCTGTCCTGCGCCAGGCCGAGGACCCTGGGGCCACCAAGGCCGAGGCCGAGGCCTTCCTCAAGAAGGCCACGGAGATGATGGCCAAGCACGGTATCGAACGGGCCATGCTCTCCGGTGACGAACCGACCTCGGAGCAGCCCGCCGACCGGGTGGTCGAGGTGACCGCTCCCTGGATGCGTGAGGGCAAGCGGCTCCTCGCCTGGATCGCGGGAGCCATGCGCTGCCATTCCATCTACCCGGGTGGCAAGGCGAACCGGCACCGGGTGCACCTGTTCGGCTTCGCCTCGGACCTGCACGCCGTGGAGGTCCTTTACGTGAGCCTTCGGCTCCAGATGTTGCAGGGTGCCGAGCAGGCATCCACGCAGCACCGGCCGGTCAGGGAGGAGGCGCGCGCCTACAAGCGCTCCTGGATGCTCGGCTTCATCCGTGCCGTGACCACGCGGATCGGCGAGGCGGAACGAGCGGCTCGGGACGAGGCCGAGCACGACCGGCACCAGGCCTCTTCGGAGGCCCCCGAGGGACGCAGCGTGGCCCTCGTCCTCGCCGACCGAACGGCAGCGGTGCAGGAGAAGGTCGCGGCCCGCTACCCGAAGCTGAGCAAGTCGCGCCCGAGCCAGTTCAAGGGCAGCGGCTACCGGCAGGGGCACGAGGACGGCCAGCGGGCCAATATCGGCGGAGTCTCCCTGGAGGACCAGGAGGAGACGGAGCTGACCGCCTGACGACCGCTGCCATCACGCTCGGCGGGCCGGGAACCCGTCGGTGGTGGTTTCTTGTACCGGAATGCCCGGCACGCGGGAATTCCGGTACAGGATGGGGAGGTTGCCCCCTGACTGCCTGTCGCTGCACGGTCGGGCTGATTCAGGCGTTGGTGGTCACGAGCGCCCAGACGGTCTTGCCGCCAGGCGGATACGGCTCCGTCCCCCAACCGTCGGCGAGCGCGGTGACCAGGAGCAGGCCACGGCCGGACTCGTCGTCGGGCTCCGACTCCCGCATGCGGGTGGGTAGTTGCTCGCCATGGGCATCGGTGACCTCGATACGGAGAGCCCAGGTCGAGGCGTCGAGGACGAGCGCGAGGCGAAAGTCGCGGCCCCGCACCTGGCCGTGGAGGACGGCGTTGGAGGCCAGCTCGGCGACGATCTGCTCGGCGCGTTCGGTGACAGCCGACGGGACCCCCCAGACGCGGAGTTGCTGTGAGGTGAGCAGCCGGGCGAGCCGGGCCCCGCGCCGGGTGGAGGAGAGCAGCTGCGAGAACGTGCCCAGCACGGCGGGTGACTGAGGGAATGCTGAGGTCATGAGGGCCACGGTGGCGGTTGCGTGGAGACCTGCACCAGCATTCGATCGCGTACGCAGAGTCAGCGTACGGGCACTTAGAGTGGACGGTACGGCGGTTGATCGTCCACTGTGGGTGAGTTGGAGCGCGGGAAGATCTCACGCACACACCTGGAGGTGGCCGCGTATGACGACCGACAACGCCGAAGTGGATGTGGCGGGCGGCGAATGGGAACGGGAGCCCGACCCGTCGGACAGTCTGCGGACTTTCGGAGCCGTCGTCCAGGCCTTGCGCGAACACGCCGGGCTCAGCCGGGTCGACTTCGGCGTGCGGGTCTGCTTCTCCAAACACACTGTGGAATCGGTGGAGTTGGGGCGGCGCATGCCGGACGAGATGTTCGTGGAGCGCGCCGAGGAGGCGCTGGGCAACACGGGGGCGTTACGCAAGGCGGCGCGGCATCTGACGCGGGGGGAGCCGGGAATCGCGGCGTGGTTCCGGCGGTGGGCGCGGCTGGAGAGGGTGGCGGTGAGCCTGTGTACGTACGAGTGTCGGCTGGTGCCGGGGTTGTTGCAGTCGGAAGGGTATGCGCGGGCGGCGTTCGACAACAGTATTCCGCCGCTGTCGGACGACCAGATGGAAGCGCAGGTGGCCGCCCGTTTGCAGCGGCAGCAACTCATTCGGGAGCGGCCCAACACCTCGTTCAGTTTCGTGATGGATGAGCACATCGTGCAGCGGCAACTGGGCGGAGTCGATGTCACGCGCAGACAGTTGGATCACATGCTGGTCTTCGCTTCGCTCCGCAATGTCTCGATCCAGATCATGCCGACGATTTGCCAGTGCCACGCTGGCATGGACGGTCCGCTGGCCCTGCTGGAAACTCCGGACGGCAAGCATCTTGCCTACTCCGAAGGGCAAGAGAGCGGCCGGCTGATTGCTGACCCGAAAGAGGCCGCCGTTCTGCATCGGCGATATGCGACACTCCGCTCACAGGCCCTCACGCCCTTGGACTCCGTGGGTCTGCTGGAGCGGATCAGAGGAGCACTATGAGCGACACCGAACTGGCCTGGTTCAAGTCCAGTTACAGCGGCACTCAGGGCGACAACTGCATCGAGGTAGCTGTCACCGAACGGGCCGTCCACGTACGAGACTCCAAGGATGTGGAGCACCCGCTCTTCGCCGTCGGCCGCGACGGCTGGGCGCAGTTCGTACGGTACGCCGCGCACGGCTGAGCTCTTCCCGAGCTCAGCCGTACCACCGGAGGTACCTCAGCCAGCCTCGGGCCGGGCCGGATGGCGCGGGCCCTGGCCCGGGGGCGGGCTGAGTGTGGAGGTGTAGTTCTCGCCGTCCACCAAGGGGTTCTCCAGGCTGACACCTGCGGCTGCCATGCGGTCGTACTCGGCGAGGATCAACTCCTTGGTGCGGTACGAACCGTACTTGGCCTCGTCCTTGCGGCGGACGATGGGGAAGGTGTCGAGGATGTAGTCGGTGTCCTCGCGGGGAATTCCATAGAAGTGGAAGAAGAGGGCGTCCAACTCGGCACGAATGATGGCGCGACGGGCCTCGTCCCAGAGGAAGGGGGTGCCGGTGTCGCCTAGATCGAGGGCGAACGGAGTCATGTCGTGGGCGGTGTAGGTGAGTTCAGTGGTGCGCGGAATAATGAATGCGCGATGCAGTTCAAGATCATCTGGGAGCGGTGCGGGGATCTGCTCCGATGTACTCTGAGGGATGCTCGGCTGGCTGAAACTGTTCCGTAGTACGTAGTCGTACGGGATAGAGTTATATGTGGCTAGCAGCATGGCCAAATTATCGGCAGAGGGGCCCGCTGAGAGGGTCCATCCATACGAAGCTGCCCCCCATGGGATGAGCGCGGCGATGGATGTACGCTCGTCATTATTTCGAGCCACGCGTCGATGACCAAGCATTCCGGTCTTGCATCCGAATCTCCGGCGCTCTTGACGTTTTCTTGTCTCTTCTGAAGAGATCCAATATTGAGGCTGCACTACAAATTCTGCATCCCTTACATCAAGCTGGGAAGTTTCGTGAGTGCCCGTCGAGTCGGCGAAACGATGAGTGTATTGGTGCCCCATTCGCCCCTCGTAGAGGGGTAGCATCTCGGCGTTTCCCTTCGTGAAGATATTTCCCTTAAGTGTCCATCCATCGGATTTGAGAGACTCGTGCGTATGGAAAAGGTGCGAATCCTCTGTCATGTGAAACATGCGCCCCAGCGAGACGCCCCATGGGTTCCGCGTGGGGGTGCCAACCTGGATAAGAACCGGTAGGAGGCGGTAGATGGCGAGGGAGATCTCGGCGTCACGTCGGGATCGGAACACGGGGCAGGTTCCCGTGTTGGGATTGAGAAGGTTTATCTCCTCTGGCGTTAGGGTGAATACCTTTTCCGCGTTATCCAGTTCGGCTGGATCGTGAAGGAAGAAGGAGAACAGGGCGACTCGTTCCAGTAGGGCAGTGCCCGTGAGGGAGAGAATGCTGAACTTGAATGAGCGGTGAACGTCAGGGAAAAGGGGGGCCGCGTTCTCGAAGTCATACAGCGCTGCGATCGACTTTTTTAGCACCAGATCGTTGAAGAAATGTTGGGTAGTTGTGTCCGTGGCGATTCCCGTTGGGACAATCACCCCCATGCGGCCGAACGGGTTGAGTAGGCTTCGGTTGCTCTCTGAGAATGCGGCATATGTGTTCACGGTCCCGAGGCCGGTGAGGCGGTATTTCCTGGAATTGCGGATGAAGTGAGCCTCGCCGTCCCCGCGCCGCTTATTCGAGCTGAACTCCGCGGCGAGCTCGGGGTGCGTATAGGGAAGTGCTGCGATGAGTTCGCGCCGGGAAGCCGCGTTCGGGGCATTTGCGATTTCAGGATCTCGCTGTGCGAAGAACTCCTGTTCCTTGAGTTTGATCCGCTCCCAGGGAGGGTTCCCCAACAGTGCGTTGAACCCTCCAGCCCACCCAGTTGCCTCGTCGATACCGGCACCTGACTCTGGGACGGAGAAGACCTCTGGAAACTCCAGGTGCCAGTGGAAGAACCGGTACTCGTCTCGCAATCTCACGATCTCGTCGTGTGTGGACTGCGGAGCCGCGGCCTCCGCTGGGTCCTGGAGGCGAGTGAACAGCCCCTCTGTCACAGCTGCCGGCGCACCCACAGTCTTGCGCCACGTGAATGCCGCGCACCAGGCGTCGGCGACGTGCAGGGCACGTACGTACTCCGTCGACTCGGACCAGTCGCGGAATGCGACCTCCTGCTTGCGTACGTCTGTCAGCGTGCCTGACGGCGCGTCAATAATCCGCCGGAGGCCGGAACCGAACACCGTATTGGTGACCTCTGTCTCGCCGCCCAGGTCGAACAGGCCACGCTGACCACCCCGTTCCTGCTTGTTCTGCTTCTCCAGCGCTTTGGCGAACTTTTTGTCGTCGCCCTCGATCGGCTTGAACGCCTCGTCCGGAATGCCATCGCGCAACAGCTTCGGCGTCGCCCCGATCAGCCCGTTCCCGTGCTTCACGTGCGCGTCCAGGAAGCTCAGGGCCTTGCCCGGCTCCAGTGCCTCCAGCCACAGCGACACCTTGGCCAGTTCCACGGCCATCGGGTTGAGGTCCACGCCGTAGATGCAGCGCGCGACGACCTCGTGCAGGGCGTGCCGTACCGCGCCCAGGGTGGGCTCCGGGTTGTGCTCCCGTACCGCCGCCACCTGCTTGGCGATACGGCGGGACGCGGCGACCAGGAAGTGGCCGGAGCCGCACGCCGGGTCGCACACGGTCAGGGAGAGCAGTTCGTTGACGATCGCGTCGGCAGGGTCCGCCGCCCCCGACACGGACGCCGCCGCCTTGCCCCGCTTGACCGCGTCCTGGATGACCGGGTCCAGGGTCGAGTCCAGCAGGCATTCGATGAGCGACGACGGGGTGTAGTAACTGCCCGTCGTCTTACGGGTGTTGCCCGCCACCTCGACCAGGGTGAACGTGCGCTCGGTCGCGCTGTGCTTGGGTTCCAGCTCCAGCAGGGACTCGTAGACGGAGCCCAGTTCCTCGGCGTCCAGGTGGCGGTAGTCGATGGCGCGCAGTCGGTTCGAGCTGCCGTCCCGGACCTGGGAGAGGTGACGCACCGCTGTCAGCAGCGCCTCGTTCGACAGCTTCAGGCTCCGCAGCGGCTCGTCCGTGTCGGTGTCGTTGAACAGGCCGCCGAGGCCGGGCAGGCCCAGTTCCGGCCGGCCCGCCTCGTCGCCCAGGGCGTCGAGCACGATGCGCAGCGCTTCGTACAGGTCACCGTGTGCCGTACCCCGCCGCTTCCTGGCATGGGCGCGCAGTCGGCCCGACGAGAAATATTTGGCGTACCGGTCCCTCGCTGTGTCGTCGGCGTCCGGCGACAGCAGCGCGTCGCGGTCCTCGGCGACGAAGACGAACAGCAGCCGGTACACCATCCTCAGCAGCGCGGCCTGGAGCGCCTTGGGCCGGACGTCCTCGCGCAGCGCGCCGTTCGCCGGGTGCCGCAGGAACCCCGTGCCCAGGGCGGTGATCGCTTCCTGGACGCCCTTGCGGAGCTGGTCCAGCGCCCGCGTCCCCGACGCGATCGCCTCCGTACGCCACTTCTCCAGCCAACACGCCGACGCCGCCGCGTCCTCCGCCACCGCGAACCGGGACACGTGCAGGACCCGGTACAGCAGGACGAACTCGCTGAACAGTTCGCCGTCGAAGATCGCTTCGAGGTCGAACTCGACGTACGACGCCGTGGCCAGCGCGCTGGAGTCACGCAGGGCCCGCACCTGGCGGCCGTTCGTCAGGACGCCCCAGAGGTGGCTCTCCGTCCGGTTCAGGCACTCCTGGAGCATCGACTGCGGCGGGACCGTGCCCGCGCCGCCAGGTCGCTTGTCCAGGTCGGCGTTCCACGCGGCCTGGTGGATGAGGGCGTGCTGCCATCGGTGGGAGACCGGGAACTTCTTCTCCGCGTCGGAGTCGGCCGTGATCCCGGCCGGTCCTACGGGTGTCAGCGGGCCGAAGCCCAGTTCGCGCCAGAGCGGGGCCAGCCAGTCGCTTCCGGCGACTCCGGTCGGGTCGTGCGCGGGAGTGCCCGTCTCCGGGTCCTCGGGGAGGCGCTTGCGCAGGTCGCGCCAGAGTGGTTTCAGGTACTCCCAGCTGCGTTCGGCCTCGTCCCGCACCGAGCGGGACGACGGCAGACCGTAGTCGGCGGGCTTGGAGCCGGGGACGTCCTTGCCCTCGCTGATCCGTACCAGCATGTCGGCCGGCAGCAGCGCGCCGACCGTGTGGACGGCGGAGAACACCTGATTGCGGGTGGTGGCGGACATCAGACGGACTCTCCAGCGGAAGCGGAAGCGGAAGCGGAAGCGGCGACGGCACCGGCCGGGGGCGTGGGCGTGGCGGGCAGGTAGACGTAGGCGCCGAGGATGTCGGCGGGCTTCTGGGCGGTGACGGACAGACCACGGACGATCTCGCGGGATGCCTCGCGGACCCGGCGGTGCGAGGCATCGAGTTCGGCGGCCAGCTCGTCGCCGTACTCCTCCAGATGACGTGACACGTCTCCGAGTTGACCGAGGACGCGGGTCATGGCGCGCTCGCCGAAGTGCGGGTCGGTGTTCTCGGAGGCGGTCGCGTCCAGCAGTGCCACGGCCTGCCTGGACGGCAGCCAGACCGCGTTCTTCGGGGATCCCTGGAAGGCCAGCAGCCGGGCATCCTCCGCGACCAGCTGCTTCTCGCCACTGCGGGAGGGGAGCGTGAGGTGGAAGCGGTAACGGACCAGGAGCAGTGTCGTGCGCGTACCGACGGCGTCCGTGGTGATCACGCCGCAGCGTCGGGCCGGGCGTGCTCCGTCGGCCTGGGTGTCCAGGGCGGCGTTCAGGACGTGGGCCGCGAGGGCGCCGACCACGGGATCGGTCCGGACCAGGGCCGCTTCGCCGCGCGCGACCGCCGGGCTCGCGCGGAAGGAGATCGGGCGGTCCTTCTCGATGGTCTCCGCGCCGACCACCGGTGCGAGGGCGTCGCGCAGGCCGGCCGGCGTGCCACCCACCTGCGCGGTGAAGTCCGCACCGGAAGCAGCGGAAGTACCGGAAGCGCCCGATGTACCCGCCGCACTCGGCGTACCCGACGGGCGGATCACCGCGCTCAGCGCGCCGAGCGCTTCCCGTACGAACGTGTCGACCTCGCCCGCGCCGCCCAGGGAGTCCCGGATCGCGGCGACCTCCCGCGCCACCTCCTGGGGGTGGATGGAGCGCTGTGCGAACCGGGAGCGGGAAGCCTTCTCGCGCTCAGCGGCGGAGTTCCAGTCGTTGTCCAGCTTTGCCGTGCTCACCTTGAACGCGTCCGCGCCGAACAGCGCGTTCTCGTCCTCCCGGCCCCGCATCAGCAGCCACTCGACGATCGCGTCCGTCACTCCCGTCGACATCTCATCGGGCACGGAGACGGAGATGCCGAGGTCCTTCTTGATCTGCCGGTGCTTCTTGATGAGGACTTCGAGGACCTTGCCGTCGATGCCATTGTCCGCACCGTAGAGAGTGATGATCCGGACCTCGTCCCGCTTCTGGCCGTAGCGGTCGACACGGCCCTCGCGCTGGTCGTGGCGGGTCGGGTTCCAGGCGAGGTCGTAGTGGACGACCGAGTCGAAGTAGTGCTGGAGGTTGACGCCCTCCGAGAGGCAGTCCGTCGCCACGAGGACCCGGCGGGCCGCGGGGTCGTCGCCGGCCCTCTCCGCCAGCTTGTCGATCTTCTCGATGCGCTGCTGCGGCGAGAGCGTGCCGGTGACCGCTTCGACCTCGGCGCGGATGCCGCCCTTTCCTCTGAGCTTCTCGGCCACGTACTCAGCCGTCGGGATGTAGCGGCAGAACACGATCGGGTTGTAGCCGTCGGCGAGCAGCGTCTTGAGATGCTTGATCAGGGCCTTGAGCTTGAGATCGTGTTCCGTTCCGTCCAACTCGGCGGCCCGCGAGGCGAGTTCGGCCAGTCGGGCGCCCGCGTCCCCGGTCTGCGCGCCGGGCGCCACGTCCATGCCCTCCAGCGCGTCGCTGTCGGCGGAGTCGCTGTTCAGCGGGGCGCCGAACGTGTCCGCCTCCTCCGCGCTGGCGGCGACGGCAGCGGCCGAGCGGGTCGTGAGCGTCTGTGCGGCGGCCCGGGGCGAGGACACCAGCGAACGCAGCAGGGCGATCGCCGACCACCAGGCGATCCGCGCCTCCCGCCTGCCCTGGGTGCCCGCCGCCTCCACGCGCTCACTCGCGTACGCGATGGCGTCGTCGAGCAAGGCCCGGTAGGCCGGTGACAGCTTGTACGTCTCGTCCTTGAAGTAGCGGTCCGAGGGGAACGCGGTCCGCTCGGCGAGACTGTCGTCGTCGAGGCCGTCGCCCCTGGTCAGATACTGGCGTACGTCCGCCCGCTTGCGTGCCACGAAGTGCTGAGCGAGCAGCTTCCGCCCCGCCTCGGACTCCAGATCCACCGACGCCAGCTCCGGCTTGACCAGTCCCAGCAGATTGCGGAACGCGGACTCCTTGCCGCTGTGGGGCGTCGCGGTCACCAGCAGCAGGTGCCGGGTCTCGTCCCCGGCGACGCGGCGCAGCAGCTCGTAGCGGAGCTGGTTCTGCGAACCGGTGGACGTGTCGTCGGCGGCGACGCATGTATGTGCCTCGTCGACGATCACCAGGTCGGGGCAGTGCCGTACGAAGTCGTCGCGGTGACGGGTGGACTTGATGAAGTCCGTCGAGACAATGACATGCGGGTACCGGTCGAAGAGGGACTGGCCCAGGTCCAGACCGCGCTCCAGCCGCGAGACGGTGGAGGACAGGACCAGCTCGGCGTCGATGCCGAACTTGGTGCGCAGCTCCTGCTGCCACTGCTCGGCGAGGGCGGGGGAGCAGAGCACCGCCAGGCCCGTCGCCTCGCCCTGCGCGAGGAGTTCGCCCGCGACCAGGCCCGCCTCGATGGTCTTGCCGATACCGACGTCGTCGGAGATCAGCATGCGTACGGTCTTCTGGCGCAGTGCCATCAGGAGGGGGACGAGCTGGTAGGCGCGCGGCTCCACCGCGATGCCGGCCAGGGAGCGGAAGGGCCCCGCGCCCGCGCGGAAGCCGATCCGCAGAGCGGTGCGCAGGAGGCCCGCCGCGCGCTGGTCGCCCAGGTCGCTCGGCTCGGGTGCCGCGAACTCGGCGCCCGTCACCGCCTCGAACGCGGGGAAGACGGCGGCGATGTCGTCGTCGGAGCCGCCCAGTGGACGCAGCACGAGCAGATCGGGCTTGCTCTCGGGGAGCACCACCCATTCGCGGCCGCGGGCCGCCACCAGAGATCCTGCGGAGTACGTGAGTGCCATGTGAGTCGTCAAGTCCTCGTGGTGGGTGTTCAGTTGGCGGCGGGCGTGCCGAAGTAGCGGGCGTGGGGAGCGACGATCTCGTTCCAGTCGGTGTCGTGCGGGAAGCGGACGACGTCCCAGCGAGCGTCGAGAAGCCGCTCCTCGGCGTCCTCGTCGCGCAGGGCCGTCGTCTCGGTGTCCGGCAGGTCGACGAACACGGCGAGGTTGACGCCGGGCAGCCGGTACACATAGTCCGCCAGGACGTTGGCCTCAGTGATCAGCGTCTCGCCCTCGTCGGGGAGGCGGAGGCCGCGGTCCTTCAGCCAGGCGAGGAGGTTGTCCTCGCTCACCACGATCTCGCTCACCTCGCTCACGTCGTTCACCTGGACTTCGTTCACCTGGTACGCCTCGCGCGCCTGGTGCTCCTCACGTGCCCGGCGCTCCCGGGCGACCGCCTCATCGCGCTCGGCCGCCGCGATCGCCGGCAGCTTCCGGCCGAGCAACCGCCCGAACTGCTCCGAGCGGGACTCGCCCCGTACGTCCTTCGTGGCCGTCGAGGAGGCGAGCCGCACCAGCAGAGCGCTCACCGCATGCCGGTTGACGAGCGCGTGGTTGAGCTGATTGCCGTACGTCAGCAGGCACTCGTAGCAGCCCAGTGCGCAGGGCCGGTCCGGGTGCGGGCCGCCCAGGTCCTCGCCGTCCTCGTCGAAGTGGCAGATGGCCAGGGCCTGCCGGGCCGCCTTCGCCAGAGCGTCCTTCTCCGACTGGAGGCGGCGCAGCACACCGGCGCCGCCCTCGGCGGCCTCCGTGAACAGAATCCGGTCGCGAGGGCCGTCGTCCGGCGGCAGCAGCTCACTGGACAGCTCGGCGTCCTCCAGCTCGAACGCGGCCTCGATGCCCCGCTCCAGCGCGTACATCAAGGACAGCGCGACCGGCTCGGGCAGTGGCTCGTCGAGCGTGACGACGAGGATGTTGCGGCGGTCCTCCACGTACGGGATGACACGCTTCTTGCGGCGCCGCTCGTTGCCGTCGGCGTCGATCACCGGCAGTTCGCTGGAGTCGCCGGACGCCTCGGACGCGTCACGGTCGTTCATCCAGCGGCCGTCGGTCAGGTCCAGCCAGTAGCCCGCCGGTTCGTCGCTCTTGGCACGGACCCGGCCGGTGTTGGTGATGCGGACCGTCGCCGAGTCCCCGTACGCCACCTGGGCGACGGGTGCGCCGGCGGCATCGGACACCGCGGCGTTGAGCCGGCCCGTGCGGGTGCCATGGTCCTGGAAGCGGTAGGACGTCTCCAGCTTGAAGCCCGCGCGCCGCCTCTCCTCCTCGTCGGAGGAGATCCGCTCACGGCGGGTCGTGTACACGGTGTGCAGTTGCAGCAGGCCGTACGTCGCCGAGCCCAGCGGCTCCTCGCACATATCGCAGCGGTCGGCCCGCAGGTCCGGATCATGGTGGTAACCGCACCGCGCGCAGCGGCGGGCCTGGCTGGTGGCCAGGTCGCCCGAGGAGTCCGGCGGAAGCTGAATCCGGGTCACCTGGTAGCGGGCGCCCTCGTGGTAGATCAGCGAACCGGGGCCGAATTCGCGGATCGCGAGGAACCGGGGCCGCTGGAGGTAGTCGCCGTCCCCCCGGCGGCGACCGACGGTCGGGATGTACGCGGCGAGAGGCAGCCGCGGGAAGCTGTAGCCAGGGAGGAAGCCTTCGGACGCCAGATAACGGTAGGGGTTGAAGTCGGAGAGAACCGACTTGTTGTCCGCGCTCTCGTTCATGAGCAGGTTCAGCTGCGTCTCGGCCTCACGGCGGCGGGCGTTGGCGCGGATACGGTCGCCCTCGGTCAGGCTGTAGTCCAGGCGGCGCTTGTTCTGGATGTACTGGTCGTCGAGCGCGGCACGGAAGAGCTGCCGCCAGCGGTCGAAGGCGCGGTCGAACCGCTCGGCGACCGTCCGTACCCGGTCCTGAATCCAGTCGTCGTGCCACCAGGTGGTGTCCGCGAAGTCCGGCAGCAGCGGTCCCAGCACGCGCAGAGACGCCTCGACGGTGCGCAGTTGCGCGTCCCGGTCGAGGGAGGCGGCCAGGATCTCGGGTTGCAGCTCCAGAGCGGGGGCCGGCCGGTCGCCGGAGTCCGGGTAGGACACATCCAGCACCTCGGGCAGGGCGCGGCCCAGTTTCAGGCCGGCCTCCGCGATCCAGATGCCCTGGAGGTGGGAGATCACCAGGTCCTCGTTGGCGAGATCCAGCCGGGGCGGAGCGACCGCGCCCGCCACCATCCGCTCCGAACGCCGGAAATAGTACTGATCATGGCTGTTGCCCGTCGCGCAGTACGTGGTGACCAGCGCGGGCTGGCCACTGCGGCCGGCCCGGCCCGAGCGCTGGGCGTAATTGGCCGGTGTCGGGGGCACATTGCGCATCATCACCGCGTTCAGCGAGGAGATGTCGACGCCCAGCTCCATCGTCGGTGAGCAGTACAGCAGCTTCAACTCGGCCTTACGGAAGGCGTCCTCGCGTTTCTGCCGTTCCTCGGGGTCGACCTGCGCGGTGTGCTCGCGGGCGAACAGACCGGACAGCGCGCTCGCGGCGTCCTTGTACAGATCGCGGAAGAACGTGTTGACGCGCGGTCCGTCGCCGCTCTGGTACGTACGCGTCAATGGATCGTGGGTACCCGTCTCGCCCTTGCCCGCACGCCAGACGAGCGACTGTGCCGCCACCCGGTAACCGGTCGCGGCGGGTGCGGTCGGCCTGCGGTAGCGGCCCGCGCGCTGCGGAGCCTCGGAGACCTCCTTCACGAGGCCGGCCTTGGTCAGGATCTTCAGCAACTCCGCGATCACCAGCTGGAGATCGTCGGAGTCGAGCGTCTTGAACGACTCGTCCGCGCGCCGCAGATACTTGCCGAACTTTCCGCGCGCCGACAGGAACAGGCTGGAGCGGTCCATATGAGGACGGGACGGGTGCGGGTACGCGGTGCCGACCTTCGGCTTGTCCGAGGCGGACAGCACCCACGGGTCCACGAGCCGCTCCTCGGCGGCACGCTGGAGCGAGTCGAAGTCGTCCCGGAAGTACGACACGTCGATGGCGAGGGAGCGGCGCATCTCGTTCAACAGCGCCTTCATGATCTCGGCGCGCAGGGCCGGATCGGCGTCGCGCAGCGCCTGATGCGCCTCGGCCCACCGGTCCTGCTTGCCCGCCACCCAGCTCAGGTCCTCATAGTCGATCTCCAGTTGACCGGTCTGCTCCAGGTTGGGCATGGTGATGCGCCAGCCGCGTTCCAGGTCCAGATAGAGCCGGAAGGCGATCACATCGCGCAGCGTTCTCGCGGCGTTGCGGGCGAGCGACGGCGCCAGGTCGCTCTCGCCCGTGTAGTCCACGGTTTCGAGATTCAGTGCGTTCGTCACCGTGGACGCCAGGTCCTCGTGGTGGATGCCGTCCTCGCCCGCGTCCAGGGCTGCCCGGTACAGGGCGCCCCGCAACTGCGTGATCTGCACGAAGTCGTTGAAGTGACCCGCCTGGAGCGAGGCGTCCTGGCGGTTGTCCACGAAGGTGAGGAGTTTGCGTGCCTTCTTGTCCAGGGCTTCCTCGGGGACCGACTTCAGCGACTTGACCACCGACGCCGAAATCAGCGAGGTCGCCGAGGAACGGCCCTCCTGGTCGAGCGTCGCCAGCTTCGCGAAGTCCTTCCCGCGGGTCTGCTCGTAGGCCACCCCGCAATGCAGGCAGAACAGGAAGGGGGACGGGACGAACGCGGCCTGGAGGCCGCCGTCCTGGACGGTGCTCTCCCGGCCGAGCGGGTCGACGGTGATGGCACGCGGCACCCGATCACGGTGCGACTTCCTGACGACCTCCTGGCCGTTGTCGTCCAACTCCAGCCAGGACTCGGGCAGTCGCCGGTCGTCCACCGCGTACTGGGTGCCGGCCGGCCACGGCCGGTCGTGGTCGACGTACAGATAGCCGTCGCCCTGCCGCCCGCCCGTCGCGGAGGTGTCACGGCGCGCCTCGTACCGGACCTCTCCGTCCTTCTCGTTCCGCCACACCGTCAGATACTCCTGGCCGCACTCGCGGCAGAAGGCGAGCGGCATCAGCAACTTGCCGCCACTGCCCGGCTGTTCGAGCTGATAGGAGCGGGTGAGGTGGCGCGAGAGCTTGTCCTCCAGAGTGACGTAGACGGTGTCACCCTTGGAGAGGAACTGGTGCAGCCGGAACGCGAACAGCGGCCGTTCGGTCACCGGATGACGGGCCTGTGAGCCCGCCTCCAGCGTGGCGCGGATCGCGGCGGCGCACTCCTCCTCGCCGAGCCCGGACCGCTCCGCCAGCTCCTTCGCCGCGATCTCGATCTTGGCGGGCCGCTGGCGGATCAGACGACCTGTGGCCTCGTCCGTGGCCAGGCCGAAACGGGTCTCGATCCAGCGTGCCAGCGGGTCGCGTACGAGGTCGGAATAGGCGCGGGGGGCGGCGGGAGCCGTGAGTCGCTCGGCCTGGACGGTGTCCGGAGCGTCCTCGGTGGCGCGGACCAGGGTCTCGCCGATGACGTGCTCGGGGCGGACCGCCGTACCGAAGAGGGTGCTCGCCACACCCGCCACGACCTTCTTCTGGTCGTCGAGTGTGCCCTCGGTCGACATGGTGGCCGAGGTGCCGATGCACTGGAGGTGTTCCCGTGCCTGGCACGCCTCGCGGACCCGTCGGATCAGCAGGGCCACGTCGGCGCCCTGCCGGCCGCGGTAGGTGTGCAGCTCGTCGAAGACCAGGAACTCAAGGCCCCGGGCCATCTTGATGAGGCTGGCCCGGTCGGCGGGCCGCGTCAGCATCAGCTCCAGCATCACGTAGTTGGTGAGCAGGATGTCCGGCGGGTTGTCGCGGATCTCCTTCCGGCGCGCCTCGTCCTCCTGCCCCGTGTAGCGGGCGAAGGTGACCGGCTCCCGGCCCTCGCCGTAGCCGTCGCGCAGATACTTCTCCAACTCCTTGAGCTGGCTGTTGGCGAGGGCGTTCATCGGATACACGATGATGGCCCGTACCCGCTTCTCGGCCCGGGGGCCCGCGGCGGCCCGCTCCCTGAGCACCTTGTCCACGATCGGGACCATGTAGGCGAGCGACTTTCCGGAGCCGGTGCCGGTCGTCAGGACGTACGACGCCCCGGACCGGGCGGCGTCGACGGCCTCGCGCTGGTGCTGGTGCAGCGTCAGCGGACGACCGTCGGGAACCGTGCCGCCCTCGGTCTTCTTCGCCTGGAAGATACGGGCGCACTCGTCGTGCAGCACACCCTGGCCGGCCAGTTCGAGGACCGTACCGCCGCCCGCGAAGAAGGGGTTGAGCGACAGCCAGGGGTCCGGCCACTGTGATTTCGCGTTGAGGTCGTCCTCGACGAATCCGGCGATCCGGTCGTCGCGGATGACGGTGCCGCCCTCGGTGAAGGAGCGGTACTCCCTGATCAGAGTGCGGTGGACGCCGAAGACATCCATGCCCGGAGCCGCGGCGGCCCGCCGGGGCTCCTGCGGTACGGGCGCGAGAGTCGCGGCGGACGCGGGCGCCGCGGTCCGCACCGCTCGGACCGGATCGAGCGCGGCCCAGTGAGGGAGGTCCGAGCCGTCGTCGAGGGCGGCCAGCGGCAGCAGAGCGTCGCGGACCTCCGCCGCGTCCGCCGGGCGGGCGGCCGGATCCTTGGCGAGCAGGCGGTGGACAAGACGGGCCAGCTCGGAGGGGACGGCACCGCGGATGAGCTGCACGGGGCTGGGAACACCGTTCACATGCTTGTCGCCGAGCTCGTAGGCCGATTCGCTGGTGAAGGGCGGTACGCCGACCAGCATCTCGTACAGCACACACCCGAGCGCGTAGAGGTCGGCGGCCTGGGTGACCTGTTTGGCCTCGAACTGCTCGGGAGCCATGTACCGGGCGGTGCCGACGCTGACGCCCGTACTGGTCAGGCGGGCTTCGTCGGGATCGTCGGCGATACGGCCCATGCCGAAGTCGAGTACCTTGACGACGCCACCCCGGGTGAGCATGACATTGGCCGGCTTCAGGTCGCGGTGCACGACACCGGCGGTGTGCGCGGCGGCGAGACCGGCCGCGATCTGGGCGCCGATCGCGGCGGCCCACGAGACCGGCAGCTGCCGCTCCTCATGGATCAGGTCGCGAAGGGTCTCGCCGTCCAGGAGCTCCATCGCGAGATACGGCAGACCTCCGTGCGCCTCGTCGACACCACCGTCGACGAGGCGGGTGAGGTTCGTGTGGTCGAGACGCCGCATGATGCGAACCTCGCGGGCGAAACGCTGAACGGCCTTGCTGTCCGTACCGCTGTCGACCAACGCCCCCGAGCGCCGGCGGAGGATCGTCTTGACGGCGACCACGCGCTCAGGATCCTCCTCCGCCGCCCGTAGATCCTCGGCGCTGTGCACCTCGCCCATGTTCCCGGAACCGATGACCCCCGTCGTACGAAACCTGCCGCCGATCAGTTCCTCGCCCACTGCCACTCCTCCGTGCCTCACACGCCCCCTCTTCGCGGGAGGGCGGTCCCCCTGGTAACGCGCGTACCGCCAATGGTGGCAGAACTCCGTGTGCCCGAGTCGTTACCGTACACGAAGGTGTCACATTCTGTCAGTGCATCAGATTGTTGACGATGTCAACGTGACTTCGACTGTCGCGTTCCGGGACACACCTACCGACACATTCTCTGCACACATGGTTGTACGTCCGCGCGGTACAGCTGATGGAGGCCGGCAGTCGCGACGCATTGGACGCACCGCGAACCGAGCGAATAATTTCGAGGCATGGGTGCTACGCCGCTTCGGCGCTTGGTCATGCTCGATGCGCCGGCGGCAATGGGGTTCGCACTGCTTCCACAGGTCTCCGTGTTGCGGTCGGCCATCAGCGGCGAGGTGAGCGGCGGTGCCGTATGGCTGCTGTCGCTGAGCGCCTCACTGCCACTGGTCGCCCGGCGGCTACGGCCTGTGCCGGTCTTCGCGTTCGTCCTGACCGTGGCGTGCGTGGCGCTGGCCGTCGGTGTCGGGCCGGCTCCGTTTCTCGCCGCCGCCTACGCCCTGTACACGGTGGCTACGACCAGGCGGCGGAAGCCGGAGCTGTCCCCGGTTCTCATCGCCGGACTGTGCGCGGCGGGCGCGGCCCTGCTCACGTTGACGGGCGGACAGAGCTATCAGGGCGGGACCAAGGTCGTGCAGGTCGTGTTCGGACTGCTCGTCCTCGGCGCTACCTGGGCCATGGGGTCGGCCGTCAGGGAGCGGCAGGAGAACATGCGGCGCACCATCGAGCAGGCGGCCGCGCAGGCGAAGGTCGAGGAACGCCTCCGTATCGCCCGGGACATCCACGACGTCGTCACGCACAGCGTGGGCCTGATCGCGGTCAAGGCCGGTGTCGCCAATCACGTGGTCGACACCCACCCCGAGGAGGTGCGGGAGGCCCTCAAGGTGATCGAGGACGTCAGCCGCGGTGCACTGCGCGACATGCGGGCCACCCTCAAGGTGCTGCGCCGGGAGGGGGAGGGCGGCGATGAGGACTTCCGGCCGGTTCTCGGGCTGTCGGACGTGCCCGCTCTGATCCGGACGGCCGAGGCGGCGGGCGTATGCGTCGACCTGTGGTCCCGGTACGCCGAAGAACCTCCGGACGGTGTCGCGCTGTCCGCGTACCGGATCGTTCAGGAGGCGCTGACCAACGTCATCAAGCATGCCGCGCCGAGTCGCTGCCGGGTGCACCTCACCGCGGAGCGGGGCACGTTGACGATCGATGTGTCCGACGCGGGCCCCGGGCCCGGGCCCCGGCCGGCCGTGTCCGGCGGCGGGATCGGCCTCGTCGGGATGAGGGAGCGGGTCGCCGCGCACGGCGGCACCCTCATCGCGGGACCGCGGCCGGACGCCGGCTTCCGGGTCCTGGCGACACTGACGTACTGACCCGGACTCAGACCGCCCGGTCTCATTCGCAAGTATGGCTTCGGTGCGCGAAGGCCGTCCGGACAATCCGGACCCGGGACCGATGCGGCCGACACGACGCCCGATGAGACTTGCCGTGTGATCAACGTCCAGAACTTGACCAAGAGGTACGGGCAGAACACCGTCGTGGGCGGCCTCACCTTCACGGTGCGGTCAGGAACCGTCACCGGATTCCTGGGCCCCAACGGAGCCGGTAAGTCCACGACGATGAGGATGATGCTCGGTCTCACGCGCCCGGACACCGGATCCGCGAGCATCGACGGCCGTCCCTACCTCGAACTGAGGTACCCGGCCCGGCATGTTGGCGCCGTGCTGGAGACATCGGCTCCGCATCGCGGCCTGACCGCCGCCGACCACCTGTTGTGGATCGCGCAGAGCAACGGGATCGCCCGGAAACGGGTCGGAGAGGTACTGGAGATGGTCGGCTTGACGGGCGCGGCCCGTCGGCGGGTCGGTACGTTCTCCCTCGGGATGGGCCAACGCCTCGGCCTGGCCGCCGCCCTGCTCGGCGACCCGCCCGTCCTGGTGCTCGACGAGCCGGTCAACGGTCTCGACACGGAGGGCATCCGATGGCTGCGCGAACTGCTGCGCCGGATGGCCGCCGAGGACCGCACCGTCCTGGTCTCCAGCCACCTGATGACCGAGATGTCCATGGTCGCGGACCACCTGGTCGTCATCCACAGGGGGCGACTCCTCGCGGACACCGGCATGTCGGACTTCATCCGACGTCACGGCCGGACGTATGTACGCGTGCGGGCCTCGGACCCTCAACTGCTCGGCAGGGAAATGGAACGCAACGGAGCCTCGCTGATGTCCGCGTCGGACGGCAGTCTGGAGGTTGACGGCCTGCCGGCGGCCGAGATCAGCCGACTGGCCACTGCCAACGGAGTCCTGCTCGACGAACTGAGTACCCATACGGAATCCCTTGAGGACACCTTCCTCGAACTCATCGGCAAGGGAGCGAGGAACACCGGTGTCTGAGACAGCCGCGGCCATCCGGGCCGAGTTCACCAAGCTGCGAGGCGTCCGCGGTACGTACACGGCACTGCTGCTGTTCGTCCCCTTCAGCGTCTTCATCGCCGCCCTCGGCGGCTGGTCGGCGAAGGGCGCGATCGACTCCGGCAGCCCCGGGCTCCGCGCCGACTTCACCCCCGGACAGGCCGGCCTGGACGGCATCCTCTACGGTCAGCTCACGCTGATCGTGTTCGGCGTACTCATGTTCTCAAGCGAGTACGTGTCGGGCATGATGCGGGTCTCGCTGCTCGCGGTGCCCCGGCGCGGCCGCCTCTACGCCGCGAAAATGGCCGTCACCGCCGGCGCCGCCGTGACCGTCGCGGTCCCTGTCACCGTCGTCGGCTACCTGGTCACCCAGCTCGCTCTCGGGCCCCACGGCGCCCCGATCGACGCGAGCGGTGTCCCCCGTGCCCTGATCGGTGCGGTCGTCTACCTGACACTGATGAGCCTGTTCGCGGCAGGTGCGGCCGCGGTGGCCCGAAGCGCCGTTGTCCCCCTGGCCATTCTGCTCCCGATGGTGCTCGCCGGGTCCCAGATCCTGTCCGTCCTCGGGGCGACGAAGGAGGTCGCGCGGTACTTCCCCGACCGGGCCGGTGCGCAGATGCTCACCATCAACTCGACCAACGCCTACACCGGGTTCGTTGTGCTTCTGCTCTGGACCGCGGCCGCGCTGGCCGCCGGCTACGTCCGGCACAGCCGTTGGGAACCATCGGGACCCGGCTGATGCCTGAGCCGCTCCTGCCCTCAACTGATGCGGCAAGCAAGGTCCTTGAGAAACAGCACTGCTAACGTGACGGAAGTCGATGGCCCAATGAACACCATGCGAGGAATCCGGGATGGCCGAGGCGGTCCGGGTGCTGGTCGCGGACGATCAGGCACTGTTGCGTGGGAGTTTCCGTCTCCTTGTCGATTCGACCCCCGGAATGGAGGCGATCGGGGAGGCAAGTGACGGCGCCATGGCAGTGGAACTGGCCCGAGAGCTGAAACCACATGTCGTTCTGATGGACCTGCGTATGCCCGTCATGGACGGCGTGGCCGCTACGCGGCAGATCTGCTCCGACGACTCAATGGCAGACGTTCGCGTGCTTGCTCTCACCATGTTCGACATGGACGAGTATGTCTACCCGGCCCTTCAGGCAGGTGCCAGCGGGTTCATGCTGAAGGACGCCTCGCCCTCCGACCTGGTCGCCGGTATTCGCGTCATAGCCGACGGCGACGGTGTGTTGGCACCGACCGTCACGCGCCGCCTCCTCGCGAAGTTCTCTCCCCGCGGCGAAGTGCTCCAGACATTCCGGCCCACACCAAGACTTGCCGGGCTCACCCAGCGGGAACAGGAGGTGCTCGTGCTGATCGCGAACGGATTGTCGAACGCCGAGATCTCCGGGCGTCTGGTGATCGGTCTGCCGACCGTGAAGACTCATGTGAGCAGCCTGCTTGCCAAGCTGAATGCCCGCGACCGAGCGCAACTTGTCATCGTCGCCTATGAGAGCGGCCTCACCAGGCCTGGGGTGTCGACCTGAGGCCGGTCCGCGAGCTAAATCGTTCGTGACGAGATCGCGCATCGCCGTACTGTGACCCGGTCAACGACCGTGGGAGGCAGAGGCGCGTACCCCCTGGGCACAACGAGCCCCCACGGCCATGCGGAGGGCGCGACACGGTGGATCAGCGCAACGGATGGGCCGACGAGCACTTCGGAGCCGTCGCCGACGTGTTCGCGCGGAACTTCACCGAGTTCCCCGAACTCGGCTCTGCCGTCACGGTGTTCGCCGGCGGACGCAAGGTCGTGGATCTGTGGGGCGGGGTCGCGGACCAGCGGACCGGCCGGCCGTGGGACCAGGCCACAGTGGTGCCGGTCTTCTCCTGTGCCAAGGGCATCGTGAGCCTGTGCGCCCACCTCCTCGCGCAGGAGGGACGCCTCGACCTCGACGCCCCGGTGAGCCGGTACTGGCCCGAGTTCGCGCAGCACGGCAAGGACGCCATCACCTGCCGCATGGTCCTCGGGCACCGGGCGGGACTCCCCGCCCTCGACCGGGTACTCAGCTTCGAGGAGATCGCCGGCTGGACACCGGTGACCCGGGCCATGGAGGAGCAGAAGCCGCTGTGGGAGCCGGACACGGCGTACGAGTACCACGGTCACGTCTTCGGCTTCCTCATCGGTGAGGTCATCCGGCGCATCACCGGGCTCACTCCCGGCGCGTACTTCCGCCGCGTCGTGGGCGACCCGCTGGGACTACGGGCCTGGATCGGCCTGCCCACCGAGGAGACGGCCGGCCGTGCCCGGCTCGTCGAGGCCGAGGGACGGCCGGGGATGCCAGGGCCCGAGCACCTGCTCACCCGCATCGTGACGATGAACGGAGCCCTGGCCTTCCCCGGTCTCGACGAGCCGCACGGCTGGAACGACCCGGCGCTGCTGGGAATGGAGCTGCCCGGAGCCGGTGCCACGGCGTCGGCGAGCGGACTTGCCGGGCTCTACGCCGCCACCGTGACCGGCATCGAGGGCCGGGAGCGGCTGCTCACACCGGACACCGTGACGGACGCGGTCCGCGAGATGTCGTCCGGCAAGGGGTGGCTGGGCTTCGACGCCGGGGCACGCTGGGGCTCGGGCTTCCTGCTCGACTCGCCGGCCTTCCGGCCGATGCTGGGGGAGCGCAGTTTCGGCAACGACGGAGCCGGCGGCCAATTCGCCTTCGGCGACGACGAGTTCGGCGTGGGCTTCGCGTACACCGCCAACCGCATGATCGGCCACGGCGACGCCCGTGCGGACCGCCTCGTCGCGGCTGTGCGCGACTGCCTGGCAGGCTGACGCCCGCGAGTGGGCGGGGCGAGAGCCGTGTCGGTCGGCAATTCTCCGGTGACGCTCCACATCCCCGAGCCCTGTGCCGCGTATTCCGCAGACTCCAGAATCTGGAATTCGCCGGTTCTCGGGTAAAAGGAAGCGCCGGAAAGGTTTCTGACTCCCGATCGCCCTGCATTGCCGGATGAACCCGGTTGCCTTGAGCGGGAGATCATATTCCTGAGTGATGTGACGACAGGCAGTCAGAAATGCGACCGTCGCTGCCCATTTGATGCCGCCGACGGCGCACCCGGGCAAGGAGTGGCCGGACGAGGGTGACTCGCTGTGTGGGAACGAACTCTGGAGTGTCGGTGTTGCTGCCCGGCCGGGCGATGTCGGGATGGGGCGGTGTCGGGGTGGGCGCGTCCCGGGGCGTCGGTCGCGTCGTCGTCGCGGAGTACGAGGCCCGTACAGCATCAGCCGCCCATATGGGCGTTTTGCTGGCGTTCTTGCTTTAAGTCTTATTTGGAATATTCGCGTAACTTACTGCCCTCTGTTCGGTGTTGTGACGCGCATCCCCCCCTTGCCTCGTGATTCCCGTCACGCCCTGCGCCGCGGTGAGGTTCTTGCTCGCCCGTCCACTTCGCTCACAGGGAAGGAGAGTTGAGTTTCCTGGCGTGGAATGGGGAGACCGGGATTTGCCGGTTCGGATTCCCTTATGGAGGGGCGTTGTGAATTCAGGACTTGTTTCGCCCGGACGTTCTCGTCTAGTTTCACGTCACTCCGGATAGAACGCCGAATCCTGCCGCTGTCCGGAAACCACACCCACTCACCTACGGCAGGAGCGGGGAACCCAGGTAAGTCGCTGATCCGATACCGGACCGGCTAGGGGTGAAGTCGCATTCCCACGCGGCCGGGCATCTCCCGCCCGAACCCGACAGCTCACCTCGCAGGCGACGGAGAGGAATTCGTCATGCCCGCAAAGGCCAAGCACCGTCGTCCCAGAATCAGCCCGCTCGCCCGAGGCCTCGTCGCCGTGGGCGCGGGTGGCGCCGTACTCGCCCTTCCGCTGGTGGCCGCGACCACCGCCAGTGCGGCCCCGTCGGCGGGTCATGTCGCCGCCGAAGCGGCTACCGCGCCCGCCGCCGTCAAGGCCAAGCCGGCCAGCTACTCCGTGGTCGCGGGTGATTCTCTTTCCAAGATCGCGCACGCGCATTCCCTGAGCGGCGGCTGGAAGAAGCTGTACCAGGACAACGAGAAGGCCGTCGGCGACGACCCGTCGCTGCTTCACCCCGGCACCAAGCTGTCGATCGGCGAGAAGGCCAAGGCCGAGAAGGCCACGGCCGGCGCTGCCACACAGGCGAGTGCCGAAAACGCGAAGTCCGGTGCGGGCGCCACGGTCGTCCAGGCGGCGGCGGAGAAGACGTACTCCGACAACCTGGACGGTTGGATCAAGGAGTCGCTGGACGTCATGGCCGCCCACGGCATTCCGGGCACCTACGACGGCATCCACCGCAACATCATCCGCGAGTCCGCGGGCGACCCGGCGGCCATCAACAACTGGGACTCCAACGCCGTGGCCGGCACCCCGTCCAAGGGGCTCCTCCAGGTCATCGACCCGACGTTCCAGGCCTACCACGTGCCCGGTACGTCGACCGACAGCTACGACCCGGTCGCCAACATCACGGCCGCGTGCAACTACGCCGCCGACAAGTACGGCTCGATCGACAATGTGAACGGCCCCTACTGACAGTCCCTGCCGGGATTCGTCAGGACGCCGATACGCGGGCCCCTGCCGGAGCGATGATTCGCGCCGGACAGGGGCCCGCGTATCGGTGGCGGGCGACACGGCGGTGGAGCGGCCGGGCCGCACGGAATTCCGGCGTCCGGTTCACACGCGGCGTGCGCGCAGCTCCCGCAGGCCCGCCACCGCCAGGACGAGTGCCGCCGCACCCAGGGACCACAGCAGCTGCGGACGCGCCGTGTCGTCGGTCAGCATCAGCCCGAACAAGACCGCCATCGCGACCAGCGCCGCGATGGTCAGGCCCGGGAAGAGCCACATCTTCAGGATCAGGCGTTCCGGTGCCTCCTCCTCGATACGCCGCCGCAGGCGCAGCTGCGACGCGGCGATCAGCGCCCATACGAAGAGGAGCACCGCGCCGACCGAGTTGAGCATGTAGAGGAAGACCGAGTCGGGCCACTTCAGATTGAGCAGCACGGAGACGAAGCCGAACGCCACGGAGGCCAGGACCGCCCGGCGCGGCACGCCCCCCTCGCTCACCTTTCGCAGCGAGCCCGGCGCCTCACCCCGTTCGGCGAGCGAGAAGACCATCCGGGACGCCCCGTAGAGGTTGGCGTTGAGCGCCGAGAGCAGAGCCACGAACACGACGATGTTCATGATCTGCCCGGCGGACGGGACGCCGATCGCGTCGAGGACGGTGACGTACGGACTCAGCCCCGCCTTCTGCGCCGTCCACGGCAACGCGGTCACGATGACCAGCATCGAGCCGACGTAGAAGAACAGGATCCGGAACACCGAGCTGCGCACCGCCCTGGCCACCGAGCGCACCGGGTCGTCGGACTCGGCCGCCGCGATCGTGACGACCTCCAGGCCGCCGAAGGCGAAGACGACGGCGAGGACACCGGAGACGACGCCCTGCCAGCCACCCGGCAGGAAGCCGCCCTGCCCGGTGAGGTTCGTGAGGCCGACGGGGTCGGTGTCGGGCAGGATGCCGAAGATCGCGAGCAGCCCGAGGACCAGGAACGCGACGATCGCGAAGACCTTCAGGGCGGCGAACCAGAACTCGAACTCGCCGAAATTCTTCACGGCGGCGAGGTTCGTGCCGGTGAAGAGCAGCATGAAGAGCAGTACCCACGCCCACTGGGGTACGGACGGCAGCCAGCCGTGCGCGATCTGCGCCGCGCCCGTCGCCTCCACGGCCAGTACGACGACCAGCAGGAACCAGTACAGCCAGCCCACGCTGAACCCGGCCCACCGGCCGAGGGCCCGCTCGGCGTGTACGGAGAAGGACCCCGACGCCGGCATCGCGGCCGACATCTCGCCCAGCATCCGCATCACGCACATCGCGAGCGCGCCCGCGATCAGGTAGGAGACGACGATCCCGGGCCCGGCGACCGCGATCCCGGCCCCTGAGCCGACGAAGAGCCCGGCCCCGATGACGCCGCCGAGCCCGAGCATGGTCAGATGCCGCTGCTTGAGCCCGCCGGAGAGCGGTTCGTCAGGTGTTCCCGTGTCCGGCCCCGTCTCGCTTGTGGCCGACGGGGTGACAGGGAGGTGGTCGTGCATGTGCGGTCAGGCTGCTTTCGGGGGCTCGCGAGGCTGGCGGGAACCTCCAGTGTCTCCGGGCGACGCCTCCACAGGCAAAACAGGCCGATGCACCGTCGGCTCGCGTGACGCGCGTCACGCGGGTCCGGTCGGGGCCGGCGAGAAGGCCGGGGCCGGAGGGAAGGCGGGGGCCGTCGGGGAAGCGGGGGCCGTCGGCGCGACCGGCCGGAGTGACGGTTCGACGAGTCGGTCCAGGGCCTCCTCGACCCCGGAGGCGACCTGGATCACGACGCGCTCCTCCGGGCTGATGAAGGCGTCGGAGACCATGTTGTCCAGGAGCGTCAGCAACGGGTCGAAGAACCCTTCCCGGTTGACCAGGACGAGCGGCTTGTGGTGGATGCCCAGCTGGTTCCAGGTCGCCACCTCCAGCAGTTCGTCGAGTGTGCCGAAGCCGCCGGGGAGTACGGCGAACCCGGCCGCCAGGCGGTACATCAGCGCCTTGCGTTCGTGCATCGTCTCCACGACGATCACTTCGGTCCGCGACTCGTCGGGCTGTTCACGTTCGTACAGATGTCGTGGGATCACTCCGGTGACCGGGGCCCCGGCGTCCAGCGCCGCGTCCGCGACGGCGCCCATGATGCCGACCCCTCCGGCGCCGTAGACCAGTCCCGTTCCGCGGCGCGCCAGCGCCCCGCCGAACTCGGTGGCGAGTCGCAGATGCTGGGGGCTGGCACCGGGGCGGGCGCCGCAGAACACACCGACTCGCTCCACGCGGGCTGCTGGCACGGACATGTCTGTCTCCGTCTCTCTGTGTCTCTCCGTGATCTCGCGTCGGCAGGGTCTCCGCGGGTCTCGTCAGGACGGCCGACCGCCCGGTCGCACGCCCGGGGCTCCGGCCGAACAGCGCCGCACACGTAACGGAGCCGTACAGGCGACGACGCCCCACGCGTAACCCGGCCTGATCGAGGCGGCCCTCCTGATCGAGGCGGCCCCGAAGGAGGATCTCGACGTAGACCACACAAAGTATCCGACTGGCTACCTTAGGTGAATCCCGCTTCGGGCGCCCTCAGTTCTCGCAGTCGGATATTTCCCCTACCGGTGCATTCGTAGTATTAAACCCCCAAATGGATTACTTTCGGGGTCATCTGGAGTAGGCGGGGGCATACCGGTACCGCGAGACGTTTGCTGCGGAGTCCGGCGGGTGCGTGCGACCCGCCCGCGGCGCGGTGGCCGAGTGGGTCGCCGCCCCGGTTCCGCTGCTCTCCCTTACCGCCGGGGCTGTTGGGGCCTACCGGTCCGGATCGAGTTGTGGAGGCTGTTCGATGGTGCCCGTCATGCAAGGTGACGAACGCGAGCGGTTCCTGGCCGACATCCATGTCGGCGTCCTCGGTGTCACCGACACCCGTGGAACCAGCGCGCCGTTGCTCGTACCTGTCTGGTACCGGTACGAGCCCGGCAAGGACGTCGTGGTGCAGACCGGCCGTAAGTCCGTCAAGGCCCGACTGCTGCACGAGGCCGGGCGGTTCAGCCTCTGTGTGCAGGACGAGGCCCCCCCTTACCGGTACGTCAGCGTGGAAGGTCCGGTCGTCTCCGTCGCCGACCCGGCGGACGCGGTGGAGCGCGAGGCCATGGCCCACCGCTATCTGGCCACCGGCGACGCACGGGACTACCTGGTGGCCACGCACGAGCAGCTCGTCGACGACATCACTTTCCGGATGCGCCCGGAGCGCTGGCGGACCGCGAACTTCGCTGCCTTCGCCGCCGAGTTCGCCGGGGCCGACGGTAACCGCTGACCCGACCACGACAGCGCCGGAAGGCAGGACCGTTATGAGTACCGACCCCCGCACGGCCCCTCACCCCGACCTCGGTACGGCCTCCCGGCCCGACCTGACGACGGAGCCCGGACCGGCGGCACGGCCGCCCGAACCGGACCCCGGCCAGGCACCGGGCTTCACCTACCCGCGCGACCGCAGCCTGCCGGAGCTGTTCGAGGCCCGGTCGCGGGCCACCCCGCAGGCACCCGCGGCCCGTTACCACGACCACGTCATCACCTACGGACAACTCGGCGCGGATTCCGACCACCTCGCGGCGCGGCTGCTCGCGGCCGGCGTCGAGCCCGGCTCCGCGGTGGGGGTGTGCGGCAGCCGCTCACTGGAAGCGCTGGTCGCCTTCCTGGGCATCCTCAAGGCGGGCTGTGCCTACGTACCCCTCGACGAGGACCATCCGCCGGCCCGGTTGCGGGCCATGGCCGAGGACGCCGGAGTCCATGTCGCCGTGATTCTCCCGGGCAGCACCCGCCGCATCCGCGGTCTGCACACCCGTATCGAGATCGACCCGGTGGCGGACGCCGCTCAGGCCCCGGCCCGGCGCGAGTCTCCCCGGCGGCTCCCGGCCGGGACTCCGCGGCCGGCCCCGAAAGCGACCGACCGCGCCTACGTGATGTTCACCTCCGGCTCGACCGGCCGGCCGAAACCCGTCGCGATCCCGCACCGGGGCGTGGTCCAACTGGTGCTGTCCGAACCGGAACTGCCGCCGCCCGGCCCCGGTGACGGAGTGCTGCACGGCTACGGCCTCTCGTCCGACGCCTCCACGATCGAGATCTGGCGCGGACTGCTCGGCGGCGCCTGCCTCGTGCTGGTGGACCGCGAGGAACTCCTCTCCCCGGCCGCCCTGGAGGACCGCTTCCGTACCCAGGGCGTGACCGTCGCCTACTTCACCACCAGCGTCTTCCACCACCTGGCCAGAACCCGGCCCGGCGCCCTGCGTGGGCTGCGGTTCGCCTCCGCCGGGGGAGAGGCGATGGACCCGGGCCTGGTCCGCGCCGTACAGGAGGCGTGCCCGGACACCACCGTCGTCAATTTCTACGGCCCCACCGAGAACAGCGTGGTCTCCACCGCGTACATCCTGCCGAAGCTGTCCGAGGACTCCGAGGACTCCGAGGACACGGCCGACATCCCCATCGGCCGCGCATTCGGCGCCTCCACCTGCCATGTGCTGCGCCCGGACGGCACCCCGACGGTGCCGGGCGAGGAAGGGGAGCTGTACGTAGGCGGGGACGGCCTGGCGCTGGAGTACATCGGGGACGCGGAGCTGACGGCCGAACGGTTCGTCAGCCGGCCGGACGAGCCGGGCGGCCGGCTGTACCGGACCGGCGACCGTGTCGCACAACGCCACGACGGGTTGCTGGAATACCGGGGGCGGCTGGACCGGCAGGTCAAACTGCGCGGTCAGCGCATCGAACTGGACGAGGTCGAGGCCCGGTTACGCTGCCATCCCGAGGTCGGCGAAGCAGTCGTCGAACTCCGGGCCGACACCCTGACCGCCTTTCTCACCCCCGCGCGGCCCGGCGACACCGTGCCGGTGGACGCGCTGCGGCGGTACTGCGTGCAGTGGCTGCCCGCCCAGGCGGTACCGGCCCTCGTCGTCAAGGACCGGTTCCCCGTGACGAGCGGCGGCAAGGTCGACCGTAAACGCCTGTTGGCCGAGTCCCGCACCGACGAGTCCGGCACGGCCGAGTCCCGCGCCGGGGGCCCGCACGGCGGCGGCACACAGGACAGGACGTCCATCGGCGGGGCATCCGGCGACGGGGCGAGCGGGGGCGGCAAGGGCGGTCCCGCCGCGAAGGTGGAGGGACTGCTGGACGCGCTCGCCGAGGTGTGGCACCTGGTGCTGCGCGTACGACCGGCTCCCGAGGACAACTTCTTCCACATCGGCGGCGACTCCCTGCTGGCCGCCGAAGTCGTCGCCCGTACGCTCGCGTTGCTGAGCCTCGACGCCGCCCTCGGCAGCGCTCTCATCCGCGCCCTGCTGGCCGACTCCACGCTGGAGGGTTACGCCGCGGCCGTCGGCGCCCACCGCGGCGGACACCCCGAGGCTCCGTCACCGGACACGGACATCGACTTCGTACGCGAGACCGAACTCGGCTTCTCGCTGCCGCCTGCCGAAGGGCCGGAGCCCCACCCCGACGACCCGTCCGACGTGCTGCTCACCGGTGCCAGCGGATTTGTCGGTGCCTTCCTCCTGGACCGGCTGCTGCGGAACACGACGGCCCGTGTCCACTGTCCGGTACGGGCCTCTGGCACCGCGCACGCCGAGAGACGCGTGCTGGCCGCGCTCACCCGCTACGGCCTGCGCGCGGACGAGGCCGCGCGGCGCCGACTGGTCTGCTTCCCCGCCGACCTCGCCGCGCCGGGACTCGGGCTCTCCCCGGAACACACCGCCGACCTGGCCGCGTCCCTGGACCTGGTGGTGCACAACGCCGCCCAGGTCAACTTCCTCTACCCCTACACCGCGCTGCGGGCCGCGAACGTCGACGGCACCCGGGAGATCGTCAGACTGGCCGCGCCCCGGCGGGTGCCGGTGCACTTCCTCTCCACGGTGGCCGTCCTCGCCGGCTTCGGCACGGCGGGCGCGCGGGAGGTCGACGAAGATGTCCCGCTGGCCTACGCGGACCGGCTCACCATGGGCTACGCGGAGAGCAAGTGGGTCGCCGAAGGCCTGCTGCGGCGCGCTGCGGAGCAGGGCCTTCCGGTCGCCGTCCACCGGCCGTACGAGGTCACCGGGGACCGGCTGCACGGCGCCTGCAACACGGAAACCGCGATCTGCTCGCTGTTCAAGACCATCGCCGAGACGGGCCTGGCCCCCGACATCGCGCTGCCGATGGACTTCGTGCCGGTCGACCATGTCGCCGAGGCCGTCGTGCACATCGCCACCCACCACAAGGCGACGGACCGGGTCTACCACCACACCAACCCGCGCCCCGCTGTACTGAGCGACGTCCTGGACCGGATGCGCGCGGCGGGCTGCGAGATGCGGATGCTGCCGTACGCGGAGTGGGTGGGCGAGTTGGTACGCCATGTCGCCCGGAATCCCACCAGCCCGACGGCGCCCTTCGTCTCGCTCTGCGTGGACCGGGTGAACAAGGGCGACATCTCCGTCAAGGAGATGTACCTGGAAGGGATCTTCCCCCGGCTGGGCCGTGGCAACATCGAAGAGGCCCTGGCCGGAAGCGGTCTGCAATGCCCGCCGGTGGACGCGGTGTTGCTCGACCGCTATCTGGAGTACTTCTTCACCTCGGGCTACATGACACGGCCCACAGCCGCTTCCTCCGACGCCTCGCGGGATCCGGAGGGGCTGGTGGGGGCGGCGGTGACGGGGGTGTAGAGGCCCGGCAGGACAGAGAGGGGCGGGGCGGTTCGTGGGAGGCGGAGGGCCGGGGCGCGCATCGCCCCTCCGCCTCCCCGGACCGCAGGTCCGGTCGTACGGCGTGACCTTCGGCGGATCGGGACGGTCCTCGGACTTCGGCCTACAGGGACGGTCTTCTTAGCTCATGCGTCAAGACAGTTCGGGGTGAAAGCCGGAAAGACCACTCGCAGGTGTGGTTGGTCACCGCTTTCGCGGCGGGTCTCGGGAACAAGCCCTCATGCGATGGGAGACGATCGCCTCTTCGCCGGGCCCACCCACCTTCACGCCGGGGCACGGCGGTTCCGGAGGCCCGAACATGCGGATCCTGCTCGTCGCGAGCGCGTTCAACAGTCTCACGCAGCGCGTCTTCGCCGAATTGGGCGATCGCGGCCACAGCCTGCGGGTACATCTGACTGTGGGGGACGACCCCTTGAGGGACGCCGTACGCAGGCACGCGCCGGAGTTGATCGTGGCCCCGATACTGAAGGCCACGATCCCCCGGGACGTGTGGACGGCGCACACCTGTCTGATCGTGCACCCCGGGCCGCTCGGCGACCGCGGGCCGTCCTCGCTGGACTGGGCCATCCACGAAGGCGCGCGGAGCTGGGGCGTGACCGTGCTCCAGGCGGACGAGGTGATGGACGGCGGCGCCGTCTGGGCCCATGCCGGCTGCCCGCTGCCGCCGGTGGGCAAGAGCGACCTGTACCGCAACGAGATCTCCGACGCCGCGCTGGAGGCCGTCCTTCGTGCAGTGGAGCGCTTCGGGGCCGGTGACTTCACTCCTCGCCCGCAGCACGGCGAGGGCTGGGACGCCGACGATCACGACAGGCCGTACCTGGACCAGAACGTGCGACGCGTCGACTGGTCGTCGGACGCCACCGCCGTGGTGCTGCGCAAGCTCCGGGCGGCCGACTCCCAGCCGGGAGTGCTGGACACACTGTTCGGCGAGGAATGGTTCCTGCACGGCGGGCATCCGGAGGACGAACTGGGCGGTAGGCCTGGTGAGTTGGTGGCCACGCGGGCCGGGGCGGTGTGCCGGGCGACGGTGGACGGCGCCGTATGGATCCCGGAGCTGCGCAGGCGGCGTCGTACGGGAGGCTCGGCACCCTTCAAGCTGCCCGCGGCCATGGCCCTGCGCATGGCCCTGGGGGACCGGCTCCCCGCGCTGCCCGAGGTGCCCGCGCCGCTCAGCCCGGCCGAGGACCGGCGCACCTGGACGGACATCGGTTACCGGGAGGACGGGCCGGTCGGGTTTCTGCGGTTCTCCTTCCCCGGCGGGGCGATGAGCACCGCGCACTGCCGACGGCTGCTGGAGGCGTACCGATTCGCGTCGTCGCGGCCGACCTCGGTCCTGGTGCTGGGCGGCGGCCGGGACTTCTTCTCCAACGGCATCCACCTCAATGTCATCGAGGCCGCGGCGGACCCCGCCAAGGAGTCCTGGGCGAACATCAACGCGATGAACGACCTCGTGGAGCGGATCCTGAACACCACCGACCGGCTGGTGGTGGCCGCGGTCGGCGGAAACGCGGCGGCGGGCGGCGCGATGCTGGCCGCAGCGGCGGACGAAGTCTGGTGCCGGGACGGGGCGTTGCTCAATCCGTACTACCGGCTGATGGGTCTGTACGGTTCGGAGTACTGGACGTACAGCCTGCCCCGCCGGGTGGGTGCGGCGGCGGCCGTACGCCTCACTCAGCGGGCCATGCCGGTGACCGCGGTCATGGCGCACCGTATCGGCCTGGTGGACCAGGTCGTCGAGGCGTCGCCGCAGGAGTTCGCGCCTCGGGTCGCCCACATGGCGAGCCTGCTCGCCTCGACCTCCGACGTCCAGAAGCGCATCGCAGCCAAGAAGGCCGCCCGTGAGCACGACGAGGCGGTCAAGCCACTCGCGGACTACCGGGCGGAGGAACTGGCCCTGATGCACCGGAACTTCTACGGTCCCGGCGAGCCGTACCACGCGTTGCGCTCCGCTTTCGTCCGCAAGGAGCCCGTGCGCCGCGCCCCGCCGCATCTGGAACCCGGGACGGAGCGCGCGCCCGTACCACGCGGCTGAGCCGACCTGTTGGCGGCCGGCCCGTTGCGTCGCCGGTTTCTCAGGCGTCCGACGGGCCCAGCGCGGCGAGGGCCGAGCGGACCTGGCCGAGTGGGTCCTCGCCGACCGGGCGGAGTACGACGGTGTCGGCGCCGCTGTCCCACAGACCGCGGATCCGCCGGGCCGTGGTGGCCGCGTCACCGGCGACGAGGAACACCTCTTCCGGCGGGACGCGGAGGAACTCGGTGTACTCCGCGATGACCGGCGCGCTCGCGGCGGTCACCCGCTCGGGATCGTCGTCCACGCAGAGGTGGGTGAAGAGGACGAGTTCGTGCGGCCGGGCGGGGGCGGCGGTCTTCCGTCCCTTCGCGATGGCGTCGAGCGCGGCTTCGATCGCGCGCGGGCCCTGGCCTTCGGCCATGACCGTACCGTCGGCGGCGCGGCCGGAGAGTTCCAGGGACCGGGGCCGTACGACGCCCGCGACCACCGGCGGCGGCTCGGCCGGCGGGTGGACCAGACGTACCGCGTCGACCTGGACCGTCCGCCCGTCGAACGTCGTCGTTCCGCCGGCGAGCAGGGACCGTACGGCCGTGATCGTCTCCTCCAGCAGGGCCAGCTTGGTGGGGATGGCGGCGCCGACCTGAGCCATCCACTCCGGCGCTCCGTGCCCGATCCCCGCGATCAGCCGGCCCGGGAACGCCCGGGCGAGTGTGGCCAGTTCCATGGCGAGCAGCGCCGGATTGCGCAGCGGCGCCGGCATGATGCCGATCCCGACGCGCAGCCGCCGGGTGGCGGCCAGGGCGATGGCCGCCGAGGAGATGCCACCCGCCCAGGCGAGGTCCTCCACGACCCACAGGTCGTCGGCGCCGAGCTCCTCCACGGCGGCGGCGAACTCCGCGAGATCTTCGGGGCGCTGATCACGGTCGAAGATCACGCCGACGCGGCGCGCGGGTGGGGAAGTAACGGAATCAGTGGTCATTTCGTCACTCTAATGTTGCCCCGCACCAGGCGACAGATGGCGAAAGGGACGGCCCGGCCGCGGGTCTCCATGCTGAACTGGCCCTCTGCGCAGGAGTGTTCGGCATGGTCGTGGGAGTCGCCGGGAGGTCCGCGCCCCGGCTCGCACTCCCCGGCTCGCACGCGGCACACGCGCCGGGGGTGCGTGCCCGCGTGCCGCGTGCGGGTCTCCGGGCCGTCAGCCGCGCTCCGACATCACACGCCGGTCCTGCCCGCCGCCCCGTTTCCCGCAGTCCTGCTCCTGCTCCTGCTCCTGTTCCTGTTCCTGTTCCTGTTCCTGCTCCTGCCCGTGTTCGTGCTCCCGTTCCTGCTCCCGCACTCGCGCGAGCAGGGTGGCGGGCTCCGGTTCCGCCTGGAGGGCGGTCAGGAGCAGCATCCACAGGTCGTGCAGCCCCTCCTCGATCTGACGACGCCCCTCCAGGGCGTCGGAGACGGTGTGCAGTCCGAAGAAGGCGCACACCAGACCATGAGCGGCCACCTGGGGCGTGACGCCCTTGGCCAGCTGCCCCTCCTGACGCGCCTCTTCGAGCAGGCCGGTGACCGTCTCCAGCCAGCCGACGAAGGGGCGCGGCAGCGCGGCGTCGATGGCACGTCTCTCCGCCCACAGCCGGGATCCGGCCCGGATGATGACATCGTCACGGAAAGCTCTGGCGACATCGAAACTCAGGCTCACCAGCCGTTCCAGCGCCGGGAGGCCGCCCGACCTGTGGCGGCCGATCAGCCCCGGCCAGGTCGCGAAATGCTCCTCCACAATGGCCAGTGCCAGATTCTCCTTGCTGGCGTAGTGGAAGTAGATGGCTCCGCTGGTGCGGCCGGATCGCGCGCTGATATCGCTGATGCTGGTGCCGGCATAGCCCCGTTCGTCGAACAGGAGTGCCGCCGCCTCCAGGAGAAACCTGCGCGTCGTTTTCGCACGAACCTGCTCAGCCCGAACCTGCACGTGTACCCCCGGAGTTCCGTTCTCATAATGACCGTACGTAATGACGGCATGCAATGTAGCGCTTTTCGCGGGGGCATGACGGGGTGGGGGCTGGGGTGCGCATCGGGAAGAATTGCGATGTTCTTATCGCATGAAGACATCGGTTGGTGACGCGGCCCGGCGGACCACCGGAGGTGCCCGGCCGCTGTCCTGGTCCCGCACCGTCGCCCGCGAGCTGGTGCACCGGGACTCCGTGGCGGAGGTCCTGCTCACCGACGTGCGCCGGGCGCGGAACGGCGGATACGAAGCCGCCGCCTCCTGGTCCCGGTCCCACCCGACCTTTCCGCGGGACGGCGGAGATCTGCACAGCCCGCTGATGATCGTGGAAACACTGCGTCAGCTCGGCATCTATATTCCCCTGCGGTATTTCGCGGTCTCTCCGGACGCGCGTCTGCTGATCACCGATCTCTTCTTCGCTCTCGACCCGTCGGCCGAGCCGCGCGCGGTCTCCGGAGCCACCGGCGTCACCTGCCTGGTGCGGGCGGGGGAGGTGCGTCGCGAGCTCGACGGTACGGTCTGCGGCCTGCGGCTCCAGGTGTCCTACCTGGCCGGCGGGGTGCCGTTCGCCCAAGCCGGGGGCGGTGCGCGGTTCCTGGGCGCCGAGCGGTACGCCACGGTGCGGGCGGGGCGTACGGAGCCGGCCGCGCCCCGCCCGCCGCGGCCGGCCGACGTCAGCCGCCCCGACCCACGAAGTCTGGGCGTGGCGGGCGCACATGACGTCATGATCGGAACCGACGGCGCCGCTCTCCTCGTGGAACCGGCCGACGCGAGGCATCCGTTCTTCTTCGACCACGCCACCGATCATGTGCCGGGCATGATCCTTCTGGAGGCCGCCCGCCAGGCCGCCGCCCTGGAAAGCCGTGGCATTCTGCTGCGCCCTACCGCCGGTCGGCTGAAAGCCGCGCGCTTCGTCGAATACAGCCCGGCCGCCCGGGTCCTGTGTGTGCCACACCACGCGACCTGCGTCTTTCGATTTATTCAGGACGGCGAGCAGAAGGCTTTCGGCGTCTTCGACTACCAATAAACATATAGAGACACTTAATGTGATTCCTTGACTACCCAGAGTTTACCTCTCTAGCGTAGTGATCGTTATGTTCTTCGGTGGTCGCCGGAACTCGCCTTTTCTGTAAGGCCGCGCCCGCCGGAATCGCGCCCGCTCGCCAGCGGGTAACCAACAACGCGCCCGCAGCGCTTCGCGCTGTCGCGGCGGCCCGCGCTGCCGCTTTAAGGGCTCTCTTCGACAGAAAGCAAGCGGATGACAGCTCATCGCATTCTTTCCTGGACCCCCGCGGCCATCGTTTTCGACTGCGACGGCACTCTCATGGACACCGAAAGCCACTGGCAGGAGGCGCGCATTCGGGCCCTGCGTGAGTACGGCTTCACCCCCGCGCCCGGCTTCGCGGAGCGCTCCAAGGGGCTGCACTACACCGAATGCGGACGCCTCATGGCGGACGAGGCGGGCCGCCCCGAACTCGGCGCCGAAATGACCGGCCGACTGCTCGCGCATTTCCTCGCGCTGGTCACCGACGATCCCGTGACCATGCCCGGCGCACGTGAACTCGTCGAGGAGGTCTCGAAGTTCGCCCCGCTGGCCGTCGCCAGCAACTGCCCGAGAGAGGTCGTCGAATCCAGTCTCGACAGGGCAGGACTTCTCGCCCGCTTCGATCACATCGTGGTGCCGGACGACGACATCCGGCCCAAGCCCTACCCGGACGTCTATCTGACGGCCGCGCGGCTCTGCGGCGCCGAGCCGGCCGACACTCTGGCGGTCGAGGATTCCCGTTGCGGCATCCTGGCCGCCGAGGAGGCCGGTATGCGGATCATCGGGGTCGGTCCCTGGCCCGGGGAGGACACCGCGGTGCTCGTGGACCTGTGGGTCCGTTCGCTGGAGGAACAGGAAGTACGGGGATGGGCCGGTGCCCGTGTGCCGGTCCAACGGTCGGGCTGACAGTGGCCCCCGGCGGCCGCTGACGCGGATCCGGCGGGGGCCGTTCCGAGCGCTCACCGGGGGGCCGGCCCGTGGGCCCGCCCGTGGAGCCGTTTGGTTGCCCGGATCGCGGCTCAGTTCGCGGCCAGGCCTGTGGCCCGGCGTGGCCCGGCCCGTAGTCCCGCCCGTAGTCCGCTCGCCCTCCCCGGGATTCGGCCTACCATGAGTGCTGTAGGACATATCCGTCCAGAAGCCGCCGCACAGGGAGATGGCCATCGGATGGACGAGGAACGTGCCGGCCGTCTCGTGACGTCGCTGCGGGCCCGGGGCGTGATGGCCCACCTGGCCCACCTGGGGGTATATCAGTGCGGCGTACAGATCGTGCTCGCCGAGGGGGGCGAGGCGGTCTGGGACATCGACGCGGTGCTGGGGCTGAGGGCGGAGGTCGTGGAGGACGGCGTGCTCATCGGGTTCGTACCGCATGTGCGGGGGTCCGAGGACTTCACCGACGAGCAGCTCGTGGAGACGATCGCCACCACCCGGTACGCCAAGGAGGGGCTGCATCCTCCGGCGGACGACAACGCGGGTCCGGCCGGTGAGGACCCACCGCCGTACCAGGGCCCGACCGTCGGTCCCGCCCTGCCGAAACCGTCCGCCCGGCGGAGGTTCGGGCTGCCCTGGCGGCATCGGCGCCAGAGGTAGTCGCCGGGACGGCCGCCCGGAAGCGATCTCGCCCGGGAAAGATCCCGTACGTATGTACGGGTATGGGGATGTGTCACGCGGTCGGCTGCTGTTTCCACGGATTCGCCCCGTGCGCCCGGTCGGAGTGGGCATGCTGGTGCGCATGGCAGAGCTTGGTGAGAACGTTCCCGCATACCGGACGATCCGGGTGTCAGGGCCGGACGGGCCGGTCGAGGCGGTGGCCGATGTGGAGGCGTGGCAGGCCCGGGAGAGGTATCCGGACATCCTCTCGGCCGGTGGCCCGCTCTTCGGAGTGATCCGCGAACGGGAGGCGGGCGGCTGGGTGTTGGTCTCCTCGTTCTCGGGGCTGGCTCCGCAGGACGCCCGCGACAGCATGGGCTCCCAGTTCCGGATGCGGGCCCAGGAGGCCGAGAAGGCCGGTGACCTGGAAGGGAAGGCCGAATGCATGCGCGCGGCCGAGCGTATGGAGTGGGAGACCCTCGACGAGCTGGCCGTGCTCGGCGTCCGCTACCGGGTCGCGCGCGCGGAGTGCTTCGTACGCTCGGGGCCCGAGGGGCCCGAGCCGCCGCGGCCCACCGACCCGGACCCCATGGAGCCGGGTGAGGCATACAGGGCCCCGGACCCCACGGCCGGGTTCGTGTTCGATCCCGTCATCGCCACCGGTATGTCCGAAGGCATCCTGAAGGTCGAACTGCTGTCGATGGTGCGTAAGGCGGGCACCGTGCCCGACGACGTGCTGGAGGATTCCCGGCGCGCCGCGTACACGCACCCGGGAGGGATGATGCTGCCCGCGACGTTCATGACGGCCGAGAAGGACCGGAGGGGCTGGCGGCCGGACTCCAGCGCTACGAGCACCACGCCCCAGGGCGCGCGGGACACGCTGACCATGGGGCTGCGCGTCATGATCCCCTGGCAGCTCGGGCTCGATCCGCAGGAGCGCGTGCCGTACTCCGAGGCGGCGGACCGCTTCGACGAGGAACCGGCCGACGAACTGGAGGTCGAGGGGCGCCTGTTCAGGGTCGTACGGATCGAGCGGCTCGTGCGTCTCGGCCCGGACGGCCCCGAAGGCCCGCGCCCCTCCGACCACGATCCTCAGCCGCCCGTGATGGTGCAGCATCAGCAGCAGTTGGCGGCCGGTCTGATCTCCGAGGACGAGGACGAGAACGCTCCCATCGAACTCGACGAGAACACCCAGCGGCTGGCCACCCTTTTCCATGAGAACGAGGCGCGTCGGCTGGCGGTGCGTGAGCGACGGGAGTCGTCGGGACGGTCCTCCGACTCCCGTGACGCGTGACGCCTGGTCTGACGCGTGACGCGTGACGCGCGGTCGTACGGTTACGGGGCGCGGGAGGTCGGGGGCGTCGGCGGTGCTCTCAGCAGCGCTTGCCGACGTGGCCCGGCTCTCCCGCGGGCACGACGTCCCTGTCCCGTAGGACGACCGACAGCCGGTCTCCCCAGTCCTGGCAGGCGACCGCGAAGTCGGCCTCCCGGTACTCGACCACCAGCACCTTGTCGTCGTAGGAATCGGCGTAGTCCGCGCACTCCTCGTAACGCGCGCACTCCTCGGCGACGGCGAAGTCGAAGCCGGTGTCCTTCCCGTGCCCGGTCATCTCCGCCGCGTTCTTCTGACCGATCGCCAGTCCTGCCGCATGGGCGCGTGCGGTCAGCAGTCGGGCGAAGCTGATCGCCTGCTTCTGGTCGAGCAGCCCGTCCGACCGGAGATAGGAGTCCAGGTTGTCGGCCTCGACGGCGTCGAACCCCTTGTCCGCGCAGCCGTCGATCCAGCCGCCGACGACACCGGCCAACCGGTCGCGCCGGTCGGCGGTGGAGATGTCCAGCAGCGGTTCGTCCCAGTCCTCGTCGACGACGAGTTCGCCGTCCGCATCGTGCAGCAGCAGGTCGGGGTGGTTGTCCTGCCACCACTTCACGGCGGCGTCCGGCTGGGTCTGGAACGCGTTGATGTAGCAGACGTTGTACGCGTCGGGGGCGGGGTCCGCCGTCCTGTCCCTGACGACCGTGGTCACTCCGTCGGGCGGGTCGTACGCTCCGCCGAGCTGGTAGTCGAAGGGCGCGTTCGCCTTCGGCGGCCGTACGTCCGAGGAAGAGCCGGACCCGGAGTCGGCCCTGGAGCCGGAGTCGGAACTGGACCTGGAACCGGAGTCGGCCCCGGTCTCGGCGCATCCGGTGAGCGCGAGCGCCAGCGCGAGCAGTGGTGCCGCGATCGGCGCCAACGGTGCCCGGACGGTGGAAAGGTGGGGCAAGGCGGTCTCGATTCCGGAGCGGTGTGACGAACCCCCACAGTTTCGCACCGGCCCTGACCGGGGACGATTTCGGGCGCCGCTCGCGGCGGGGCTGCCCGCTGCCCGCCTCGGCCGGCTTCGACGTGTGGTCGGCCCGCCTGACCGGTGCGGTAGTGGCGCCGATCACGGTCGGCGAACCGGGCCGTGTCGCTGATTGGCCCGAACGGGTGAGGCGCGGGAGGATGGCCGGATGCAGACAACGTGTGCGGGCGAGGTGGTCCGGTGAGCAGGTACGACAGGTACGACAGGTACGACGTCACCGACGAGCAGTGGGAGGGGCTGGCCCAGGTCGTTCCGCTGCGTGGCCGCAACGAGTGGCCCTCGCGGGTCGACCACACCACCGCGCCCCGGGACTACACGGCGGAGAACCGCCGCTTCATCGTCCTGAGGGTGCAGGTGTTCGCGGACGCGCGGGAGGTCGCCGACCATATGATCGCGAAGATTCCGGTGCTGCTGGATCTGACCGGCGCGGAGACCGAAGTGGCCAAGCGCATCCTGGACTTCAGCAGTGGGGTGGTCTTCGGCCTCGGCAGCGGGATGCACCGGGTCGACAAGAACGTCTTCCTGCTGGCACCGGCCGGTACGGAGGTCGAGGGGATCGCCGCGGACATCGTCCCCTGAGGTTCCGGGGGTCCTGCCGCTGCCGCCGGGCGCCGGGACCCTTGCTCCGGACCCCGTACCCGGACCCCGGACTTCGTACCCCGGCGGGCCCTGTGTCCCCCGGGGCGGACACTCGTCCCCCGATCGTAGGAAGGTCCTCCAGGCGGAACGGTTCGGCACCATTTGTGCCGCATACGGTCCGGCCATGGAAGCTACCCGCACCCGCCCCATCGTCACCGAACTGCGGCTCTCGGCCTTCACCTCGCACCGTGGAGCCGCCTTCCCGCTGGGCCCGATGACGCTCTTCACCGGGGCGAGCGGCAGCGGAAAGACCACGGCGCTGCGCGCGTACGAGTCCCTCGCCCGGCTCGGCGCGGGCGCCTCGCTCCGGGAGGTGTTCCCCGATCCGGTGGCCTGCGTTCCGGAACGGGCCGCGGCCGACGCGCAGGGGCGGCGCGGCTTCCGGATCGGCTGCACCGTGGACGGCCCGGCCGGCCCCGTACAGCTCGATCTCGCCGTCCAGGCCGAGCCCGAACTCCGTATCGTCGGCGAGCGGTTGACCGGCGGTGGGCAGACCCTGCTGACGACGGCGCTGCGCGACCCGGGGCGCTCCTCGGTACAGGCGGCCTGGCACACGGCGGGTGCGGCGCCCGTGACCCGCGCCCCGCTGCCCGACGACCGGCTGGGCACGGCACTGCTGCCGCTGCGTGTCGCGGGCCGGACGGAGGGGCAGCTGCGGGTGCTCGCCGCGGCCGAACAGACCGTGGTGGCGCTGCGATCCGTCTTCGCCTGCGATCCGCAGCCGCAGCTCATGCGGCGGCCGGTGGCCGCAGATCAGGGCTGGCTGCGGCGCGGCTGCGAGAATCTGGCGGCGGTGCTGGACCGTACGCGCGACCGGTGCGGGGCAAGCCATGACCGGCTGGCCGCGGCGGCGCGCGCCGGGTGCGCGGGGCCGGTGACGGAGCTGGCGGTCGAGCAGTTGGGCGACGGTACGGTACGGGCGCTGCCCGTCCGGGACGCCTCGGGGGTCAGGGCGGCGACTCCCGTGGACCGGCTCGGCGAGGGGGAGTTGAGGTATCTGGCGCTGGCGCTCGTGCTGCTCACCGGTCCCGGTGTGCCGGCGGGGGACCAGGCGGTGGAAGTGCCCGCGGCGCTGCGGTCGCTCACCGTCCTCGCGGACGGGTTCGACCGGAGCCTGGACCGGCGGCAGGCGCGGGAACTGCTGTTTCTGGCGGCGGCGGTCTGCGCGGAGGGGCCCCTCAGGCTGGTGGGGGCGGTCGGCGATGCCTCGTACGCGCGCGGAGCCGCCGGTGTCTCGGTGGTAGATCTGGACCCATGACGGAATTGGATGTAGCGGGACTGCAGCGCAGGCTGGCCGAGTTCGCGGCGGCACGGGACTGGGGGCAGTACCACACCCCCAAGAATCTGGCGGCGGCGCTGAGCGTCGAGGCCTCGGAACTGCTGGAGATCTTCCAGTGGTTGACGCCGGAGCAGTCGGCGCGGGTGATGGAGGACCCGGAATCCGCCCACCGGGTGGCCGATGAAGTCGCGGATGTCCTGGCGTATCTGCTCCAGTTCTGCGAGGTGCTGGGCATCGACGCGTTGGCCGCGCTCGCCGCCAAGGTGGACCGGAATGAGGTCCGATACCCGCCCAAGCCGTCTTCTGCGGAGCCTGAATCCCGGTGACTGTCACTCTTCGGAGTTGGCGAGTTATGCACAACGAGCCTGCTGTCCACAGATTTCCGCATTGCTCTGGCGTTTCTGCCGCCATTACCTCACTCTGGGTAGTGGAGCGAGTGGGCAGGATTGTCGTACGAACGGGGGCTGCGGATGGATGCGGAACGGCTCATCGGAGTGAGTCGGCATGCTCTGGCCGGCAGTGCCGACGCGCTGGAGGTCATCGCGGAGGCCTGGCAGGCACAGGCTCTCGCCCAGGCGATCGGCAACCAGTTGGCGCTGACCGGACCGAAAGAGCTGAAAGGCGCGGCGCGCGAGCTCGCCGAAGCGGGCGGGCGAGGGTGCGGATTACCGGATCAGCCGGGGCTGCGGACCGGCGGAGTACGGGGCGCCCAGCTCTCCGCGGTGCCGGACCCCGGAGCGGCTCTGGCAGGACTCGGAGTGCTGCTGGGCGAGGTGGGCATCGCGCTGGTCGCGGTGGCGTGTGACACGGACGAGGAGGCGTTGTACTGGCAGTGCATAGAGGCGATCGACGCCGCCGACGAGTCGAACGACCGGGTGGGCGGGATGCTGCGCCGGCTCGTGGCGATGGAGCGCGAGCGGGAACGGGAACGGGAGCGCGCACGGGAGCGTGAGCGCGAACGGGGGTGGGAGCGTGAGCGAGGGCGGGAGTGGGACGGCCCGTGGGTCCGCTGAGCGCGGTATCCGGATCCGCCGCGGTGCCGTCCGGCTCGCGGGATCACCCGCCGGGGCGGGCCACAGACCGGGAACACCGCGGAGGCATAGGCTCGACGTGGACCTCCTCCCCCAGTTCTGGAGCAACAGTGAAGCCCGCCCGTACACTCGCCGCCGTCCTCGCTGAGGGAACAGTCGTTCTCGACGGCGGTCTGTCCAACCAGCTCAAGGCCCAGGGCTGCGACCTGTCCGACGAACTCTGGTCGGCGAGGCTTCTCGTCGACGACCCCCGGCAGATCGAGGCCGCCCACGCCGCATACGTGCGGGCGGGCGCGCAGGTGCTCATCACCTCCAGCTACCAGGCGACCTTCGAGGGCTTCGCCCAGCGTGGTGTCGCACGGGACGAGGCGAGCGCCCTGCTGGGCCGGAGTGTGGAGCTGGCGCGCGCCGCCGGGGAGACCGGGGAGCGGGACGTGTGGGTGGCCGCCTCGGTCGGTCCGTACGGGGCGATGCTCGCGGACGGCAGCGAGTACCGGGGTCGGTACGGACTGTCGGTGGCGGAGCTGGAGCGTTTCCACCGGCCGAGGATCGAGGCCCTCGCCGCGGCCGGTCCCGATGTGCTCGCGCTGGAGACCGTGCCCGACGCCGACGAGGCGGAGGCGCTGCTGCGAGCCGCCGACGGTTGCGGGGTGCCGGTCTGGCTCTCGTACTCGATCGCGGGGGACCACACCCGGGCCGGGCAGCCGCTCGCCGACGCCTTCGCCCTGGCCGCCGGGAACGATTCCGTGATCGCCGTGGGGATCAACTGCTGTGAGCCGGGGGACACGGACCGTGCTGTGGAGATCGCCGCGTCGGTGACGGGCAAGCCTGTCGTCGTCTACCCGAACAGCGGCGAGGAGTGGGACGCGGTGGCGCGGGGCTGGCGCGGGGAGGCGGCGTTCGACGCGTCCAGGCTGCGCTCCTGGCAGGACGCGGGGGCACGGCTGGTCGGCGGGTGCTGCCGGGTCGGGCCCGGCGAGATCGCCGAGCTCAGCGCGCTGGCAGCGCGCTGACGGTGCCGCGCGGGCACTCGTGCATCTTGACCTTGCCTCTTGACCTCGCCCGAAGGTGAAGGCCGACACTCTTCGAGTGGCAGCCGCCGCGACGCTACGACACGGTGCTCTTCGTCTGGATGCTCGGTCCGCATCCGGCCCGTGGCCGGGAACTTCATCGGCGTTGCGGAACCGCCAACTGCCCCTGGCTCCGCCTGAGGAGACCAGGGTGGCCGACGCCAGGGCCGGACCGAGGGCTCTGCGGATGGCGTCCCTGCCGGTCATATTCCGTCGCGTATGTGCCGCGGCCCTAGGGTCTTTCGTTTGGATCAGGCCGGATCAGGGAGCGGGGTCTGGTGCCGTGGATCGCAAGGCGGAGGAGTGAGGCGACGCGGAGCGTCGTGGAGTGACGACAACGCGGCGAGGCGCGGTGCCAGGGCACGCGAGCCCGGCAAGATCCAAACGAGAGGCTCTAGGTGCGTTTCGAAGGTGGATCTTGATGATGCGCTTGTACTTCGGAGGTAATAGTCTCGGCCGGACTGTGCGGGCTAGGTTGGTGATCTCGCCGCGCGAGCAGGACGCGGACCATACGGAGGGGCCAATCATGTCCATAGCCACATCTGCGAACACACGGGCCGCGGCTGAGGAGTTACTGCGCATCATCGGTGAGGGTGACCCCGAGCGCATCGCCGAGTTGTACGCCGAGCGGGGCGATTGGAAGCTGAACTGGCCAGAGGCCGAGCACGGTCGTACTGCCACGCCCTGGATCCGTCATCGGTCCACCCGGGCCGACGCGGCCGCCCACTATCGCGAACTTGCCGAGCATCACGTGCCGGAGCAGGTGGCGACTGAGGTTGAGCGCATCCTCATCGACGGAAACGACGCGGTCGTGACCGGCAAGATTCGCCAGACCGCTCGGTCCACCGGACGTGCGTATCGCGCGCGGTTCGCTATGCACCTCACCTTCGAAGACGGCTTGGTCACCCGGCACCATATCTACGAGGACAGCCTCGCCGTTGCCCAGGCATTCGACACCGAAGACCAGTGAAAGCCACCAGGACGAGCATGAGGATGTTGGTCACAGCCTCTCGTTGATGGCTGTGACCAGTACGCCGGCGCCACGGCGTCGCCGTCGAACTCGCCCACCCGGCCGACGAACCGGTCAGGACCTGGGAGCGAGCCGTTGAGAAGCCCGTAGATCAAGGAACTCCTCCCGGACGGGGAGGATCGCGGCGAACTGGTCCCACAGGGGTTCGAGCGGGCAAGCCGGCAGCGCGGGCACGGCCGTCCTTCGTGATCACTGAGCGTAGAGATGACGAGCATGAGGTATGCGCAAGGCGGCGGGTCGACCGACTCTGGGCTCAGGGCAGCTTCACCACGGGAGGTTCCCGGATCGGCCGATGAACTGTCCCGTCGGCCCGTCCGGGCCGATCGTCGCGAGGGTCACGATGGACTCCGCGCCGTCGGCGACGCTGTGTCCGAGGCCGCCGGTGAAGTCGGTCGCGGTCTGCCCGGGGTCTGCGGCGTTGACCTTCACGTCCTTCAGTTCCTTGGCGTACTGCGTCGTGAGCATCGTGACCGCGGCCTTCGAGGCGCAGTAGAGGGGCAAGGCATACCGCGACTCGATCCGCGCAGGGTCCTGGGTCATACCGAAGGAGCCCATTCCGCTGGACACATTGACGATGACGGGGTTCGGCGACTTGCGCAGCAGCGGGAGGAAGGCGTGTGTGACGCGCACGATCCCGACGACGTTCACGTCGAGCACGGCGCTCACGTCGGTCGCGGTGTACTCCTCGACGGGGCCGACCTTGCCGAGGACGCCGGCGTTGTTGACCAGGACGTCGATCGTTCCCTCATGCGCGGCGACATCCGCGGCCGCGGCCTTGACCGAGGCGTCGTCGGTCACGTCGATCTGAACGAACCGGGCGCCGAGCGACTCGGCCGCGGCCCGGCCGCGCTCACGGTGGCGGGCACCGAGGAGGACGGTGTGCCCCGCCTCGACGAGGCGACGAGCGGTTTCAAAACCCAGGGATTTGTTGGCTCCGGTGATGAATGTGGTGGTCATGCTGGCTCCTCCTGGTCCGAACAGCACGGTCGTGCGCTGTTCACGCACTCCATGCTGGGTCCCCGGGAGGGTTGGCGGGAGCTACGAAACGTCCTGGTACCGCGCGTACCACCCAGCGGCCTGGTCCGCCGGACGAGGCGGAACGCGGGCCTTCACTTCTGCGGAGACATCCTCTGGACCCCAATGGCCGCAAGGAATTCGAGTTTGCCGCGGGCGTCGGTGCCTGGCTGCGGCGTGTACACCACGAGGCGGAGGTTCGTGTCCTGAGTGGTGAGGATGTCGGAGTTCATGGCGATGTCTCCGACATCCGGGTGCTGGACGAGTTTGTGCGCACTCTGGTGACCGCCCACCGCTCGGCGGTTCCACAACTCGCGGAACCGCGGGCTGAGGTTCAGCCTCGACAGCAACGCCGCGAGGTCGGGATCGTCGGGGTACCGGCTCGTCGTCGCGCGCAGGTCGGCGACGAGGGACTCCTCGAACGCCGCCCGCTCGGCCGCCGTCTGCCGGACCCGGGGCAGCTCACCCAGGAACTGCCAGACCAGGACGTTGCGATCTCCCGCACCGTGGACCGTGGGATCGCCGAACGTGGCCGCGAACAGCGGATTCCAGTGCAGCAACTGCCAGGTGGCGTCGTAGATCGCCAACGGGTTGCCGGCGAGCTGGTCCACGATCCGGTACAGGCTCCCCGGGATCATTCGCGGAACCCGGCACGGATCCGCTGCGTGACCTGCCATGCGCAAAAGGTGAGCATGCTCGTCGTCGGACAGGTGCAGGGCGCGAGCCAGGGCCGAGCAGACCTGCGCCGAAGGCGTCGCCACCCGTCCCTGCTCCAGCCGGACCACGTACTCGACCGAGATGCCGGCCAGCGTCGCCAGCTCCGCGCGTCGCAGACCGGGGACCCGACGGGGTGAGCCGTGTGCGAAGCCCACCGTCGCGGGATCCAGCCGGTCCCGCCACGCCCGCAGCGCGGCACCGAGTTGATCCATGCGCACCATCCTCCCGCACACCTCGCCCCGCTGGGTGGTACGCGCTGTACCACGAAGCTCCGTGAAGAAGCGATAGCTCTGGCGGTACGGGGCCTGCGGGCGTGCGCTCCCAGGCGTGGCGGCCGGGGCAGATTGGCCGACGGCCAATCGCTCCGGTGGGCCCGCGAAACGGTCGTCGGTGTCCTGGTGCTGGAATCGGAACTGTTGGGTCCCCGCCGCTGACCTGCTGTTTCTTCCGGGCGTCCGGCGCCGCTCCGGCTGCGGGGTGCCGCCTGGCCCGGGGTGGTGGGTCAAGGTCACCGAAAAACAAGGGACGATTCGGCCGTTCCGGCGGTAACAGGAGGGCCGGAGGAGCATCATGGTCGTGTTGACGAGGTTGTGACGAGCCCTTACCGTTTTCTCCCCACCGCGTGATGGATCGTCAAAATCCCTTGATCAACGGGGAGTTGGTACAGGGGGAACGCGCCGCACAGACGGCGGTCCTTTCGCCGGCCGGGATGAGCCGCACGGGGGTGGCGCATGAGTCTTTTCGAACGTAATCGTTCGTTTCTTGACGCTCTCACGCCACACGACCGCTCCGCGCTGCTCGCCCTGGGGACTCGGCGTACCTACCTGCCGGGCGAACTGATGCTCAGGGAACGGGACACGACCACCTTCGTCCTGGCCCTCCGCTCCGGCTGGTCCGTCGTCTCCGTCGACACCGACCGGGGCGCCCGCCTCATCCTGGCTCTGCGTGGCGCGGGTGAGGTGATCGGTGACATGGCGGCCTTCGACCAAGGGCCGCGCAGTGCCACCGTGACCGCACTCGGCCAGGTCGAGGCGACCGTCGTGTCAGGGGAGCGATTCCGTAGCTTTCTCGCCGCTCGTCCGCACGCCACCTCGTTGATCATGCGCCAGTTCAGCGCCCGGCTGCGCAGTTCCGACGTCGAACGCCGCTCGCTGGCCTCCAGCTCCGTACTACAGCGTCTCGCCGCGCGGCTGGTGGAGCTGACCGAGCGCGTCGGCCGGGTCGGCAGCGAGGGCACGTCGGTCGAACTGCCGTTGCCCCAGCACGATCTGGCGGCGGCGATCGGTGCCACCAGGGAAGCCGTCGCCAAAGCACTGCGCCTGCTGCGGGAACAGGACGTCGTGCGTACCGGAAACCGACAACTGCTCGTTACGGACATACAGGTGCTGCGTCTCCTCGCCGAAGGACAGGCGGCGCAGCCATCGCGTGGGGGACGGCCGGAGAAAACTCCTCCGACTGTGTAAACGACTACATCGCCGCTCGTGACAGGCGGCCAGGCTTGACCTGTCACCACGGCACAGGGGGACTCGGTGAACAGTGTGGGAGCAGTCAGCAGACTGGTGGTATTCGGCGACGCCTGCGGTTCGGGCACGCTGGGGATGGAAGCCAAGAAGCGCATGCGGGACGCCCTGTACGGGGCGTTCGGCGAGGCGTACGGCTCGGTGGGGGTCGAGCTGGACCGTATCCACCAGGAGGACCGGGGGGACGGCATCCTCACCGCTCTCGATCCGGGCACGCCTCCGACCCTGATGGTCGGACGCTGGCTGGAGACCCTGTACCAGTGCCTTCGTGAGCACAACTGGAGCAGTGCCGACCGGCTGCGCCTGCGGGTCGGGATGAATCTGGGACCTGTGTTCGACGACGGCAGAGGGCTGGTGGGCAGGGCTGTCGACCTTGCCTGCCGGCTCTGTGACAGCCCCACCGCCAAGCAGATCATGGTGGACGCGCCCGGCGCGGATCTGCTGCTGGTCGTGTCCGACTGGCTGTACGCCAATGTGGTGGCGGAGGGCGGGCGTTATGTGGAGCCCGAGCACTACCGGAGCGCTCATGTCCGGTTCAAGGAGACGGACGAGACCGCCTGGTTCCACATCCCGCGGTTATCCGCGCCTCCTGTCCCACGGCTTTCCGAGCCGTCGGTTTCGGGGGGCACGGCGCGGCACAAGACCGGCGGTGGGCCGACATTGGGGGACGGCCCACCGCCACCTGAGCCCGGACCGGTGAAAGGCCCACTGAACGGCCCACGGTTACCTGAGCCCGGATCGGGGGACCATCCGCAGTCGTCCGGCGTCGGACGGACGATCAATGCCCAGGGCGACCTGCAGTACTTCGAGGGCAACGTGATCCACGGGGGATTCACCGGATTCAGCAAGGGATCCGAGCGCCGAACCGAGCGATCTGATGGAACCGAGCGATCTGATCGATCCGAGCGATCTGATCGAACCGACCGTTCCGATCTGCCCGACCGTTCCGATCGCACCACCGGCACGGAGTCCGGTGACGGCGCATGAGCGACCTTGACGAGGCTCCGGCCGCTCCCGAGGCGCCGAACGAGGAGCCCAAACCGGCGCAGCCGAACAAGCCGGCGCAGGGCAGCAAACAGGGCCAGGGCAGTAAACAGGGCCAGGGCAACAGACCGTCACACGGCAGCAAGCCGTCACAGTCGTCGGGGGACGGCCAGGGGGACAGCCCGGAACAGCCCGAGGCCAATCCGTTCGACCACGCGGGGCGCAACCCGCTTGAGGCCGTAGGCGGCACCGGCGGTTCCGGTAACGCGCACGCCGCCCGCCGTACGTTCGCGGCCGGCCACCCGGGACGGACCGTCAACTTCGGTGCGGACGGCCAGTACTTCGAAGGCTCCACCTTCATCAGCCAGTTCGGCGTCGCCGGTGGCCATGTCATGGTCCAGGGTCCCGTCCACGCCGAGGAACTGGCGCGGCTCGGCGCCATCTACTGCGAGGCCGCCGGCTACCGGCGGATGAAGGAACACCTGCGCGAGCGCGGACTGCTGGTGCTGTGCGGGGAACACAACAGCGGGCGTACGGCGACGGCCCTCGCCCTGCTCTCCGAACTGGCGGAGAACCGGGTGATCCGGCTCGACCCCAGCAGCAAGGTCCACGAGATCACCGGGATCAGCGAGGGGCACGGCCATCTCCTGGAGATCGAGGCCGACGACGGCGGATGGCAGGAGACGGAGCATGTCAACGGCCGCAGCCGTACCCGGGTCCGCAGCGCCGCACTGACCGAACTGCATCTCGACGGTTTCAGGAGCCGGCTCGTCGCGGCGAACGCCTTCGGCGTGGTGCTGGTGGAGAGCGGTGATCTGGCGGACCGGCTGCTGCGCGGACGGTACGGAATGGTCTGCCCGCCCCCTCCCTCGGAGGACGTACTCCTGCGTCACCTCCGGGTGGCGCTCAAGGACGAGCCCCGGAGCGCCCTCGAAGAGGCCCTGGACCTGGCCGCCCGGCCGGACGTGAAAGCCGCCCTCGGCCTGGACGAACTGCGTCCGGGCGAGGCCGCGCGGCTCGCCGACCGTCTCGCGCTGCGTCAGAAGGGGGAGTTGACGGAGGAGCGGTTGCTGGAGGACTGCTCGACCTTCGTCGGCGCGCAGGCCCGGTCCTGGTTCGCCGGGGCGGACCGCCCCGGCACACTTCCCGAGGCCCTGCCGACGCTCAGCGCCTCCGCGTTCCGGATCGCCGTCGCGGTGTTCAACGGTTCGCCCTACAGCCTCACCGCCGAGGCCGGCGAGCAGCTGGCCTGGGAGCTGGCGGTGACCCTCGACCCCGGGACGCCCGTGGGCCGCCGGCTGTTCGGCACGCACGCGGAGGCCCGGCCGGTCGCCGCCCGGTCCGTGCTCAAGGACGGTGAACTCGACCTCGGGGACGCCCAGGTACCGGTGCGGGCCATCCACTTCCAGGGGGAGGCGCTGGCCACCGCCGTACTGCGTGAGGTGTGGCACGGACACCACAACACCCGTGGCCCGCTGGTCCGCTGGCTGCGGGCCCTGTGCGACGACGCGCGGCCCGTGCTGTGGGTACGGGCCTCCATCGCGGCGGGCGTGCTGTGTTCCTGGGACCTCGCCTACGGAGCCGATGAACTGGTCCTCCCCATGGCGACGGCCGACAGCCCCGTCCAGCGGATGTCGGCCGCGACCGCGCTGGCCGAGGCCTCGCGGGAGCCGTCCGTACAGCCGGCCGTGCGCAGCATCCTCAAGGGGTGGGCGGGCAGCGCCAACGACGAACTGCGGATCACCGCGGTCCTGGCCCACGGATACGGGATGGCGGCCGGTTCCGTCTCCGCCTCGCTCGACGCACTGGGCAAATCGGTGCGCGTGGACGATGACGACGAGGACGACGACCGTACGATCCTGCTGTCCGAGGCCTCGTTCAGTGTGACGCGGCTGCTGGCGGGACCCGATCCGGCGACCGTTGTACACCGCCTCGAAGGCTGGCTGAGGGTGGGCCGGCGGGAGTCCGCCGACCTGGCGTTGCTGGCCGTGATCCGGGCGCTCAGGACACGTACCACCTTCCTGTGGGGCCTCCAGGACGTGCCCGAACTCGAAGGGCAGAGCGACCGGATGCTCGTCGTCGCCCTGCTGAAGGCCAGGCCCGAGCTGGCCGGGGAGCTGGCGGCCCTGGTGCGGCGCGCGCTGTCGACCGCCCGCTCCGGTGAGGTGACACAGGACGCGCTGGCCGCACTGCTGCGCGCGGTGGCCGGTGACGAGGAGCAACGGGACCTCGCCTGCGGCTTCCTGGTCCGGCTGGCCCGGGAGCGCAGGGACCGCGACCGGCTGCGCCATCTGCTGGCGCGGCTGGTCAGGGACCCCGACGAACCACTGGACAGGACCGCCGCCCGCGCGATGTGGGACGCGGTGGGAGAAGGAGCCGAGGCATGAGTCCGTCACCGCAGTACGGAGAGCGGCGCGGGCGGGATGAGGATTCGTTCCGGCCGCGGGATGAGCATGACCGGGACGAGGAGTCGTTCCGGTCGCCGGAGCGCGACGGCCGCGACAACGGCCCGTTCCGGCCGAGGGAAGCGCGCGAGCGGGACGAGGAGCAGCCCCCGCCGAGGCAGCAGCAGGGCCGGGTTCAGGACCCGCTCCGGTCCCGCGGCCGGTACGAGGAGTCGGTCCGCCCGAGGGCCCAACGCGGGCGGGACGAGGAACTGTTCCAGCCCCGCGACCCGGGCGGGCCGGGGGACAACCCGCTGGACACGCGGGTCGAGCAGTACAACGAGAGCCCGGTGGGGCCGTTGGTACGGGAACGCCGGCCGCCCTACCGCCGCGAGAGCGGCCAGATCGTCGCCGTACTGCTGTACTCGAACGGTGGGCACAGCGTGGTGTGGCCGAACCGCCGCGAGGACCACGGCAAGCCGATGCTGCGCCAGCCGTTCACGGTCTTCGAGGTGCTGCTGGGGCGGAACGTGACCTCGTTCGACCTGGCCCTGCCCGCCGCGGGCGACGCGCAGTTCTTCGAGGCGCGGGTGGAGTGCCACTGGGAGGTCGAAGATCCCTACGCCGTCGTCGACAAGCGGGTCTGGGACGTGCGCGAACTGCTGCACGGCGAACTCCTCCTCGAATTGCGCCAGGTTTCCCGGCGTTTCCGGCTGACCGACGCGCAGCGGGCCGACGAAGCGGTCCAGGAGGAGCTGCGCAAGGGCCGGATCGAGCTGGGCCGGGACCTCGGTCTGCGCCTCACGATCCATGTGTTCATCGATCTGAGCGACGCCGTCAGGAGACGGAAGAGCGAGCGCGACGAGATCGACTTCGACATGACCAAGAACGAGGCACAGGCGGAGGCGGACCTGCGCAGGGAGGCACTGGAACGCCGGCTGGTACGGGAGCGGGCGGCCGAGCTGGAATCGGTGCTCCGCCGGGGTGAGGAGGCCGAAATCATCAACCTCATGGCGAAGAACCCCGACAAGGAGTGGGAGATCCGCAGCGCGATCCGGGAGGAGAAGCGCGAGGGGCAGGCGGACTTCCTCAATCTCTTCAACCGGCTGCTCGACACGGGGCATCTCGAACGCCATGACGTCGGTGACCAGATGTACGAGATGTTGCGGATGCTGCGGGAGAGCGGTGGAGCGGTGATCGGAGGGGTCACGGACCAGTTGCTCCTCGGGCAGCCGCAGCGCCGGGAGTTGGAGGAGGGACCCGGCTCGGGGGAACGGCGAGGGTACGGCCGCGGTGACCGGGATCGAGACCGAGACCGCGACCGCGACAGTGGCTGGGACAGGGACCGGGAGAGGGGCGGTGATCGCGGCGGGGGCCGCGGCCGTGCCGAGGACCGTGACCGTGACTGGGATCAGGATCGGGATCGGGATCGGGATCGAGGACGTGATCGGGACCGGGCCCCCGAGCCCCAGCGGCCCCCGTGGGACGACGAGCCCCGGGTCTACCGGCCGACGCGGGTCGAGTCCGCCGCGGAACGGGACCGTAACGACCGCCGGGACCGCGAGGAGGATCGCGACCGCGGGGACGAGCGGGGCGGCTCACGGCGCGCCGCCAGGCCGAGCTCCGACTTCGACGACTGGGGTGACGAATGAGCACAGCGACCACGGGTGCCGGCCTGTCCGAGCCCAGCGCCAGCGATCTCCGGTACGTGGCCGAGAGCCTGGTCACGACGGTCCGCGAGGACATAGCCAGGGCCGACACGAAGGCGGCGATACTGATCTCCGGGGCCATAGCCTTCTGTGCCGTCACGTTCTCCAAGGACGGACTGCCCCAGCCTCTGCCGCCGTTGACGCTGGCCCTTCTGACCATCGGCGGACTCCTCTGTGTGGCCGGACTGCTGATGCTGATCTCGGTGGTCCTGCCGCGCACCCGGATCGGCGCGGACGCCACCTTTCTGCGCGATCTCGCGACCGGCGCCCCGTCCGAGGCGTTGAGGGCCCGGCTCACCGCGTCCGGCGAGGACGTCGTGGGCTGGCTGCTGACCCAAGCGACCGTGCACGCCGCCGTGCTGGCCGCCAAGTACCGATGGCTGCGCCTGGGCGGCACCGCGCTGATGCTCGGCGCGGTGCTGATCCTGCTGAGCGAGTTGTGGTGAGAGACGATGCACATGAGAAGTAACCAGAGAAGCCAGAGAAACCTGCGGCACCCCATAAGCCGGAGCCGCCCCGTAAGTGGGGAGCGCGGGAGAAGCGCTCCGCGCACGACGGCGCTGGCCGGCGTACTGCTGGCCCTGGTCAGCACGTTCGCGGCGACGGGCGCGGGCCCCGGCAGCGCCGCCAGGGCGCCGGGCGACACCCGGGCCGTCAGTGAGGGCGCCGACCCCATCGACTTCGTCGTGCTGGTCGACCAGTCGAAGAGCCTCTCCGACAAGGACCTGTCCCGCGAGGTGGAGGCCGCCGCGCTGCTCAGCCAGGGGGAGATCTCGGAGCGGTCGCGGGCAGCGGTCATCGGGTTCAGCAGCTCGGAGAAGAACGGCCAGTCAGAAGTACGTGAGGTGTGCGAGCTGACGGTGGTCGACAAGAGCGGACGGGAGCATCTGAGCGACTGCGTCAAGCAGTTGTCCCGCCGCGACTCCACGTCCATGGGGCCGGGCACCGACTTCCCGGCCGCCCTGCGCCAGGCGCTGACCCGGCTGAAGGAGGGGGGCCGTCCCGGCACGCCCAAGGTGATCTTCCTGCTCACCGACGGCAAGCTCGACGTACGGGACAGCCCGCAGTACGGAGCCGACCCGACGAGCCGCCAGAAGGAGGCGGCCGAACAGCTGACCGAGGAGCTGAGCCGGGCCCGCAAGGAGTCCGTACAGATCTGGCCGCTCGGTTTCGGCGGCGAGATCGACCGGGCCGCGCTCACCGAGATGGCCGCCGGCGGATTCCGTAACGGCTGCTCCTATCTGGCGTCCGCCACCCCGCACATGCAGGTGCTCGACAGCTCGGCGGAGATCGACAAGGTGCTCCAGAAGACCTTCGCCGCCGCGCGCTGCGCCCAGGTGGTCCAGGGGTCGGTCGGCAAGCCGCCCGCCGATCTGAAAGTAAAGATTCCCAAGATCGCCACCGACGGCTCCATCACGGTCAGCAAACACGACCCCAAGGTGACCGCGACCTACTACGACCCGCGCGGCAAGAAGGTCCCCACGCATGGGCCGTTCGACGGGTCGACCTTCGAGGTCACCGGCCAGGACGGTCCGGTCGAGGCGCTGCGGGTGAAGAACCCGCGCCCCGGGACATGGCGTGTCCATCTGGAGGCACCGGAAGGGCACCAAGGCCGGGAGGTCGCCGTACGGGCCATCTGGCAAGGCAAGTTGCGTTCGTCCGTCCGGCTCACTCCCACGTCGCCGCGCCCCGGCGAACAGGCCGTGGTCGAGGTGCGCATGCAGACCCGGCGCGGGGTCGTCATCGACGATCCGGCCCTGCTGAAGGGGATCAAGGTCGCCGCCCGGCTCTCCGGCAGCGGCTTCGACGCGTTGACCGTGCCGCTCTCGGACAACGGCAAGGCGCCGGACGCGCGTGCCGGGGATGTCATGTTCAGCGGGAAGCTGACCGTACCGGACACGGCCACAGGGGATCTGGCGCTGACGGCCGAGATGACCGCGCCCGGGGTCACGGGCGATCACCGGCCGCTGAACGCGCGCGTCACATCGGGTACGCCGCCGGTCACGGCCGAACTGTCCGTCGAGCGGGGGAACGCGCACCCCGGTGACGTGGTGAAGGGCACCGTGGCCATCAAGAACACGGGCGACGAGGCGCGCAGGCTGCGGCTGGCTCTCGCCGACCAAGCGGCTGGATCCGGGCTGCGGATCAGCCCCGCCACGGTCGAGGTGGCGCCTGGTGAGGACAAGAACGTCGGTTTCGGCATCACTCTCGGTTCCAAGATCGCTCCAGGCGAGGTCGGCGCCCGCGTCACGGTCGCCGATCTGGACGACGACGGGCGTGTCCTGGACAACACCTTCATCGGCGTTGTGGTGGAACCGGTACCCACCTGGTGGGAGCAGTGGTGGGGCGCCGTCGTGGCGGGGGCCGCAGTGCTGCTCGCCCTCGCCGTGTTCACGGTCGTACAGCTCGGGGCGAGGCGGCGCAGGCGCGATCTGGCCGGTGTACGGCTGGAGTTGCGCGGCGAAGGGGTCGGTTCCGACGAGCTGACCGTACGGCAGGGACAGACACCCGGCGGCGACTTCCACTTCGTGGTGGACCGGTCGCGGGGCGCGGCGCCTTCGCTCCAGCGCGGGGGACCGGCCGCGGCCGCCACGCACCGGCTGCGGCGCACCTCCGGCGGGGAGTTCCTGCTCCGGCCGCACCAGGGCAGGGAGCGGACGCTGCGGCCGGGGGAGGCCGCGTCTCTGGGCGACGGGCTGGAGATCGTCGTTCACGACCGGCGTACGGCCGGCCGGCCGGGCCGCCGCGACCGGGACGGAGGTCGGGACGTCGGTCGAGACGGAGGTCGGGACGGAGGTCGGGACCGGACCGGTGACGACCGGAGCCGCTCGCGGACCGGTCGCCGTACGGCCTCGTCCGACCGTGACGGACGGGGTGACGGACGACGGAGCGCGCGCGGTGAGGGACGGCGTGATGGACGCGGTGAGGGACGGGGCCGGGGCGACGGACGGCCCGAGGATCGGAGCGCGGACCGGCGTGAGGACCGGCGTGAAGACCGGAGCGACGGACGCGTCCGCCCCGGGAACGACGACCGGCGGGGGGACCAGCGCGAAGACCGGCGCGGAGACCAGCGGGGGGAGCGGCGGCGCGAGTCGGATTCGCCGCGCACCTCGGACGGTACGTCCGGCCGTCCCCCACGCGCCCGGCGCCAGAGCGACGACGGCGGCTCCCCGCCGAACACGGGGGAGCAGACCGCCGGTTCACGACCGTTCGACCCGAATTTCTGAGTGACGACGGGCCGTCGTCACGTCGGCGGCGGCCCCAACGGGAGACGACATGAAGATCTACCAGCCCATGCTGTTCGTCGGTCTGGGCGGCACAGGGGGCAAAATCGGCGCCGAGCTGGAGCGGGATCTGCGCCGGGAGTTGTGCGGTCCGGACGGCACCAAGCTGGTGTCGGACGGCCGGCGTGCCCCTTTCCAGCTTCCGGACTGCCTCCAGTTCGTGTACGCCGACTTCAGCGAGGCGGAGCTGGAGCGGCTGCCGCATCTCAGTGCCAAGGGCACCGAGGCCGCCGCGTACGCCCGTACCTCACGGGTCATCCACGATCTGCTGCCCGCCAACTACGACAGCTCGCCCGAGGTGACCCGCATGCTGCGGGTCGCCCTGCACGACGAGACGAAGGGGTGGCTGCCGCCCCACGACCGGCAGCCTCGGGTGGCGCCGCTGCACAACGGTGCCGGTCAGCTGCCCACCGTCGGCCGGGCCGCGCTCTTCGCCACCTTGCGCAGTGGGCTGGAGCCGGTCCTGCGGCAGTTGCGCGCGGCGATCGGCACGATCAGCCAATCGGCCGGTGATCTGCGGGAGATGGGCGGAGGGCAGATCCGGGGCTGCGACGTGTTCGTGGCGTTCTCCGTGGCGGGCGGTACGGGCGCGGGCATCTTCTACGACTTCATGCATCTGATCGGGCACGAGTTCCGTAAGTCCAAGGTGCCCGGGGTGAAGATCTATCCGCTGGTGGTGATGCCCTCGGCGTTCCCGCCGGAGGCGGGCGGCGGCCGGGAGGCGGAACTGAACTCCGCGCGGGCGCTGGTGGATCTCTCCCGGCTGGTGGACGACCAGAACGTGCCCGACGCACAGGCCGACTTCGGGGATGTCGAGCAGCAGGGCTCGCTCGGCGTGCGCTATCCGGGGCAGGGCCTCGTGGCGCTGCGGCCGTCCACCGTACAGACCGCGTTCCTGTTCAGCCGGCCCTCCGGCATCAGGCCGGAGGACCTGCGCCGGTCGATCACCGCGATGGTGATGTCCCTGACCGGCACGGAGCTGGGGGACGAGAACCCCGCGGGCCGTACGGACGGCGACCACCAGTCGTTCGCCGCGAGCTTCGTCAACAAGAGTGTGGAGCGCTCCACCCCGTCCCGTTCCGGGATCGGGTACCGGGGCATGTCCACCAGCCTGGCGGCCTCCCTGACGGTGCCGGTGGACGACCTCGCGGAGATCGTGGCCGGGCGGCTGCTCGCGCAGGCCGTACGGAGCATGACCGAGGACGCCCGGCGTGCCGACGACAACGGCACCGAGCTGGTCAGGGACATGTTCGAACGGTCCGGTATCGGGCGGCTGTGGAACAGGGACGCGCCGGAAGTGGATCTGCCCGACCCGCTGCCCAAGGGCACCAAGGCGATCGGCCAGGCGCTGCGCGACCGGCTCGGCGACATGGAGGACGGGCTGAGCCGGCTCGACCGGGAGCTGGACCGGGAGGTCCCCAGGCTGGTGGAGGACTTCAGGCCGGGCAGCGGCGTGCGCGAACTGCTGGGCCTGATCGGCCCGTTCCGGCTGGAGCGGGTGCTGGCCGGGCTGCCCGGACACCCGCAGCGGCCGGCCGAGGTCGGGTTCGCCGGGATGCTCGACAACCGTAAGAACGACCCGGAGCGGCCGGAGGGCGTCGAGCCGTCCGCCCCGCCGATTCCCCGGATCAGGCGCAGTGTGGCCGGCATGGTCCCGGCCCGCTGGGGCGACCCCGACGTCCAGGACGCGCTGGACGAACAGGACGCCTGGTACCGCTGGCGCGCCAACCGCCAGTGGCACCGCGCCTGGAAGGACCACGAGTCGCGCTGGCGCCCGCCGCTGGTGCGCGGTTCGAAGGAGATCGCGGAGCTGGTACGGGCGCTGCGCGCGCACGAGGAGGACGAGCGCAAGCTGTTCGCCGAGCGCCGCAAGGAGCTCTACCGGGAGGACCGCACCGGTGTCTCCTACCTGCTGCCCCCGCAGAACAACCTCCCGGCCTTCTACGACGACGTCTTCGACCGGCTGGCCCAGCACGAGAGCCTGCCCGAGAACACGGACGCCGCCGGACTGCTCGCCCGGCTGATCCAGCCGGACGACTGGCAGCGCGCCCTCGACGCCGTACGCCGCTCCCCGCGCGCCGCCGTCAAGGAGGTCAAGCAGGTCGTCGAGCGGCGCGTCAAGGCGCTGTTCGGTGAGGAAGGTGTGCTGGACGACCGGCCGCTGCTGCCCTCCCTGGGCGTACTGCTGCGCGCGGCGGCCGGGGACGAGGACGCGGAGGCCACCGTCGACAGCCGCTGGCTGGAGCAGTTCCGCTCCCAACTGGCCGGCCTGCTGCCCGTCGGCTTCACGCCCGACGGCAGCGGCCCGCTGAAGGTCCTGATCGTGCACCCGCAGAGCGAGGCCGACGGCCGGGCCGCCCGGTATCTGGAGCACCAGCTCAACCTGCCGCGCGATCCGGGCACCGCGCCGGAGTTCCGGGCCGTGGAGGCCGAGGCCATCACGGTCGTGCTGTTCCGCAGCGGGATGAGTCTCACCGATGTGTCCGAGGTCCGGCAGGCGCTGCGGCTCTGGGCGGAGGCGCGCGACGCGTCCGGCGGCGAGGACTTCCTGCACTGGAGACAGCGCCTCGGCTACCGCGACGACTGGCTGGCCAGTACGGAGGACGACCGGCGGCGCATCCTGCACCGCGTCCTGAGCGCGATGTGGAACGGCCGGGTCGACACGCAGGGGGATCCCGCCTCGCCCGATCTGATCCGGATCAGGCTCCAGGACGGCGATTCCGCCACGATGACGCTGCGGCTGGAGTCGTTCGACGACAACGTGTCCAGCTGGGCCGGGCTGTTGCGGGCGTACGAGCAGTGGGCCCTGCTGGACGAGGGGCAGATCATCGAGGACTTCTGCGACCGGCTGATGCGGACCCAGCCCGCCGGGCTCTCCACCACGCCCACCGCTCCGGATCCGCTCTTCCGGATGCTGGTGCACGAGGTGGCGCCGCGCCAACTGGAGCTGCTCGACGAGTTGTCCGGGCAGTTCACCGCGGAGGACGAGGAGTGGCTCGTACCACTGCGGCACTTCTGGGAGGAGACCTTCAACGGGGCGCTCGACCTGCGTTTCCCGGGAGCGTCGCGGCCCACCCGGCCCACGCTGCGCGCGCTCGACCAGCGGCACACGCAGGGACCGGGGGCCGCCGCCCCTCGTGCGAACGGTCACCATCGCGCGGCTCCTTCGGCGGAACAGGAGCCGCGATGGACGCGCGGGTCGCGCGGGCCTTCAGGGGGACGTGGGTCCTCCGGGTCTTCAGAGACGCGCGGGTCCTCCGGGGTACGCAGGCCCGCCGGTGAGCGTGAGTACGTGGAGCCACGTGAGTACGCGGAGCCGCAGGAGACCCTTGATCCGCGTGAGTCCTTCGAGCCGCGTGAGCCCTCCGTGCCGTCCCAGGGAGCCGACCCCTGGGACAACGGCCGTTGGGGCGAAGGCAACGGGGACGCCAGGAACAGGGACGCCAGGAACAGGGACGACAGGAGTAGGGACGACAGGAACACGGGCCAGACGGACGACAGCGACGACAGGGACCGCAGAGACCGCAGGAACAGGGACGACGGCGGCTGGGGCGACGGAGACGAGGACGACAACGGTTGGGGCGACGGCGATTGGAGCGACGCGACCAAGCGTGACGGCGGACAGGGGGGAACCCGGTCGTGATCTGGGACCACCGACACTCCACCGGGGTGGTCTGCCTCGATCTGCGCCACCGCGGCGACCCGGCGGCCGAGCGTGACGACCTTACGGACGTCGTGACCGAAGCACTGGCGCGGACGCGGGCGTCCGAGGCCCGGCGTTTCCTCGTCCTTGACGACGCCACTGAACTGGCCGCGCATCAACTCCTGTACGAGCGGCTCTACTCGTATGGACCCGCCCGGCTGCTGTGCCTGGCCGTCGACGGACAGGACGAGGGGAAACTGCTGCGGCCGCTCGCCCTGGGGCCGCCGACCGCGGGGGTGCTCTGGATCCCCGAGGCCTTTGCCGGAGCCGGACCTGGTGTCGGACCTGGTCCGGGAGCCAGCCCCGGAGCCGGCCTCGGAGCCGGCCCCGGACCCGGGTCGCACGAGGGCCACGCGCCGCGGGCCTCCGAGGCGGAGACCGACGAGGCCCTGCGCCCCCTGGTCGAACTCCTCGCGGAGCCCTCGGTCTTCGACGCGGTCCTCGGCGAGCTGAAACACGTCCTGCACGGCGTCGCGGTGCCGGCCGTCCGGGTGCTGGAGCACGACCTGACGGAGGAGGCCAGGACCCGTGCCTGGCGGCAGGCCCTGGAACAGCTGATCGGCCAGGAGATCTCCACCCCCGCGCTGGTCACCGAGGGGTCACCGGGCGCCGGTTCGGGGAGCGGCGACGCCGTCCCCGCCCAACTGGCGCCCCTGATCGGGCACGCGCTGCCCAGAAGCCTGGAGGGCCGCTCCTGGCTGGTGCCCGGCGGACCGGCCGAGAAGCGGCAGCGGGACTGCGACCGGGCACTGCGGGACGCGGAGGAGGGATACGAGCAAGTACGCCGCGCCACCGGCCTGTTCCGGCCCAGGAGCCGGTCTGTCGACCTGCCCGAACGGCTGGAGCGGCTCGCCGACGAACTCGGTGACTACCGCGACACCATCGCGGGGGCCCTGAGCGACGGCGGCGGCGACCGGCTCCGTCCGGAGCAGCGCGCCCGCCTGCTCAAACGGGGCATCGATCTGCCGGAGATCCCCGAGGCCTCGCGCGGCACGGTCGGCCCGGGGCTGCGCACGTACACCGAACGGCTGATCGCGTACGGGCTCCCGCTGCGCTCGGTGGCCGCCCGGCTGGGCGCGCTCTCGGATCTGTCCGCCCCGGCTGGCAGTGCGGCGAGGCTCGCCCGGCTCGACGAGATCTGTTCCCCCCGGCGGCTGCGGGAGCTGGCCTCGCCCGTCCGCTTCGCGCTCAAGGGCTCGCTCTTCGTCCATGCGGCACCGGTGTTCCTGCTGGCCCTCGTGGCCGGGCTGTGGCCGGTGCTCGGCTGGGCGCTGGGGCCGCTGACCGGTCTCGCCGCAGCGGGCGCGACGCTGTTCATGCTGCGGCGCAGGCCCAATCGTTCGTACGACGGCAGACTGGACGGCGGTGGCAGCACCCCGTCCGGCGTCCGGCTGCTCGCCGGCCTGACGGGTGGCGTACTGGGCGGTCTGGCCGGGCAGTTGCTGGGCCTCCCGCCCTGGGCCGGGGCGACCGCGCTGTGCGTGGCCCTCGCCGCCCTGGTCCTGCTCGTACTGCGTGACTGGACGGCGGCCGTCGACCTGTGGTGGTCACGGACGGACGGCGAGTGGGCCGCACGTGCTCTCGCGGACATCGACGACCTGCTGGCCGAAACGGCCGTCCACGACTGGCTGTTCGCCGACGCCCGCTACCACTGCTCGGACGGCGCCCGCGCGGTCGCCCGGCTCGTACGGAACCTGGCCGAGACCGCGGAGGAGCGGCTCGGTGCCGCCGTCCCCGAAGGGATCGGCGCCTGGGAGTCCGAGGCGGCCGTGCCCGCCGCCGGTCCGGTCGGCGGGGAGCCCTGGGACGCGGGCCGGAGCGAGGCCGAGCCCTGGAGCTGGGAGACCTGGGGCGACAGCGCCGCCGACGACGACTGGGCCGGAAGCATGACGCCGGCCGAACCGACCCGGGCTGCTGAACCGACCTGGGCTGCTGAACCGACCCGGGCAGCAGAGGAGCCGGCGGGCGACGAGGCGCGGTGGTACGAGTCGACCGCCCCGCCCGAACAGACCGCGACAGCCCTGGAGTACGACGTGACAGCGGGTTCCTGGCCGTCCGCTCCACCCGCCGACCCGCCCTGGCTGGAACGCGAGCGCGGAGACGGCGGCCCCGCCCTCGCCGGAACACTCCTCGGCGACCTCGCCGACGGAGTCTCGGGCATCCTCGCCACCCGCTGGGCCACCGTGGAGAACAATCCGGCGGAGGCAGGCCGGGCCTCCTTGCGCGCACCCATGACCGAGGTGCTCGAAGAGGAACACGCCGGGCTGCTGCGCAACGGCGCCACCTCACCGCCGCGCTTCGCCCGCGATCCCGGACAGCGCCCGGGGGCCGCCGAGTTGCTCGGTGTCTCCGCCGACCGGGTCGGGCAACTGCTCGGTCCGGACGGCGGCGCGGACGCCGACGAGGCCGTGCCGCTGTGCGCGGCGGGGCACCGCCGGATGCTGTCCAAGGACCCGGCGGCGATACGGCAGATCAGGTTCGCCCCGGAGGCGATGCGCCGGGGCACCGAAGCGGATCTGCCGCAGGACGGCTGGCATGCCACGGGCGAGGACGTCGTCTGGACACCGGGCGGGCGGCACGCGGGCGTACTGCGTCTGGTGCCGCTGCGCGGGGAGATCGTCCTGACCGTCCGGGGGGATCAAGGGGAAGGATCATGACCTCAGTTGACGCGGGAGCCTCGGGCCCCGCAGGTGATGACGGTGCGGGACTCCACGGCGACCCGCCGGAGCTCGGATTCGTCACACACGGCGGCGAAGCCGTCCGTATCGCCGCGCGGTGGCACGGGGACCGGCCGGCGCCGGAGTCGGCGCCGCTGCTGGCCCGCGCGGTGACACTCGGCGAAGGCTGGCGCGTCCTCCAGTACCGGCTGCCACTCGCGGCCCAGGGCGACCCCGCCGCGTACGCGTCGCTGGAGCGCCAGGTGAGCGCGGGTGTCGCGGTGGAGCGGCGGTACGGCTCCGAGCGGTACGGCGAGGTGTTCACCCGCCTGGTCGGCTTCGACCTGGAGGCGTCGGAGCCCTTCGTCCTCTACCGCGTCCCGGACGGCGAGCCGATCGAGCGGCGCCGGGGGACGCTGACCGTCGCCGAACAGCAACAGGTGATCGCCCAACTCGTACTCGCCGTAAGGCTGCTGGCCGAGGTGGGGCTGGTGCACCGGGCGATCTCCCCGGGGACCGTCCGGTGGGACGGGACCCACGTACGGCTGGCCGAGCCGTACGGCGCGCTGCGCGCGGGCGAGCCCCGGGAAGCGTACGGCGCCGCCCCCTGGGCATCGCCCGAGCAGCGGCAGGGCGTGGGGATCACCGACCACCGCGACGATCTGTGGTCCGTCGCCCAGCTCGTCTACTTCCTGCTGTCAGGCCGCCAGGGCCCCGGATCGGAACCGCCCGCCGACCTCGGTGAGTTCCGCCGGATGGCCGCCCTCCACGAGGGCGGGGTGTTCGCCCCGCTTGCCGAACAGCGCCCCGCCGCGACCGAGTTGATGCGGCTGCTCAATGTCGGCGACCCGCTCGCCCATGCGACCACCGGAGCCGATCCGCTCAGCCGGGCACGCGCGGAGTTCGACGCCCAACGCGCCAAGAAACGCGAGGAGACGGGCTGGGACCGGCAGGCGTGGGAGGCGTGGGACGAGCCGGGCTACGAGTATCCGCCACCCCGGCGCGGCCTGCGCTCCTGGCTCAGCAGAGGCGCGGCCCCGGCCCCGGTCCCGCCCGCCGTGCGTGAGACCGTCGCCGAGCCCCCGCCGCCGGTCCGGCGGCCCACTCTCTGCCCGCACTGCCTGCTGCCGGTCGCGTTCGACGACACCCGGCTGGTCACCCTCGACTCCAAGAAGGTGGCCAAGCCGCTGGACCTCAGCACGGAACACCGTCCGATGCACCGTCAGGACGCGCTCCGGCAGGCCTACCAGATCTGCCCGCACGCGCCCGCGACGGCGCAGCACTACCTGCCCGTCCCGTATCTCACCAACGGTGAGCCGCTCACCATCGCGCTCGTGGGCAGCTCGGCGGCGGGAAAGACCCATCTGCTCGCGGCCATGCTGGGCGAGATCGAGCAGGGCGGCCTCGAACCGTACGGACTCAAATGCCTGCCCCTCAACCCCGACACCCACCGCGAGTTCCTGCGGGAGAGGGTCCAGCGCCTGCACCGGGGCAAGGTGCTCGAACGCACCGGCCAGGCGTCCTTCGCCCACTTCACCGACGGACTGCTGGTCACCGGACCCGGCGGGACCCGGCCCGTCGTCTTCTTCGACCTCGCGGGCGAGGACCTCGCGGAAAACGGTGAGGTGGCCGGCTTCCTCATGGGCATCGGCGCGTTCGTCTTCGTACTCGATCCACTGCGGGCGCTGCGCCTGCCCGCGCTCGACCCGGTGCGCGCGCGGACCAGGCTCCAGCAACGGGACCTGGGGGACGAGGCGTTCACCACCGTACTCAACCGGGTGCCGCGGCCCGGCTCCTACATCGAGGCGCCGGCCGCGGTCGCGCTGAACAAGAGCGATCTCCTCCGCTTCGATCCGTCGGTCGACCGCTGGCTCGGCCGGGCCCTGCCGACGGAGCTGGACGAGCGGACCTTCCGCGAGGAGAGCCGCGACGCGTACGCGTTCGCCGCGCACCACGGCAGCCCCGCCTGGCTGAAGCCGTTCGACGACTGCGCGCGCTGCACGCTGCACTTCGTCGCGGCGACCGGCGCCCAGGAGCGGGGCGGCCTCTATCCGCACGGTGTCAGGCCACGTCGGGTCCTGGCACCGCTGTTGTCGATCTTCGCCATGTGCGGGCTCCTCTCCGGAGCGAATCTGAGTGAGGTGGGGACCTGATGGCCCGTCATGAGGAGCTGCTGGACCAGATCGTCTTCCGCTGGGAGGCCGACAACAGCATGGGCACCACCGGGTTCGGCCCGGTCGCCTGGTCGAACGGCCGGGACACGGCCGAGACCGTCTTCCGCCATGTCGCGCCGCTGCTGCGCACCACGGCCGCCGAGACGGTCCCGGCCCTGATCAGGCTGGAGAGCAAGGGGCGCGTCCTGCTGATCCACCGCGCCGCCCTGCCCGACCCGGACGGGCAGCCGAGCACCGTGTGCCACGCGCTGACCGGGGCGTCCGCCACCCTGGACGCCGAGACCTGCCTGGGGCTGCACGCCTGGTCGTGGGAGAACGGCGGGCTGCGGCTCGGCGAGGTGCGCGGCGGCCTGGAACAGGTGCGGACGGCGGCGGTGCTGGAGTCGGCCGAGGAGGGACGGCGCGCGCTGGTGCTCGGACTGCCGGCGCTGGAGGAGACCCTGAAGTCGGTGGCCGCCGAGGTGCTCCGGCGGCCGGGACAGAAATTCACCGTGCTGGACCGGCAGGGCGGCGAGGCCGCGCACCGGGTGCTGTGGGGGCTGTACGGGATCTTCCGGGGGCTCATTCCCAGCGGCTGGACGTTCGCCACCCACGACACGATCGAGGAACGGACGATCCGCTTCGTCTTCGTGCGGAGCTGGGCGGGACCGGTGCCGCAGAACACCGAGCGGACCCGGACGGACCCCGGGGAGCGGCTGGGGGACCGGGCGGAGGAGGTGGCCGGCTGGCTGGTCGACCACTATCTGCGCGGGGTCGAGCAGGGGGAGGAAGGGGAGTTCAGCGTCTCGGAGGCGCTGACGGCCGCCGCGAGCCGCCGGTCGCACCACCGCGACGGGGGCGCGCTGCTGGATATGGCGGAGGAGGCCGTGTACAGCCTGCGCGGCCGGCCCCGCAGGCTGTACACGCCGGAATCCGGGCGGCCGGAGCCGGTGCGGGACGAGCCGACTGGAGGGGAGACGTTTCGGGGCGAGTCCTTACGGGGCGACTCCGCGAGATCGGATTCTGTACGACCGGATTCTGTACGGCCGGACTCTGGACGAGCAGATTCCGTACGGGCCGAGTCGTCCTGGTCGGAGCCGCCACGTGCCGAGCCACCGCACACGGAGCCGGTTCGCAGCGAGCCGCCGCGCACGGAGCCCGTACGCAGCGAACCGGTACGTGCAGAGCCGCCGCGCACCGAGCCCGTGCACAGCGAACCCGTACGCAGTGACCCCGTACGCCGTGACTCCGTACGCGGCGAACCGGTACGGACCGACCCGATCCGGTCGGAACCGCCGCGTGCCGAGCCGCCGCCCCGGGTCCCGTCCCCGTCTCCGTCCCCGTCCGTGGCGTCTCCGCGGCCGTCCGTGTCACCTCCGCCGTCCAGCCCTCCCGCTCTCCGGCGGGTCGTTCCCGAGTGGCCGTCGTCCGCCGGGTCGGTCGGCCTGATCGCCCGCCGCCGCCTGCGGCGCGGGACGGTCGGCTACGAGAAGCTCGTGGCCGTGCTGCGCACTCTGGAGGAACCGAACGCCGTACAGAAGAATGTCGTCCGCACGCTGCGCGTCAGCTCCAACAGAGATCTGATCCAGGTCCTGCGGGAGGGCGGCCTGCACTACGCGGCGGTCACGCTGATCCTTAAGGAGACCGCCGCGCGGTACGGCGAGTGGGGCAAGGGGCTGCGGCTGGGCCTGTGCTTCGCGGTGCTGGACAGGAAGCTGTTCGTGGCGGGTCGGCGGTGGCCGGCGTCCGAGACCCGGGCGCCCAGCGAGGAGACCCAGGCCGCCAACGCCGCCGCGCTCTACCAGTGGGTCGTACGTCCGCAGGCGTCACGCGATTCGCTGGTCAGCGGGCGGCTGACGGCCTTGCTGCCCGAGTTGAACAGTGGCCCGGACGCGACGGGCCGGGCGGCGGTCCAGCAGATCCTGGAGGCGGAGAACGGCCCGGGGATCCGGGACGAGGTCTGGCTGGCGCTTCTCAGGGCCGAGCGCCGCGACCGTACCCGGCAACAGCCGGAGATCGTCCACGAGCCGTCTCCCGACCACGCCCCCTCCCGTGACGGCCGCGCGCTGCGTGACCACGCCCCTCTGGGGTCCTACGAGCCGCCCGGGATGTACGAGCAACCGCGTTCCTACGCGGAGCCACGGTCTTACGAGGCACCCTCGTCGTACGACAAGTCCTCGTCGTACGAACAGCCGTCGCTGTACGACCAGTCCTCGTCGTACGAGTCGCACCGCGCCGACGAGCCGTCCCGGTCGCACGAGTCGTCCCGTACCCACGAGCCACCCCGGTCGTACGAGTCAACTCCCGCACGGGGGCTGCCCCGGGGGTACGAGCCCCGTCCGGAACGGTCCGCCCCCGTGCCCCCCGTACCCACCGTGCCCCCGTCCCCGCCCGGTCCCGTCTCCGGGAGCGTCGATGGTGACGAGCGTCCGTCCAGGATTCAGGACGGGCGGCTCATCGTCCTCACCCTGGGGGTCATCCTGGGGCTGGCGATCGTCGGACTGGTGGTGGTGCTGGCGATGTGATCGCGTCACGATAGGCCCATGGGATTTCGTGTGGACTCAGAGACCGGGCGGCTGCGCCGCGTCATTTTGCACCGGCCCGATCTGGAACTGAAGCGGCTCACCCCCGGCAACAAGGACGCGCTGCTCTTCGACGATGTGCTGTGGGTGCGCCGCGCCCAGGAGGAGCACGACGCGTTCGTGGAGGTGCTGCGCGGCCGGGGTGTGACGGTGCACCTCTTCGGCGATCTGCTGCGAGAGTCGCTGGAGCTGCCGACGGCGCGGCGGCTCGTACTGGACCGCGTCTTCGACGAGAAGGAGTACGGCCCGCTCGCGACGGGCCATCTGCGGGAGATCTTCGACGAGTTGCCGACGGCCGATCTGGTCGAGGCGCTGGTCGGCGGGATGACCAAGCGGGAGTTCCTGGAGCGGCACGCGGAGCCGACCTCGGTCCGCTTCCATGTGATGGGCCTCGACGACTTTCTGCTCGACCCGCTGCCCAACCATCTCTTCACCCGGGACACTTCCGCCTGGATCTACGACGGGGTGTCCATCAACGCCATGCGCTGGCCGGCCAGGCAGCGCGAGACCGTACACTTCGAGGCGATCTACAAGCACCACCCCCTCTTCACCGGGCCGGACGCCGGCGCCTTCGCCCACTGGTCGGAGGGGCAGGACGACTACCCCTCCACCATCGAGGGCGGCGACGTCCTGGTCATCGGCAGGGGAGCCGTACTGATCGGGATGAGCGAGCGCACCACGCCGCAGGCCGTCGAGATGCTGGCCCGGGGGCTCTTCGCGGCCGGCTCCGCCACCACGATCGTGGCGCTCGACATGCCCAAGCGCCGGGCGTTCATGCATCTCGACACGGTGATGACGATGGTCGACCAGGACACGTTCATCCAGTACGAGGGGCTGGGCATGCTCCGTTCGTACACCATCCAACCGGGAGGCGACGGCAGCGAGTTGAAGGTCACCGACCACCCTCCGGAGCATATGCACCGCGCGATGGCGGCGGCCCTCGGGCTGCCGGAGATCCGGGTGCTGACCGCCACCCAGGACGTGCACTCGGCGGCGCGTGAGCAGTGGGACGACGGTTGCAACGTGCTCGCCGTCGAGCCGGGCGTCGTCGTCACCTACGAGCGCAACGTCACCACCAACACCCATCTCCGCACGCAAGGGGTCGAGGTGATCGAGATTCCCGGCAGCGAGCTGGGCCGGGGGCGCGGCGGACCCCGTTGCATGAGCTGTCCGGTCGAGCGGGATCCCGCGTAGCGGTCCGTACGGCACCGAGCGGCCCGCACTGCTCCGTATAGCAATACGGAGCATCGTATATAGTTTCATGGTCTCTGTATGTGCCACCCCCCGATTCGCGCCCAGGAGCAGCCACCATGGCGATACACCTCGAAGGCCGCCACTTCCTCAAGGAGCTGGACTTCACGGCCGAGGAGGTCCGCGGCCTGATCGACCTGGCCGCCGAGCTCAAGGCCGCGAAGAAGGCGGGCGCCGAAGTCCAGCGGCTGCGCGGCAGGAACATCGCGCTGATCTTCGAGAAGTCGTCGACCCGCACCCGCTGCGCCTTCGAGGTGGCGGCCGCGGATCAGGGGGCGGCCACGACCTATATCGACCCGGCGGGCTCACACATCGGGAAGAAGGAGTCGGCGAAGGACACCGCCCGGGTGCTCGGGCGGATGTTCGACGGCATCGAGTTCCGCGGCGACGCCCAGGCGACCGTCGAGGAGCTCGCCGCGTATGCCGGTGTCCCCGTCTTCAACGGGCTCACGGACGAGTGGCACCCTACCCAGATGCTCGCCGACGTGCTCACGATGACCGAGCACAGCGACAAGCCCCTGACGGAGATCGCCTACGCCTACCTCGGGGACGCCCGCTTCAACATGGGCAACTCGTACCTGGTCACGGGCGCCCTGCTGGGGATGGACGTGCGGATCGTCGCGCCGCGCGCCTACTGGCCGTCCGACGAGATCCTCACCCTGGCCCGCCAGGCCGCCGAGGTCAGCGGAGCCCGGCTCACCCTCACCGAGAACATCACCGAGGGCGTCGCGGGCGCGGATTTCGTGGCCACCGACGTCTGGGTGTCGATGGGGGAGCCCAAGGAGGTGTGGGACGAGCGCATCGCCGCGCTCGGTCCGTACGCCGTGACCATGGACGTCCTGCGCGCGACGGGCAATCCCGCGGTGAAGTTCCTGCACTGCCTCCCGGCCTTCCACGACCTGGGCACCGCGGTCGGGCGGGAGCTGTACGAGCGGCACGGGCTGACCGAGCTGGAGGTCACCGACGAGGTCTTCGAGTCGGCGCACTCGGTGGTCTTCGACGAGGCGGAGAACCGGCTGCACACCATCAAGGCCGTCCTGGTGGCCACCCTGGCCGCATCCGAAGAGTCCGCGTAGTCCGGGCTCTCCGGGTGGTCCCGGCTCACGTGTGGTTCAGGCACTCTCCGCCCGGCGCGCGGGGAGTGTGAACCAGACGGCCTTGCCCTGATCGGTGGCGCGGTGGCCGCAGGCGGCGCTGAGTGTGCTGATCAGCAGCAGGCCGCGGCCGTCCTCCTGCCACGGGTCCGGCATCGTTCCGGGGTGCGAGAGATTGCCCGGCGGGGCCGGATCGCCGTCGTGCACCTCCACCTGGCATCCGGTGGGCAGAACCTCCACGACCAGCTCGATGGGAGTTTCCCCCGTCGTGTGCTGTATGGCGTTGGCGACCAGTTCCGCGGTGAGCAGCTCGGCGGTGTCGCTGTGGGTCGGCTCGTCCAGATGCTCAAGTGCCGTACGGACCATGGCCCGCGCGAGAGGAACGGCCTCGACGCTGTGCGGAAGCGTGGCTCGCCAAGGAGAGGAGCCTGCGGCTTCGAGCATGGCGTGGGGTCCGATCGGGGCGCGGGTGCGGGGGAGGCGCGGAGAGGTTACTTGTATCAGCTTCAACCATACGGAGCGTGAGTGTATGGGCAAGGGGCTGGGGCCCGCCGGGCATGGGACTTATGTCCTGACCGGAACGGGACCTTTGGCAGCCTACGAACGTCACCTCACGGACGTGTCACGGAAGGGTCGCAGGCGTATCGCGCACTCGTGACGACGGTCACATTCGAGTGATACGGTTCCTGGGCGGGGCTTGTGCCGACGGCCGTACGCGACGGCCGTACCGACCCGTACCGATGGCCTCGGTGGACTCGTACAGAGCAGCACGGCAGGCAGCACGGACAGCAGGGCAGGCAGCGCGACAGAGCATCCGCAGCATCAGCTGAAGGAGGCCGCACTCCATGGGTCACTCCACGAGTCACTCCGGCACTCACTCCGCGAGCCCCTTTTCCGGCTCCGCGCCCCGTACTCAGGAGTGGCGCCATCTCCGGCTGACGCGGGACCCGGACGGCGGGGTCGCGACCGTCACCCTCGCCCGCCCCGAGAAGCTGAACGCGCTCACCTTCGGCGCCTACGCCGACCTGCGCGATCTCCTCGCGGAGCTGTCCCGGGAGCGTTCCGTACGCGCCCTCGTCCTGGCCGGGGAGGGGCGCGGCTTCTGCTCGGGCGGCGACGTGGACGAGATCATCGGCGCCACGCTCGCCATGGACACCACCCAGCTGCTCGACTTCAACCGGATGACAGGACAGGTCGTCCGGGCGATCCGTGAGTGCCCCTTCCCGGTGATCGCCGCTGTGCACGGAGTCGCCGCGGGCGCCGGCGCCGTACTGGCGCTCGCCGCCGACTTCCGGATCGCCGAACCCTCCGCCCGGTTCGCCTTCCTCTTCACCCGCGTCGGTCTCTCCGGCGGTGACATGGGCGCGGCCTATCTGCTGCCCCGGGTGGTCGGGCTAGGGCACGCGACCCGGCTGCTGATGCTCGGGGAGCCGGTACGCGCGCCGGAGGCCGAGCGGATCGGCCTGATCAGCGAGCTGACCGACGAGGGCCGGTCCGGCGCACGGGCCGCCGAGCTGGCCCGCCGGCTCGCCGACGGACCCGCCCTGGCCCACGCCCAGACCAAGGCCCTGCTCACCGCCGAGCTGGACATGCCGCTCGCCGCCGCCGTCGAACTGGACGCCGTCACCCAGGCGTTGCTGATGAACGGCGAGGACTACCGGGAATTCCACGCGGCCTTCACCGAGAAGCGGTCGCCGAAGTGGCAGGGCCGGTAGCCGTGGCCCGCGCCCCGCGCGTCGCGGTCATCGGTGGCGGACCCGGCGGGCTGTACGCGGCGGCCCTGCTCAAACGGCTCGACCCCGCCCGCGAGATCACCGTCTGGGAACGCAACGCCCCCGATGACACGTTCGGCTTCGGTGTGGTCCTCTCCGACGAGACCCTCGGCGGCATAGAACACGCCGATCCCGTCGTCCATCGGGCGCTCCAGGGCGAGTTCGTCCGCTGGGACGACATCGACATCGTCCACCGCGGCCGGACCCTCACCTCCGGCGGCCACGGCTTCGCGGCCCTCGGCCGGCGCAGACTGCTGGAGATCCTGCACGAGCGCTGTACGTCCCTCGGCGTACGGCTCCGCTTCCGCACCGAGGCACCGCCCGCCGCCGAACTCGCCTCCTCCTACGACCTGGTGGTCGCCGCCGACGGCGTTCACAGTCTCACTCGTACCGCCCACGCCGACGTCTTCCGGCCCACCGTCACCACCCACCGCTGCCGTTACGTCTGGCTCGCCGCGGACTTCGCGTTCGACGCGTTCCGCTTCGAGATCGCCGAGACCGCGCACGGCGTGATGCAACTGCACGGCTATCCGTACGCGGAGTCGGCGAGCACCGTCATCGTCGAGATGCGCGAAGAGGTCTGGCAGGCGGCCGGATTCGCGGACCTCGACGAGCGGGAGTCCACCGAACGCTGCGCCAAGATCTTCGCCGACGCCCTCGGCGGGCGTCCGCTCCGCTCGAACGCCTCGTCCTGGACAGCCTTCCGTACCGTCGTCAACGACCGCTGGAGCCACGGCAATACGGTGCTGATCGGCGACGCCGCGCACACCGCCCACTTCTCGATCGGCTCCGGCACCAAGCTCGCCGTCGAGGACGCCCTCGCGCTCGCCGCCTGTATCGAGGAGCAGCCGGATCTGCCGGCCGCGCTCGCCGCGTACGAGAACGAGCGCCGCCCGGTCGTCGCGTCCACCCAGCGTGCTGCCGCCGCCAGCCTGCGCTGGTTCGAGGAGCTGGCCACGTACACCGGCCAGCCACCGCGCCAGTTCGCCTTCGGCCTGCTCACCCGCAGCCGCCGGGTCACCCACGACAATCTGCGGCTGCGCGACCCGGCCTTCACCCGGACCGTGGAGGAGGACTTCGGCTGCCCGCCCGGCACACCCCCGATGTTCACCCCCTTCCGGCTGCGCGGACTGACCCTGCGCAACCGGGTCGTCGTCTCGCCCATGGACCTGTACTCCGCGGTCGACGGCGTCCCCGGTGACCTCCATCTCGTCCACCTCGGCGCGCGAGCCCTGGGCGGCGCGGGCCTGGTCATGACCGAGATGGTCTGCGTCAGCCCCGAGGGCCGGATCACCCCGGGCTGCACCGGCCTCTACACCCGCGAACAGGGCGACGCCTGGCGCCGGGTCACCGCGTTCGTCCACGCCTCCTCACCCGGCACCGCCATCGGCGTCCAGCTGGGGCACGCGGGCCGCAAGGGCTCCACCCGGCTGATGTGGGAGGGCATGGACGAGCCCCTGCCGACCGGCAACTGGCCGCTGTCCGCCGCCTCCCCGCTGCCGTACCGGCCGGGCGTCAGCCAGATCCCGCATCAGCTCGACCGCCGCCAACTCATCGAGATACGCGAACAGTTCGCCTCCGCCGCCCGGCGGGCCCAGCGCAGCGGCTTCGACCTGCTGGAACTGCACTGCGCCCACGGCTACCTGCTCTCCGGCTTCCTCTCCCCCCTCACCAACCGACGTACCGACGCGTACGGCGGTTCGACGGCGGCCCGGCTGCGTTTCCCCCTCGAAGTCTTCGACGCCGTACGCGCGGACTGGCCCGAGGACCGGCCCATGACGGTCCGTATCTCCGCCACCGACTGGGCGCCGGGCGGAAACACCGCCGAGGAGGCCGTCGAGATCGCCCGCGCCTTCGCCGCGCACGGCGCCGACGCCATCGACGTCTCGACCGGCCAGGTGGTCCCCGACGAGAAGCCCGAGTTCGGGCGTTCGTACCAGACGCCGTTCGCGGACCGGATCCGCAACACCCTGTCCGTCCCGGTCATCGCCGTCGGCGCCATCTCCTCCTGGGACGACGTCAACTCCCTTTTGCTGGCGGGCCGTACGGACCTGTGCGCGCTGGCCCGTCCCCATCTCTACGACCCGCACTGGACGTTGCACGCGGCGGCCGACCAGGGCTACGAAGGCCCGGCCGCGCCCTGGCCGTTGCCGTACCGCGCGGGCAGCCGCACGCCCCCGGCGGGCCGCACCGACGACCCGAAGCCGCGCCTCACTCTGCGGTGAGCGGGCGCCCTGTGGTGAGCGGGCGGTGTACGAACTCCAGCCCGGCGTCGCGCAGCCGGGTGTGCAACTGGGCGAAGACATCGGCGGACCGTTCGCCCGGCCAGTTCTCCGGCAGGAGCTCGGCGGGCAGGCCGGGGTCGGCGTACGGAAGCCGGCGCCAGGAGTCGAGCGCGAACAGGTAGTCGCGGTAGGCGTCCTGCGCCAAAGCCGTGCCCCGCTCCTCCGTCACGCTCCGCTCCTCCCACCCGCGCAGTACCGGCTCGTGCGCGGCCAGGAACTCCTCGTGCAGGGCGGCGATCGCGTCGAGGTCCCACCAGCGGGCCACCGCGCGGTCCGTCGCCTCGAAGCCGAGATGCTCTCCGCTGAACAGATCGACGTACGGGTCGAGTTGGAGCCGCCGCAAGGTGTGCCGGGTCTCCTCGTACAGCCGCCCCGGCGCGATCCAGACACCGGGCGCCGCCGTCCCGAAGCCGAGCCGGCCCAGCCGTGAACGCAGCAGATGACGCTTGTGGCGTTCGGCCTCGGGGACGGAGAAGACGGCCAGCACCCAGCCGTCGGAGAGCCGGGGCGAGGGACGGGCGTAGATCCGCCGGTCCCCGTCGTCGAGCAGCTGGCGGGCCTCGGCCGACAGCACGTATCCGGCCGCGCCGTCCGCCGTGCGCTCGGCGATCAGCAGGCCGCGCCGCTTGAGCCGGGAGACGGCCGACCGTACGGAGGGCGCATCGACGCCGAGTGCTCCCAGCAGGCGGATCAACTCCGCGACGGGGAGCGGGGAATCGTCCGGTGTGCGGCCGTACGCGCCGTACAGGGTGACGATCAGGGAACGGGGGGTGTGCTGCTCGGCCACGTGACAACCCTAGATCCTGCCCCTCCCACGTGATCACCTCAGGGGGTGTCGGACTCACTCGTTCAGTGCGCTCCCAGGCGCCGGACCGCGCAGCCGGAAGCGCTGGAGTTTGCCGGTGGGGGTGCGGGGGAGGGCGTCCAGGAAGACGATCGCGCGCGGGCATTTGTACGGCACCAGCCGGGACCTGACGAATCCCCGCAACTCCCCGGCGGTCCCCTCGTCGCGCGCCACCCCGTCCCGCAGCACGACATACGCGGCGACGATCTCGCCGCGCAGCGCGTCGGGACGGCCGACCACCGCCGCCTCCACCACATCGGGATGGGCCAGCAGCGCGTCCTCGACCTGGGGGCCCGGGATGTTGTAACCGGCCGAGATGATCATGTCGTCGGCGCGGGCGACATAGCGGAAGTAGCCGTCCGGCTCACGTATGTAGGTGTCGCCGGTCAGATTCCAGCCGCCCTGTACGTACTCCAGTTGGCGCGGATCGGACAGATACCGGCAGCCCACCGGGCCGCGTACGGCCAGCAGCCCCGGCTCCCCGTCGGGCACCGGCGCACCCGAACGGTCCACGACGCGCGCCTGCCACCCCGGCACCGGCACCCCGGTCGTGCCCGGTCTGATCGCGTCGTCGGCGGCCGAGATGAAGATGTGGAGCAGCTCGGTCGCCCCGATGCCGTTGATGACGCGCAGCCCGGTCCGCTCGTGCCAGGCACGCCAGGTGTCGGCGGGCAGGTTCTCGCCCGCCGACACACAGCGCCGGAGGGAGGAGACGTCGTACGGTTTCGAGCTCAGCTCGTCGAGCATCACGCGGTACGCGGTCGGCGCGGTGAACAGGACCGACACCCGGTGCTCCGCCACCGCCGCCAACAGCTGGGCGGGGCGGGCCTGTTCGAGCAGCAGCGCCGATGCCCCGGCCCGCATCGGGAAGAGCACCAGCCCGCCGAGACCGAAGGTGAAACCGAGCGGTGGACTGCCCGCGAAGATGTCGCCCGGCTCCGGGCGCAGCACCTGACGCGAGAAGGTGTCGGCGACGGCCAGCACATCGCGGTGGAAGTGCATGCACCCCTTGGGCCGGCCCGTCGTTCCCGAGGTGAAGGCGATCAGCGCCACATCGTCCGCCGCCGTCTCCACCGCCGCGTACCGCTCCGGTCTGCTGTCCGCCAGCCGCAGCAGATCGTCCGGCGCGTCCCCGCCGTACGCCGTGATCCGCAGCCCCGGCACCTCCGCCTTGACCAGATCGTCCACCGACCGGATGTCACACAGGGCATGGCGGACCCGGGCGATCTCACACATGGTGGCCAGCTCGTGCGCCCGCTGCTGGGCCAGTACGGTGACGGCCACCGCGCCCGCCTTGAGCACCGCCAGCCAGCAGGCCGCCAGCCAGGGGGTCGTGGGCCCGCGCAGCAGCACCCGGTTCCCCGGCACCACGCCCAGATCGGAGGTCAGGACGTGGGCGATCCGGTCGACGCGCCCGCGCAGCTCCCCGTACGACCAGATCTCCCCCGAGGGTGTCCGGAAGACGGGGCGGTCCGCGCCGAACCGCTCGGCCGTACGGTCCAGCAGCTCGGCTGCGCAGTTCAGACGGTCGGGCGAGCGCGTCCCGGGCGGCAGGGGGACGAGGTGGGGCCACTGCTCCGCGGGCGGGAGATGGTCGCGCGCGAAGGTGTCGATGTGGGCCGACGGTGTCAGCTCCAGCTCCATGGTTCGCCCCCTAGGCCCTGTCCGGGGCGTCGTCGAGGTCGCCCATCGAGCGTATCGTGAAGTTGACGACAGTCAACGGTCCGCGATAAAGGCGCAGGAAGTGGGAGCTCGGATGCCCGTATTCTCGCTCGATCCGGCACAGACCGACTGGTGCGCGCAACTGCGGGCCCTGGCCGAGGAGCGGCTGCGCCCGCTCGCGGAGAAGGGCGAGCCGGGCCGGGTGAACCGGCCCCTGATCGCGGCGCTCGGCGAACTCGGCCTGCTGGAAAGGCTGTTCGGGAGAGCGGGCGACCGGGGTGCGGGCGCGGACGGTCAGGGTAGGGACGGCGGGGGTCCGGGCGACCGGTCGGCCGGAGCCGGTGCGCTGGACCTGTGCCTGCTGCGCGAATCCCTCGCCCAGGGCTGTACGGAGGCCGAGACCGCGCTCGCCCTCCAGGGCCTCGGCACGTACCCCGTCGTCCAGGCCGGCACCGACCGCCAGCGGGCCCGCTGGCTGCCCGAGGTGCGCGCCGGCCGCGCCGTGGCCGCCTTCGCGCTCAGTGAGCCGGGCGCCGGTTCGGACGCCGCCGCGCTCGCCCTGCGGGCGCTACCGGACGGCGACGGCTGGCTGTTGACGGGCGGGAAACGCTGGATCTCGAACGCCCCCGAGGCCGACTTCTACACCGTCTTCGCCCGTACGGAGGAGGGCGCCGGAGCGCGCGGAGTCACCGCCTTCCTCGTCCCCGCCGACCGGCCGGGACTGACCGGCTCCCCGATCGAGATGCTCTCCCCGCACCCCATCGGCGCCCTCGCCTTCGACGCCGTGTCCGTGTCCCGGGACGATGTCCTCGGCGAGGTGGGCGGAGGCTTCCGGGTCGCCATGAACACTCTCAATCTCTTCCGCCCCAGCGTCGGCGCCTTCGCCGTCGGCATGGCACAGGCGGCCCTGGACGCGACGCTGGGCCACACGGCGGCCCGCACCGCGTTCGGCGGCCCGCTCAAGGACCTGCAATCGGTCGCGCACCAGGTCGCGGAGATGGCGACACGTACCGAGGCCGCGCGGCTGCTGGTGTACGCGGCGGCCGAGGCGTACGACACCGGCGCACCGGACGTACCCCGGCGCTCGGCGATGGCGAAGCTGTTCGCGACCGAGACCGCGCAGTACGTCGTCGACGCCGCCGTACAACTGCACGGCGCCCGCGCCCTCCGGCGCGGCCATCCGCTGGAGCACCTGTACCGCGAGGTCCGGGCGCCACGGATCTACGAGGGCGCCACCGAGGTCCAACGCACCATCATCGCGAAGGAGTTGTACGGATGAGCCTGGAGCGCCTCAACCCCGCCGGGCTCTCCCCGGCCACCGGCTTCTCGCACGCGGTCACCGCCACCGGCGGCCAACTGGTTCTCCTGGCCGGACAGACCGCGCTCGACGGGACCGGGAAGGTCGTGGGGGAAACACTTCCCGCCCAGTTCGAGCGGGCGCTCGGCAACCTCCTGACCGCACTCGCGGCGACGGGCGGCGGCCCGGACGACCTCGCCCGGGTGACCGTCTACGCGACGGACATCGCGGACTACCGCGCCCACGCCGCCGAACTCGGCCGCGTCTGGCGCCGGTTGGCGGGCCGCGAGTATCCCGCGATGGCGGTGATCGGTGTCGTACGGCTCTGGGACCAACAGGCCCTGGTCGAACTGGACGGGATCGCGGTCCTGCCGTGACGGCCGGCCGGCATGCTTCGGCAGGTTTCGAGAAAGGCCCCGGGGTGGTTTCCGCACCCACAACGTCGAGCTGCACGCGACGGACGAGGCAGCAGCCTGACCTCTCCGGCCGACTGCGGCCCACAGACCCTGCCCCGGCGGGCCGGTTGCCTTTGAGTCCGGCTCATCGAGGCGGTCAAGTTCCCGCACCGGAACGAGGAGCTGACGCGCCCGCGCGACAGGACGACCTGATCTCCGCCCGGCAGGCCCTGCGGAACATGATGCGCGATCAGAACCGGGACGCCACATGACATGAGATGCGTGGTGCCGCCGGGCACGGCGGGCGTGCCTCTACTCTTCACCATCCACGGTGCCGGGATCGAGATCATGCACCCATGCCTGCGCCGCAGCGAGATCGGGAGCCGTGCCGACTGGTTCGTACGCGAAACCGGTCCACTCTTCGAGGACCCTCGCTTCGCTGGGGTGGAGGTGGCCGGCACCGCCGTGCAGCGGGCGGTGGCGCCGGTACTGGTCCATGGGCGCACGCCTCCTCTTTACGTACGCAGCGAGCGGGTCGTTGGGGTCGACACGTGCGGTGGCGCGGGAAGGCTGGTTCGGTGGCCCGGGTCGGCGGTGCTTGCCCATGATTCCGATGCTCTCAGGCCGCGACTGTCGTCGGCCTGGCGGCGGCGAGGTCCCTCGCCCGTCCCCGGACCTCTTCGACCGAGGCGGTGCGGTAAGGGCGGGTGGCGTCCAGCAGGGTGTTGAGCCGGGAGGCCACGAGCGCCGAGTCGATACGGGCAGCATCGTCCAGCGCCTGCTGGGCAGCAGCAGCGGCCTGCTCGACCTCGCCCTCGTCGAACAGCGCGGCGGCCAGCCCGACGCGGTCCATGACACGGACCCGCTCGAAGCCAGGGGCCCGCAGCTCCAGCGCGTCGTGGAAGCAGACGCTCGCGGGACCGTGGGGACGGCCGAGTGCAGCGAGGTCGCGGGCGGATACGGCACGGGCGCCGGCGTGTTCGGCGGCGTCGAAGTACGCCACCCACGTGGGCACCTCGCCCAGGCCGTCTGCCAAAAGATCGTCGGCAGTGCCCAGATGTGTCTCGGCCTGGTGCTCATCGCCGAGGGCCGCATGCACCCGGCCGGTCTGCGAGGCGACCAGGGCCTTTGCCGCAGGTCGGTCAGCCTTCGCGGCGGCCACTTCGAGGAGGCCGAGGGCATCGCGCGGGCGACCGAGGTAGATCATCTGGTGCGACATGCGGGTGACGATTTCCACCCCTCGGTCGGGCTGCCCGGCCTCGCCCGCCGCGTAGATGCCGTAGCTCCAGTAGCGCTGTGCCGTCGCATACCGGCCGCAATCGTGGCTGACCCATCCGGCGAGCGCGGCCAGGTCGGCGGTCGCGGCGAAGACCCGGGCCCGCAGGCCGGCCGGAACGCCGTCTTGAATGCGGCGGGCGACTTCGGCGAGCTGCGCGACGATTGCGGAGCGGTACAGTCCGCCGCCCTTCGTGGCATCGGCTCGGGTGAAGAACGCGGTGACCTCTTCGAGCGCGGTGACGGTGTCGGTGTCGAATCCCTGGGCGGCCCGGTTCAAGGGCCGGGCTGTGCCACCCAACATCCGCTCGGCGGCGAGGATCAGCGGGGCCCCAACAGCGAGTTTGAGGGTTTCGCGGCGGTCCATGAACAGGTCCATCTGCGTCCATCCGGCCAGGGTCTGGGCGGCTGCTTCGGTCAGCAGCGGGACTTGGATCGTATCCAGAACGGCTCCGGCCGCCGTGAGGCCGAGATCACCGGGAGTGAGCGGCTGGCCGACCGTCTCGGAGAGCACGGCGGCGAGCAAAGTGGGCACCGGCGGGCGGGGGCGTTCGCCGTCGATCCAGCGGCGGACGCGGGTGGCGTCCGGGGTGATCTGGCGGTGACCTTGGCGAACGGCTTCGGCGGCGACCCGGCGGGCGATCTCGCCGTGGGACAGGCCGCTCGCGGCGGTCCACAGGGCGAGGTGCGGGTTGCTGGTCCTGCTGGCCATGGGTGCTCGCCCTCCCGACACAATGTCACGGAGCGTGTCTTTTCCGCGACGTTTCGCGACACCTACGCTACTGGTCAGAGTTCGTGTGGTGGGCGGATTCTGTTCAGGCGGGAGCCGTCCGGGCTACCCGCCTGTGTGAGGGAAGGGGATTTCGCATGGTGACACTTGCGCCCGAGGCTCCGTGGGCGATGCGGCTGGTCACCGACCGGCTGCCGGTGGGGCCGCCGCCTTACGCGGCGGTGACGTTGGACGGGGCCACGCAGACCGCCTGCTACACCGACGCCGCCGGCCAGGTGGTGGAGATGGGCAAGCATGGCACCAACAAGACCAAGGGCACTGCCTCGGTGTCCGGCGGCGGTGACGGGCAGACCCCACAGCCGCAGACCCAGGACGACAACACCACCGACTATGAGTCGGACTGACCAGTGGCTCCCCTCGTTCTGGTCGTCACGTCCCTGGAGGACGTCACCGCCGACCTGGTCATCGCCGCACTCAACGAGCGTGAGGTGCCCGTCGCCCGGGTCGACCCGGCCGATATCGGGCCCGGACTGACCTTCGGCGCCCGCATCGGCGCCGGGGCACCGGTATGGGGCGGGCGGCTGCGTACGGCAAGCCGCGAGGTGGAACTGGGGGAGGTGGCGGCGGTGTACTACCGTCGCCCCACTGCGTACTCCGTCCGCTTCGCCCCCCTGCCCGCCCAGCAGCGCGACTTCGCCGCCGCCGAGGCTCGGCACGGTCTCGGCGGCATCCTGCACAACCTGCGCGGCGCGAGGTATGTGAACCACCCGGCCGCCGTCAGCCGTGCGGACTTCAAGCCCGCCCAACTGCAAAGCTTCGCCGAGCTCGGTCTCACGGTTCCGGCGACGCTGGTCACCAACGACGCCGAGCAGGCACGGAAGTTCGCCACTGAGCACGACCACATCATCTACAAACCGTTCCGCGGCCTGCCCGCAGGTGAGGACGGGCACGCTGGAGCGATCTGGGCCCAGCGCGTCGATCCGGGCACCTTCGACGACTCGCTCACCGTGATGCCGCACTTGTTCCAGGCCGAGATCCCCAAGACCGGCGACGCACGGGTCACCGTGGTCGGGCGGCAGGTGTTCGCCAGCCGGGTCGAAGCACCGGACGGTGCTTTGGACTGGCGCCGAGGCGACTGGAACAACCTCATCCACACACCCGTCGGCGTCCCGGCCCTGATCGAGGCCGCGCTGCACAGATACCTGGCCTTGTTCGGCCTGGCCTTCGGCTGTTTCGACTTCGGCCTCACCGGCGACGAACGCCTGCCCGAATCCTGGACGGCCATTGAGTGCAATCCGAACGGGCAATGGGGCTGGCTGCCCGAAGCCCCGGCCATCACCGAGGCGTTCGCCGACATCCTGAGCAGAAAGGAGGCAGCGGCCCGTGACCATGCCCGCTGACCTTGAGACCGACGCGGCCCGCCTGCGCGAGGCCATGACGAAGTCCCTCGCCACGGATGACGTTTTCTCCGATCCGGCTTGGCACCAGGCGGTCGAGACGGTGCCCCGGCATCGGTTCGTGCCCGGCTTCTACCTGCCCGCCGACAAGCGCGACGGGCAGGGGATGACAGTGTGGGAGCCAGTCACCGCCGAGCTCGACTACGGCCGGTGGCTGGCCGCTGCATACTCCGACACCACGCTGATCACGCAGTTCGACGGTGACGAAGTGGACTGGAAGCAGCCCGCCCACCGGCACGGCGGGGCCCCGACCTCGTCGTCGACCCTGCCGTCGCTCGTGCTGCGGATGTGGACGGACGCGGAGGTCACCGAGGGGCACAAGGTGTTGGAGATCGGCACCGGGACCGGCTACTCCACAGCGCTCGCGTGCGAACGCCTCGGTTCCGCCAACCTCACCAGCATCGAGGTGGACCCGCACCGCCTGGAGACGGCGGCGAACGCACTGTTCGGCCTGGGCCATACCCCCACGCTCGCGGTCGCCGACGGGCTGTACGGGTACTGGCCTGAGGCGCACTTCGACCGGATCGTAGCCGCATGCTCCTTCCGCGCCGTCCCTCCGGCCCTCATCTCCCAGACCCGGCCCGGAGGGAAGATCCTGCTCACCCTCAGCGGCTGGCTCTACGGGTACGCCCGCGTCCTGCTGACCGTCGAGGGCGACGGCACCGCCGAAGGCCATCTGCTGAGCGGCACCGTCTCCTTCATGTCCGCGCGGACGCACGCCGCCCCGGCGTTCGGGAACCCCGCCCACTGGGCCGCCGGCCTCCCCGAGGCCTACCGCAAGGCGAAACACAGCCCGGAGAGGATCACCGCCGCCACCGAGGAAGCCTTCCATCTGCGGTTCCTCGCCCAAAGCGCCGCGCCGGACGCACAGATGACCACGGTCGGCGAGGTGGTGCACCTCATCGACGTCATCACCGGATCCGCCGCTACCCTCACCCCAGACGACGGCGCCTGGCAGTTGCGACAAGGCGGCCCGGTCAAGCTGTGGGACCGCATTGAGACGGTCCTGAGCGCCTACGACGCGGCGGGTCGGCCGGGACCGGAGACGTTTCGGCTGCATGTCCACGACGGCGGGCAGCACTTGCGCCACCCGCAGATGCCCGGCCTCCCTCTGCCGAGGATTTGAGGTGGGCCGCGTGTTCAAGGAGCCAACCATGTAACTCATGTGACAGGAGAGAGCATTTCGAGCTGACCTGCGGGAGTCGTTTGACAACCCCAGTGCCGCGACAGGGCAAAGGTTGCCGGGAGGGGCACCAGATAATTACGGGCGTGCTTGCGCTGCCGGCCCTTGCTGCTCGACGCGTTATCACCGTCGGCGGCCACCGCGAAGCCGTCCGCACAATCCTGGCTTGGCTGGACCGTTGGCAGGAGAACACCGACCGACGTGAAGCGTGGCCTACTGGGTTACGCGAGATGGGCCGAGCACCGGCCGCCCCCGGCCCACGCCGCCGAACTCGGCCGCGTCTGGCGCCGGTTGGCGGGCCGCGCGTATCCCGCGATGGCGGTGATCGGTGTCGTACGGCTCTGGGACGAACAGGCCCTGGTCGAACTGGACGGGATCGCGGTCCTGCCGCATCCGAAGCCGTAACGGACGTCTGGACCACCGAAGCAGCCGTGGACGATGTGCGGCCGACGTCGGCGGCGGTGGAAGAACCGGCGGATCTCTGCGGCGAGTTGAACCTGGTCGCGAACTCGGTTTCGTATGGAGAGGGGTGAAGGAAGCCCGGTTGTCACGGACGGAAGTCGTCGGCGTGGTCCCGCGCCCACTCCGGGAATGTCTGGGCAGGCCTTCCGGTGAGCTTTTCGACGATGGCGGAGGTCTCGGGGACGGTCTCGGCGCCCGCCTCCCACGCGTGCATGATCGCCTCTACTCCCATCGCGGGCATCGTCCTGCCCAGATCGGCCCGCGCCTGTTCGGGTGTGACCGTCTCGATGGCGATCTTCTTGCCAATGGCCGAGCCGATGTGCCCAACCTGTTCACGCAGGGTGAGCACCTGTGGACCGTACAGCGTGTACGCCTGTCGCCCGTGCCCCCGCTCGGTCAGCGCCGTCACCGCGAGGGCGGCCATGTCCCGCTCGCTGACGGGAGCCGTCAGCGCCTCCGGGTACGGAAGCCGCACAGCTTCCCCGCCCTTGATCGCCTGTGTCCACCACCATCGGGTGTTGGTCGCGAACATTCCCGGCCGGATGAAGGTCCAGGACAGCCCGGACTCCTCCAGTGCCACCTCCACGACCCGATGATCCCGGGCGATCGGATTACGGTTGGCGCCGGGCTGCACGACCGCCCCGGACGACAACAGCACCACGTGCCGCACCCCGGCCGAACGAGCGGCCGCCACGAACCCGTCGATGCCCGTGGGTTTGGCGTAGAGAAAGACTTGCGACGCGCCCTCCAGCGCGGCGGGCAACGTTTCCGGTGCATCCAGATCAGCCGCCACATGGGCGGCGTCCCGTGTCCTGCTCGTCGACCGGACCGGCACGCCCAGGGCCGCCAGACCTCCGGCGACATGGCGGCCGACGTTCCCCCGGGCGCCGAAAACAACCGTGACCATCGTGCGGGCCTCCCTGAATGCGGTCTCTCGAGACGTTCGTTCCACGAAGTCCTGGTCCCAGTATTGATCAGGGGCTCATCGGGTTCCAACCACGGTGTGGCTGACGTGCGCCCGGTTCGCGGCCGGCGACATCGAGCGCGAGCTGGGTACGGGACATGGGTGTATTACCGGCCGCTGCCCGGGATGACCGACCACCTGGCCGCGATCCTCACCCGCCCCGCCGGACAGCCGCCCGCCGAACCCGAAGCCGCCCGCCGAACCGAATCCGCCGGGGCCGTCTCGTGAGCGCCGAAGCCACCACCACGGCGGCGTCCGCAGGGCCGGTGGCCGGACGTCTGTCGTTCCTCGACCGCTTCCTCGCCGGGTGGATCCTGATCGCGATGGCCGCCGGCCTCGGACTCGGCCGCCTCGTTCCCGGCCTGGGGGACGCGCTCGCACTGTTCGGCGATGGTCCGCGCGTTCCCCGCCTCCCGCGCGACATCGTTCGGCGAGCCCGCTCGGCACTTGGCCGAACGGGCTGGTCTGCCGGTGGGGCCCGCAGGGTTGTCGACTCGGTCTACGGTCAGACGCCGTCGATCAGGCGGACCGCGATGTCCGGACTGAACACTCCGGCAGGGACCGTGGGGGCGATGCCGCACTGTCCGTCCGAGTTGCCCGGCGTCTTGATCCAGAGCAGCATGTCCGCTCCGCCGCCGGTCTGGGGCGGTGTGCCCAGCTTGCGGCCGGCCGGGTTGCACCACTCGCCGCTGGAGCCCTTGCCGTTGCCGTTGCGGCTGGTGTCGACGACAAAGCCGGCGCCGCCGCCGAGTTCCGAGGTGACGGAGGAGGCATACGAGACGGACGCGCCGGTGCTGTAGTAGTTGGAGACATTGACGGAGAAGCCGCGGATGTTGTGCACGCCCGCCGAGTTGAGACGGCTCGCCATGGTGGCCGGGGCGACCCAGCCGGCGTTGCCGCCGTCGAGGTAGGCGGAGGTGTTGGGCGCCTTCTCCCGGAATTTCTCGGTGGCGTAGCGGAGCATGTCCAGGCGTTCCTGGACCTGCGTGGAGGACATGCAGGCGAAGTCGCCGAGCGCGTCCGGCTCGATGACGACCACCGCGGGCTTCGTCCCGATGGCGGCGGCGAAGGACGCGATCCAGGTGCGGTAGGCGCCGACGCTTCCCGCACCGCCGCCCGAGTGGCCGCCGCAGGCGTCACGGCCGGGGATGTTGTAGGCCACCAGGACGGGGAGCTTGTCGTGGCTGTCCGCGGCACCGACGTAGCTCGCCACACTCGACGCGCTGCTGCCGGTGCCGAACCAGCGGGCGATCGGCCGCGAGCCTATGGAGGACTGGACGCGGGCGGCCCGCGAGTCGCCTGGGTGGTCACGGGCCCAGACGGCCGGTGAGGAGTCGGGGTTGACGTAGAACCCGCTGGTCAGCGTGGTGGGGTCGGCGGCGGACGCGGGGTGGGGGATGAGGAGTGACATAGCGCCGAGGGCGACCGCGAGGGCAGTACCCGCAAGCAGGCGGGGCAGACGTGGGGACGCGGATCGCACAGGCACACGTGACTCTGCGGGCATGGCGAATTCTCCTTCTGCACAAGGGGGTTGTGGGGCAAGGGACACACTCCACCGGACGCAGCGGGCTGTCCACAGCAACCGGGAAACAGGACAGGAAACCGTGGCCGGAAAGGGCTCACCGGCTCGCGACGCGAGGTCACTCGATGCGGACGAGCTGCGGGGCGAGGTCGCTCGACCGGTCGATGTCGCACTGTATTGCCCGTCTCACGGAGCACAGGGTTCGAGCAATGTCGGGGCGGTCCTTGCTACGGGCCTCGCCGAGCGGTCGCGTCGATTCGGCCGTCGCGCGGATGAACCCGTCCGGGACGTCCTACGTCTTCCGTGCCGAGCGATCCCTGTTGATCTTAGTCCGGTCGGACTTAAAGGCGGAGCCGGGACGCGACGCGAGGCATACGGGGTATGCACCGCCGATTCATCACCTCACCGTTGGGGGCGAGTTGCTCAGGAGCAGAGACAAAGGCGTGAGCGGAAGCGCGAGCAGAAGTGTGAATAGAGCCGTGAGCAGCGGCAGAAACAGGGCGGGCGCGGCCATGGTGGCGGCCCTGCTCACCGCGGGGCTCACCACGGGCGCCGCTTCAGGGGCCGCCACCGGCACCAGCAGTGGCACGGGCGGCGGGAACACGCTCGCCGCGCAGGCGGAGCGAGCGGAGCAGGCGGAGCGAGCGGGGCAGGCGCGTGGCGAGTCGTCCGTGGTCACCCTGATCACCGGGGACCGGATCCACGTGGACGCCAAGGGCCGGGTCACGCGGGTCCAGCACGCCAAGGGCCGCGAGGGGGTCCGAATATCCGTCAGCCGGGTCAAGGGCGCGACGTATGCCGTGCCGTCCGACGCGGCGAGTCTGGTGGCCCAAGGCACTCTGGACCGGCGGTTGTTCAACGTCACCGAGCTCATCAAGAGCCGTTACGACGACGCGCACCGGGACACACTGCCGCTGATCGTGTCGTACACGAAGTCGTCCACGCGGTCGTCCGCGGAGCCGTCCACACAGTCGTCCACGGAGGAGAGGGCGCGCCTGAAGTCGGCCATCTCGGCCGCGGACGTCGCGGTGCGCCGTACCCTGCCCGCGATCGGCGGTGAGGCGCTCACCGCGCCCAAGACCGGTTCCTCCGAGGTCTGGCAGGCACTCACCGCGCCGAGTGGGCAGCGGAGTTCGGTACGTACGGCGGCTCCGGGCATCGGGCGGGTGTGGCTCGACGGCAGGCGCCGGGCGAGCCTGGACAAGAGCGTCGCGCAGATCGGCGCCCCGGCCGCCTGGGAGGCCGGGTACGACGGCAAGGGCGTGAAGATCGCCGTCCTGGACACCGGGGTGGACGAGACGCACCCGGACCTCAAGGGCGTCGAGGTGGCGCAGAAGGACTTCTCCGGCTCGGGCAACACCGTCGACCACGTCGGCCACGGCACCCATGTGGCGTCCACCGCCGCCGGTTCCGGTGCCAAGTCGGGCGGCAAGTACAAGGGCGTCGCCCCCGGCGCGGAGATCCTCGACGGCAAGGTGCTGGACGACGGCGGCTACGGCAGCGAGTCCGGCATCGTGGAGGGGATGCAGTGGGCCGCCGACCAGGGCGCGAAGGTGGCCAACCTCAGCCTCGGCGGCACGGACAGTACGGAGACGGACCCGCTGGAAGCCGCCGTGGACAAGCTGTCCACGGAGAAGGGAACCCTCTTCGTCATCGCGGCGGGCAACGACGGCCCCGGCGCCGGGACCGTGGGCTCCCCGGGCAGCGCGGCGTCCGCACTCACCGTCGGCGCGGTCGACCGCGAGGACGGGATCGCCGACTTCTCCGGTGTGGGGCCGACGGCCGACGGGTCTCTGAAGCCGGACATCACCGCGCCCGGTGTGGACATCGTCGCGGCGAAGGCCGCCCAGGGTGTTATCGGTGACCCGGCGGGCGACGGTTATGTCTCGATGTCCGGTACGTCGATGGCCACCCCGCACGTCGCGGGCGCGGCGGCGCTCCTCGCGCAGCGGCATCCGGACTGGACCGGTGCGCTGATCAAGCAGACGCTGACCGCCTCCGCCAAGCCTGGCACCGGGCTGACGCCGTTCCAGCAGGGCACCGGCAGGGCCGACCTGACCAGGGCGATCACCCAGACGGTGGCGAGCGAGCAGACGTCGGTGAGCTTCGGCGTCCAGCAGTGGCCGCACACCGACGACAAGCCGGTGACGAAGGAGGTCACCTACCGCAACAGCGGCCAGGAGCCGGTCACTCTCGATCTGTCGCTGGAGACCATCGGTCCCGAGGGCGCGGCGGCCCCGGCCGGATTCTTCGCACTCGGCGCCGAGCGGGTCACCGTACCCGCGGGCGGCACCGCGAGCGTCGACCTCACCACGGACACCGCGGTCGGCAGCCTGAACGGCGCCTACTCCGGCGCGATCGTCGCCAGGGCGGCCGAGGGCGGCCAGAGCGTCCGTACCTCGTTCGGTGTCACGCGTGAGGCGGAGGCGTACGACCTCACACTGAAGTTCATCGACACCAAGGGCAAGCCCGCCCAGGCCGAGACCGACGTCTACGAACATCTCGGCGACTTCTGGGAGAATCCGTACGACACCGACGGTGACGGCACGATCGAAGCCAGGGTGCCCAAGGGCACCTACCTGATCAGCGCCGGGGTGGCGACTCCCCAGGGCGACGCCGAACCGGACACCGCGCTGATGGTGCGACCGAAGATCTCGGTCAGTGGGAACACCACGATCACCTTCGACGCACGCACAGCCAAGCCGGTCGAGATCGCCGCGCCGGAGTCGGCGAAGCACGTCGCCGGCTATCTCAACTACTCGCTGGCGTCGCCCGGCGGAGGCTACAGCGGCAGCTACTTCCTGGACTCGTTCAAGGGCTTCAGGACGGCCCAGGTCGGCCCGGCGCTGCCCGCGAACGAGTTCAGCGCCCAGGTCGGCGGCTTCTGGCAGAAGGGGAACACCGGCTACAACCTCCTCTACAACCGCACCGGTTCGCTCTACACCGGCTTCACGCACAAGGCGGCCCTGGGCGAACTGGCCCAGGTGAACCTGAAGATCGGCGCGTCCGCCGCGAACCGGAAGGGCACCGTCAACGGTTTCTGGGGCAACGAGTCGTTCGGGATGGGCACCGTCTCCGCCCCGTTCGCCCTGCCGGCCACGGTGAAGTCGTACGTCACCGCGCCCAAGGGCTTCGAGTGGGAATTCAACGTCGCCCAGCAGCCGTCCTCGGAGGACGCGGACGACGGGGTCCACCTCAAGTCGGACGCGCCCGCGACGTACGAGCCGAAGAAGACGTACGAGAAGACGTACAACACCGGGGTGTTCGGTCCGAAGGTCGGCTCCGGCTCCACCGCCCTGCGCCTCGGTGACGAACTGGAGGTGTGCGTACCCGAGTTCAGCGACGGGGCCGGCCACTTCGGTGTCTCCGGGGTCACCGAGCAGCGGACGGTGATCACCGCCGACGGCAAGAACGTCGTCGACGCGAAGGGCGAACTCTGCCGGCGCGCCACCGGTCTGCCGTCGGCGTCGGTCCCGTACCGGGTCAGCACGGACGCGACCCGCTCCACCACGGTGGCCGGAGTCACCACCCGCCTCACCGCGGCCTGGACGTTCACCTCGAAGGAGTCCTCGGGCACCGAACCGGTGGAACTCCCGCTGTCCACCGTCCGGTTCGCCCCCGAGCTGAGCCCGGCGAGCACCGCGGCGGCCGGCGAGAAGCTCACCGTCCCGCTGTCCGTCCAGGGCCCGGCGGCGGGCAAGGGCCTCAAGTCGCTGTCCGTCCAGGTCTCCTACGACGGTGGTACGACGTGGGCCTCGACCCCGGTCGTCACGGGCGAGGGCGGCGGCAAGAGCCTGTCGCTGAGTCACCCGAAGGACGCCACGTCGGTCTCGTTCAAGGCGAAGCTGACGGACACGAAGGACAACACCTACGACGTGACGGTCGTGAAGGCGTACCTGCTCACGTGAGGACCGGAGGACGCCCATGAATGGACCCCTGTAAAGGCCGCCATGAACGGACTCGTGTAAACGCCGTCATGAACGGACCTGTGTAACGCCGCCCGTGAACGGATCCCGTGCAACGAAGCCCATGAAGGCACTCATGTAACGGCGCGTACAACGGCGCTCACATATCGGTGCTCGCATGGCGATGCTCACATGACGATGTCTACGTAACGATCCGCGACACATCGCGTGCGCATACCGCGCCGACCGCGCCCGGGGGACCACCCCCGGGCGCGGTCGTGATTCCCGGCCGAATAGCGGGAGTTCGGCGACGGGGCCCGACGGCTCATGAATATTCGGCGAAGTGCATTCACTTTCCGTCCATATCTTGCACACGAAATGGACCGCATGGCTGACCGCTTTTCAAGGCGTGGTCACAGCTCGAAGTTGAAGGGTGCATTACACGGGCTAGTATTTCGGCACCACTTGCGCCGTCCCCCTCACCTTTGCGAACAGGAGTGGCTGAGCCGTGCAGAGAATTGAGACCGATGTCCTTGTCGTGGGCACTGGTCCGGCGGGGGCGGGCGCGGCGCTCGCCCTCAGCACCTACGGTGTGCCGAACATCGCCGTGACCCGCTACGGCTCCCTCGCGGACACGCCCCGTGCGCACATCACCAACCAGCGCACGATGGAAGTCCTGCGGGACCTCGGAGTCGAGGACCGGGTGGTGGCGCAGGCCACGCCGCAGCACCTGATGAGCAACACGGTCTTCTGCTCCAGCCTGGCCGGTGACGAGCTGGGCCGGCTGCGTTCCTGGGGCAACGACCCCCTGGTCCGGGCGCGCCACGAACTCGCCGGCCCGAGCCGCATGTGCGACATGCCCCAGCATTTGCTGGAACCGGTACTCGTCGAGGCCGCCGTATCCCGTGGTACCTCGCTCCGTTTCCATACCGAGTACCTGTCGCACGAGCAGGACGACGAAGGCGTCACCGCACTGGTCAAGGACCGGCTCCGCGGCGACCGTTACGAGATTCACGCCAAATACCTCATCGGTGCTGATGGCGGTCGCAGTAAAGTCGCCGAGAACTCCGGCCTGCCGGTCAATGGCCGCACGGGCATCGCGGGCAGCCTCAACATCGTCTTCGAGGCCGATCTCAGCGCCTATACCGCCCACCGTCCCGGCACCCTTTACTGGGTACTCGCTCCCGGAGCGACGGTCGGCGGGATAGGCGCGGGGCTGGTGCGATGTGTCCGCCCGTGGAACGAATGGATGGTGGTCTGGGGCTACGATCTCGACCAGGGCGCCCCCGAACTCACCGAGGACTACGCGCTGTCGGTGATACGCCCCCTCATCGGTGACGACACCGTACCCGTGAAGATCACCTCCACCTCGTCGTGGACCGTCAATCAGCTCTACGCCGAGCGCTACCGGGACCGCCGTGTGCTGTGCGCGGGGGACGCCGTGCACCGCCATCCGCCGTCCAACGGCCTCGGCTCCAACACGTCCATACAGGACGCCTACAACCTGGCCTGGAAGCTGAAGCTCGTCCTCGACGGCACCGCTTCGTCCGCCCTGCTGGACACCTACGACGCCGAGCGGGTGCCGGTGGGGAAGCAGATCGTCGAGCGCGCCAACAAGAGCATCGGCGAGACCCTGCCCCTCTTCGAATCGCTCGACCTGCTCTCGACCGACGACCCGGACGAGTTGTGGGACCGGGTGGAAGCCCGCAAGGCCGCCACGCCCGAGGGCGAGTCGGCCCGGGACAGGCTCCGCGAGGCCATCGCCGCGAAGGTGTACGAGTTCAACGCGCACGGCGTGGAGATGAACCAGCGCTACAGCTCGGCGGCGGTCGTTCCCGACGGCACCCCCGATCCCGGTTACGCGCGGGACGCCGAACTGCACTACCAGCCGACGACCCGGCCGGGTGCGCGGCTGCCCCACGCCTGGATCACGCGCGGACGCACCGGCCTGTCCACTCTGGACGTCGGCGGGCAGGGCCGGTTCACCGTGATCACGGGAATCGGCGGTGACTGCTGGCGGGAGGCGGCCGAGGCCGCGTCCCGGCGCTGGGGACTGGAGATCGCCACCGCGGTCATCGGCCCCGGGCAGGAGTACGAGGACCCGTACGGCGACTGGGCGCGACTGCGGGAGACCGGTGACGGCGGCTGTCTGCTCGTACGTCCCGACAACCACATCGCCTTCCGCCACCCCGGCGCGGATCCCGCGGCGGCGAAGCTTCTCACCCTCGCACTGGGGCAGATCCTTGCCCGGGACGGTGAGTGAGGCCCAAGGGAAGCCGTGAGGCGCACGCACAAGTCCCGCCACACGAGGACCACCACGCACGCGACAAGCACCACCCGCTCAAGGACCACCACGCACACGAATGAAGGGTCACCATGGGCCTCTCGCTACTCAGGCGCAACAAGGCGAAGGGCAGCCGCAAGGAAACCGCGCTGCTGTCCCGGGTCCCTCTGACCGCAGGAGTCCTCGCCCTCGAAGTCGTCGGACCCGTCGGTCATCCGCTGGACGGCGCCGAGGTCCAGGTCAAGGCGAACCACACCGGACACGTGGTGATGAGGGGCCGTACCGACCCGTTCGGAACGCTCACCATCGGCCTGCCCACCGGGCGTTACTCCGTACTGATCACGGCCGACGGTCTGCTGCCCGTCCAGACCACGGTCGAGATCTTCGCCGGCCGGCAGAACCTGTCACGGATCTCGATGGAACACTCCCGCCCGCTGGAGCCGCCGGAGCCCGGCATCTGGCTCTTCGACCCGCCGCACACCGCCATCCGGTTCATCGCACGCCATGTCGGTATGGCCAATGTGCACGGCAGGTTCACCCGCTTCGAGGGCGGCGTGCAGGTCGGGGAACGGCCGCAGGACTCCTACGCGGAGTGCACCATCGACGCCTCCAGCATCACCACCGGAAACAAGACCCGCGACGACCACCTGCGCTCCGCGGACTTCCTCGATGTGGAGAACTACCCGCACATCTACTTCGTCAGCCACCGCTTCCAGCCCCGGCCGGGCAACAAGTGGACCGTCCACGGCAGCCTCACCCTGCACGGCAACAGCCGCTCCGTGCAGCTGGAGACCGACTACCTCGGATCCGTCAACGGTGGCTACGGCGACGAACTGCGGTGCGCCGCCAAGGCCCGGACCGAACTCCACCGGGAGGAATACACCCTGAACTGGGGGAATATGCTCGCCAGGGGCATCGCGATCGTGGGACCCACCATCCAGCTGGAGCTGGACATCCAGGTGATGTACCGCTGCGACGAGACCCCGACCCCGCCGGAATAGCCCCTGGGGCCCCGCCGGAACAGCCACCGGTCCGCCCTGATCGGTCGTTTGCGCTCGCCGTCTGAGATCCGCTTTGATGCCGACGGTCACCGTGTGGCTGTTCGGGGCTTGCCTACGGGATGGGGAGGATCGGCCGGGACGTGCTGTCCTGGGGGCAGATCCACGAGGCGGTGCCGTTCACCACTCGGGCCGTCGCCGGGTGGGTGTGGCGGGGGGTCGGGCAGGGGGGTGCCGGGGAGCCACCGGTGTTCTCCAGCACGCTGTCCTGCAACTGGTCGGCCAGGAGTGCCACCGCGTCGTCCTCACCCATGGCCAGGTCGATGAGCACACTGGTCGAGGTCTCGTCCGCGTACCCGAGAGTGACGCGCACAACGGTGACCTCGTCCCCCGGCGTGGCCTGAGCAGGGCCGCTCACGCCCCCGTGCGTCCGCAGGCGGGAGGTGAATCCGGCCTGTCCGGTCGCGAGTTCGGGGCCGGGGGCGTCCTCGGGCTCTGCCGGTGTGACGTCCAGTGTGTGCCCGGGAGGTGCGTCGAGCTGGCGGAGGATGCTCTCGGCCCAGTCGCGTACGGAGTCGGTGTCGAGGTTCATCGCGGGCCCGGCTACTTCTTCGCCTTGACGTCCGCGGCCCAGGTGAGGGTGCCGGTGCCGGGCTTCCCGCCGATGTTCACCCGGAACGTCATGTGGTCCTGGAACTGCACGTGGTCACCGTGCTTCACCGGCTTGAGCGTGCCGTGGAAGTGATAGTTCTTCGCCACCACGTGGCCCGCGTTGTTCGGCTTCCGCTTGCCGTTGTTCCACCATGACACGCCCTTCTCCGTGACCTTGCCGGTGATGACGGCCCGCACCTGCGCGGAGATCTTGTAGCCCCAGTTGATCGTGTTGTGATGGCAGTTGAAGCGGGCGTTCAGAGTTCCGCGGGCGTCGCTCCAGCTCGGGTTCTTGTCGCATCGTAGTGTCGCGGGGCCCCTCGCCCCGCGAGTGGCGTTCGGTCCGGCGGCGGCCGGCCGGGCGGAGTTGAGTTGTCCGACCGGCTCACCGAGGAGGCCGGCGATCAGCCGGCGGTCGGCCGACGACAACTTCTGGGGTTTGCCGCCGGTGGCCGCGTCCAGGGTGAGGCTCAGCGTGGACTCCGTCGCCTCCGTGGTCTGTGTGGCCTTGAAGGTCTGTTCTCCCGTCCCCCGTGGCGCCTGTGCGGCCGCGCGGTCTGCCGTACGGGTCTGACCGGCGGGTCCCGCCAGGGCGGTGGTGATGCCGGTGGTCGAGATCGCCAGGGTGGCACAGGTCGTGACGGCGGCCGTTGTCCACGAAAGACGCATGGTGCGGTTCCCCTCGTTCGCTCGCTGCGATGTCGTCCGTGATTTTTCCACCCGTGAGTGCCGATTATTGGTGAAAAATGAATGAAAGGTGTGTTCGAGACCGCTGGGTGGAGCTGATCCGCCGTACCCCGGAGGCGCCCGTGTGCGAATCGCCCTTGATGACGATGCGTCAGGGCCACATCGGCCGGAGGGCGGAGCACCGGCGGCCCGTCCGAAGGACGCGTCACTCGACCGGAGTTCGGAAGAATCGTCCCTTCGTGGCGTGGCCGGATGGGGGAGTGGCCGGATGACAAGCGACCGGATCGTCGGTGCCGCCGTGAGCGCCGCACTGTTGATGACCACCTCCGTGTCCACGGCGTCCGCCGCCTCGGAGACCGGGGGAGGACTGGACCGGGGCGCCCTGCGCGGCAACCTCGACGGCGTCCACGCGGCCGGCATGTACGGCGCCTTCTCGTCTACGCGCTCGACCTGCCCTGCGGCCGTTTCTGGGGCCACGACGGGGCGGTTTTCGGTGCCGGGACGTACGCGCTGTCGAGTCTCGACGGCGAGCGCCAGTTCTCCATGGGCTGGAACCTGATGAAGTACCAGCGGTTCGACGCGGACGGCACGGCTCAGCCGAGCCCGATCGACGACGCCATCTTCGGACACCTGCTGAAGGCGCTCTGCCCGGACGTGCCCGAGGCCGCGCGGCAGTCCCTGCCCGAGGGCCTGCCTGGCGCGGATCTGTAGGGGCCGGGGCCGGGGGCGGGGGCGGTGGTCCGTTCCCGGCCAATCCCTTCCAGGTACGCGCAGTTGGCACGAGCTGTAGCGTGCCGAGGAGGGCGAGGGCGCGGGTCAGCGCGGTTGCCGCAGTCCCGCGACGAGGCGCTCGACCAGTCGACGTGCGTCGTAGCGGGGATCGCTGTCCGCGCCGATGCAGAGGTTCCCGACGCCGCGCATGAGCTCGTAGGCCGTCAGGTCGGACCGGATCTCGCCGGAACCGGCCGCGGCGTCGAGCAGTTGGGTGCACACGGGCACGAGGCGGTCGAGGAAATAGGCGTGCAGTGTGTCGAAGCCGGCGTTGTCGGACTGCAGCACGGCGGCGAGTCCGTGTTTGGTGACCAGGAAATCGACGAAGAGGTTGATCCACTGCGCCAGCGCGGCGTGCGGCGTCGCGCTGGTCGCCAGCAGGGCCGGACCGGCCTCGGCGCAGGCGTCGACCTGGTGCCGGTAGACGGCGATGATGAGGTCCGCGCGCGTCGGAAAGTGGCGGTAGATCGTGCCCAGTCCGACGCCGGCCTCGGCCGCGATGTCGCGTACCGGCGCTTCCACGCCTGAGGTGACGAAGACCGCGGCGGCCGCGTCGAGCAGAGTTTCCTTGTTGCGCCGGGCGTCCGCCCGCTTGGACTGGGGCGGGTGCCCCGCGCCCTCGTCGCTGTCTTTCACCGCGCCGCTCCCTCCGCCACCGCACTCGCCGAGCGGCACCATGTTCCCTGTCCCACTTTTCGGAACAAGGTTCCGTTTGCCTATGATGTCAGAGCGGGGGGCCGACGACCAAGCCGCGCACGGCCGACGCGGCGAGCGCGCGTGCCGGGCGCCGCGACGGGGCACATGGTGCCGGGAGGGGCGCTACGACCCGCCGGGGGCCGAAGAGGTCGTTCCCGTCAGCCGCGCACCCAGCCAGACACGGCCGCGCTCCAGCAGCCCACGGGCGACGCGCGTGTCGGGAGCCCAGGCCTCGAAGCCGTGGGGAGCGCCCGTGACGAGGTCGAAGTCGCAGGCCACGCCCGCATCGCGGAGGCGTTCGGCGTAGCTGTGGCACTCGTCGGTGAACAGGTCGATGTCGCCCACGCCGATCCAGGCCGGTGGCAGCCCGCGCAGGTCGGCGCGCCGGGCCGCGACAGCGTAGTCGGGGGTGCTCGGACCGCCGGGCTCGCCCCCGAGGTAGGCGCCCCAACCGGTCCGGTTCGCGGCGTTGTTCCACACCCGGTGCCGCACCACGTCGAGCTCGCGACGCGCGGCGGTGCGGTCGTCGAGCATCGGAGAGAACAACCACTGCCCGGCGGGCCGGGCCCCGCCGGCATCGTGCAGCCGCTGCGCCAGGCAGGCGGCCAGACCCGCACCTGCGCTGGAGCCTCCGACGGCGATGCGCTCCTGGTCGACCCCGAGGGTCCCGGCCGACTCCCGCAACCACTGCCAGGCGGCGAAGACGTCGTCGAGAGGGGCCGGGAAGGGATGTTCGGGGGCGAGGCGGTAGTTCGTCGAGACGACGACGATGCCCAGCTCGCGAGCTGTCGTGGAGCAGAAAGCATCGTCCTGGACGACATCGCCGATGACGTACCCGCCGCCGTGCACCCACAGCAGCGCCGCCCCCGAACCACCACCGGCGGGGGTGTACAGGCGCATGCCCCGCCCCTCGTCGATTTCGCGGACGTCGACGCCCTCGACCGGTTCGCCCGGCCCGTGCCGGACGATCAGGGCGCGAACGGCGCGCCGCCCCCACGTCCGGCGGATCGGCATCCGCGGCATCCGCGTCACGCTGCGGCGCAGTTCAGGGTGGACCAGGTCGAGCTTCATGGGCGCCTCTCCTCGAATCCGGTCCGGTCCGGTCCGGTCCGTTCCGTTCCGGTCCGGTCCGGAAGCGACGCCATCCTCGCCCGCAACGACGGTGGACGTCCACAGGCTCCGGTCTTCCGGCTATGCCGCGTCCGTGTCCGACGCTCGTTGTGACGGTGTGCGGGACGGGCGGCAGGTGAAGGCTGTCCAAGCGCCCTGGGCCGGTGCGGTCAGGACCTCGAAGCCGGCCGCCGTGAACAGGTCGTACCACTCGGGGGCGGTGCGTTCGCGGCCTCCGGTGATCAGAAGCATGTCCAGGTCGACCACGGCCGCGAGGTCGGGGGAGCTCGCGCCGACCACCCGCTCCAGGACGAAGAGGCGCCGCTCGGGGGCGTCTCCCATCGCCTCCCGTACGGCGTGCAGTACGGGGAGCGCCTCCGTGTCGGAGAGCTCGTGGAGGACCTGCTTGAGCAGGTGGGCCTGCGCGTCCCGGGGGAGCGACGCCGCGTCCGCTACGACGGTTCCGGAGCAGTGCGGGTGGCGGCTGAGCAGTTTCTCCAGGAACAGACCGTCGCCGCTCAGTTCCACCACCCGGGAGAAAGGGGTGAGGTCGATCAGGGAGGTCAGGTAGTCCAGGTTGCCGCGGTGGGTCTCGGCCACGGTCCGGGCGACACGTCCGGCGGCGTCGGCGTCGGCGCGCAGGTGCTCGTGGTACGGCCGACCGAAGATCTCGGGGAAGGCCGGTCCGCCGGTCCGCAGAGTGTCCAGGATGTCCCGGTAGGGCAGCCAGGTGAGGTCGTCGCCGTGCAGCAGCACCTGGTCGCGGCGGGAGTCCGGCACATCGGACCGCAGCAGTTCGGCGGCCGGGGTCAGGGCGAAGCGCCCGTCCGGCAGCCGGGAGAAGACACCCATCGCGGCGGCGGCCCGCAGCACCCGGGCGAGTGCGTCCGGATCGGCTCCGACGGCCTCGGCCAGCTGTGCGGCCTCGCGCGGGCCGTCGGCCAGGTGGTCGGCGACGCCGAGCCGGGCCAGCGCCCAGATCGCGCGGCTGACAGCGGCGACCACCGGGAAGAACATCAGCTGGTGGCCGGGGGTCATGCCGGGCAGAGCACTGGGCGAGAACCGCCTCTGCCCGTCGGGGGCCTTGTCGTGCGTGTGCGTCACGTTCGCTCTCCTGTCCTGGCGCGGGGGATTCGGGTCCGCGTGGCCTCGAAGGCGCGGCCGGTCATTCGGCCCGGTTTCCGGTGCCCTCGCCGACCCGGTAGGGGGTGGTGACGTTCTCGTACGACAGATGCATCATCATCCCCAGTACGGCGTGTTCGCCGATGTGGCAGTGGTCCATCCAGATGCCCGGGTTGTCGGCGCGGAAGGCGACCTCCCACACCTCGCCGACGCGGACGTTCACGGTGTCCAGCCACACCGGAGAGCCGGTCACCGGGCGGCCGTTCCTGCTCAGCACCAGTACGTGGTGGCCGTGCAGGTGCATGGGGTGGTCGAAATGACTGCGGTTGGCGAACCGCAGCCGGACCAGGTCGCCCTCACGGACGGTGAGGTGCGGAGCGTCGGGGAACGTCCTGCCGTTGAGGGTCCAGGTGATGCGGAACCGGCCGTCGTAGAAGCTGATCTCGTTGTCGAAGATCATCGTCTTGGTCCGGGCGAACCGGCTGCCGGGGCCGAACGGCGTCGGGGCGGGCGTGCCGTAGGCCGTGGGGTCGAACGCGCGGGAGGGGAGATCCGGGACGGCCGTGCCGCGACCGTCCGCGCTGATCAGCAGGCCCCGGTCGCGCGCGCCGACGAAGTCCTGGATCTCGGTGAGCCGTACCGGATGGTCCGGCATGACGAACTCCACGTCGTAGCGGGCACCCGCGCCGAGGGCGAGCTTGCGGTCGCTGACAGGAGTGGGCCCGTGGACGGCGTTGCCGTCGAGGGCGGTGACCCGGAAGGGGACCCCGGTGAGGGAGAACTCGTGGGTGAGGCGGTCGGAGTTGAGCAACCGCAGACGCACCCGGCTGCCCGGCGCGGCCCGCCGCCGCTCCAGCCGGTCGGCGAGGCCCAGCGCGGGCACGGAGTCGTCGCCGCGGGTCTGCCAGGAATGCATGGCGAGGAACCAGTCGTGGTCCACCGGGTCGGGCTTCGGCGGGTCGATGATCAGCGCGCCGAACAGCCCCTTCATCTGCTGCACGGAGGTCTGCTGATGGGAGTGGTACCAGTGGGTGCCGGACTCCTCGGGACGGAATCGGTAGACATGGGTGCCGCCGGGACGGACGGCCTCCTGGGTGATGCCCGGGACACCGTCCTCGGCGTTCGGCACGTCCACGCCGTGCCAGTGCACGGAGACGTTCGCGTCGCGCAGCCGGTTGCGGACGGTGACCTCCACCAGCTCGCCCTGTCTCACCCGCAGCGTCGGCCCGGGGGCCTGGCCGTTGAACGCCCAGGCCTGCACCGTTCGGCCGGAGGCGAGCCGTAGCGTCCGCTCGGCCGCCACCAGGGTGAAGCGGCGATCGGGGCGCTCGTCGCGCGGTCCGGTCAGCTCGGTCACCGAGGTCGTGCCGGCCCCGGTGGCGGACTTCCCAGCCGAGTGGTGGCCCGCTCCGCCGTCCGAGGGCCCCATGCTCATGCTGTCCGGCAGCCGGCTGCTCGCGGCGGCCAGGTTCACCAGAGCGGTACCGGCGACGGCGACGGCGGTCAGCGCGGCCACGGTGCGCAGCGCCCGCACCGGGCGGGAGGCCCGGCGGCGCGCGCCGGACCGGGCGGCCGGCCACCTCCGGGTCTGCCGGAACCAGGCGAGCGCGGCGAACAGCACCATCGCCGAGTGGATCAGCAGCGCGGGTCCCAGCAGGGGAGGGGCCAGGACGGTGAACAGCGTCGTCCACAGGCCGACCATGGCTCCCAGCGCCGTGGTCTGCAGGGGCACCACGGCCGTCGGCGCGAAGGCGGCGGTCCGGGACCGCAGGGACGGCCGACGGGACCAGGCCACCAGGCGCGGCAAGGTGCCGAAGAGAGCCGCGACGGCCGGCACGACCAGCGCCGGCAGGGCCACGGCGAGCCGGTCGGTGACGAACAGTGGGCTCTGCCGGCCCATCAGCGTGACGGTGGTGATCCTCATGAGGACGAGCAGCGTGCCGAGCCCGAGAAGGGCCAGCAGCGTCACGGCTCGGGCCCGGCTCCGTCGCGCCGACCGTTCCACCGGCCACCGCCCGGCGCAGACCGCGGCTGTCGTCCAGACGAGAACGTTGAGCGCCGCGGCCTGCATATCGGCGTTGAGCAGCATCTCGAACACGGTCGGGACCTCCGAAACGGGATGAACGATCAGACGGTCAGGGGTGGGCGGGGCAGCGGGCCGGGCGCCCGCGCGATCCCCCCCCAGGCCGCGAGGGTCAGGGGCACATCGGGTTCGGGACGGGTGACTCCAGGGAGTGGCCCTCCGTCCACAGGCGGGCGAGTGCGGTGAGCAGGGTGCGGCGGTGTTCTTCGGGCGGGCTCGGGCGGGCCGGGAGCAGGGGCAGTGCGGTGCTGGCGCCGGAGCGCACCGCCCGGTGCTGACGGGCGATCGCGGTGAGGCCCTGGCCCGGACCGGCCTCCAGCAATAGATGGCGTCCGTCGGAGAGCAGCGCGTCGAGCGCCGGCCAGAACAGCACGGGGTCTGCCAGCTGCCGGGCCCAGAAGTCCGGCCGGACCGCGTGGGCCGAGTCGAGCGGACCACCGGTGTAGCCGGAGTACAGCGGCCAGGCCGGTGGCCCGGGCCGTACGGCCGCCACCAGGCTGCGGCCCCGTGCGGTGGCCTGCTCCATGACGGGGCTGTGGAACGCCTGCAGGGCGGCTGTCCTGCGGCAGGTGAGGCCGTCGGCGCGCAGCTTCTCCTCGACTTCCCGCAGCTGTGGGCCGGGTCCGGCGAGCAGAGTCTGGCGGGGCGCGTTCACCGCGGCGACCGCCACCTGACCGCCCGTCGGCAGGTACCCGGCCAACTCGTCGGCGGACGCGGCGACCGCGAGCATGCCACCCGGACCGGTGGCCACTGCGGCGTCGATCCGGTCGCGCAGGACGCGGACGGCGTCCGGCAGGGTGAACACGCCCGCCAGGGTGGCCGCGACCAGTTCACCGACGCTGTGTCCGAGCAGCGCCGCGGGTGCGACGCCCCAGCCCAGCACCATGCGGCCCAGCGCGTAACCGATACCGAACAGCAGGGGTTGGGCGCGGGTCGCGTCGTCCAGCGGGACATCCGGGTCGCCGGACAGCCACTCCTCGCGCAGCCGGTGGCCCTCGGAGCCGAACACGGCGAAGACCTGGTCGAGGGCCCGGGTGAACACGGGCTCGTAGCCGTACAGGCCCGTGGCCATCGCCAGGTGCTGGCTGCCCTGGCCGGGGAAGAGCAGCGCCACGGGCCGGCGCTGCGGCGCGCGGGGCGAAGCAGGTCCCAACAGCGCGCCGACGGCCTCGTCGACAGTGTCGACGACGGCGGCGCCCCGCACGGGACCGGCCGCCGGCCGGCCGGCGGCCAGGCGAACCGCGCGCGGCAACCGGTCCGGTGTCCTGTCCAGGGTCAGATACCGGCGCAGGGCATGCCGTCGGCGGTCCTCCCGCTCCTTGTCCGACGCCGACCACAGCAGCAGATACGGGGCTGTCTTCGTGGGTTCCACAGCGCTCACCTCCAGGCTCGACCGGACGCATCCTGGGCGCGACCGCTCGAAAACCCGTGGAGACGCCCTGGAACCGCGGCCCCGGCGCACCCCTCCAGCGATCCTCCGCGCGTGCTTGAGAGCGTCCCCCGACGCTGGCGCCACAGGTCGGCAGCCGTGCTGCCCGGGCGAACGGAGAGCGCGGAGTCATGGAGTGGTTGACACACATCCTCGTGCCGGTGGCCGCGGTCGCCGGTGGCATGGCGGCGGGCGGCATGATGATCGCCGTACTCGGCGCACCCCTGCTCCTGACCCTGCCGCCGCAGCGGTACGTCGCCCTGCACCAGCTGCTGGTGACGCGGTTCGACCCCTTCATGCCGGCCTGTCTGCTCACGGCGCTCGCGGCGAACCTGGTACTGGCCGTGACCGTCTCCGCGGACGCCGCGCGGGTGCTGTACGCCGTGGCCGTGCTGCTGCTGGCCGGTACGGTCCTCGTCTCGCTGACGCGGAACGTCCCGATCAACAAGTGGCTCAAGACGCTCGACCCCGAGTCCCTGCCGCCCGACTTCGACCGGCTGCTGCACCGCCGGGTCCGGTGGCGCGACTGGAACCTGGTGCGCGCCTCCTTCACGCTCGTCGCCCTCGGCGTCGATGCCGTGGCGATCGGCGTGCTGCTGTAGTTCCGGTCGCCGGCCCGCCAGGACGCCTGGCTCAGGGCCCTTCCGTTTCCGTACTCCGGAGGTGTGCGCAATGACGAGCGAACCACGGGCGGCGCTGAGGCCGCCCCGGCCCGTAGCCGGCGCGGACGGCCGTCCCGTCGTGGGGCTGGACATGCCGCCGGCCGGCAGGGTCCTGCGGCTGCTTTTCGCGGCCGTCGCCGTGTGGTACCGGGTGGACCGCGACAGCCGGTTCGACGGTGCGTACTTCCTGCGGACCGTCCTGTGCTTCGTGCTGGTCGCCGCCGTCTACACGGTGGTGTACCGGCTCCTGTCGGCGTGGCTGCTGGACCGGGTGAGCCCGTGGACGGGCACCGCGCTGTTCCTGCTCCCCTCGCTGGCGTACCCCCTGGACATCGGACCGGCCGCACTGCACGACGGGCTGGGTCTGTACACGCTGCTCGGGTTCGTGCTGTGCGCGCTGACCCGGTACGCGGGGGCCGAGGTGACGGCACTGCCGACGCTGGTGACCGGACGGCGGCACCGGCTGTACTCACCGTTCAACATCGCGGACCGGGCCGAGCTCGCCTTCCGCGCCTCACCGGGCGGCGGTTGGAGGCCGTGGTGGGTGGTCTCCGCGGTGGTGACCGGCTGCTACTTCGCGGCGGTCTGGGTGCTGCCGCTGGCGCTGGCCGTCACCCCGGTGAAGAACACGGTGGACGGCTACGAGCCGCCCCTGTGGTGGTCCCTGGTCCTGCTGCTGCCGGCGGCCTGTCTCGCGCTGCGGGCCCGCGGCGCCGCACCCGGCCCCGACCGCCGGACCTGGGCGCTGGCCGCGCTGTTCCTGGTGTGCGCGATACCGGCCGGGACGAACGTGCCGGACATGCTGTGGGGCGGCATCATGCTCATCGGCATCGCCGCGGCCGTCGTCCGGGGCGTACGGCGACTGCGGGGGCGTACGCCGGCGGGCTGAGGCCTCCCCGTTTCCGTCTGCGGCTCCGTTCCCATCGCCGTGGCCCCGGCCGCCGGTTTCGTCCGGTGGCCGGGGCCGACGCCTGTGCGTGGGTCGTCCGGGTGGCTCAGTCCTTCCGGGGGCGCGGTGCGCTGCCGCTCTCGCGGGGCAGCAAGAACACCAGGCCCAACGTCACGAGGACAACAGTGAGTTGCAGCAGCATGGTCGCGACGACGGCATCGACGTAGTCCGTGGGTCGCGCGGTGGCCGGGTCGCCGACGAGTGCGTAGAACACCCCGCCGGTGACGGCGACCCCGACGGCGGCGCCGGCCTGGCGGAACGTGGAGAACACCCCGGAGGCGGAGCCCGCGTCAGCGGGGACGACCCCACTGAGCGTCACATTGAGCACCGGCGTGCTGACCAGGCCGATACCGATGCCGAACAGCAGCAGTCCCGGCACCACTTCGGGCACCGACAGGGAACGGCCCGCCATCGCGACGGTGACGGTCAGGAGCGTCACGCCCGCCACCGCCGCGAGGTTCCCCGCGACCAGCACCCGACGCCCGTGCCGCCGGGCCAGCGGAATCGCCAGGAAGGAGGCGAGCGCGGTGCCCAGTGCCCACGGCAGCAGGCTCTGCCCGGCCCGCTGCGCCCCGAAGTCCAGGCCGTGCCGCAGGAACAGGACGAAGACGAAGAAGAACCCGGTCATCAGCGCCGCCAGGTTGAACGTCACCAACACCCCTGCGGTGAAAGCCCGTTCACCGAAGAGGCGCAGGGCGATCAACGGGGCGCCGCCCGTCCTCTCCCGCCGCCGCTGGTGTACGACCAACAGCCCCAGGGCCGGCGCCGAGGCGGCCAGCGCGGCCCACGCCCACCAGGGCCAGCCCAACTCCCTTCCGTAGGTCAGCGGGCACAGGAACAGCAGGAGCGCCACCGCTGCCAGCCCGACCCCGGCCAGGTCCAGCCGGCGGCCGTCCGGCTCCCGGGACTCACGCAGATGGCGCAGCCCGGCCACCACGGACAGCACGCCCACCGGAAGGTTCACCAGGAACAGCGAGCGCCAGCCCCAGCCGAACAGGTCGGCCTGGACCAGGAATCCGCCCAGGACGGGTCCGGCGACACTGGCCAGGCCGATCACGGCGGCGTACAGGCCCATCGCCGGGCCGCGACGCGCCGGCGGCACCATCACCTGGAGCACCGTGAGGACCTGCGGCCCCATCAGGGCGGCGGAGGCACCCTGCAGGACCCGGGCGAGCACCAGCAGCGGCACGCTTCCGGCCGCCGCGGCCAGCGCCGAGGCGAGGGTGAATCCCACGGTCCCGATGAGGAAGACCCGACGGCGTCCCGCGAGGTCGCCCAGGCGGCCCCCGGTGACCAGCAGCAACGCGAACGGCAGCGCGTACCCGGCGAGCACCCATTGCGCGGCGGCCTCACCGGCGCCGAGGTCGCGCTGGATCTCCGGGACCGCGACGTTCACGGCCATGACGTCGAACTGGTTCATGAACGCGCCCAGCAGCACCACGGCCAGCGCCCGCATCGGACGCGGGGACCCGGGCGCGCTCCCCGGCTCCTCGGGGGTCGTCGTGGGCCTGGAAGGGGCGCTCATGACAGCAGCGCCACGGCCAGGGCGTTGGCGGCCAGGGCGGCCAGGGCGAAAGCGGTGCGCAGCCGGTGCCAGGCGCGCCAGGGCGGCCGCGGGTCCTGCCAGCCGGACGGCAGGGCGGCCGGATCGACGGCGTGCACCCGCTTGTTGATCGGCACGTTGCCGAACTGGGAGACGACCTGCACCCCGATCAGGGCCACCAGCGCCGCACCGAACAGAACGCGTACCGCGCCGTTGTCGGCCAGCACCAGCAGGGCCAGGTCGGCGAGGACTCCCACGGTGACCACCAATGGCATCACCGGGTGGTATCCCTCGCCGAGTTTGCGGTGGAGTTCCACGTACCGGTCGGCGGGCAGCGTCTGCACCGCGGGCAGCACGCTGACCGCCACGGCGAAGAACACGCCCGCCACGATGCCGCTGCCGATGACAGCGGCCGTGCCCAGCAGTTCGATCATGGGCCCCTCTCCTTACTCCGCGCGTGGCGGAACGGATGACGACGAATGGGACGACATCGCTGGACGGTGCCGGTGCGGCCTCAAGACCGGTTCGAGGCGGGCTCGACACGAGGGTGTGCGCATGGCGGTGCCGGGCCCGCTCCACCCCGGCTTGAGAACCGCGCGAGGGATGCGGGACAGCCTGTCGGCACCGGCACCGGCAGCCCGGGCCGTGCACGACCCGTACCCGCAGCCCGCGGCGAACGCCCCGGCCCGCCGCCCGCACCGTTCACCGCCGGGCGCGCGAAGCCGCTCCACCGACCTGCCGACCCCAACACGAGGAGCTCACATGTCTGGTATCGCCGGATGGGTCGACCACCGTCGCGACCTGACGCATGAGCGGGCCACCGTCCGCGCGATGACGGCGACGATGGCCTGCCGCGGCCCGGACGGAGAGGGGCTCTGGTCCAGCGCACGCGCGGTGCTCGGCCACCGCCGCCAGATCACGCTCGCCCCGGGCGCGTTGCCCGAGCCGGTCGCCTTCACCGCCGACGCCGAGACACTGGCCGTCGCCGCCCTCGACGGGGAGATCTACAACGCGCCCCAGCTGCGCGGGGAACTGGAGTCGTCCGGGCACCACTTCCGCGGCGACGGTCACGCCGAACTGGTCCTCGCCGCCTACCTGCGCTGGGGCGCCGAGTGCGTGCGGCGGCTGGTGGGTGTCTTCGGGCTCGCCCTGTGGGACCACCGGAGCCAGGAGCTGCTGCTGGCCCGGGACCGGCTCGGCAACAAGCCGATGTTCTACCACCCCACGGCGCACGGTGTGCTCTTCGCGTCGGAACGCAAGGCGATCCTGGCTCACCCGCTGGTCGAAGCGGTGGTCGACATGGACGGTCTGCGGGAGATCCTGTCGTACGCCGGCACCCCCGGGCACGGCGTCTTCCGCGGCATGCACCAGGTCCGCCCCGGACACCTGGTCCGGGTGACCCGCTCGGGCCTGCGCGAGGAGTGCTACTGGGCGCTGGAGGCGCGGGAACACACCGACGACCTGGACACCACCGTGCGCACCGTGCGGGAACTGCTGGAGCGGGCGGTGGCCGAACAGCTCGACGCCGATGTGCCGGTGTGCATGATGCTCTCGGGCGGTCTCGACTCCAGCGGGGTCACGGCGCTCGCCGCCCGGACGCTGCGCGAACGCGGCGGACCGCCCCTGCGCACCTTCACCGCCTCCTTTCAGCAGGAGAAGGCGTTCCAGGCCGACGAGGTGTGGTCCACGCCCGACGCCCCTTACGCCCGGGAGCTGGTCGAACGGGTCGGCGCCGAACACACCGACGTGGTGCTCGGCACGGACGACCTGCTGGACCCGGTGGTGATCGCCAACACACTGCGCGCGAAGGACGTGCCGAGCCCGCTGGGCAACATGAACACCTCGCTGTACGTGCTGTTCCGGGCCATCCGGGAGCACGCCGACGTGGCGGTCCTCGGCGACGCCGCCGATGGCGTCTTCGGCGGCACGATGTGGATGTCCATGCCTCCGTTGCTCGCGGCGAAGACGTTTCCATGGACGGCGATGGCGCAGTGGAGCGGCGGCCGCCACGGGATGGGCACCGACCTGCTGGACGCCGGCCTGCTCGCCAAGCTGGACGTGCCCGGCTACTGCTCCGACCGCTACCAGGAGGCGATGAAACGTGTCCCGCACGTGACCGGTGCCTCCGAGGAGGAGCGCCGGATGCGGGAGATCTGGTATCTCAACGTCACGAACTGGCTGGAGACCCTGCTGCCGCACAGCGAATCGGTGGCACAGTCGCTGGGCCTGGCCCTGCGGCTGCCGTACTGCGACCACCGGCTGGTCGAGTACGTGTTCAACGCGCCGTGGTCGATGAAGGGCTTCGACGGCCGGGAGAAGAGCCTGCTGCGCGCGGCGCTCACGGACGTGCTGCCCGAATCGATCCTGCAACGGCGCAAGTCGCCCTACCCGGTGACGCAGGACATCGCCTACGCGCGCGCCCTGTGCGACGGGCTGCGCCGCCTGGCCGCCGACCGTGACGCGCCGGCCGCGGGGCTGATCGACACCGAAGCGGCCCGTGCGTTCACCGAGGACCCGCAGGCTCTGATCACCGGACCGCGCGCCTGGGTGGCCCGCACTCACGTGGAGCTGCTCTTCCAACTGAACGCCTGGCTGGACCAGTACCGCGTCCGCCTCGACCTGTGAGCCGGCGCGTACGCCGGCCCCACCCGCAGTTGTTCCCCGTCCGCTCGTCTCCCAGGGAGTTCCGCATGCCCGACACGCACGCCCACGGCACCTCCGGCACCACCGCCCCCGAACCCACCGCCCCCGAACCCGCCGCCCTGCTGGAGCTCGGGCAGAGCTACTGGGCCTCCAAGACCCTCCTCAGCGCCGTCGAACTCGGCCTGTTCAGCCTGCTGGCCGGGGAACCGGCGCGGGAACCGGAGATCCGCGAGCGGCTCTCGCTGCACCCGCGTGCCGTCCGTGACTTCCTGGACGCGCTGGTCGGCCTCGGGGCGCTGGAGCGCGAGGGCGACGTCTACCGCAACAGCCCGGCCGCCGACCTCTACCTCGACGAGGCCAAGCTCCCCTTCCGGGGCGGCTTCCTGAAGATGCTGAACTGGCAGTTCAACCTGTGGGCGCAGCTGACGGAACTGCTGCGCACCGGCGCACCGCAGACAAAGGGACCCACACACTTCGACGAGTTCTACGCCAAGCCCGAGGCGGTCCGCGGCTTCATGATCGCCATGGACGGCGCCAACGCGCTGGTCGGGCCCGCACTGGCCAAGGAGTTCGACTGGAGCGGGCGCCGCTCGTTCATCGACATCGGCGGTGCCCGCGGCAATCTCGCCGCGGCGATCGCCAAGGTCAACCCGCACCTGCGGGGAAAAAGTTTCGACCTGCCCCCGGTGGAACCGTTCTTCGACGAGCACATGGACCGGCTGGGTCTGGCCGGCCAACTCGACTTCCACGCCGGTGATTTCTTCACCGACCCGCTGCCCACCGCCGACGTGCTGGTCTTCGGCCACGTCCTGCACGACTGGAACGACGAGCAACGGCTGGCTCTGCTGCGCAAGGCCCACGACGCACTGCCCGAGGGCGGCGCGGTGCTGATCTACGACGCTCTCATCGACGACGAGCGGCGCGATCCGAAGAACCTCCTGCTCAGCCTGAACATGCAACTGGTCACCGCGGGCGGCTCGGAGTACACCGGTGCCGACTGCCGGTCGTGGCTCGCCGAGGCCGGGTTCGGGCGCACCGAGACGGTGCCGCTGACGGATGCCGACATGCTGATCGTCGGCCACAAGACGAAGCCGGCCGCCACCGCGGCCCAGGTGTAGTGCCCCGTGAGGTCGGGGGCGCCGCCGCCCCCGCTCCCCTCGCAACAGCCGCAATCCGTAAGGAGACCCGTACCGTGACCTCTCTCCCTCACGCCCCCGCGCCCGGGGGCCCCGCGTCCCTCGACGGACTGTCCAGGCGGCGCATGCTGCTCGGCGCCGGCGCGACTACGGCCGCCCTGCTGGGGGTGCTGCCCGCCGCGTCCGGGGCGACCGCGTCCCCGGCCCGCCGCCCCGACCGGACAGTGGTCCACGACGTCGTCGTCACCCCCGACACGATCACCGCACCGGCGACGGTGCCCGCGGGCCCGGTGACCTTCCGCGTCACCACGCCCACGGCGGGCGGACTCGGACTGCCTCTCGTCCAGGTGCGCGTTCCGATCGACACGTACCTCGACGACCTGACCCGCATGACCACCGCGCCCACGCCCGCCGAGGCCGCCGCCGCGGCGGCCGTGGTGGAGCGGGAGTCGGTGAACTTCGGTGGCGCCGCGGTGCAGCCCGGCAACGAGGTGACGTTCAGCACGGTCCTGCGCCCCGGCCGCTACTACCTGCTCTCCTACGACTTCGACGGCTCCGCCCGTCCGGTGGCGCACGTGCTGACCGTCAAGGGGCCGGGGAACGGTGGGCTGCCCGAGCCCGTCGATGTCATCCGGCACACCCGGTCGGGGTTCTGGGTGCCGGGCGGACGACTGCACTCCACCGGGACCCACTTCGTGGTCAACGAATCCGGAGCGCTGAACGAGGCCGTCCTGCTGCCGGTGCGGCCGGGGACGACGGCCGCGGAGATCGACGCGTTCTTCGCCGCGCTGCGCGACGGCACCACGCCGCCGTCGTACCCGATCACCGGCGGTGCGGTCGGTTCCCCGCCGCTGTCCCCGGGACGCTTCGGGTGGCTGGGGGTGTCGCTGCCGCCCGGCGGCTATGTGCTGTCCTCGTGGGTCACCAGCACCACGTCCGGCCGGCCGCGCGTCTTCGACGGCTTCTACCAGCTGGTGACGCTGGCATGAGCGGTACGGGCCCGCCGTCCGACGACTGGAAGCCGCCGCCGGTCGCCCTCGCCCGGGCGGCCAACTGGATCGTCCGGCCGCTGCTGCTGTCCCCGCTGCACATGCTCGCCAGCCGGCGGCTGATGCTGCTGGAGTACACCGGCCGCCGCACCGGGAACCGCTACCGGATTCCGGTGGCCTACCGGCCCTGGGGGGACATCGCCGCCGAGGTCCTCGCGACCAGCGTGGGCACCGGCTGGCCGGTCAACCTGCGCGCCGGCCGGCCGGTGCGGCTGTTGCTCCGGGGCCGCTGGCGGACGGCCGAACCGAGCATCGTGGAGCGCCCGGAGGAGGTCGCCGACCTGCTCGGCGACCTGGCCGCTCGGCAGGGGCCCCACGCGGTCGCCGCCCTGCGGGTGGGGCTGCCCGGCGACCGGCGGCCCACGCGCGACGAGCTGCTGCTGGCCGGTTCACGGGTGCGGATCGGACGGTTCCGGATCACCGGCTGACGGCTTCGAGTCAGCTTTCACGGGGGCTTGAGCCCCTGCCGAGAGGATCGACCCACAGGGAACAAGGAGGCATCAATGGTCCACAGGACACTTGTCGTCGCGAAGATGAAGCCCGAGGACACCGACGCGGTGGCCAAGATCTGGGCCGAGTCGGACGCGACCGAACTGCCGCACATGGTCGGCGTCTCGCGCCGCACCCTGTTCAGGTTCCACGGCCTGTACTTCCAGCTCGTCGAGGCCGAGCAGGACATCACCGAGAACCTCTACCGGGCGCGCAGCCACCCCCTCTACCAGGACATCCACACCAGGCTCGCCAGGTACATGACGCCGTACGACCCCGATTGGCAGGAGCCGAAGGACGCCATGGCCGAGGCGTTCTACACCTGGACGCCCGGCCGGTGAACGCGACCGGTGCCGGCGTCCCCGGCGACGAGGAGAACAACGTGACCGCCCCACCCGTGGTGCGCAAAATCAGCCGCGCGGAGGTCGAACCGAACCGGCGGCGCGGCGGTGACGTCCGCGTCCTGCTGAGCCCGCGCACCGTCGGATCGACATCCGGTTTCGGCGGCTCGCTGACGCTGGAGCCGGGAGAGTACGTGTGCGAGCATCTCCACCCCTACTCGGAGGAGTTCGTCTACGTCGTCGACGGACAGCTGCGGATCCGGATCGACGAGGAGCTGATCGACCTCACGGCGCATGACTCGGTCATGGTTCCGACGGGTGTGCGCCACCGCATGGTCAACCCCGGCAGCGAGCCGGCGCGGCTGATCTTCCACCTGGCACCGCTGGCGCCGCGACCGGAACTCGGCCACGTCGACACGGAGTTCCTGCCGGACCGGTCGGACGAGCCGCCCCCGCGCGTCGGCGGTGCGCGGTGAACGCGTCACGCGTCGCCGTCACCGGCATCGGCGTGGTGGCACCCGGCGGGATCGGCCGGGACGCGTTCTGGTCGATGCTCACGGCAGGACGTACCGCCACCCGCCGGATCACCTTCTTCGATCCGGCCGGCTTCCGCTGCCAGGTGGCCGCCGAGGCCGACTTCGACCCGGCCGCACATGGACTGAGCCCGCAGGAGATCCGGCGGATGGACCGTGCCGCCCAACTGGCCGTCGTCGCCACCCGTGAGGCGCTGCTCGATTCGGGGCTCGACCTCGGCTCCCTGGAGCCCACCGGCACCGCGGTCACCGTGGGGAACGCGGTGGGCTGCACGACGGGCCTGGAGCAGGAGTACCGAGTGGTCAGCGACGGCGGACGCAAGTGGCTCGTCGACCACGCGTACGCGGTACCCCACCTCTACGACTACCTCGCTCCCAGCTCGCTGGCGCGGGAGGTGGCGTGGGCGTGCGGGGCCGAGGGACCGGCCGCGGTGGTGTCGTCGGGATGTACCTCGGGCATCGACGCGCTCGGGCACGCGACGGGCCTGCTGCGCGACGGCAGCGCCGACGTGGTGATCGCGGGCTCGACCGACGCGCCCATCTCTCCCATCACCCTGGCCTGCTTCGACGCCATCAAGGCCACCTCCACCTTCAACGACCAGCCGGACGCGGCATGCCGCCCCTTCGACGCGGAACGGCGCGGGCTCGTCCTGGGGGAAGGCGCCGCCTTCTTCGTTCTGGAGTCGCTCCAGGCGGCCCGCCGTCGCGGCGCGCGCGTCTACTGCGAGATCGCCGGATACGGCGGCCGCGCCAACGGATACCACATGACGGGACTGAAACCGGACGGCCGGGAGATGGCGGAGGCGATCAGGGTGGCCCTGGACGAGGCCCGGCTGAACCCGGACGACGTCGACTACGTCAACGCCCACGGCTCGGGCACCCGGCAGAACGACCGGCACGAGACCGCGGCCGTGAAGCAGACCCTGGGGGAGCACGCCTACCGGGTGCCGATGAGTTCCATCAAGTCGATGGTGGGGCATTCGCTCGGGGCGATCGGCTCCATCGAGGTGGCCGCCTGCGCGTTGGCCGTCGCGCACGACGTCGTACCACCGACCGCCAACCTGACCCGGCCCGACCCCGAGTGCGACCTGGACTACGTGCCGGTGACGGCGCGTGAGCACCGCACGGACGTGGCGCTGTCCGTCGGCAGCGGGTTCGGCGGGTTCCAGAGCGCCATCGTGGTCGCCGACCCGGAGGCGGTGCCGGCATGACGGCCGTGGTCACCGGGATGGGTGTGATGGCCCCCAACGGAACGGACACCGAGGCCTACTGGGCGGCGACGCTGGACCGTAAGAGCGGCATCGACCGGATCGAACGGTTCGACCCCTCGCCGTACCCGGTGACGCTGGCCGGGGAGGTCAGCGGCTTCGAGCCGGCGGAACACGTGCCGAGCCGGCTGCTGGTGGAGACCTCCACCATGAGCCATCTGGCGCTGGCGGCCGGGGCGATGGCGATCGCGGACGCCGGTGTCGTACCGGCCGAACTGCCCGAGTACGAGATGGGCGTGGTCACCGCGAACGCCACGGGTGGCGTGGAGTTCGGCCAGCGCGAGCTGCAGAACCTGTGGAGCGGCTCGCCCTCCGACGTGGGCGCGTACATGTCGATCGCCTGGTTCTTCGCGGCGACCACCGGGCAGCTGTCGATCCGGCACAAGCTGCGCGGACAGTGCGGTGTCGTGGTGAGCGAGCAGGCGGGCGGCCTGGACGCCATCGGGCAGGGCCGCCGGCTGCTGCGCGGCGGGCACCGGCTGGCCATGGTGGGCGGCACCGAGTCGGCCATGTCACCGGCGGGGCTGGTCGCCCAGCTGCCCGGACACCTCAGCCGCCGCGACGACCCGGCCCGCGCCTATCTGCCCTTCGACGCCGACGCCTGCGGCTACGTGTCGGGCGAGGGTGGCGCCATCCTGATCGTCGAGGACGCGCGGCGGGCCGCCGAACGCGGGGCCCCGCACCGCTACGGGGAGATCGCCGGCTACGCGGCCACCTTCGACCCGGCCCCCGGGCGCGGGCGGCCACCGACGCTGCGCGTCGCCGTGGAACGGGCCCTGGCGGATGCCCGCGTGGCGCCCGCGGAGGTGGACGTGGTGTTCGCCGACGCCGCTGGGGTCCCGCACCTGGACCGGGCGGAGGCCGAGGCCCTCTCGGCGGTGTTCGGCCCGCACCGGGTGCCGGTGACCGCGCCGAAGTCGATGACCGGACGGTTGTACGCCGGAGCCGGCGCCCTCGACGTGGTGGCGGCGCTGCTGTCGATCCGCGACGGCGTCATCCCGCCCACCGCGAACGTCACCGAACTCGCCCCGGGCTGCGACATCGATCTGGTGCTCGACGGACCCCGCCGTACGGCGGTCCGTACGGCGCTGGTGCTCGCCCGGGGACACGGCGGCTTCAACTCCGCCCTCGTCGTCCGGGCCGTCCGGGACTGACCCATACCTCGCACGCCAACTGGAGGAATCCATGCAGGACTTCACCCTGGACGATCTGCGTCGTGTGATGCGCGTAGCTGTGGGAGTCGACGACTCCGTGGACCTGGAGTCGGACATATCCGGCCTGGAGTTCATCGACCTCGGGTACGACTCGCTGGCTCTGCTGGAGATCATCAGCAAGATCGAGAAGGAGTACGGCACGGCCATTCCCGAGGACCTGGTCCCCGAGCTGAGCACGCCCGGAAAACTGGCCGGGTACGTCCGCGGCCGGCTCTCCGGGGCGGTGGCCCCATGAGCGCCCGCACCGAGTGCTCGGTGCGCGTCGACGCGCCGATGAACCTGGTCTGGGACATGACGAACGACGTCGAGTCCTGGCCGGCGCTGTTCACCGAGTACGCCCGGGTCGACGTCCTGGAACGGCGGGACGAGACCGTGCGGTTCCGGCTCACGACGCACCCGGACGAGAACGGCGAGGTGCGCGACTGGGTCTCCGTGCGCACCGCCGACCCGGCGACCCGCACGGTGCGGGCGCACCGGGTGGAGACCGGCCCGTTCGAGTTCATGCGCCTGTTCTGGGACTACCGCGAGGTCGACGGCGGCGTGGAGATGCGCTGGGTCCAGGAGTTCCACGTCAAGGACGAGATGCCCTTCGACGACCCGGCGATGGCCGCGCACCTGGAGAAGAACAGCGCCGTGCAGATGGCGCACATCAAGGAACGCGTCGAGGCCGCCGCCCGGCGCACCACCGCCCGGCAGACAGGGGAGAAACGATGACGAGTGTGCGACTGACCGACCGCAACGTACTGGTGACGGGCGGCACCCGGGGCATCGGGCGGGCCATCGTGCTCACCCTGGCACGGGCCGGGGCCAACGTCCTCACCTGCCACCGGCAGGAGAACGAGGCGGCCGCCTCGCTCGCCTCCGAGCTGAAGGAGATACCCGGCGGCCACCACCTGGTGCGCGCGGACGTCACGGATCCGGCCCAGGTCCGGAGCCTGCTGGAGGAGGCGCGCGCCCGGTACGGCTCGCTGGACGCCGTGGTCAACAACGCGGGCGTCATCAGCCACATCCCTTTCGCGGAGCTCGCCGAGGACGAGTGGCACCGGGTGATCGACACCCATCTCACGGCCGCCTTCCTGGTGACACAGGGGGCACTGCCCCTGCTCGGGCAGGGTGCCTCGGTGGTGAACATCGGCTCCCGGGTGGCCACGGTCGGCCTCCCGCAGCGGGCGCACTACACCGCGGCCAAGGCCGGTCTGACCGGTCTGAGCCGGTCCCTGTGCAAGGAACTGGGCGGCCGCGGCATCCGCGTCAACATGGTCGACCCGGGGGTGATCGAGACCGAGGCGGCGGCGGCACTGCCGCCCGAGCAGTACCAGGCGCTCCAGGCCCGTTACCGGGCGCTGACGTCCCTGGGGCGGCTCGGCGCCCCGGACGAGGTCGCGGATGTGGTGCTGTTCCTCGTCGGCGACCTGTCCCGGTACATGACCGGAGCCACCCTCGCCGTGGACGGAGGGATCTGAGGATGACGGAGAACGGCACGCTCTTCCGGGTGCTGCTGCGGTTCGAGATCAACCCGGGAATGGAGGACGATTTCGAGCGGACCTGGCTGTCCATCGGCAACGTCATCACCGGTCATCCGGCCAACCTGGGCCAGTGGCTGATGCGCGGCGCCGATGAGGAGTCGGTCTACTACGTGATCAGCGACTGGGCCGACGAGAAACGCTTCCGGGAGTTCGAGCACAGCGACGCCCATGTGGAGCACCGCACCAAGCTGCACCCGTACCGGCGCGGCGGCTCGATGCACATCATGAGCGGGGTGCACTTCCTGCCCGGCGCGTCCGCCGGGACCGCCCCGTGACCGCGCGGGCCCGGGTACTGCTGTGGCACCGGGCCCCCGCGGGCGATCCGGGAGCGGTGGAACGGGCGTACGAGCAGATCAGCCGGAACCTCTCGGGAACGCCGGGGCTGCGGGGCAACGAACTGCTCCGCTCCGCGGGTGATCCGGGGAGCCTGGTCGTGATGAGCGAGTGGGAGAGCCTCGCGGCCTTCCGCGCCTGGGAGGAGACCGCGCGGCACCGGCCGTCCACCTCGCCGTTGCGGCCGTACCAGGACCGCGGGCGGGACCGCTTCTTCGAGGTGTACGAGGTCGTCGCGGCCTTCGTGGAGGCGTCCACGTGACCCCCGTCGACCTCTATATCGCCGGCACCGGCCGTCGGCTCCCGCCCGCGACGACCCTGGCCGAGGTCGAGGCCGCCGGGTTGTGCCGACGGCGGGCGTGGTGGCGTAGCGAGGTCGAGTCGGTCCGGGTCTCCCCGGGGGAGTCCGGACCGGAGATGGCGGCACGAGCGGCCGGGGCGGCCCTGGCACAGGCCGGGTCCGCTCCCGCCGGCATCGACCTGCTGCTGCACGCCACCACCTTCTATCAGGGCCACGACATGTGGGCCCCCGCGTCCTATGTGCAGCGGGTGGCCCTGGGCAACACCTGTCCGGCGATCGAGGTGCGCCAGATGTCCAACGGCGGCATGGCCGCCCTGCACCTGGCGGCCGGCTGCCTGGCCGGCGGTACGGACCGGTCCGAGGCCCTGATCACCACCGGGGACCGGTTCTGCCCGCCGGGTTTCGACCGGTGGCGCAGCGACGCGGGCACCGCGTACGGCGACGGTGGCACCGCTCTCGTGCTGTCGCGGCGCGGCGGGTTCGCGCGAGTCCTGGCCCTGACGACGCACGCCGATCCAGGCCTGGAGGGGATGCACCGGGGCAACGACCCGTTCGGCGACGCGCCGTTCGCGGTCCGCCGGCCGGTCGACCTGGAGCCGCCGCGTCGCGACTTCGTGGCCGCCACCGGCCTGGACAGTGTGCTCGGCCGGATCGACGAGGGCCAGCGGACGGTGCTCAAGCGCTGTCTGACGGACGCCGGGGTGACACTGGCGGACCTGGACCGGTTCGTGCTTCCGCACCTGGGGCGGCCCCGTCTGGAGGCCCACTTCCTGGGGCCGTTGGGCATCGATGTGGAACGGACCACGTGGTCGTGGGGCCGGCGGGTGGGTCACCTGGGCGCGGGCGACCAGTTCGCGGGTTTCGGGCACCTGGTGGACACCGGCGCACTGGCACCGGGCCAACTGTGCCTGCTGGCCGGGGTGGGCGCCGGCTTCACCTGGTCCTGCGCGGTGGTGGAAATGCTGCACCGTCCGGAGCCGGCGGGCAGCGGGGACACGTGGTGAGCGGGCAGGCGCGGATCGGCCTCGCGGGACAACCGCGCTGGTTCGGCACGCTGTTCGTGGTCGACCTGTGGGAGCGGTTCAGCTTCTACGGGATGCTCGCCATCCTCTATCTCTACCTGGTGTCGGACCGCGACGACGGCGGCCTCGCCATGACGGAGGCGGATGCCGCCGCACTGTCCGGCCTCTACCTGGCTCTGGTGTTCATGGCGGCGCTGCCGGGCGGCTGGCTGGCGGACCGGCTCTTCGGCGCCCGCCGCGCCACGCTGTACGGCGGGCTGCTGATCACCGCCGGCCATGTCCTGCTCGCGGTGCCGTCCGCCGGGTGGCTCTATCCGGGGCTGGGGCTGGTGATCGCGGGCAGTGGCCTGGTCAAACCCGGTATGGCGGCGATGATCGGCCGCCTCTACCAGAACTCTCCCGAGCGCCGGGAGGCGGCGTTCTCCCTGTTCTACATGAGCGTTCAGGTCAGCGCGCTGCTCGCGCCCCTGGTGACCGGATTCCTCGGCGAGACGGTCCACTGGCACCTGGGGTTCGGTGCCGCCGCGCTCGGCATGGTCATCGGCGTGGTCTGTTACGTGGCGGGCCGGTCGCACTTCGGTGACGTGGGCGTACGTCCGGAACGGCCGCTGGCCGGCGGGGAGTTGCGGCGGGTGCTGCGCCGGGCAGGCTGGGCCGTCGGGCTGTCCGCACTGGCGGTGGTGGTGGCTGCGGCGACCGGCACGCTGTCGCTTCAGCGGGTGCTGATGGCGGTAGGACTGATGGTCCTGGCCGTCCCGGTGCTGTACTACCGGGCGTTGCTGCGCGCGCCTGTTGTCGGCCGGGCGGAGCGCGTGAGGCTGCGGGCGATGGCGTGGATGCTCGCGGCGTCCTCCGTCTTCTGGCTGCTGTTCGCCCAAGGGCCCGCGCTGCTCAATCTGTTCGCGCGGGACGAGGTGGACCGTACGGTGGGGGCGTTCGAGGTGCCGGCCAGCTGGTTCCAGTCCGTCCAGCCACTGTTTCTCCTGCTGCTGTCGCCGCTCGCGGCGGTCCTGTGGGTGCGGCTGGGCCGCCGGGCGGGGGCGCCGGCCAAGTTCTCCGCCGGTTTGCTGCTGGGCGGCGCCGCCTTCGTGGTGATGGCCGCGGCGGCTTCCGCCGCGGTGCGGGGACCGGTGTCGCCGCTGTGGCTGGTGGCGGCCTATCTGCTGCTGGTCTGCGGGGAGTTGGCCGTCGCGCCCATCGGACTGAGCCTGGCTGCCGAGGTGGCTCCGCCGGGGTACACGGGCCGGATGATCGGCATGTTCTGGCTGTCAGCGGCAGTCGGCGCGGCGGCGGGAGGGCGACTGGCACAGCTCGCCGGTGTCGTCCCCGACGCCGTCTACTACCTGTTGCTGGCCGCGCTGGCACTGCTGGCGGGCACCGCCCTCGCTGTGGCGTCGGGCCCGCTGCGCGGCCGGCTCCTGTCCCGTACCGGGGCCGCCGCGTCGGCGCCCCCGACGAGCGTGCGCTGAGGATGGCGCCGTGCGGCGGCGCAGGAGGCATTCGTGGACCGGGTGCCTCCTCCCGCGTGCGCGGCCCATGTGCCGGGCGGGCGACGCGTGCCACGAGATCACCTCATAAGTAGAACTACTACATGTAGAATTCCCGTCAAAGCCACGGGGGTGGTCGCCGGCGCGCAGACGCGTGGGACGGCACAACGGCGGCCGCTCCCACCATCAGTGAGGAGCCTGGGATGTCCCTGACCCGCCGGAAACTGCTGCGGCTCGCCGGGGGTGCCGCCGTGGCACTGCCCGCCGCGTCCCTCCTGACCGGTTGTCAGGACGAGGGCGAGAGCACCGGCTCGTTACGCAAGAGCGGGGCCAGGCACCCCACCCCGTTCCAGGCCCCGCTGCCCATCCCGCCCGTCCTGAAGCCCGCGAGGACGCAAGGGGGCGTCGACTACTACGACATCGTCCAGAAGCCCGCCCAGGTGGAGATCCTCCCCGGCGTGCGAACAGAGATCTGGGGCTACAACGGCCTCTTCCCCGGGCCCACGCTCGCCACCCGCAGCGGCCGGCCGATCGTCGTAGGGCACACCAACGAACTGGACGTCCCGGTCGCCGTCCATCTGCACGGCGGCCGGACCCCCGCCGAGCACGACGGTTTCCCGACCGACCTGATTCTGCCGCGCGGCGGCTGGGACGGCCACGACGCGCACGGCGGCAACGTCTCCCAGGGCAGCCGGGAGTACCACTATCCGCTGGAGCAGCAGGCGGCCACGCTCTGGTACCACGACCACCGGATGGACTTCACCGGCCCGCAGGTCTACTACGGCCTCGCCGGTTTCCACCTGGTCCACGACGACGACGAGGACAACCTGCCGCTGCCCAAGGGCGAGCGCGACATCCCGCTGATGATCTGCGACCGTTCGTTCACTGAGAGCGGCGCCTTCGACTACCCCGCCGTCGACCCGGACCTGAAGAGCGAGCACGGCGTCACCGGGGACTTCATGGAGGGCGTGCTCGGAGACGTCGTCCTGGTCAACGGCGCGCCCTGGCCGGTCCTGGAGGTCAGCAATACCCGCTACCGGTTCCGGCTGCTCAACGCCTCGAACGCGCGCCGCTACCGGCTCGCCCTGGATCCGGGCCCGCAGTCCGGCAGCGCCTTCGCGCAGATCGGCAGCGACCTCGGCCTGCTGGGCCGGCCCATCGCGCACGACGAGATCCAGATGGCCCCGGCCGAACGGTTCGACGTGGTGGTGGACTTCTCCCGGTTCCCGGTCGGCACCCGGATCGACATGGTCAACAAGCTCGACAGTGGCGGCACCGGCAAGGTCATGCGGTTCCACGTGGTCCGCAAGGCCGCGGACGACAGCCGGGTGCCCACCAAGCTCGTGGACTTCGAGCCGCTCAGCCGCTCCTCGGCCACCGTGACCCGCAAGTTCGACTTCAACCAGCGCGGCGACGACGGCTGGGACATCGACGGGCGCGTGTACGACCCCGAGCGGGACCACGCCGAGCCGGAACTCGGGGCGACCGAGATCTGGCGTTTCGACGGCGACGCCCACCACCCCGTCCATCTGCACCTCGCCCACTTCCAGGTGCTCAGCCGCAACCAGAACGACCCGGGGCCCTACGACGCGGGGTGGAAGGACACCGTCGACCTCCAGTCCGGCAAGGAGATGGAGATCATCGCCCGCTTCACCGGTTACCGCGGCAGGTACGTCTTCCACTGCCACAACCTGGAGCACGAGGACATGGGGATGATGGCCAACTTCCGGGTGAAATAAGACCGGTCGGCGCAAGGATCCCTCAGACAGGGCCTACGGCGTCGGACGAGAGGACCGGCGCGCGAGCGCGATTCGAGCCGTCCTTCACAGCCCCCTGACAGGCTCACCGGAACATGGGCCCCGACCGGGGCCCGCGCACTCGCGGAAGGGGCCTGACGTGCACGAGGACACCACTCCCGGCCACGAGGAGACCGCCACCGTCCTGGTCGTCGGTGGCGGCCTGGCGGGACTCTCCATGTCGTTGTTCCTCTCCTCGCACGGCGTGCGGCACATCCTGGTCGAGCGGCACGCCGGCACCTCCGTCCACCCGCGCGCCTGGGGTCTGTACCCGCGCACCCTGGAGCTGCTGGACGCTGTCGGCGTGACCGACGACTTGCTGACCGAAGCCGCCGGTTACGCCGGGCACACCCTCAACGGCAAGGTCGAGTCGCTGGCCGGGCGGGAGATCTCCGTGACCCGCATACCGGAACCCGAGGACGTCGGGGACATCAGCCCCGTCGCCCGCATCCTCTCGCTGAGCCAGGACCGCGTCGAGCCGATCCTGCTGCGTCGCGCCCGCGCCCTCGGCGCCGACGTCCGCTTCGGCACCGAACTGCTCGAACTGACACAGGACGCCGACGGCGTCACCGCCACGCTCCGCGACCGGGAGACCAGCACCGAACGCCGGGTCCGCGCGCGCTATCTGATCGCGGCCGACGGCGCCCACAGCTCCGTACGCGAACGTCTCGGCATCGCCCGGCAGGGCCGCGGCACCCTCCGTCATCAGATCAGCATCGTCTTCAGGGCGGATCTGCGCGGCCCCCTGCGCGGACGCCGCTTCGCCGTGTGCCGCATCGCCAACTCCCTGGTCGACGGCGTGCTCGGGCACGACGACAGCTTGCGGCAGGGCACGCTCATCGTCACCCACGACCCGGGCACCGACCCGTTCCCGGCCTACACTCCCGAACGCTGCACGGAGTTGGTCCGTGCCGCCGTCGGGGTGAGCGACCTGCCCGTGACCGTCCTGAGCGCCCTGCCGTGGGAGATGGCGGCGCTGGTGGCCGAACGGTACGCGCAGAACCGGGTGTTCCTCGTCGGCGACGCCGCCCATGTCATCCCGCCGGTGGGCGGCTACGGCGCCAACACCGGCATCCAGGACGCGCACAACCTCGCCTGGAAGCTGGCCGCCGTACTGCACGGGCAGGCCGGGCCGGCCCTGCTCGACACCTACGACGCCGAGCGCCGACCCGTCGGGCGGGCGATCATGCGCCAGGCGGCGCTGCGCCTCAAAGCCCGGTCGGGCGCCGGCGGCGGACCGGCAGAGACCGGCATCGCGGACACCCTCAGCGTCATGTTCGGATACCGGTACCACTCCGCCGCTGTCATCGACGGCGAACGGGAACAGGCGGGCGGCACCGCCGACTTCGCCGACCCGCGCACCCTGTCCGGCACCCCGGGCACCAGGGTGCCGCACCTGTGGCTCGGTGCCGACGACGGCCGTACGGTGTCCACACTCTCCCTCGTACGCGGCCGCTCGCTGCTCATGGCGGGCTCCAAGGCGACCGAATGGGACGACGCCGCGCGCGCCGTGGCCCGGCGGACCGGCGGCGTCCTCGACGTGCTGCGCGTCGGCCACGAGGTGACGGAGCGGGACCGGTCCTGGCACGACGCCATGGGCGTGACGGAGACCGGCGCGGTCCTGATCCGCCCCGACGGCTTCGTCGCCTGGCGTGCGGCGACCACACGGCCCGACCCCGCACACGCGCTGGACACCGTGCTCCGCCGCGTCCTCGCCCGCACCGACGCCTGAACTCCGTTTGCCCGCACGGGGGTTCACGCCCGTGCCGCGGTGTGCCCGACCGGCGCCTCCGCACCCGGCGGCGTCCGCGTCGGCGAACTGGCCGCTGTGTCCGCACCCGGCGGCGTCCGCGTCGGCGAACCGGCCGCCGTCTCCGCTCCCACGACCGACCACCCCGGCGACCCGACCCACGAGGGAGTACCACCTTGAGCACCCCGGCGGCAACCTCCGCGCCTCCCGAGGCGATCGCGATGATCGGCATGGCCTGCCGACTGCCCGGCGCGCCCGGCCCCGACGCCTTCTGGGACCTGCTGCGCGACGGCCACGACGCGATCACCGAGGCGCCCGCGGGCCGCTACGGCCGGCTCGGCACGGACGAGGCCGCTCCGGCGCGCGGCGGTTTCCTCCCGGACGTGGCCGGTTTCGACGCGGGATTCTTCGGCATCTCACCGCGCGAGGCGGTGGCCATGGACCCGCAGCAGCGTCTGATGCTGGAACTGGCCTGGGAGGCCCTGGAGGACGCCTTCGTCGTGCCCGCCCGCCTCCGCGGCAGCGGCACCGGCGTCTTCGTGGGCGCCATGGCCGACGACTATGCGCAGCTCACCCACGCACGGGGCGCCGCCGCCGTCACGGCGCACACCCTGCCGGGTGTCCACCGCGGCGTCATCGCCAACCGGATCAGCCACCTCCTGGGGCTGGGTGGCCCCAGCCTCACCGTGGACACCGGGCAGTCCTCCGGCCTGGCCGCGGTACACCTGGCCTGCGCGGCCCTGCGGAACGGGGAGGCCGGTCTCGCGCTCGCGGGGGCGGTCCACCTCAACCTGGCTCCCGGCAGCCTCCTGGCGACGATGCGGTTCGGCGCGCTGTCACCGGACGGCCGCTGCCGCACCTTCGACGCGCGGGCCGACGGCTACGTACGCGGCGAGGGCGCGGCCCTGGTGGTGCTCAAGCCGCTCGCACGCGCCCTCGCCGACGGCGACCGCGTGCACTGCGTCGTCCTCGGTTCGGCCATGAACAGCGACGACGGACCGGACCCGCTGACCGTGCCGGGGAGCCGGGCCCAGGAAGCGGTGCTGCGCCGCGCCTGCGCGACGGCCGGTGTCGCCCCCGCCCGGGTGCAGTACGTGGAACTGCACGGCACCGGCACCCGGGTCGGCGACCCGGTGGAGGCCGCGGCCCTCGGAGCCGTCCACGGTGCGGGACGCGGCCCCGGCGACGCCTTGCGTGTCGGTTCCGCCAAGACCAACGTCGGGCATTTGGAGGGTGCCGCCGGTCTGGTGGGCCTGCTCAAGACAGCACTGTGCATACGTCACCGGCGACTCGTCCCCAGCCTGAACTTCACCGCCCCGCACGCCGCCGTCCCCCTCGCCGACCTGGGCCTGCGTGTACAGGCCGCTCTCACCGGCTGGCCCCGCCCGGACGAACCGCCGCTCGCCGGAGTCTCCTCCTTCGGCATGGGGGGCACCAACTGCCATGTCGTTCTCGCCGCGCCGCCGGAAGCCGTGCCCGGCGGATCGCGGGAGCGGGCCGCGACGGCGACAACGCCGGGGGAGCCGTTCCTCGGCGGCCCGGGGAAGGAGGCCGTGCCCGGCGCGCCCGTGCCGTGGCTGCTGTCCGCCCGCACCGCCCCCGCGCTACGGGCCCAGGCCCGCGCCCTGGCCGCGCATCTGCGCCGCCCCGGGACCGAACCCGCCGACGCGGCCCGTACCCTGGCCACCGCCCGTGCCCACCACGAACACCGGGCCGTGCTGCCGGCGACGGACGGGCGACCGCCGCTGGCCGCTCTCGACGCCCTCGCCGAGGGACGCCCCGATCCGGCGGTGATCAAGGGCCGTGCGCAGGAAGACGCGGCGCTCGCGGTCCTGTTCACCGGGCAGGGAGTCCACTGGCCGGGGTCCGGCCGCGGCCTGTACACAGCCTTCCCCGCCTTCGCCGAGGCCCTGGACGAGATCTGCGAACACCTCGACCCGTATCTCGACCGGCCGTTGCACGACCTGCTGTTCCACACCCCGGACGCCGACGGCCTCGCCTGGCGCACCGACTACGCCCAATGCGCCCTGTTCGCCGTGGAGACGGCCCTGCTGCGGCTGTTGGAGTCCTGGGGCGTGAGGCCGTCCGTGCTCGCCGGGCACTCCGTCGGTGAACTGGTCGCCGCCCACGCGGCCGGCGTGCTCTCGCTTCCTGACGCGGCCGCGCTGGTCTCCGCCCGGGGCCGGTTGATGCACGGGGCCCCGGGCGAGGGCGCGATGCTCGCGGTGCGGGCGAGCCCGGCGGAGGTGCGGGCCGCGTTGCCCCCCGGCGCCGTGGATGTCGCCGCGATCAACGCACCGGAGTCCGTGGTCGTCTCGGGCGCGGCCGACGCCGTCGAGCGGGTCGCCGCACACTGGGCCGCGCGGGGGCGCAGAACCCGGCGGCTGCGGGTCGGCCACGCGTTCCACTCGCCGCTCATGGACCCGATTCTGGACGAGTTCCGCGGCGTCGCCGCCGGCCTGGACTACCACCCGCCCCGCATCCCGGTCGTCTCCAACGTCACGGGCACCCTCGCCACCGCCGAGCAGTTGTGCTCACCGGACTACTGGACCCGGCACGTGAGGGCCACCGTCCGGTTCGCCGACGCCGTGCGCACACTCGACGCGTACGGGACCGGCGCCTACCTGGAAGTCGGACCCGAACCGGCCCTGACCGTGCAGGCAGCCCGCTGTCTGCCGCCCGCCGACCCGGACGGGGCTCCGGCCCCCCTCCTGACCGCCACACTCCGCCCCGGCCACGACGAGCCGACGGCCCTGCTCACCACCGTCTCCCGACTGCATGCCGCGGGCCGGCACATCGACTGGTCCGCGCTGCTGGCTCCCGGCCCGCGCGCCGACCTGCCGACCTACCGCTTCCAACGCCACCCCCACTGGCTGCCACCCGCACCGCGCACCGACCGGCCTCTGGGGACCCCGGGACCGCCGGCGGCCACCGCGCCGGTCCTGGCCACCCCGGCACCCACCACCCCGGCACCCACCACCCCGGCCTCCACCGCCGCGGCGGAGACGCCCGCGGCCGAGACGCCCGCGGGGATCGGCCCGGTCGCAGGGCCCGAAGAGCTCGCCGACCAGCCCTACTGGCACCGCGTGCTGGCAGGTCGCGTCGGTCGGGAGCGGTATCGCTCCGCGCTGGGGCTGGTGCGGGCCGAGGCCGCCGCCGTACTCGGACATCCGGGGGCGGCGGCGATCGACCCGCACCGTTCCTTCCGCGACGCCGGGTTCGACTCCGTCACCGCCGTGGAGTACCGCGACCGTCTGCGGGAGCTGACCGGACTGCCGTTGCCGGTGTCCCTCGTCTTCGACCGGCCCACGCCCGCCGGTCTCACCGAGTACCTCCTGAGCGAGCTGACGCGCCCCGGGCCCGAACCGGCCTCCGCCGTACCCGCGGCCCTCGACCGACTGCGGACGGCCCTGTCCGAGGAACCGCCGGACCCGGCGAACGGCGAACGGCTCGTCCGCGAACTGCGGGCCCTGCTGTCCGTCCTCCCCGGCACCCGGAGCGCGCACGTGCCCGACGACGTCAACGACCTCACCGAGCAGATCGGAACCGCCACCGATGACGAAATCTTCGCCCTCCTCGACCGCGAGTTCGACGCCTGATCCCGGGCCGGGTCCCGAAGACGACTCCGGGGCCGTCATGACCGAGACCAGACTGCGTACGTATCTGAAACGGGCCACCACGGAGCTGTACCGGACCCGGCAGGAACTCGCCGACCTCCGGGACCGGGACCGCGATCCCGTCGCGATCGTCGGTATGGCCTGCCGCTTCCCCGGTGGGGTGCGCGGTCCCGAGGACCTGTGGCGTCTCGTCGACTCCGGCACCGACGCCATCTCCCCGTTCCCGACGAACCGGGGCTGGCGCATCGACGAACTCCACGATGCGGCCGGGGATGCCGGAGCCGCCGGACACACCGTCACCCGTCTCGGCGGATTCCTGCACGACGCCGACGAGTTCGACGCGGAGTTCTTCGGCATCAGCCCCCGCGAGGCCCTCGCCATGGACCCCCAGCAGCGACTGCTGCTGGAGTCCGCCTGGGAGGCGCTGGAGCACGCCGGCATCGATCCGACCGGCCTGCGGGACAGCCCCACCGGTGTGTTCGCCGGAGTCACCGCCCAGGAGTACGGGTCGCTGACCCGCACCGGGGACGAGGGCGTCGAGGGCTATCTCCTGTCCGGCACCACCACGAGCGTCGCCTCCGGACGCATCGCCTACACCCTCGGTTCGCGTGGCCCGGCCCTCACCGTCGACACCGCCTGCTCCTCCTCACTGGTCGCCCTCCACCTGGCGGTCCGCTCGCTGCGGGCCGGCGAGTGCGATCTCGCGCTCGCCGGCGGGGCGTGCGTGATGGCGACGCCGGGCATGTTCCTGGAGTTCAGCCGGCAGCAGGGACTCGCCGGTGACGGCCGCTGCAAGCCGTTCGCCGCCGCCGCCGACGGCACCTCCTGGGCCGAAGGCGTCGGCCTGATCGTCCTGGAACGCCTGTCGGCGGCCCGCCGCAACGGACACCGGGTGCTGGCCGTCGTCCGTGGCTCCGCCGTCAACCAGGACGGCGCGAGCAACGGGCTGACCGCGCCGAGCGGGCCGGCCCAGGAGCAGGTCGTGCGGGACGCGCTGTGCGCCGCCGGGCTCTCCTCGGGGGACATCGACGCGGTGGAGGCGCACGGCACGGGCACCCGGCTCGGCGACCCGATCGAGGCCCGGGCGCTGCTGGCGGCCTACGGCCGGGACCGACCCGCCGGCCGTCCGCTGTGGCTGGGTTCGCTGAAGTCGAACATCGGACACGCGCAGGCCGCCGCCGGCGTCGGCGGGGTCATCAAGATGGTGCAGGCCCTGCGCCACGAACGGCTGCCGCGCACCCTGCACGTGGATGCGCCGACGCCGCACGTGGAGTGGCGGGAGGAGAGCGTGGCACTGCTCATCGAGGCCCGTCCGTGGCAGCGCCGGGACACACCGCGCCGGGCCGGCGTCTCTTCGTTCGGCATCAGCGGAACCAACGCCCACCTGATCCTGGAAGAGGCACCGGTACCGGTACCGGTACCGGCACCGGCACCGGCACTGACACCGGCGCCGGACCCTGCGGACCCGCCCGGCACGGGCCCCGCCCCGCAAGGGAGCCCGTCGGTGTGGCCGTTGTCCGCACGCAGCGCACCGGCCCTGGCGAGGCAGGCCGCGCGGCTCACCGACGCGCTGGCCGCCTCGCCCCCGCCGCGCACGGCCGACGTCGCCCGGGCGCTGGCCGGGACCCGCGCCGCGCTGGAGCACCGGGCGGTGGTGCTCGCCGAGGACCTGGACGGGTTCCGCGCGCTGCTGACCGCTCTGGCCCGGGGCGACGACCCGCCCGGGGTGATCCGGGGCCGGGCGAGGGCGGCCAGGACCGTGTTCGTCTTCCCCGGGCAGGGCTCGCAGTGGGCCGGCATGGCGCGCGAACTCCTCGACGGCTCCCCGGTGTTCCGGGACCGCGTCCAGCAGTGCGCGGAGGCGCTCACCCCGTACACCGACTGGTCGCTGACCGACGTGTTGACCGGCGCGCCGGACGCCGCCGCACTGGACCGGGTCGACGTCGTCCAGCCCGCGCTGTGGGCCGTGATGGTATCGCTGGCGGAGGTGTGGCGTGCCCATGGTGTGGTGCCCGACGCGGTAGTCGGACACTCCCAGGGCGAGATCGCCGCGGCGTGCGTGGCGGGCGCCCTGTCGTTGCCGGACGCCGCCCGGGTGGTCGCCCTGCGCAGCCGGGCCCTGGTCCGGCTGGCGGGCACCGGCGGCATGGCCTCGGTCGCCCTGCCGGCCGACCGGGTCCGCGACCGGCTCGCCGACCCCGCCGTGACGGGCCGGGTGCACATCGCCGGGGTCAACGGTCCGGCGGCCACCGTGATCGCGGGCCCGGCGCCGCTGCTGGCCGCCCTGGTCGCGGCCTGGGACGCCGAAGGCGTGCACGCGCGCGTGGTCCCGGTGGACTACTCCTCGCACACCCCGGACGTCGAGGCGCTGCACCAGGAGCTGCTGGACCTGCTGGCCCCGGTCGCCCCGCGCCGCCCCGAGATCCCCCTGTACTCGACACTCACGGGCGGCCTGCTCGACGAGGCCACGCGCCTGGACGCGGAGCACTGGTTCCGGAGTCTGCGCGCCCCCGTGCGGTTCCACGACGCCGTCACCGCACTGATCGACGCGGGACACGAGCTGTTCATCGAGTGCAGCCCGCACCCGGTGCTCACCGTCGCCGTCCAGGACACCCTCGACACAGCCGGGGTCCCCGGCTCCGCCCTGGGCACCCTGCAACGGGGCGACGGCGGCCGTCGCCGGCTGCTGGCCTCGCTCGCGGAGGCGTATGTACGGGGCACGCCGGTCGACTGGCCGACGCTGCTGCCGCCGGGCCGCGCGGACGCGGTCGAACTGCCCACCTACGCCTTCCAGCGCCGCCGCCACTGGCTTTCGTCGTCGCCCGTCACCGGTTCCGCCGGGCTCGGTGCGATGACGACCGGGCATCCGCTGCTCGGTGCCGCGGTGGAGTCGGCCGCCGACGAGGGCCTGCTGCTCACCGGACGGATCTCGGCAGCCGACCGGCCCTGGCTCGCCGACCATGTCGTGCACGGCACGGCGCTGCTCTCGGGCACCACCCTGCTGGATTTCGCGTCGCACGCCGCGGACCGGCTCGGCGGCCTCGCCGTGGACGAACTCGTGCTGGAGACACCCCTGGTGCTGCCTGCCGACGGAGCGGTGGATGTTCAGTTCGCCGCCTCGGGCGCCGACGCCACGGGCAGCCGCGCCTTCACGGTGCACTCCCGGTCCGCCGGGGCCGCGGGCGGCGCGGACAGCCGGTGGACCCGCCATGCCTCGGGAACCCTCGCACCGCTTCTTGACGGTGTGCGGGACGAGCCGGTGCCGTGGCCGCGGAGCGGGGAGGCGGCGCTCGACACCACCGATGCCTACGCCCGGCTGGCCGCCGCCGGTTACCAGTACGGTCCGGCCTTCCGGAACCTGCGGGCCCTCTGGCGGCGCGAGCAGGAGCTGTACGCCGAGGTGAGGCTCGACCCGGACACCGATGTCACCGGGTTCGCCGTGCATCCGGCGCTGCTGGACGCGGCCCTGCACGCCCTCGTCATCGACGCGCTGGACCGGACGGACAGCGGCGAGCACATCCTGCTGCCGTTCTCCTTCGCCGGGGTGCGGGTGCACGCCGTGGAGGCGGACGAGGTACGCGTGCGCGTGACGGTCACCGGGCACCAGCGGGCCCGGCTGCTGCTCACCGACCCGTCCGGGGCGCCGGTCGTGACCGTGCGGGAGGTCGTCCTGCGCCCGACCCCGCGCGCCGCGGTGACGGCACCGGACCGCACACCGGCGGACGCCCTGTTCGAGGTGGACTGGCAGCCGGTGTCCGCCGACGCGCCCGATCGGGCCGCGCGCTGGGCGGTGCTCGGCACCGCGCACCCGGACCTGCCGCAGGCCGTGGTTCACCCCGATCTCCCCGCGCTGCTGTCGGCGCTCGACGAGGGCGCCCCCGTACCGGATCTGGTGGCGGTGTTCTGGCCCCCCGGACCGCGGGAGACCGCGTCCGGCCAGGACGACCCGGCGGCGGCCGGCCGGCAGGCCGCCCGGTCCGCGCTCGCGCTCGCGCAGGACGTGCTGGCCGCCGGCCAACTGCGTTCGGCACGGCTGCTGGTGATGACCCGCAACGCGGTCGCGGTGGGTGCGGGCGCGCCCGCACCGGACCTCCCGGCCGCCACGGTCCGGGGGTTGCTGATGAGCGCCCAGAGCGAACACCCCGGTCGGTTCACGCTCCTCGATCTGGACGGCGAACGGACCGGGGAGAGCCGGGCGGACCGGCTTGCCGCGGCGGCGGCGACCGGTGAACCGCAGCTGGCCTGGCGCGGCACCGCCTGGCACGCGCCACGGCTGACCGCCGCACCCCCGCGCGCCACGCTCACCGCACCGCCGGGCGGCAGCTGGCACCTGGACGTCCGCACGAGCGGCACCCTGGACGGGCTCGCCCTGGTCCCGGACGACCACCGGACGCGGGCCCTCGGCGAGCTGGAGGTCCGGGTGGCGATGCGGGCGGCGGGCGTCAACTTCCGTGACGTGGTGGTGGTCCTGGACATGGTTCCGGGCCAGGAGGGCCTGGGCCTGGAGGGCGCCGGCGTCGTCCTGGAGACGGGGCCCGGGGTCCGGGACCTCAGGCCCGGCGACCACGTCATGGGCCTGGTACGGAGGAACGCGTTCGGCCCCGTGGCCGTCACGGAGCGGCAGCTGCTGACACGGATCCCGGACGGCTGGTCGTTCGTGCGGGCCGCGACGGTGCCGGTGGTGTATCTGACGGCATACCACTGCCTGGTCGAGCTGGCCGGTGTGCGCCCCGGCGACCGGGTCCTGGTGCACTCCGGGGCCGGAGGGGTCGGTCTCGCGGCCGTCCAGCTCGCCCGGCATCTCGGGGCGGAGGTCTTCGCCACCGCCTCGCCCGGCAAGTGGGACACGCTGCGCGCGGCCGGCGTCGCGGACGATCACATCGCGAACTCCCGCACCGACGACTTCGAGGAGATGTTCCGTCATGTCACCGGCGGAGCGGGCCCCGACGTCGTGCTCAACTCGCTCACTGGCCCGCTGCTCGACGCCTCGCTGCGACTGCTGGGGACCTCCGGCCACCTGGTCGAGATCGGCAAGACCGACATCCGGGACGCCGAGGACGTGCGCCGGCGTCATCCCGGCGTCCGTTACGACGTCTTCGACCTGCTGCGGGCCGCGCCCGAGCACGTCGAACGGATGCTCGCCGAGGTGCTCGGTCTGTTCGGCCGAGGTGTGCTCACACCGCTGCCGGTGACCACCTGGCCGGTGCGGGAGAGCGCGCGGGCCCTGCGTCATCTGGCCCAGGCGCGGCACACCGGCAAGGTCGTGCTGACCCTGCCGCCCGGCTTCGACCCGCAAGGCACCGTCCTGATCACCGGCGGCACCGGCACGCTGGGCAGGCTGCTGGCCCGCCATCTGGTCGCCCACCACGGCGTGCGCGATCTGGTGCTGGCCGGACGCCGGGGTGCGACCGCCGAGGGGGCCGGGGAGCTGGCGGAGGTACTGACCGGACAGGGCGCGCGAGTGTCGTTCGTGGCCTGCGACCTCACGGACCGGACGGCGGTGGCCGGTCTGCTGCGGGACATCCCGGAGGCGCACCCGCTCACCGCGATCGTGCACGCGGCGGGGGTCCTCGCGGACGGCACCGTCGAGACGCTCACGCCGGACGCCGTGGACCGGGTGTTCGCCCCGAAGGCGACAGCGGCCTGGCACCTGCACGAACTGACCGCGGGGATGCGGCTGTCCGCGTTCGTGTCCTTCTCCTCGGTCGTCGCGACCCTGGGTTCGGCGGGACAGGCGAACTACGCCGCCGCCAACTCCTTCCTGGACGCACTGGCCCACCACCGCCGGGCGGCGGGCATGACGGGTACCTCGCTCGGCTGGGGCCTGTGGGAGCCGGACAGCGGTATGACCGGTCAGCTGTCCGAGGCCGACCGGGCACGGATGAGGCGGAGCGGTGTGGCCGCGCTGTCGGTGCCCGAGGGACTGGCCCTGTTCGACGCCGCGCTGGCCACGGGCGGTACCCATGTGCTGCCGGTCCGATGGGACCGGCCGACGCTGGGCGCCCTTGCGGACAGTGGTGGCCTGCCGGTGCTGCTCAGTGGCCTGGGCGTCCGCGCACCGGCCCGTCGCCCGGCTCACCGGCGCGAGGGCGAGGGCGAGGGCGGCCCGGCGTGGTCCCGGCGGCTGACGTCGCTGCCCGCGGACGGCCGCCGCGAGGTGCTGGCGGATCTGCTGGTGAGCGAGGTGGCGACGGTGCTCGGTTACGGTGACGACGACGAGGTCGACCTCGACCAGTCGTTCAAGGACATGGGCTTCGACTCCCTGGCCGGGGTGGAGTTACGCAACCGGCTGGCCGCCGCGACCGGCCTGAGACTGTCCGCGACCCTGGTCTTCGACCGCCCCACGGTTCCCGACCTGGTCGAGCACCTCCTCGACGACCCGGGGCTGCTCGCGCCCGCCGACGCGGGCTGACGCCGGGCCCACCGCGGAACCTCGGTCCGGGCGGGGGTGCACGACCGGGCCGGGGTACTCGCGGGCGCCGTTCGGCCCCGGAACGGCGCCGCGCACGACCGGACGGCTACCGCTGGACCCCATCCGTGAGGACGATGGCTGGTTCAGGGATACCTCAGGGATGTCCCTGATCGGCAGGTGTTCCGAAATTCTTATACTCAGGGAAAAATGCACGCGGCGGAGGAGCTCCAGGGAGACCCGGGTGATTGACCGATACGTCGCTGAGCTGGACGAGGCCCTGTACGGCCCACGGACGGTCAAGGCCGACCTGCTCGCAGAGGCCCGTGACGGGCTGATCGACGCGGCCGAGGCATACGAGGAGAGCGGCCTGGACCGGGCGAGTGCCGAGCGGCGTGCGGTGGCCGACTTCGGACCCGTCGGCACCATCGCCCCCGACTACCAGACCGAGCTGGCGCTGGCCCAGGGCCGGCGTACCGCAGTGCTGATCTCCGCCGTCCTGACGATCCAGCCGGTCGCCTGGTGGATGCTGCTGCGCCTGGCCGGCCACGGCATGGACGACGCCACCGGCACCGGATACGACCTGGTCAACTCCGTGGTGCGGTGGACCGGCGGGGGTGCCATCGGCATGGCGCTGGCGGTCGCGATCGCCACCGGTGCCGGAGTGCGCTACCTGGGCCCACGCCGCAAGCTCGTCCGTGCGGCCGGTTTCTTCGCGTTCGTCGTCTGTGCCGTGTTCGCCGTGCTGGGGGTGCTGCTGACGTTCTACAGCACGGCCACGGAGTCGCTCCTGAGCCCGACGGGCCTGCCGATGACGGCCCTGCTGCTGGGCATCCCGCTGGTCGGCATCGCGGTGTCGGGCCGGCGCTGTCTGACGGCGGCCTGACCACCGGCCGGACCGCTTCCGGCCGGGCCCGATCTCGGCGAGCGACCTCCCGGGGAGCCGCCCGGTACCTCGTCGTCGCCTGCGGCACACCTCTGTCCTCCGCCGCGCGGGCACACCGAACTGTCGGCACGGCCACCTCACGTGCCGACCGCTCACTCGCCGTCAGGTCGTCGCTGAGCCCGGCCGCAGGACTCCGTCGACCATGGCGGCGAAATCTCGCCATTTTGTTCGTTCGTTGGCCAGCGCGCGACTGCCCGCCGAGGTGAGTTGGTACGTGCGACGGCGACGGCCGCCGACCGTACTCCACTCGCTCTCCACGAACCCCGCGCGTTCGAGCCGGCGCAGCGCGGGATACAGCGACCCGGTCGGCAGGTCGAGAGCTCCGCCACTGCTCACTTGGAGGGCCTCCATGACCGCGTATCCGTGCAGGGGCTCCGTTTCGAGTACCGCGAGGATCAGCGCGTCCAGATGGCCCCGTAGCGCTTCAGACATCATGTAGACAATCTACGCCATGTGTTAGTGTCGGTCACCTACATGTAGCCAAGCTATCTATCGTGGTGGGGTGATGCCACGGATCAGGGAGGTCGAACCGCGATGGCCACGTCCCAAGAGAGCCTTGTCGAGGCGGGTGACTCGCCGGGGACGGCGAGGCCGAGCCTCTTCGAACGCGTCGCCCAGGTGTCGTACCGCCGTCGCTGGTGGGCGCTGGTCGGCTGGGTTGTCGTCCTGGTGGCGGTGAGCCTGGGTTCCCAGGCGGTCGGCGACGACTACCGCAACAACTTCGGACTGCCGGGCACCGATTCGCAGAAGGCGCTCGACGTCCTCCAGGAGCGGGCTCCCGCGCAGGCCGGCTCCACCATCACGATCGTGCTCAAGGCGGACGGCGGCCTCGCCGGGACGCAGACGCGCGAGCGTGCCGAGTCGATGCTGGCCCAGGTCGAGAAGGAGCCGCACGTCGTCAGCGTCGCCGGCCCCTACCGGAACAGCCAGGCATTGTCCGAGGACGGCACCATCGGCTACGCCACGGTGGCGCTCGACAAACAGTCGGAGGACATCCCGGCCGAGGACGCCCAGAAGATCATCGACACCGCGCAGAAGGCCGGTACCGACGGCCTGCGCGTGGAGTTGTCGGGCGACCCGGTCCGGGCCGCCCAGGGTGAGGACAGCGGTTCCGCCGAGGGCATCGGCATCCTCGCCGCCCTGGTGATCCTCGTCCTGCTCTTCGGGTCGCTCTTCGCGGCCGTCCTGCCCGTGGCGATCGCGCTCTTCGCCGTCGGCACCACCCTCGGCCTGATCGTCCTCGCCTCGCACGTCGCGACGATCGCCAACTTCACCGCGCCGCTGATGATGCTGGTCGGCCTCGGCGTCGGCATCGACTACGCCCTGCTGGTGTTCTCCCGCTTCCGCAGCGAGTTGATCGACGGCACCGACCGGCGTACCGCCACCATCAGGGCGATCGACACCGCGGGGCGCACGGTGTTCTTCGCCGGCTGCACGGTCATCGTGGCCCTTCTCGGGCTCGTTGTCCTCGGCCTGGGCGCGCTGCAGGGCGTGGCCGTGGCCGTCGCCCTGACCGTGCTGCTCACGATGATCGCGTCGCTGACGCTGCTGCCCGCCCTGCTGGCCGTCTTCGGCGGCCGGATCGAGAAGCAGGTGCGCCGCCGTGTCGAGAAGGGCAGGAGTGCCGGCGGCGAGCGCTGGAGCCGCTGGTCCGGCGCTGTCCAGCGGCGGGCCTGGGCAGCCGCTCTGATTCCGACCGCGCTGCTCGCCGGCCTTTCGCTGCCCGCGCTCGACATGCGGCTCGGTTTCGCCGACGCCGGTACCGACGACCGCTCCACCACTACGCGACAGGCGTACGACCTGCTGGCCGACGGCTTCGGGCCGGGATTCAACGGACCGCTCATCGTGCTCGCCGAGGGCGACACGGCAGCCGCCACCGAGGCGCGCACGGCGCTGGAAGGTGCCAAGGGCGTCGCCGCCGCGCTGCCTCCGCAGTCCGTGGGCGAGGACCTGTCCACGATCATCGTCTTCCCGGACTCCGCCCCCCGGGACGGCGCCACCAACGAGCTCGTCGGCCAACTGAGGGACGATGTGCTGCCGTCGGTCGCCGCGAAGACGGACGGCACCTTCCTGGTGGGCGGGAGCACCGCCTCCGCCGAGGACTTCTCCGACGCCGTGGCCTCCCGGCTGCCGGTGTTCATCGCCGTGGTCGTGGGCCTGTCGATGCTTCTGCTGCTTCTGGTGTTCCGTTCGATCCTGATTCCGTTGAAGGCCGCGGTTCTCAACCTGCTCAGCATCGGCGTCGCCATGGGCGTGATGACACTGGTCTTCCAGAACGGTGCCCTGGGCATGGAGAAGGGGCCGATCGAGGCGTACGTCCCGGTGATGATCTTCGCGATCGTCTTCGGTCTCTCCATGGACTACGAGGTCTTCCTGCTTTCCCGTATGCACGAGGAGTGGGAGCGCGGCAAGGACGCGGCCCTGGCGATCGGCCGGGGCCTGGCCACCACGGGCCAAGTGGTGACCGCCGCCGGCGCGATCATGATCGTGGTCTTCGGTGCCTTCATGTTCAGCGGTGACCGGATGCTCATGCAGTTCGGCTTCGGCCTGGCCGTGGCGGTCTTCGTAGATGCCGTGATCATCCGCTGCCTCGTCCTGCCCGCGGTCATGCACCTCTTCGGCCGCTACGCCTGGTGGCTTCCCGAAGGGCTGGCCAAGCGGCTGCCCCGGGTGGCGATCGAGCACTCCTGACGGCAGGGCATTCCCCCTGGCTCCCGACACCCGACACCCGACACGCAACCGGCCGGGGGGGGGGGGGGGGGGGGGGGGGGGCGGGGGGGCGCGGGGGGGGGGGGGGGGGGGGGGGGGGCGGGGGGGGGCGGCGGGGGGGGGGCCGGGGGGGGGGGGGGGGGGGGGCCCCGCCCCCGCCCCCCCCCCCCCCCCCCCCCCCCCCCCCCCCCCCCCCCCCCCCCCCCCCCCCCCCCCCCCCCCCCGGCCGGTCGTGTTGGTGGCCCTGGCCTCCTGCCGCGTCGAGTGAGTGCGGCGACCGGGCGCGAGGCGGGCGACATACCGTCACGAGCGGGCCGGGATGTGACTTTACTGTGCCTTGACTGGAAGTCGAGCCGTTCCGCACAGGATACGGAGGACCGGAGTCGACACGGAGGGCGAGGTCCGCGGATGAAGGCACGGGGGATTCTGCGACGGTGCGGCCGGATGTTCCTGGCACTGGCACGTGACCTGGGCACGGGAGCCCAGATCATGGGCACCTTCGCCGGCGGCATGCCGCCGGCGCCCGGTGTCTTCATGTGCGACCCGTACCCACAGCCCGACCCGGATTCGGGAGCCGACCGGAGACGGGGACCAACGGCTCCGGAATCACCGAACCCGGCCGCGGGCGAGGGCGTTGGGGGGCCTGTTCCGGGACACCCAGAACGGCTCATTCCGAATACTCCGCCGGAGCCCGAAGAACGAGCGCTCTGGTCGCAATTCCGCTGACCTCGTGTTTCCTGTCGGCCGGCCCGAGTCCGTATGACAGGGACTCGTGGTCCGGTGCGGAATAGGTGTAGCCAGGCCCTGCCCGTGCATATTCATCGTCGCAACTGCCGGAATCCGCTGTTCACTTGCGCAAGGATATTCTGCACGGCATAGTCTGGAACGCAGCTTTTTGCCCATGGCGACAACGGACCCGGCCCGCCAGGAATGTACCGGGGGAACGGCACCATGCCATCCAGAAAATCGGGGGATTGACAGGATGTCTTACTCTTCTCGACCACCTACCGCGCCCCTCGCCGCCACGACCGCGTGGCCATGCGTACGACGCTCGCTCGTCTGAGCGAAAGTCGACCGTGAGTAGGCGCCGCAGACCCTCCACGGGTCGCCGGTGTCCGCGTCACGCATCGCGCGTAGGGGCGACGGCGGTCGACGGCCGTCGGCGACCGGTTCCCGAAAGGGCGCCCTGCCAGGAGATCTTCACCTCGTCGCCGCATGATGTGGCGCGCAGGTAACGCCCCCTGACCGATTTCACCGGGAATGTCCTGCGGGTGAAATGCCGGAGGGTTACTCGGACGCGTCGACATCCGGCCTCATCACAGCACGCTATCTCTGTCTGGTGCCGTCCCGACTGCGCGGCGGACGACGCGATTTCCGACGTCTGCGCCCGGTACGGAAAACGGTTCTTTGCATTCACAACGGAAGGGTGTGGAGGCCATGCAGATCAGCCTCTTAGGTCCATTCTCAGTGGCAGTGAACGGCAAGAACATCACTCCCACGGCACCGAAACCTCGGCGGATTCTGGCGTTGCTCGCCATGTCCGCGAACCAGGTGGTGCGCAACGAGCAGCTGATCGAAGAGGTATGGGAGGACCGCCCTCCCAGCAGTGTGGCCACGACGCTCCAGACGTACATCTACCAGCTCCGCAAGTCGTTGCGGCTGGCGGGCGGTTCGGGAACGGGCCGGGGCCCGGAGGACGAACTGCGCACCTTCGTCGGGGGATACATGCTGAGGCTGCCCTCCGAAGACCTGGACTCGCTGCGGTTCGAGGCGCTGGCGCAGCAGGGCAGGGTCCAGCTGGCGGCCGGCGACGTCGAGCGTGCGGCAGACACCCTGCGGGAGGCCCTGGCGCTGTGGCGCGGCCCGGCGATGATCGACATGAACCCCGGTCCGGTACTGGTCTCCGAGGCGTTACGGCTGGAGGAGATCCACAAGAGCGTCCTGGAACTGCGGATCGAGGCGGATCTGAAGCTGGGCTCACACCACGAGTTGCTCGCCGAACTGATCAAGCTGGTTGCCTCGCAGCCCACGCACGAGGGGTTCCAGGCCAAGCTGATGGTCGCGCTGCACCGTGCCGGACGCCGCTCCGAGGCCCTGCAGGTCTACCAGCGCGCACGGGACTGCCTGATCAAGGAGCTGGGTGTGGACCCTTCAGGGATGCTTCAGCGGCTGCATCACGCCATACTCACCGGCGATCTGGAACCGGGGCGGGGCGCGGCACCCGAGTCGTCGTGGTCGGTACCTGGCATGAGACCGATGCACGAAGCCAGGTTCTGAGGGCCGGCTGACGTGGGGCCGGACGCGGCGGGTGGGGGCCCGCCGCGTCCGGCCCTACGTCAGCGATTCCCACGGCGGGAAGGCCGAACCGAAAGGGAGCGCTCACATGCGCTTCTGGCCACCGCGGTGTCGCGCGGGAAGTCTCCGTGCGGATCGGCGCCGTCCAGCACGACCGGGACCCGGGCGAACGGCTCCACCAGGCACAGTCGTGGCCCGGCCCGCGTCCCGGCGATCTCGCGGAAGCCGAGGGACAGATCCCGGGCCGGATCGACGCGCGAGGAGGGCACGACGACCCGGCCGGGCAGCCGGCCGCCGAGACCGGTGCGGCGATCGTCCGTCAGCCGAGCACTGTCAGACGCCGGTGCGGCGATCGTCCGTCAGCCGATCACTGTCAGACGCCGATCCAACGTGGTCAGCAGCCGGTTCCCGCCGGCGGTCACCACGAACGGGTCCTCGATCTGCACCGCGCCGAGCCCGAACTCGTAGTACGGCGTCTCGAAGTTGACCACGGTGCCTTCCTCCAGACAGTCGTCGTTGTCGGGGGTGATGAGGACGGGCTCGTAGATCTCCACGCCGATCCCGTGGCCGACGTGATGGCGACGGTAGTGCGGCACCCCCGCCTCGCGCACCGCCTCCACGGCCAGGTCGAACAGCTCCTTGCCGGTCATGCCGGGGCGGGCCATGGCGAGCGCCCGGTCTTCCCCGGCGACCATGGCCGCGTGGTAGCGGGCGAGCCGCTCGGAGGGCTCACCGAGGCTGTGAAGACGGGCGATGTCGGACCAGTAGCCGTCCAGGACGCAGCCGACGTCGAGCCAGAGCGAGTCGCCGCGCCGCAGTGGCTCCCGGGACACCGCCTGGCCCGCCACACCACCACGGCCGAAATGGATCAGGGTGAACTTCGGCCGGGCCCCGGCGGCGACCACCGTCGTCTCGAACTCGCGCACGAGGTCGCGCTGGGTCACCCCCGGGCGGGCCGCGGCCGTGACCGCGCGGATGCCCTCCTCAGTGAGAGCGGCCACCGCCGTCAGCCGCCGGATCTCCTCGGGCGTCTTGACCTTCCGGGTCCAGCGCAGCACCTCGGAGCCGAGCCGTACGGCGGCCCCGGGCACCGCCTCACGCAGCGCGTCGAGATACCCGTGCGGCACGCCCTCCTCGTCGACGGCGATACGCGCGCGGTCCAGCCCGGCCGCCCGCAGGGTGTGGACCAGGGCGTCGAGGGCGGTGGCGGGCGCCGGCCCGTCGACCGCGATCCGCCACAGCGTCTCCTCGTCGTCGGTCAGGACGACGTCTTCGCCCCGCTCCCGGTGGAAGGTGCCGTATCCGGTGGCCGAGGCCACCGGCGGCAGGACATCCTGAACCTGGTCCGCGTCGCAGCGGGACGTGACCAGCCGGATCTGTTCGGGCCGGTCACGGGTGACCACGGCGTAGAACTGCCCGGAGTGCGGGAACACCTCCAGGGCGACGCTGGACACGCCGGTGAGGTAGCGGACGTTCTCGTACGTGGTGGCGACCACGGCATCCAGGCCGAGTTCGTCCATCCGCGCGGTCAGCCGTTCCAGATTGGCCGGAATCGCCGGTCCTTCCGCGCCGGTCACCATGTCGGTGCGGTCAGGTCGTCGGCTCCCGCGCGGGCCTCGGGCACCGCCGGGCTGACCGGGTCGTGGGCGGCCTCGACCAGAGCGTCGAGCGAGGTCAGTCCTGCCTCCTCGATGGTCTGCAACAGGCCGCGCGACCACAGCCAGTCGTCGTCGAAGGTCTCCCCGAGGTAGTTGGCGCCGTCGTCGGCCGCCACCACGATGATGCGGCTCCCCGGGTGGTGGTGGGCGTGGTGCAGCGCGCCGAACACGGCGAGCCCGGCGGACTCCCCGACCAGGACGCCCTCGGTGCGGGCCAGCAGCCGGCAGGTGGCCAGCCCCTCGTGGTCGGCGACCATGTGCACCCGGTCGACGACCTTCCGGTCCAGGCAACCAGGCTGCCAGCCCAGTCCGATGCCCCGGGTGGCCCAGGTGCCGTGCGGATAGCCGAAGGTCGCCGAGCCGATCACGTCCACGCCGACGGTCACCACGTCCGGCCGGGCGCGTTTGACCGTGGCGGAGATGCCGCTGACGTGTCCGCCGGTGCCGACCACGGTGACCAGGGTGTCGAAGTCGGGGTCGTCGTCGAGGAGTTCGCGCCCGGTGGTCTCGGCGTGCGCGAGCGGGTTCGACGGGTTGTTGTACTGGTCGGGCCAGAAGGATCCGGGGATCTCGGCGAGCAACTCCTTCACCCGGTGGATACGGGCGCCCTGCATGGAGCCCTGAGCGTCGGGTTTGTCGACGACCTCGATCTCGGCGTCGAGAGCCGTGGCGTAACTGATCATCGAGCGGGGCGCCTTGCGGTCGGTCACGAGGACGATCCGGTAGCCGCGGACCACACCGATCAGCGCCAGCGCCTTGCCGACGTTCCCGGAGGTGGACTCGATGATGGTGCCGCCCGGACGCAACAGCCCGTCCCGTTCGGCGTGGTTCACCATCGACAGGGTCGAGCGGTCCTTGATGCTGCGGCCGGGGTTCCAGCCCTCCAGCTTGATCAGGATCTCCGAGCCGTTGACCGACCACCGTCGCAGCCGGACCACCGGAGTGTGCCCGATGGTGTCGAGGAGGCTGTCTCTGATCACGGGCTGACCTCGCAGAGTTCGGTGTCCGTCACGGGTGTCCTCCGGTCGGCGGGTGGTGCGGCCCGCTCACAGGGCGAGCCGTACCCGGTAGTGGTCCAGCCACAGGTTGAGCTGGAGGATGAACTCGACGCTCGCGCGGGCCAGCCGGTCCTTGGCGAGCCGGTCCGGCTGGGCGGCGAGTTCGGTGGCGGCTGCCAGGTCGGTGAGGGGACGGGCGGGTGCCTGGGAATCGGCGAGCATCGCCTTGAACTCCTCCTGCAACCGCGCCGGGTAGCCCGGGTCGTGGCTGATGGGGGTGGCGCTGCGGGGCCTGCGGACCACCTCCTGCGGCAACAGGTCGGCGACCGCCTCGCGCAACAGGCCCTTCTCGATGTCGCCGTGGCGGTGCGTCACCGCCGGAATGTTGTACGTGTACTGGAGGAGTTCGTGGGTGTTGACGGGGGAGCGGACCTGGAGCCCGGTGGCCGAGAAGATCGAGGAGTCGCCGCGGAACCGGGTCAGCACCAGGTAGGCGACGGTGCGCATCTTGCGCGCCCAGTCGTCGTCCTCCGGCAGGTGCTCGACCTCGGCGACGGCGGAGGCGTAGGTGTCCGCGTAGTACGTGGGCAGGTCCAGCCGCGCCAGCAGGCCCGGATCGACCAGTCCCGTGCCGAAACCGCTGTGCGCTCCGTGCCGCTGGGCCAACGCGATCCACGGGAAGGTGCCGGACTCCACCAGTCCTCGGTCGTTGCACCAGGTGGCGCCCAGGAAGGCGTTGTCGGCGCCGAGCCCGGTGAACACCACCTTGTGACCGTCGGCCGCCACCTTCTGGAGGAAGAGCTGCTGCCAGGCGTCCATGTCGTAGATACGGGTCGGGCAGTCCTTGGCGCGCAGCATCGACAGCCGGACGACGGGGTCGAGGATGTCGGCCGCTTCCAACCGCACCACGTGGTGCAGCGCGTCGACGTGCTCGGCGACCATCCGGGCATACGGCGCGTCCCTGCTGGTCCGCATGGCGTCGGAGCGGAAGCCGTCGTAGGCGTAGTCGATCGTGTAGGCGTTCAGCCGGCCGAGGTCGCGGCGCCGCAGCTCGGCGGCGACGAGCGCGGTGACGGACGACGAGTCGACGCCGCCGGAGAGGGTGACGGCCGCCAGGCTCGGGTCGGACGGTGTGGCGGCCCGGGCGCTCTCCTCCAGCATGGTCCGGATGCGCGCCACAGTGGTCGTCAGGTCGTCGCCGTGGGGGCGGGTCTCCAGTTTCCAGTACTGCCGGCGGGTCCAGCCCGAGCGGCCGAACACGGCGATCTCACCGGCCTCCACCTGAGAGAAACCGGAGAACAGCGGTCCGGTGGGCACGGCGTGGCAGATCACCTCCCGTAGCCCGGCCGCGTGCACGACCGGCTGTACCTCGGGGTGGGACAGCAGCGCCTTGCGTTCCGAGCCGAAGACCACACCGGTGGGGGTCTCGGTGAAGAAGAGCGTCTGTCCGCCGAGCTGGTCCCGGGCCAGCACCAGTTCCTCGGTGCGGCCGTCCCAGACGGCCAGGGCGAAGCCGCCGCTGAGCCACGGCACGAACTCGGTCCGCCATGTGAGGTACGCCTGGCTGAACAGCTCTGCCGTCGAGGCGTCCGGTGCCACCGGCCGGCCCGCGCCGCGCAGTCGTTCCCGAAGCGCGGTGAGTCCTCCGGGCGCGCCGGTCACGCACAGCACGACCTCATGGCCGTCCGCCTCGGTCACGGCCGGCTGACGCCCGTCGCCGGGCTCCACCACCAGCGCCCGGTGCCCGAAGGCGGCCCTGGGCGAGGTCCACACTGTTTCCCCGTCCGGTCCCCGATGAGCCTGTGAGCCGGTCATCGCGGTGATCACCGGCCGCTGCAGGACCAGGTTGCGCGAGAAATCGATCCAGCCGACCAGACCTGACATGTCATCGCCCTCCGACGTCTGTCCGCGGTGCGTACACCGTTGTTCCCGGTGCCGACAGGGCCGGCACCGGACCGGTCTCTCACGCTTGCGGCCAGGTCTCGAACTCAGGTCGTGGGGCGCTGGAGTGCCGCGCCCTACGGTCGGGAGCCTCAGTCAGTCTTGCTTGCCTACATGTAGACTGTCTATATTCCAGCCGATGGGTGGCCGGTCACAACGGGCACCGCCGCAGCGCCTCGACCAGGCGCCGGAAAGGGGAACATGCGCATGGCCATCAAGGAGTCGTCCCGTAGTGACCTGCGCGAGCTGCCTTGGGGAACGATCGTCGCCCTGGGCGTCTTTTCACTCCTGCGCCCGGTGCTGAGCATCGTCGGCGCGTACGATGACGGACCGCTGAAGAAGCCGGTGGGCCCGCTGGTTCTCACCGTGTTGATCATCGCTGTGTGGATCGGCACCACCGTGATGCGCCGCTTCCCCCGCCCGGTGGAGACGCTGGCGTTCGTCGGCGTGGCCTACGGCGTCCTGGCGCTCCTGCTGAACATCTCGCTCCAGCCGTTTCTGGACAGCGCGGAGCTGCCTCCGGTCCCCGGCATGATCGGGATCGTGATCTTCAACGCCGCACAGGGCGCGGTCTGCGGCCTGATCGCCCTGGCGCTGCTGAGGTGGCGGTCCCGCTCCGGGCGGGCCTGACGCCGGAAGGCCCTGGCCGCCCGGCTGTTGGAGAGCCCGTCGGAGGCCCGAAGCCGCGGAGAGATCCTACGGACACCGCCGCGCCCCCTCCCTGACTCGTTTCGCGACAGGTCGGGAAGGGGGCGCGGCGGTGTTCGCCGGTCAGATGTCCCGGAAGGTCTCGATCTGCGCGCCCACCGAGTTGAGGCGCTCCGCCAGATCCTCGTAACCGCGGTTGATGACATAGACGTTGCGCAGTACGGACGTGCCCTCCGCCGCCATCATCGCCAGCAGCACCACCACGGCGGGCCGCAGCGCCGGCGGGCACATCATCTCGGCCGCGCGCCAGCGGGTCGGCCCCTCCACCAACACGCGGTGCGGGTCGAGCAGTTGGAGACGGCCGCCGAGGCGGTTGAGGTCCGTCAGATAGATGGCGCGGTTGTCGTAGACCCAGTCATGGATCAGGGTCTGACCCGTCGCCACCGCGGCGATGGCGGCGAAGAACGGCACGTTGTCGATGTTCAGCCCGGGGAACGGCATGGGGTGGATCTTGTCGATCGGTGCCTCCAGCTTGGAGGGCCGTACGGTCAGATCCACCAGCCGCGTACGGCCGTTGTCGGCGGCGTACTCCGCGGTGCGGTCGTTGTCGAGCCCCATTTCCTCCAGTACCGCCAGCTCGATCTCCAGGAACTCGATCGGAACCCGGCGGATGGTCAGCTGGGACTCGGTGACCACGGCGGCGGCGATCAGGCTCATCGCCTCGACCGGGTCCTCGGAGGGGGAGTAGTCCACGTCCACGTCGATGTTCGGCAGGCCGTGCACCGTCAGGGTGGTCGAGCCGATGCCGTCGACCCGTACGCCCAGCGCTTCGAGGAAGAAACAGAGGTCCTGCACCATGTAGTTGGACGAGGCGTTACGGATGACGGTCGCGCCGTCGTGGCGGGCGGCGGCCAGCAGGGCGTTCTCGGTGACGGTGTCGCCGCGCTCCGTCAGGACGATGGGACGGCCCGGTGTGATCGAGTGGTCCACCTGTGCGTGGTACAGACCCTCCGTCGCGGCGATGTCCAGGCCGAACCGGCGCAGCGCGATCATATGCGGCTCGATCGTGCGCGTACCGAGGTCGCAGCCGCCCGCGTACGGCAGCCGGAAAGTGTCCATCCGGTGCAGCAACGGGCCGAGGAACATGATGATGGAGCGGGTACGGCGAGCCGCCTCCGCGTCGATCGCCTCCATGTCCAGCTCGGCGGGCGGCACGATCTCCAGGTCCACCCCGTCGTTGATCCAACGGGTGCGTACGCCGATGGAGTTGAGCACCTCCAGGAGGCGGAACACCTCTTCGATACGCGCCACCCGGCGCAGTACCGTACGCCCCTTGTTGAGCAGCGAGCCGCAGAGCAGCGCCACACACGCGTTCTTGCTCGTCTTGACGTCGATGGAACCGGAGAGCCGGCGACCGCCGACCACGCGCAGGTGCATCGGCCCGGAGTAACCGAGCGACACGATCTCACTGTCGAGCGCCTCACCGATGCGCGCGATCATCTCAAGGCTGATGTTCTGGTTGCCCCGCTCGATGCGGTTCACGGCGCTCTGGCTGGTGGCCAGTGCCTCGGCGAGTTGGCTCTGTGTCCAGCCACGATGCTGGCGGGCGTCACGGATGAGCTTGCCGATGCGTACGAGGTAGTCGTCTGCCATGGGTGAAGGCTATCTCAAATGTGAGATAAAAGCCTTGCTGGGGTGGGCCGTCGGAGTGATGGCCACCCGGACTTCGATCCTCCTCGCCCGGGGTCGCCCTTGCCACCGGTACGCCGCCGTACGGGGTACGGAGACCTCCGTACGGGGTACGGGCACCAGCCGTACGGGGAGCGGGGCAGCGCTGTCCGCCGTACCCCGGAACTGCCGTAGGGGGTGCGGGAATCGCCGTACGGCGGTGCGGGAACGGCCTGTTCAGCGACCGCGCCGCTTGGTCGTCGTCCTGCGCCAGCCGAACGGCCCCGGCAGATCCAGGGACGTCGTCCGCCGCCCGGTGCTGCTCGCCGTGTGCCGGGGGCCGTGCTTGCCGCCACCGGTGGTGATGGACCAGGAGCGCCGGTTGATGTTGAGCCGTACCCCCGGCAGGATCCGGAAGCTCTTGCGGAATGTGAGCGGCATCTGCGCCTCCTTCGTCGGGAGTACGTGTTACCCGCGTGCGCCGATGCATGTCCTGACGAGCAGGGCATGTCCTGACGATCAGGCCCGGCCTGAACAGGCGCCCGGCCGGAGCCTGACCGATGATGGAAGCCCCGGGAAAACTCCGTGCGAGCCCCGGGCGGCAAGCAATGACCGGCGATGTGCGCGGACGGGTTGAGGCAGCCATGGCCGTATGGCATGTGCGGGATTTCGCCCCGGACGACCTCGAATCGGTGGTGCGCCTCGACGGTGAGAGCGCCACCACCGACCAGCCCGCTGTCTTCCGCCTCTCCGAGGTCGTCGCCGCGCTACAGGCAGGGCACCCGAGCGTCGTCGCGGTCGCCGACGGCCGACTCGTGGGCGCGGCGATGGGCCGGGTGGACGGCGACCGGGCCTGGGTGCTGCGGATCGAGTTGCACCCGGCCTGGCGCAATCTGGGCCTGGGCACCGCGCTGCTCACCGCTCTGGAGCAGCGTCTGCGCGGCGCCGGCGCGAAGACCGTGGCGGCGGTGCTGCCCGAGGAGGAGACGGGCAGCACCGCGCTCGGCAACTCCGGGTTCCACCCGCACCGGGGACTGACGTACTTCGAGAAGTCGCAGCCCGTGACCGCCCAGGGCTCCGCGCTCCTGTCCTCGCTCGGCGCGCTGGCGCCCACGGTCGGGCTCTGGGAGAAGCTCAGCGGGATGGCCGACGAGAAGCGGCTCATCGAACGACGGCTGGTGCTGCCGCTGGCCAACCCCGAACTCGCGGCGGAGCACGGGGTCGAACCGCCCCAGGCCGTCGTGCTGTTCGGCCCTCCCGGTACGGGCAAGAGCACCTTCGCCAAAGCGGTGGCGGGCCGGCTCGGCTGGCCGTTCGTGGAACTCTTCCCGTCCCGGCTCGCGTTGGAGGACGGACTGGCGAACGGACTCAGCCGCCGCTTCGAGGAGATCGCGCAACTCGACCACGTACTGGTCTTCATCGACGAGGTCGAAGAAGTCGCCGGCGCACGGAACCTCGCCGACCCTGTCTCCGTCGGTGTGGTCAACGAACTCCTCAAGTCCATCGCGCGCTTCCGCGACCGGGACGGCAGGCTGCTCGTCTGCGCCACCAACACCGTCGCCGCCCTCGACCCGGCGTTCCTGCGCCACGGCCGCTTCGATTACGTCCTGCCGGTCGGACCGCCCGACCACGAGGCCCGTGACGCCCTGTGGGCCGGCTACATCGCGAAGACGGGCGCCGAAGCCGATACCGCCGTTCTCGCCGACGCGAGCGAGGGATTCACCCCCGCCGACATCCGGCAGGTCGCCCGTACGGTCGCCCAGACCGTCTTCGAACGGACCCTCGACAGCGGAGAGCGGGGGCAGCCCACCACGGAGGACTACCTCCACACCATCCGCCGCACCCGCCCCACCGTCACCGACGAGATGGCCCTGGAGTTCGCCGACCACACCGTCCGTTACGGCCGCACCTGAAGGCCTGCGTGCGGGTGCCGGTCTACTGCGGCTTGAAGGAGCGGATCTGGTAGTTCCCCTGGAGATTGCCGCCCTGTCCGGCCGGGGTCGAACCGACCCGCGAGTGGTAATTGGTCTGCGTGTAGTACTGAACGCGATGGCCGGTCGCGTTCCACACGGAGCGGACATTCTGCCCCCTCTGGATGAAGGAGCAGTTGTCGGCGGTGTTGGCCTTCCTGCTGTCCGACCACTGACAGCGTGTTCCACCGCCGTTCCAGTCGCTGTAGATACAGAAGTTCCCGGGAGAGCAACTGTAGGCGGCCTGAGCGCTGTTGGTGGCTCCGGCGCGGTCGGTCGCGGTCGCGGTGGGGCCGGTGGCGAGGCCACCTGCCAGGGCGATCGAGGCGACGACGAGCGCGGTGATCCGGTTCATGGGAGGAACCCCTTTTCCTGATGGTGTCCGGGGCGGTGCCCCGGAGAGCGTTGTCGAGAGGGCGCGAGGTGGCCCGGGATGCTCGTACGGCGCACAGGAGAGGCCAGACCGTGATCCCCGCGGCGAGGCCCGGCCGTGCCCGAGGCCGTACTCGCTGATCACCAGAAGCGTGGCACGGGTGCGACGTGTGCGGGCAGAGGTGAAACGGGGGCGCCCGAAGCGCGCACCGACGCCCGCGACACGCCTCTGCCCCCGGCGCGATCTGTCGCGCTTCCCGCCTTCCCGCCGCCTTGGCCGTTCTGCGGCCGGGCGATGAGTTCTCACCGGCCGGGGAGTCAAACCGGGTACAAGCGGATACCGCGTGCAGACCGATACCGAGCACAAGCGGCTACCGGATACCGGGCACCGGCGGCTTCCGCACCCGACCCCGAAAGGCACCATCATGAGCAAACTGATCGTCACCGCGTTCGTCACCCTGGACGGCGTCATGCAGGCACCGGGCGGTCCGGGCGAGGACGTCGACGCAGGCTTCGAGCACGGCGGCTGGCAGGTCCCGTACGTCGATGACGACTTCATGGACCTCATGATCGGGATCTTCGAGCGGACCGCCGACCATCTCCTGCTCGGCAGGGAGACCTACGACATCTTCGCCGCCTACTGGCCCCGCGTCACCGACGAGAACAACCCGATCGCCGTGAAGCTCAACTCCATGCCCAAGTACGTCGCCTCGCGCACCCGGGACAAGTTGGAGTGGAACAACTCCCACCTGCTGAAGGGCGAGGCCGCACAGTCCGTCGCACAGCTCAAGGAACAACTCGACGGCGTGATCATGACGCAGGGCAGCAGCGCCCTCATCAGCACCCTGCAGGAGCACGACCTTGTCGACGAGTACCGGCTGCTCGTCAATCCCGTGATCATCGGCACCGGCAAGCGGCTCTTCCACGAGGGCGCCGCCCCCGCCGCCTGGAAGCTCACGGAGTCCCGCACCAGCAGCGTGGGCGTGCAGTACTGCGCCTACGAACGGGCGGGGAAGCCCGTGTACGGATCCTTCGAGCTGGACGAGCAGGAGTGAGGACGCTCGACCTCCCCGAATGACAGGCCGGGTTCGTCCGCCCGGGCTACTCACCAGTCGGTGAGATCCACGGATCGGCGGCCTGCCCTGACGTCTGCCGGAAGAAGCCGGTCAGCTTTTCGACCGCGAGCCCGACGTACGGCTCCTTGTCGTAGAGATCGACGTGGCTGGCGCCGTCGATCCAGTGGAGTTCCTTCGGGGCACGGGCGTTCTGGAACGCTTCCACGCTCATCCAGGAGGTCACCGCCTCGCGTCCGGCGATCATGAGGAGCGGGCGGGGCGCGATCAGCTGGACGAAGCGGAAGGCGTCGAAGCAGGCCATGCGGTCGATGCTGGACCAGGTGAAGGCCTTCGCCGAGCGTGAGTGCTGAGCGCGGTCGGAGCAGTAGTACTCCCAGCCCTCCACGCCGTGCCGGCCACCCAGTGCGTGGGCCTGCTCGGCCGTGTCGGGGAAGAGCGGGAAGGTCTGGACTCCCTCGCCGCGGGCCTCGGCGGTCCGTGCCGCCGAGGCCGCGGCGAGCATGTCCTGGAAGACGGCCGGGTCCTGGGCGCCGTCGGCGCCGTTGCGGAACTGGCGGGCGATGTCCGCGGCGCTGACGGTGGCGACGGCCTTGATCCGGTGGTCGGACGCCGTCGCGGCGAGGGCGTAACCGCCGGAGGCGCAGATGCCCAGTACCCCGACGCGGTCTGCGTCGACCTCGTCACGGGTGATGAGGTACGAGACCGCGGCCTTGATGTCCTCGACCCGGTGGGCCGGGTCCTCCAGGCCGCGCGGCTCGCCCTCGCTCTCGCCCTGGTGGGCGGCGTCGAACGCGAGGGTGACGAAGCCCTGCTCGGCCAGGCGAAGCGCGTACAGGCCGGCGGTCTGCTCCTTCACGCCGCTGCCGGGGTGTCCGACGACGATCGCCGGGTGCGGGCCGACGGCCCCGTCGTCCGGCGTGTACAGGTGGCCGGCGAGGTTCAGACCGGCACTGGGAAAGGTGACGTCGGTTCTCACGGTGGTGCTCCGATCACAGAGGGACGGGCTCGCGGTGGGCGGGCTCCGGTGGCCTCCCGCCGGCGGCCACACACCCCACGGTGGCGTCGGCGCGTGAGGGGTACCAGGGAGGGCGCTGCCTATGCACGCCAGTACCAGGCGCGCGGCCGTCCGTGTGCGGACACTTGAGGCATGGAACTCCAGGACAACGCTTCCGGCGGCAACGAGCTCGGCGATTTCCTGCGTTCCCGCCGCGCCGCCCTCGCTCCGCACCAGGTCGGCCTTCCCGACGACGGCCGTCCACGCCGGGTGCCGGGCCTGCGCCGCGAGGAGCTGGCCCAGCTCGCACACGTGAGCATCGACTACGTCGTCCGCCTGGAGCAGGGGCGCACCCGCCGGGTCTCCCGCCCGGTCCTCGACGCGCTCGCCGACGCACTGCGACTCGCCGCGGACGAACGCGCCTACCTCTTCACCGTCGCCGACGTCACCCCCGGCGCTCCCACGCCGGGACCGGGCAGGCCGCAGGTCGACCCGCGGCTGCGGCAGATGCTCGCGGCCATGCACGACATCCCCGCCATGGTCCTCAACCGGCGCATGGACGTCCTGGCCTGGAACCGGGGCGCGGCCGCCCTGCTCACCGACTTCGGCGCGCTCGCCCCGGCCGAACGCAACCTGATCCGGCTGACCTTCCTCGACGACACCTACCGCGCGCTGTACGCGGACTGGCCGCGAGCCGCGCGCGAGTGCGTGGCCGTTCTGCGCATGGAAGCCGGCCGCCACCCCAGAGATCAGGTCATCGCCGCGCTGATCGGTGAGTTGAGCATGCGCGATCCGGACTTCCGTACCTGGTGGGCCAGTCACCGGGTCCGCGGTCCGCGACAGCTCACCAAGACCTATCTCCACCCCGTCGTGGGGAGCATCACCCTGGATGTCCAGCAGTTCTCCGTCGACACGCAACCCGACCAGCAACTGGTCGCGTACACCGCCCCACCCGACTCCCCTTCCCAGGAGGCACTGCGTTTCCTCCTCCAGTGGGCGGCCCGTCCCGGCCGGGCGAACGGCAGGCCGGCCACGCACGACAGTCCCCACGGGAAGTGATCGGGCGGTGCCCGCTCCGGACCGAGCCAGGTGGTGGAGAACGCGGGGCTGTCGCGCGACGTACCAGGCCGGGAGGTCAGATCGACCCGAGCCTGGGCATGACCGAGCGGCGGTCATGTACTAGAGTTATCTCGACATCGAGATATCTGCCGAGGGCGTACCGCAGCCGCCGATCGGTAAGGGTTACCTAACTAAGCCTTACCTTAGCGGATCGACGAAGAATCGTGGCGGCAGCATGGCAGTAGTACGCGCACATTGATGAAGGAGACTGTCGTGTCGGCGAACAGCTTCGACGCCCGCAGCACGCTGCGCGTGGGCGACGAGTCCTACGAGATCTTCAGGCTGGACAAGGTCGAGGGGTCAGCGCGCCTCCCTTACAGCCTGAAGGTGCTGCTGGAGAACCTCCTCCGAACCGAGGACGGCGCGAACATCACCGCCGACCACATCCGCTCCGTCGGCTCCTGGGACTCCCAGGCGCAGCCGAGCCAGGAAATCCAGTTCACCCCGGCCCGCGTGATCATGCAGGACTTCACCGGTGTGCCCTGTGTCGTGGACCTCGCCACCATGCGTGAGGCCGTGAAGGAGCTGGGCGGCGACCCGGCGAAGATCAACCCGCTGGCCCCGGCCGAGCTGGTCATCGACCACTCCGTGATCGCCGACAAGTTCGGTACGTCGGACTCCTTCGCGCAGAACGTGGAGCTGGAGTACGGCCGCAACAAGGAGCGCTACCAGTTCCTGCGCTGGGGTCAGACCGCCTTCGACGAGTTCAAGGTCGTCCCGCCCGGCACCGGCATCGTCCACCAGGTCAACATCGAGCACCTGGCCCGTACGGTCATGATCCGTAACGGCCAGGCGTACCCCGACACCCTCGTCGGCACCGACTCGCACACCACCATGGTCAACGGCCTCGGTGTGCTGGGCTGGGGCGTCGGCGGCATCGAGGCCGAGGCCGCGATGCTCGGCCAGCCCGTCTCGATGCTCATCCCGCGCGTCGTCGGCTTCAAGCTGACCGGCGAGCTGCCCGCCGGCACCACCGCCACCGACCTGGTCCTCACGATCACCGAGATGCTGCGCAAGCACGGCGTCGTCGGCAAGTTCGTCGAGTTCTACGGTGAGGGCGTCGCCGCCACCTCTCTCGCGAACCGCGCCACCATCGGCAACATGTCGCCGGAGTTCGGCTCGACCGCCGCGATCTTCCCGATCGACGACGAGACGCTGAAGTACCTGCGCCTGACCGGCCGCAGCGACCAGCAGGTCGCCCTGGTCGAGGCGTACGCCAAGGAGCAGGGCCTCTGGCTCGACCCGGCCGCCGAGCCCGACTTCTCCGAGAAGCTGGAGCTCGACCTCTCCACGGTCGTCCCGTCGATCGCCGGTCCGAAGCGCCCGCAGGACCGCATCATCCTGGCCGAGGCCAAGGAAAAGTTCGCGCAGGACGTGCGCAACTACGTCTCCGAGGACGAGGAGGCGGGCAAGGAGTCCTTCCCGGCCTCCGACGCCCCGGCCTCCGCCAACGGCGTGCCGAGCCGTCCGACGCTGGTCACGGCCCCCGACGGTTCGACGTACGAGATCGACCACGGCGCCGTCACCGTCGCCGCGATCACCTCCTGCACCAACACCTCGAACCCGTACGTCATGGTCGCCGCCGCGCTGGTGGCCAAGAAGGCGGTCGAGAAGGGCCTGACCCGCAAGCCGTGGGTCAAGACCACCCTCGCCCCGGGCTCCAAGGTCGTCACCGACTACTTCGACAAGGCGGGTCTCACCCCGTACCTCGACAAGGTCGGCTTCAACCTCGTCGGCTACGGCTGCACCACCTGCATCGGCAACTCGGGACCGCTGCCGGAGGAGGTCTCCAAGGCCGTCAACGAGCACGACCTGGCCGTCACTTCGGTGCTCTCGGGCAACCGTAACTTCGAGGGCCGGATCAACCCCGACGTCAAGATGAACTACCTGGCGTCCCCGCCGCTGGTCGTCGCGTACGCCCTGGCCGGCTCCATGAAGGTGGACATCACCAAGGACGCCCTGGGTATCGACCAGGACGGCAAGCCGGTCCACCTCGCGGACATCTGGCCCACCGAGGCCGAGGTCAACGACGTCGTGGCCAACGCCATCGGCGAGGACATGTTCAACAAGTCCTACCAGGACGTCTTCGCGGGCGACGCGCAGTGGCAGGCGCTGCCGATCCCGACCGGCAACACCTTCGAGTGGGACCCGCAGTCCACCTACGTCCGTAAGCCCCCGTACTTCGAGGGCATGACGATGGAGACCAGCCCGGTCGAGGACATCACCGGCGCCCGCGTGCTCGCCAAGCTGGGCGACTCGGTCACCACCGACCACATCTCCCCGGCCGGTGCGATCAAGGCCGACACCCCGGCCGGCAAGTACCTCAACGAGCACGGCGTCGAGCGCCGTGACTTCAACTCGTACGGTTCCCGGCGGGGTAACCACGAGGTCATGATCCGTGGCACCTTCGCCAACATCCGCCTGCGCAACCAGATCGCGCCGGGCACCGAAGGCGGCTACACCCGCGACTTCACCGTCGCGGACGCTCCGGTCTCCTTCATCTACGACGCCTCCCAGAACTACCAGGCCGCCGGCACCCCGCTGGTCGTCCTGGCGGGCAAGGAGTACGGCTCGGGCTCGTCCCGCGACTGGGCCGCGAAGGGCACCGCGCTGCTCGGCGTGAAGGCCGTCATCGCCGAGTCGTACGAGCGCATCCACCGCTCGAACCTGATCGGCATGGGCGTGCTCCCGCTCCAGTACCCGGAGGGCGCCTCGGCCGAGGCGCTGGGCCTGACGGGTGAGGAGACCTTCTCCTTCACCGGAGTGACGGACCTCAACAACGGCTCGACCCCGAGCACGGTCAAGGTCACGACCGACACCGGCGTGGAGTTCGACGCGGTCGTCCGTATCGACACCCCGGGCGAGGCCGACTACTACCGCAACGGCGGCATCATGCAGTACGTACTGCGCAGCCTGATCCGTAAGTAGCGGGCGGAGAAGTGGCGGATACGGGCGGCGGGTTACCTGTTACGGGTAGCCCGTCACCCGGCCGGGGGCCGTGTCCCGTACCTATGTGTACGGGACACGGCCCCTCCTCGTGGGGGATGAATCGGCCGGGGTACGCCGCCGGTGATGGCGTGAACTCGTTCCCGGCATGTGTTGCTCTGTGTAATCAGTCACATCTATAATGTTGAGCAGTTTCGCGCTCAACCAATCTCAGATGGAGGCAGGCGTGACACGTTCCTGGGAGGCCGACCCGTCCGCGTTATTCGAGCGGCGACTGGGAAAGTCGGCCAAGGAGCTGGGTATCTCCGACAAAGGAGATGAATGCCCGGACATCTGGCAGCTCGACAACGGTGATATAGCGGTGATCGGCAGGGACCTCACCTCCCATTACGCCCCGCGACTGCCCGAAGGTGTCGCTCTCGCCGCCGACGAACGACTCGTCGTCATCCCTGGGAACATGCTCAGCTCGGCGAAGACGGATATCGCCGATGCTTGACCTCCACGCACCGGTCCTCCGCCCCGAGTTCGGTGAGCGGCTCGTACGAGAAGTCTACCGACGTGATTTCCGGGAACGTGACGCGGCGATTCAAGGCCGGGACTCCTGGAAGCTGGAACGCCGACAGCACTTCGAGGAACAGGGAAACGCCAGCAGGGACGCCCTCTCCCGAGGCGACTGGGACGAAGCGCTGCGGCTTTTCGAGCTGCGCCGCGACGACCTTCTCGCATCGGCCCGGGAAGACGCCCGCCGCAACTCCGTCTTTCACCGGCTCCGTGTCGTCGAGAAACCGTTCACGCCCTATGTGCAATGGGAACTGCACTCTCTGCGGCAGCAAGCGGAATGCGGCGTGAAAGTCCATGTGCTCAGTGCTGACATGGTGGCCGCGTCGGAGGGAGGCGGCCTGCTGCCGGAAGTGGTAATCCTCGGCGGTGAGACGCTCTACGAGGTGATCTACACCGAATCCGGCGCTCCGAACGGCGCGGTCCGATATACCGACAGTGAAATTGTCGGGAGTTGGGAGAGCTATATCAGGGAACTCTACCGGGCAGGTGAGGACATGATGAGCTACTTCGCTCGCGAGGTGGCCCACCTTCCCCCACCGAATACGCAGACGAAGACGAAGACGGAGTAGGCGATCAACGAGCGCAGCAGGGACGAGGAGCAGCCCGGCGGGTCCTACAACGACCTGTCGGGAAATTCCCGTGATGTCGTACAGGCGGGAAACGTGACCGGCGGAATTCATTTCCACGATCACGGGCACGACCACGGGCACGGCCATGGCCACGGCGCACCGGACGAAGGTGGTTCCGTGAACCCCAGACCACGGCAACTCCCCGCCGACGTACACGGATTCGTGAATCGCACGCACGAACTCGACCAGTTGAACGCGGTTCTGGCGGACGAGGACGGCCACCCGCTCATCATCTCGGTCTGTGTGATCGCGGGTACCGCCGGTGCGGGAAAGACCTCGCTCGCGCTGCGCTGGGCGCACCAGGTCCAGGACCGATTTCCCGACGGGCAGCTGTACGTCAACCTGCGTGGCTACGACCCGGGGGAGCCGGTCACGGCCCAGGAGGCCCTGCACCGCTTCATGCCCGCCCTCGGCATCGACGCCCGGTCGGTGCCGCAGGACCCCGACACCGCCGCCGCGCTGTACCGCTCGGTGCTGGCCGACCGCCGGGTGCTGATCGTCCTCGACAACGCCGCCACGGTCGGCCAGGTCCGTCCGCTGCTGCCCGGCAGCCCCGGGAGTTTAGTCGTCGTCACCAGCCGGAGCCGGCTCTCCGGCCTGGCCGTCCGTGACGGCGCGCGCCGGCTGACGCTGGGCACACTGCCGCAAGCGGAAGCCGTCGCCCTGCTGCGCGCCGTCACCGCCGGATACCGGCCGGAGGACGACCAGGCCAAGCTCACCGAGCTGGCCGAGCTCTGCGCCCGGCTGCCGCTGGCCCTGCGGATCGCCGCCGAACGCGCCGCGAGCCACCCGCACATGCGGCTGGACGACCTCATCGCCGACCTGCGGGACGAGAGCGCCCTGTGGGACGCGCTCAGCACGGGCGACGACGAGGAGGCCGAAGCGGTACGTACCGTATTCGCCTGGTCCTACCGGGCCCTGCCGGACCGGGCCGCCCGGCTGTTCCGGCTGCTGGGGCTGCACCCCGGTCCCGAGTTCGGCCTCCACGCCGCCGCCGCCCTCGCCGGACTGACCGTCGCCCGGACCCGGCAGCTGCTGGACTCCTTGGTCGGCGCCCATCTGCTGGAGCAGACCGCGCCGGACCGCTACCAGTTCCATGACCTGCTGCGGGCCTATGCCACCGACCAGGCACAGCACGAGGAGCCGGCCGAGGAACGGGAGGCCGCGCTGCGGCGCGTGCTGGACTGGTATCTGCACACCGCCGACGCGGCCCAGAGCTGGATCAGCCCCGCCGAACCCCACCTGGAGCTCGACCCGCCGTCGGACGGGGTGCAGCCACTGTCCTTCTCCGACTACGACGCCGCCGTGGACTGGGCGGAGCGCGATCACGTCAACCTGCTCCAGGCCGTACGGGCCGCGGCCACCGGATACGACCGGCTGGCCTGGCAGTTGGCAGCCGTCCTGGCGAGCGCGCAGTTCCCCTCGGCTCCCGTCGCCGACTGGCTGACCGTCGGCCACATCGGCCTCGCGGCGGCACGCCGGTCGGGCGACCGCGCCGGAGAAGCTCAGCTCATCACCGAAAACGGCGTGAACTGTACGCGGGTCAACCGCCATGCCGAGAGCCGGGAGAGCCATACCGAGGCCCTGGGGATCTGGCGTGAGCTGGGCGACCGGTCCGGGGAGGCGCACTCGCTCAACCTGCTCGGGCTGAACCACCTCCGTGCCCGAGAACTGACCGAGGCCGCCGACCACTTCGAGCAGGCCAGCGCGGTCTTCCAGGAGCTGAACTCCGCCCACTGGGAGGCCACCGCCCTCTCCAACCTCGCCAGCACCCACTACCGCGCGGGTCGCCTCCCGGAGGCCACCACCGTCGCCCACCAGGCGCTGGAGGCACACCGCGCCCTCGACAACCAGCGGGGCGAGGGCAACATCCTGCGCCTGCTGAGCCACCTGGAGTGCGAGCAGGGAGAAACGGAGAAGGGGCTCGAATCGGCGCGCGAGGCACTGGAGATCGCGCTCACCCTGCGTGATCACCGGCTGGAGGGCTACTGGCTCCTCACCCTGGGCGACGCCCAGCAGGCGAACGGCCAGTTCGGCGAGGCGCTGACCTCGTACCAGAGATCAGCCACGCTCCACCGCCGCCTCGGGAACCACACCCGGGAGGCACTGGCCTGGCAAGGGGTTGGCCGGACGTACGTCCGGCTCGACCGCCAGGAAGAGGCGGCGCAGTTCCACCGCCAGGCCGTCGCCGCCCACCACGAACTCGGCGATACGTGGGACGAGGCGATGGCCCTGGACGGCCTGGCCGTCGCCCTGCTCGACAAGGACCCGGACGCGGCCGTACGGCACTGGACGGAGGCGCTCCGGCTCCTGGCCGGGTATGACGACCCCCGGGCCGTCGGAGCGCGCGGAGACATCGAGCGGAAGCTGGCCGAGGCCGGTTGAACGGTGCCGTACGGATCAGAGCCCGTCTGTCCTGACCGCGTTGACGAAGGACGTCCAGCCGTCGGCGCGGAAGATGAGGGCGGGGCCGTCGGTGCGCTTGCTGTCGCGTACGGGGACCACGTCGGGGATGCCGTCGGCGACCTCGACGCAGTTACCGCCGGTGCCGTCGCTGTAGGTCGACTTGCGCCAACGTGCCTGGATCAGGGCGTGTGTTGTGCTCATGTGTTCCCGTCGCCTTTCGTCATCGGAAGGCCGAGGCCGGTTGAACGGTGCCGTACGGATCAGAGCCCGTCTGTCCTGACCGCGTTGACGAAGGACGTCCAGCCGTCGGCGCGGAAGATGAGGGCGGGGCCGTCGGTGCGCTTGCTGTCGCGTACGGGGACCACGTCGGGGATGCCGTCGGCGACCTCGACGCAGCTGCCGCCGGTGCCGTCGCTGTAGGACGACTTGCGCCAACGTGCCTGGATCAGAGCGTGTGTTGTGCTCATGTGTTCCCGTCGTCCTTCGCCATTGATTCGATCAGGGCCAGGGACGTCGCTGGTGACATGGCGGCGGCCCTGGCGAGATCGTATGCCCGTGCGTTCTGCTCGACCAGTGCGGGATCGTCGATCAGACTGCCGCTGCCCGCACCTTCGGTGTAGACGATCGGTGGCGCGTCGTGGAAAGACATGATCGAGGTCATGCTTGCCATGTGCGCCTCGGCCATGGCGGCGAAGGGCAGTACCTGGACGACCACGTTGGGCATCCGCGCCAACTCCGCGATGTGCGCGAGCTGTCGGCGCATCGCCATGTCTCCTCCCATCGGTGCCAGGAGCACGGCTTCGTGCAGGATTGCCCACAGCACCGGTGCCGTTGGACTGTCGAGGATCTTCTGACGGTCCATACGGGCGCGTACCAGATCTTCCACGTACTCGTCCGACGCATACGGATTGGCGGTACGGGTGAGCGCCCGCGCGTACTCCTCGGTCTGAAGTAGTCCTGGTACCAGTACCGGTGCGTACTCACTGATGGTCTTGGCCAGCGGCTCCAAGGACGCCGCGTCCGCGAAATACTCCGCGACCTTCGACGCGCGGGCCAGCTTCGCCAGCCGCTGGAGATGCTTGCCGCTTCCCAGTACCTCGTCCATCGTGCGCGACAGGTCCACTTGAGGCCGTCTCAGCACCGCCTCGAACTGGCCGATGTAGCTGCCCGAGCAGAAGGCCCGCATCCCGAGTTGCGCCTGGGTCAATCCGGCGTCCTCGCGCAACCGGCGAAGTTCCGCTCCGTAAAACGCTCTTGGGTTCGCGTACGGGTCCTGGTCCTTGGAGTGAGTCATGTAACTCAACGTATCTCTACAGTCGCTCCTCGTGTGCGGAAAGCACGAAAGAGTGGGGCACCGGCGCGCGCCGGTGCCCCGCTCCCTCAACTCACGCTCCTACCGCAGCAGTTCCACCTCCGCCAGGCTCGCCGGAGCATCGCTCACCAAGCGGTACTTCTCGTACGTCCCCGGCTTGGCCACGGTGAAGACCCGGGTCTGTTTGTCCCAGGTGAAGGACTGGTCCGACCGGCTGTCCAGGGTCTTCCAGGTCGTGCCGTCCGCCGACCCCTGGAGCACCCAACTCCCCGGTGCCTGCGCCGCCTTGGAGGACGTCAGCGTGTACTGGACCGCCTTCGTGGCTGACTCGACCGGCAGGTCCACCGACTCGACGGCTCCCTCCGTACGCGACGAGTTGTCGAAGAGCGCGCCCGCCCCGGTCAGCGCGTCCGTGCGCGGCGTCGGCGTCCTGTCGTCCGTGGTGATCGAGACGGGGGCCGCCTTCTTCCCCGTACCCCAGGACGACGGCTTCGGGCCCATGGCGAACTCGATCGTGCCGCCGCGTGCGACCACCTCGTGCGGAAGCGCCGTCGAGTTCCAGGACTTGCCGTTGACCTTCAGCCCCTGCACGTAGATGTTCTTCGCGCTGTTCTTCGGGGCCTTGACCACCAGTTTGCGGCCGTTGTCCAGGTGCACGGTGACCTTCTTGAAGAGCGGCGAGCCGATCGCGTACTCCCCGGAGCCCATCACCAGCGGGTAGAAGCCGAGCGAGGAGAAGAGGTACCACCCCGACTGCTCGCCGTTGTCCTCGTCGCCGTGATAACCCTGGCCGATCTCGCTGCCGGTGTACAGGCGGTCCAGGACCTCGCGGACCTTCTCCTGGGTCTTCCAGGGCTGCGAGGCCGCGTTGTACATGTACGTGGCGTGGTGGGCGACCTGGTTGGAGTGGCCGTACATCCCCATCCGTACGTCGCGCGCCTCGGTCATCTCATGGATGACCCCGCCGTACGAGCCGACGAACTCGGGAGCGGCCGTCTCGGGGGTGGAGAAGTACGAGTCCAGCTTCTGTCCGAGGCCCGCTCGTCCGCCGTACAGGTTGGCCAGGCCGCGCGAGTCCTGGGGCGCGGTGAAGGCGTAGCCCCAGCCGTTCGTCTCCGTGTAGTCGTAGCCCCACACTCTCGGGTCGTACTTCTCCGAGGACACCCGCCAGTCGCCCTTCAGGTTCCGGCCCTGGAAGAAGCCGGCCTTCTTGTCGAAGAGCGAGACGTACTCCTGGGCGCGGTTGCGGAAGTACGCCGACTCCTCCCGGTAGCGCTCCTTCTTCGTCTTCTTGTAGAGCGCCTTGCCCATCTCGGCGATGCCGTAGTCGTTGAGGTAGCCCTCCAGCGACCACGAGAGCCCCTCGTGGGTCTCCGTGGAGGCGTAGCCGAGGAACGGGGACGTCTCCATGCCCTTGCGGCCGACGCCCGAACTGGGCGGTGCCACCGTCGCGTTCTTCAGGGCCGCTTCGTACGCCGCCTCCGCGTCGAAGTCGACGCCCTTCACATAGGCGTCGGCGAAGGCCACGTCCGAGCTGGTGCCGGTCATCAGGTCGGCGTAACCGGGGGAGGACCAGCGGGAGATCCAGCCGCCGTCCTTGTACTGCTGGACGAAGCCGTCCACCAGCTTGCCCGCCTTCTTCGGGGTGAGGAAGGAGTACGCGGGCCAGGTCGTGCGGTACGTGTCCCAGAAGCCGTTGTTGACGTAGACCTCACCGTCGACGATCTTCGCGCCCGTGTGCGTCGGGGTGTCGGGTCCGGTCTTCGGGGAGAAGGGGCTGGCGTACTGCTGCTTGGGACGGGACTTCGAACCGGTGTTCTCGAAGCCGGAGTTGGGATACAGATACAGCCGGTAGAGGCTGGAGTAGAGCGTGGTCAGCTGGTCGTGGTCCGCGCCCTCCACCTCCACCCGGCCCAGGATGTCGTCCCAGGCGTTCTGTGCCCGGTCCTTGACCCGCTCGAATCGCGTGCCGGCGGGGATCTCGTCGGCGAGGTTCTTCTTGGCCTGGTCGACGCTGATCAGCGAGGTCGCCAGGCGCAGCGTGACCGTACGGTCCTTGCCCGCGTCGAAGCGCAGATAGCCGGTGACGTCGGGGCCCGCGCCGCCGGTCGGCTTGCCGCTCGCGGTGACGGGCGCGTCGAAGACGCCGTACACGAAGAGCCGGGTCGCACCGGCCGACAGGCCGCTCTTCACGTCGGAGAAGCCGGTGAAGGAACGGGTCTCCGGATCGAGTGTCAGGCCACCGGCGTTGGAGATGTTGTCGAAGACCATGCTCGCGTCGTCACCCGGATAGGTGACGCGCATCATCGCCGCGTGGTCGGTCGGCGTCATCTCGGTCTTGAGGCCGTTCTCGAACGTGACGCCGTAGTAGTGCGGCTTCGCCGTCTCGTTCTCGTGCCGGAACGGCAGCGCCCGCGCCGTGCGGGACGCGTCGGGCGTGCCGTCCGCGACCGACGGCATCATCTGGAAGGTCTGCCGGTCGCCCATCCAGGGGCTCGGCTCGTGGCTGGTGCTGAAGGCCTGCACGGTCGGCAGGTTGTCGGCGTTGTTGCCGCGCGCGTACTCGTAGAGCCAGCTGGTCGAACCGGCGTTGGTCACCGGCGTCCAGAAGTTGAAGCCGTTGGGCACGGCGGTCGCGGGGAAGTTGTTGCCGCGCGAGAAGGAGCCGCTGGAGTTGGTGCCGCGTGTGGTGGACGCGTAGTCCGACAGGTGCGCCGGCGGCTTCTCCGGCGCCTTGGGGGCGATCGAGATGTCGTCGATCCAGCCCTGGAACTTCGCGGGGCCCTTGGGGGAGTCGTACGCCACCAGGATCCGGTCGACGGTCCTGCCGGCGGCGACGGAACCGATCCGGGAGTCGACCTGGTTCCACTGGTTGACGTAGAGGCGCTTGGCCGCGCCCTGACCCTGCGGGGTCAGTGGCCCGCCGTGCGCGTCGACGGCCTTGAGATCACTCAGATAGGTGCCGTCGGTGAACGCGAGGTCGACCGACACATTGGTCGCGGGGTAGTTCAGGTCCGTCTCGGGGAGGGAGGGGAAGATCCGGTACGAGAGCGCGGTGTCGCGGCGTACGGCCGTGTGGACGTCGAAGACCTTGTTGTACGAGTACGCCCGCCCGTCCGGCTGGTGCGTGCCGGCGTACTTCAGCGCCCTCTTCCCGGTGAACCCGGCGCCGGCCTTGGCGGTGGGGGAGCCGGACGGGCCGCGGTCGGTCTGCGTACGCATGTCCTGCGGCGCCGGGGTGCTCGTATCGCCGTTGGAGAACTGGACATCGGCCAGTTGCGTCGCGTCGGAGGCGCCGTTGTTGGCGGTGATGTCGAGCCGGTAGTGCGGGTACGCGGTCGTGTTGGCGACCTCGTACGACTGTGTCCGGAACCGCTCCTCGAAGGTCTCGCCCTTCCGGGAGTCCAGGACCCGCCACTGCTTCCCGTCGGTGGATCCCTGGAGGGTCCAGTCCTTGGGGTCGCGCTCCGCATGGTCGTTCGCCGAGGTCAGGGCGTACGTGACGACCTTGACCGGCTGGTCCAGGTCGAACTCGGCCCAGGCGGTGGAGGTGAACGCCAGCCATTTCGTGGCCGACTGGACATCGATCAGGTTTTCCTTGGTCTCGCCACCGTTGGTGTTCTCGCCGCTCGCGCGCAGGTCCACGACCCGGTCGGTGACATTGCCCGGAATTCCGTTGCTGAAGCCGCCGTCGACGCCTGATGCCCGTTTCTTTCCATCGGGTCCCACTTCGACGGTGTTGCGCCAAGCCGGTTGCGGATCTTCCTCTTCGAATGAGGAGGTGAATTCCTTTTCCGCCGAACGCGGTTGAGCGGGCTGTGCTATAGCGGCGGACTGTGCCGTCACGACGAGCAACGAGGCGGCCGCCACCAGGGCGGCTGTATGCCATTGTTTCCGCCGGGGTCCGGTTCTCTGCTGCATACCGAGCCTTTCCTCCTGCGTGCCAATGTGGACAACGTTGTCACCTGGGAGCGCAGGGTCAAGTAGGGGTCAAGTGCAGAGAGGTGTCAAGGGTGTTGGTGGTAGGGCGTGTCCGGAATTGGACATTCCGGGGCGACCGGCGTGGTCGAATGGGTACACAACCGGCTCGGGTATCCACGAGGTCTCAACTAGGGAAAGTCTGCCGCCCAAACCTGCTTTCGATCTTGCCCAGTTGACCGGAAGTGGACTATACCTGTCGGCATCTGTACCCGTCTTCACGATCGGGACGGCCGACGCGTCCGCAATCGACGCACCCTCATCGACGTACTGACGCACTCTCACAGACGCACTCCCCCAGACGCACCGTCATCGACGCACTCTCATCGACGTATCCAGTACGCACGAGAACCCCGCACGACCCAGCTTCAATTGACCGCGGTGCAAGGCCCTTCGCTCGGACGAGAAGGACGGGCGGCCGGTACACCGCCTGAGTCCTGAAGAAGGCGAGGACTTGAGCATGGGATTCACCTCCGCTCAGCACAACGAGGGCCTTGGCCGTCGTGACGTGATCAAGCGGTCTGCCGCGATCGGTCTGGTCACCGTCCCCACGATGAGCTTCCTGGCGTCGTGCGCGAGCAGCGACAGCGGGACGGACAAGAAGGTCGACAAGGGCAAGACGTCCGCGAAGAACCCGCTCGGCGTCAACGACTCCGCGCCGCTCGACTTCGTCGTGTTCGACGGCGGCTTCGGTACGGCCTACGCGAAGGACGCCGTCACGCAGTACGAGAAGGCGTACCCGAAGGCGAAGGTGAAGTTCAGCTCGACCGAGAAGATCCAGTCCACGCTCCAGCCCCGCTTCAACGGTGGCACCCCGCCGGACCTGATCGACAACAACGGCGCCGAGCAGATGGACATGGGCGTACTCTCCGGCAAGAAGCAACTCGCCGATCTCACAACCCTGTTGGATGCCCCTTCCTACGACGACCCGGCCAAGAAGGTGCGTGACACGCTGCGGGCCGGCGTGGTCGAGATGGGCCAGTTCGACGGCACCCCGGTATGGGCCCTCTACTACGCCTACACCGTGTACGGCGTGTGGTATTCGCAGACCGCGCTCGACCGGCTCGACGCCGAGTACCCCGAGGACTGGGACGCGATGCTGGCCCTCTGCGCGAAGGCCAAGAAGAAGAACATCGCGGGGTGGACGTACGCAGGCAAGTACCCGTACTACATCCCCTTCTCGCTCTACCCGTTCATCGGGAAGATCGGCGGCCGTGAGGTCCTGGACGCCATCGACAATCTGGAGCCGAACGCCTGGAAGCACCCGGCCGTGAAGTCCGCCTTCGAGGCGTACTACGAGCTGTTCAAGAAGGGCTACATCCTCCGGGGCACCCCCGGTCTCGACCACATCCAGTCGCAGACGGCGTGGACCGAAGGCAAGGCGCTCTTCATCCCCAACGGCTCCTGGGTGGAGAACGAGGCGGCGAAGACCACGCCGAAGGACTTCCAGATGAAGGTGGCCGCGCCGTCCGGTCTGGACAGCTCGGACAAGCTGCCGTTCGGCACGCTCTGGGCCTCCGGCGGCGAGCCCTTCATCGTCCCCGCGAACGCCAAGAACCCCGACGCCGGCATGGAGCAGCTGCGCATCATGCTGAGTGAGGCGTCGTCGAAGAACTTCACCTCCAAGGTGAAGTCGCTCAGTGCCTTCAACGGGGGCACCGACGGCCTCACCCTCACCACCGCGCTCCAGTCCGGGGTCGACGCGCTGGCCAAGGCGGGCGACAACGTACTCAATCCGCGGCTTCAGGACTGGTACGTCGCGCTGGAGAAGGAAAAGATCGGTGTGGGCGTCCTCGGCGAGCTGATGGCCGGACGCATGACCCCGGCCGAGGCCATCACGAAGGCTCAGGCGTACGCGGACGAGACGGCCAAGGACGACTCCATCAAGCACTACAAGCACCAGTAGGGGGAGAGACCGGGAGTCCCGACGGGGCTCCCGGTTCCGGCCCGTCGGACGGGCTGTTCCGGCCCGTCGTACGGGCCCCCAAGCCAGCACGGCGGTACCCGCCGGAGATTCGGGGTCGGGAGACATGCAACACGGCAAGTACGGGTTCATCGTGGGGTTTTTGGTGGCCCCGCTGGCGATCTACGCCCTCTTCGTCATCTGGCCGTTCATCCAGTCCATCTACTACTCGTTCACGGACTGGACGGGGCTCAGCCCGGACTTCGCGATGGTCGGCTTCGACAACTACACCCGGATGCTGGACGACGGCACCTTCTGGAAGTCGCTCCAGCACAGCCTGGCCTTCGCGTTGTTGCTGCCCGTGGTGGTCCTCGGGATGGCGCTGTTCTTCGCGTTCATGCTGAACGTCGGCGGGCGCGCCCGTAAGGGAGTCGCCGTCTCGGGCGTCCGCGGCTCGGCGTTCTACAAGATCGTGTACTTCTTCCCGCAGGTGCTCTCGATCGCGATCGTCGCCCTGCTCTTCCAGTTCGCGTACAACCCGAACAGCGGGGCCATCAACTCCGCGCTCGGCGCCGTCGGTCTGGACAGTGTCCAGCCGGAGTGGCTGGGCGATCCGGGCCTCGCGCTGTGGTGCGTGATGGCCGTCCTGGTGTGGAGCCAGGTGGGCTTCTTCGTGGTCCTCTTCTCCGCGGGCATGGCGTCCATCCCGAAGGACTTCTACGAGGCGGCGCTGCTGGACGGCGCCAACCGCTTCGTCACGTTCTTCCGCATCACCCTGCCCCTGCTCTGGGACACGGTGCAGTCCGGGTGGGTCTACATGGGCATCCTCGCCCTGGGCGCGGAGTCCTTCGCGGTCGTGCAGATCATGACCGTGGGACCGGGCGGGCCCGCCGAGTCCACCAACGTTCTGACCCTGCTCGTCTACCAGAAGGCGTTCCGTGACGGTCAGGCGGCCTATGCGACCACGATCGGTGTCGCCCTGCTTGTCGTCACGCTGGCCTTCGCCGCCCTCGTGATGCGGCTGGGCCGACGTGAGCGGCTGGAGTTCTGATGAAGACCACCGACACCCCTCCTCCGCTCGGCCCGGGCCCCGGCTCCGGCTCCGGCTCCGGTCCCGGGCCCGGTTCGGCAGACGCCGGCCCGGTGAAAACGCGGCCCACCGGCGCGAAGAACGACACACCGCCCGCCGGACAGAAGGGCGGCGGCATCCTCAACGTCTTCTCGCACGGCGTGCTCGTCATCTGGGCGATCCTGGTCGTGATGCCGTTGCTGTGGGCGGTCATGACGTCCTTCAAGGACGACAGGTCCATCTTCACCTCGCCCTGGTCGCTGCCGGACACGCTGCACTTCGAGAACTGGACGCGCGCCTGGAACCAGGCGCATATGAGCGACTACTTCCTCAACACCGTTCTGGTGGTGGCCGGTTCACTGGTCGGCACGCTGCTGCTGGGCTCGATGGCCGCCTACGTACTGGCGCGCTTCGAATTCCCGGGGAACCGCTTCATCTACTACCTGTTCATCGGCGGGATGAGCTTCCCGATCATCCTGGCCCTGGTCCCGCTGTTCTACGTCATGAACAACATGGGGCTCCTGAACACGATCCACGGCCTGATCCTCGTCTACATCGCCTACTCGCTGCCGTTCACCGTCTTCTTCCTCACGTCGTTCTTCAGGACGCTGCCCACCTCGGTGGCGGAAGCGGCGATCATCGACGGCGCCTCGCACACCCGGACGTTCTTCCAGGTGATGCTGCCGATGGCCAAGCCGGGCCTGATCAGCGTCGGCATCTTCAACTTCCTGGGGCAGTGGAACCAGTACCTGCTGCCCACGGTGCTGAACACCGACCCGGAGAACAAGGTGCTCTCCCAGGGGCTGGTGCAGCTCGCCGTGAGCCAGGGCTACAAGGGCGACTGGTCGGGGCTCTTCGCCGGCCTGGTGATGGCGATGCTGCCGGTGCTGGCCGCGTACATCGTCTTCCAGCGGCAGGTCGTGGCAGGTCTGACGGCGGGAGCGCTGAAGTAGCCGGTCGTCCGGGAAGCGGAAAAGCGAGAACAAAGCCAAGAAAACCGTCCGTCGGCTCAGGCCGGCGGACGTTTTTCGCTGCGTAGAGCGTCCGCGGTGTGCCCGCGGTGTGCCCGCGGTGTGCCCGCGGTGTGCCCGTAGAGGTCCGTAGACGTCCGTAGTGCGTCCGCAGCGTGCCCGTAGTGCCGTCCGGACCCGGACTTGGTTCAGTCCAAGGTCGCTCATCCGTAGCCGTACTCGCTCAAGGTCTTGACGGGGGGCGGCCCCAAAGGCTGAGCTTAGAGTTCACAAGTTGGAGATACGTCGGGGTCTCATGGTCGCGGCCCCGGCCGGGGGCGGTGGTCGTGCCGTCCGCCGAGGGCAGGAGTGGATGAGTCGTGGAGACTCCAGGGTCGCAGTCGTCTCTGCACCGGGCCAACCTCGAACGGGTCGTGCGCGCGGTGCGCATGGCCGGTTCGCTCACCCAGGCGGAGATCGCACGGAGCACGGGACTGTCGGCGGCCACGGTCTCCAATATCGTCCGTGAGCTGAAGGACGGCGGAACAGTCCAGGTCACGCCAACGTCGGCGGGCGGCCGCCGGGCCCGCAGCGTCTCGCTCAGCGGAGACGCGGGCATTGTCGTCGGAGTGGATTTCGGCCATACGCATCTGCGGGTGGCCGTCGGGAACCTCGCCCATCAGGTGCTCGCGGAGGAATCCGAGCCCCTCGATGTGGACGCCTCCTCCGCCGAGGGATTCGGCCGGGCCGAGGAACTCGTCGAGCGGCTGATCGTGACCACCGGTGTCAGCCGTCAGAAGGTGATAGGTGTCGGCCTCGGTGTCCCCGGGCCGATCGACGTCGAATCGGGCACGCTCGGCTCCACCTCGATCCTGCCGGGCTGGACCGGCATCAACCCCAGCGACGAGCTGGCCGAGCGCCTCGGCGTACCGGTGTACGTCGACAACGACGCCAATCTCGGCGCGCTCGGCGAGCTGGTCTGGGGGAGCGGACGCGGGGTCAGGGACCTGGCGTACATCAAGGTCGCCAGCGGCGTCGGCGCCGGCCTGGTGATCGACGGACAGATCTATCGCGGTCCCGGTGGTACGGCGGGCGAGATCGGGCACATCACGCTCGACGAGTCGGGGCCCGTCTGCCGCTGCGGCAACCGGGGCTGCCTGGAGACCTTCACGGCGGCCCGCTACGTACTGCCGTTGCTCCGGCCCGGCCACGGCGCGGATCTGACGATGGAGCGCGTCGTCCAGCTCGCCAGGGAGGGCGATCCCGGCTGCCGCCGTGTGATCGCCGATGTCGGCCGTCATGTCGGCAGCGGCGTGGCGAATCTGTGCAACCTCTTGAACCCCAGCCGGGTGGTGCTCGGCGGAGATCTGGCGGAGGCTGGGGAGTTGGTGCTCGCGCCGATCCGCGAGTCGGTCTCCCGGTACGCGATCCCGAGCGCGGCCCGCCAGCTCTCGGTCCTCCCCGGGGCGCTCGGCAGCCGTGCCGAAGTGCTCGGCGCACTGGCCCTCGTACTCAGCGAGATGGGCGATTCGACCCTTCTGGGCAGCACCCTCCCTGTCGGGGCACCTGCCTTCACTTAGATAACGAATGGCACCGTTGTCATCTCGTTAAGGATTTACTCCTTGACGCTGCCCCTGGACCCGAGTTGACTTCCAGCCACCTCGGCCGCAACGACGCGGCCTCGTCAGGGAGGTTTTTGAAGTGAACGCAACGATGCGTCGTGCTGCCGTGGCTACCGCCGCTACCGCGATGGCCGTCTCACTCGCCGCCTGCGGCAGCGCCAAGGAGTCCGGCGACAAGGCCGAAGCGTCCAAGTCGGACAAGAAGGGCCCGATCACCGTCGGGCTGCTCCTGCCGGAGAACGAGACCGCCCGGTACGAGAAGTTCGACAAGCCGCTGATCGAGAAGAAGGTCGGCGAGCTCACCGACGGCACGGGCAAGGTCGTCTACGCCAACGCCAAGCAGGACCCGACGCTGCAGAACCAGCAGGTCGACACCATGGTGACCAACAAGATCGACGTGCTGATCGTGGACGCGGTCGACTTCAAGGCCATCGCCGGTTCGGTCAAGAAGGCCAAGGAGGCCGGCATACCGGTCGTCGCCTACGACCGGCTCGCCGAGGGGCCGATCGACGCGTACACCTCCTTCGACAACGAGGAGGTCGGCCGGGTCCAGGGCAAGGCCCTCCTCGACAAGCTGGGCTCCAAGGCCTCGTCGGGTGACATCGTCATGATGAACGGCGCCATCACCGACCCGAACGCCGCGCAGTACAAGAAGGGCGCGCTCTCCGTGCTGGAGGGCAAGGTGAAGATCGGCAAGGCGTACGACACCAAGGAATGGAAGCCGGTGAACGCCAACTCCAACATGGAGGCCGCCATTTCCGCCCTCGGCAAGGACAAGATCATCGGCGTCTACTCCGCCAATGACGGCATGGCGGGCGGCATCATCACCGCCCTCAAGGGTGCCGGATTCTCCAAGCTCCCGCCGGTCACCGGTCAGGACGCCGAACTCGCCGCCGTCCAGCGCATCCTCGCGGACGAGCAGTTCATGAGCGTCTACAAGTCCTACCCGCAGGAGGCGGCCACGGCCGCCGAGATGGCGGTCGCGCTCGCCAAGGGCGAGAAGCTCGACTCCATCACCAAGGGCAACACCGTGGACAGCTCGACCACCAAGAAGGTGCCCTCCGTCCTCGTCCCGGTCGTCTCGCTGACCAAGGACAACATCAAGGACACGGTCATCAAGGAAGGCATCTACACGACCGGCGAGATCTGCGCCGGCAAGTACAAGGCCGACTGCGACAAGGCCGGTCTGAAGTAGGCCTGAGCCAGGCCGACTTGGATCCGAGTCAGGCCGACTTGGCTCCGAGCCGGCGTCGGCCCAAGGCTGATGCGGTCCCTTCCGGTGCGGAACCGGAGCAGGTCTCTTCCGCGCGGGTCCCCCGGATCCGTAGGAGCCCTCCTCCGGCGACCCGCCCCCGGTGAAGCCTGTCCGGCACCCCGCCCGTCAACGCCCCGCAGCTGGGGCGGGGTGCCGGATGGAACAACCGCTCGGCGGGACCGGCCATCGGCCGTCGCCCCCCTTTCGTTCTCTTCTGCTCGACCTCCGCGCCCTCCTCCGGCGCGGTATCCCCGCCGGTCAGGCGGCGAAGGAGTTGGTTCACGTGACCGCTACGCCCGTGCTGGCGTTGCGCGGGGTCTCCAAGCGATTCGGTGCCGTTCAGGCGCTCACCGACGTAGAGCTTGAGGTCCACTCCGGTGAGGTGGTCGCCCTCGTGGGCGACAACGGCGCCGGGAAATCCACGCTGGTGAAGACCATCGCCGGCGTGCACCCCATCGATGAAGGCGTCATCGAGTGGGAAGGCGGGCCCGTCTCGATCGGCCGGCCGCACGACGCCCAGAACCTGGGCATCGCGACCGTCTATCAGGACCTCGCCCTGTGCGACAACATCGATGTCGTCGGCAATCTCTTCCTCGGCCGTGAGCTCCGCAGGTGGGGTGTCCTCGACGAGGTCGAGATGGAGCGCCGTTCACGCGAGCTGCTGACCACGCTGTCGATCCGCATACCCAGCGTCCGTATCCCGATCGCCTCGCTCTCCGGCGGCCAGCGGCAGACCGTGGCCATCGCCCGGTCGATGCTCGGCGAGCCGAAGCTCGTCATCCTCGACGAGCCCACCGCGGCCCTGGGCGTGGAGCAGACCGCCCAGGTGCTCGACCTGGTCGAGCGGCTGCGGGAGCGCGGTCTCGCCGTGCTCCTCATCAGCCACAACATGGCGGACGTCAAGGCCGTCGCCGACAAGGTGGCCGTGCTCAGGCTGGGCACGAACAACGGCGTCTTCGACGTCGCGACCACCTCGCAGGAAGAGATCATCGCCGCCATCACCGGAGCCACGGACAACGCCGTGACCCGCCGCGCGTCGCGCACCGTGGAGGTTCAGAAGTGAGTACGGACAAGACCTCCACGTCGCTCGACAAGGACCCCGGCAAGAGCCCCGGCGGCAACGGCGCCGACGGCAAGGCCTCTCTCGGCAAGATCCCCGCCCCGGTGGACGCCCCCGCCGCCGCGGACGGCGCGGTCACCGCCGTCGACCCGCGGCTGCTCGTACGCGAACAGGGATTCGCCGGCTATCTGTCGGAGTTCGGGCGCAAGATGCGCGCCGGCGATCTGGGCTCCGTCCCGGTCATCGTCGGTCTGCTCATCATCTGCTTCGTCTTCCAGAGCCTGAACTCGAACTTCCTCTCCGCGGAGAACCTCAGCAACATCTCCGTGGCCATGGTCGGTACGGGCATGATCGCCGTCGGTATCGTCTTCGTGCTGCTGCTCGGCGAGATCGACCTGTCGGTCGGCTCGGTCAGTGGTGTGTCCGGCGCGATCTTCGCCGTACTGAGCGTCACGCACGGCATGAACGAGTGGCAGGCCGTGGTGATCGCCATCGCCAGCGGCGCCGTCATCGGCGCGATCCACGGCTTCTTCTTCGCCCGGGTCGGCGCGCCCGCGTTCGCCGTCACCCTGGCGGGACTGCTCTTCTGGCTCGGCTTCATGCTCCAGGTGCTGGGCTCCAACGGCACCATCAACCTGGACTCGGACGGTCTGGTCTCCCAGCTGACCACGTACTACTTCAGCGATGTCGCGGCCGCCTACGGCCTCGCGGTCGTCGCGGTCGTCGTGTTCTTCCTGACCTCGTTCCTGGAGAACCGCCGCCGGGAGGCGGCCGGAGTCCCGTCCCGCCCGGTCAGCGAGACCGTGCTGCGTACGGCCGTCCTCGCGGTCGTGGCCTTCGCGGCGGCGTTCATGTTCAACCAGTACAAGGGTCTGCCGCTGGCGCTGGTCATCTTCCTGCTGGTGCTCGTGGGAACCGACTTCGTGCTGCGCCGCACCACCTACGGACGCAAGGTCTTCGCCCTCGGCGGCAGCGTCGAGGCCTCCCGCCGCGCCGGTATCAACGTCACGCTGATCCGGGTGTCGGTCTTCTCGATAGCCGGTACGTTCGCGGCCATCGGCGGCCTCTTCATCGCCTCCAAGATCGCCGCCGCCAACCAGGGCGCCGGCACGGGCGACCTGCTGATGAACGCCATCGCGGCGGCCGTCATCGGTGGCACCAGCCTCTTCGGCGGCCGGGGCCGCACCTGGAACGCGCTGCTCGGTGTCATGGTCATCACATCGATCCAGTACGGACTGGCCCTGGAAGGCATCGAGACCCCGACCCAGTACATGATCACCGGTGGTGTGCTGCTCGCCACCGTCGTCATCGACTCCGTCACCCGGAAGACCCAGAAGACCGCGGGCCGCGCCTGACGCCGGTTCGCGCGGCTGTGCCCGGCACCCGGACCCGGGCGCCGGGCACAGCCATGTCCGGGTTCGGATACGGGGCCGAGTCCGGGCCCGAGTCCGGGCCCGAGCCCTCTGAGCACGGCCGGATTCTGTCTGCCGTCCATATGACCTACATACAGCCGTTCAGGTGATGTACAACTCACGGCCCACTGACGGAGCAGGGGGACGAAACATTAGACTCGGCGGATCGGCATGCTCGACCAGCTCAATTGCAAGGAGGCACGGGTGGCGTTGCTGACCCACATCAGGGGACCGCGCGATTTGGACCGGCTCGGCCCGGAGCAGCTGGAGCAGCTGGCCGGAGAAATCAGGACATTCCTGGTGGACGCGGTATCCAGAACTGGTGGCCACCTCGGCCCCAATCTCGGTGTCGTCGAGCTGACCATCGCCCTGCACCGTGTTTTCGAATCCCCGGCCGACAAGGTCCTCTTCGACACGGGTCACCAGTCGTACGTGCACAAGCTGCTCACCGGCCGTCAGGACTTCTCGAAGCTCAAGAGCAAGGGCGGCCTCTCCGGCTACCCGTCCCGCGCCGAGTCCGAGCACGACATCATCGAGAACTCGCACGCCTCCACCGTGCTGGGCTGGGCCGACGGCCTCGCCAAGGCCAACGAGGTCCTCGACAAGGACGACCACGTGGTCGCGGTGATCGGTGACGGCGCGCTGACCGGCGGGATGGCCTGGGAGGCGCTGAACAACATCGCCGCCGCCAAGGACCGCCCGCTCGTCATCGTCGTCAACGACAACGAGCGCTCGTACGCGCCGACCATCGGCGGTCTCGCCAACCACCTGGCGACCCTGCGCACCACCGACGGCTACGAGCGTTTCCTGGCCCGCGGCAAGGACCTCCTGGAGCGCACTCCGGTCGTCGGCAGGCCCCTCTACGGCACCCTGCACGGCGCGAAGAAGGGCCTCAAGGACTTCATCGCCCCGCAGGGCATGTTCGAGGACCTCGGGCTGAAGTACGTCGGCCCGATCGACGGCCATGACATCGAAGCCCTGGAGTCCGCGCTGCTGCGCGCCAAGCGCTTCGGCGGCCCGGTCATCGTGCACTGCATCACCGAGAAGGGCCGCGGCTACCAGCCCGCCCTCCAGGACGAGGCGGACCGCTTCCACGCCGTCGGCAAGATCCACCCCGACACCGGACTGCCCATCGCCTCCTCGGGCACCGACTGGACCTCGGTCTTCGGCGAGGAGATGGTCAAGCTCGGCACCGAGCGCGAGGACATCGTCGCGATCACGGCGGCCATGCTCCAGCCGGTCGGTCTGGACAAGTTCGCGAAGGCGTTCCCCGACCGGGTGTACGACGTCGGCATCGCGGAACAGCACGGCGCGGTCTCCGCGGCGGGCCTCGCCACCGGCGGCGTCCACCCGGTCTTCGCCGTCTACGCGACCTTCCTCAACCGCGCCTTCGACCAGGTCCTGATGGATGTCGCCCTGCACCGCTGCGGTGTGACGTTCGTCCTGGACCGGGCCGGCATCACCGGCACGGACGGCGCCTCGCACAACGGCATGTGGGACATGTCGATCCTCCAGTGCGTGCCGGGGCTGCGGATCGCCGCCCCGCGCGACGCCGACCAGGTCAGGGCCCAGCTGCGCGAGGCGGTGGAGATCGAGGACGCCCCGACCGTGGTCCGCTTCTCCAAGGGCGCCGTCGGCCCGGCGGTCGCCGCCGTCGGCCGGATCGGCGGCATGGACGTGCTGCGCAGGGCCGAGGAGGGCGTCGCCGACGTCCTGCTGGTCTCCGTCGGCGCGCTCGCCCCGATGTGCCTGGAGATCGCCGGCCTCCTTACCAAGCAGGGCATCACGACCACGGTCGTGGACCCCCGCTGGGTCAAGCCCGTCGACGAGGCACTCGCCCCGCTCGCCGAGCAGCACCGCGTGGTCGTCACCGTCGAGGACAACAGCCGTGCCGGAGGTGTCGGCTCCGCCGTCGCCCAGGCGCTGCGCGACGCCGGCGTCGACGTACCGCTGCGGGACTTCGGAATCCCGCCGCGCTTCCTCGACCACGCCTCCCGCAAGGAGGTCATGGCCGAGATCGGGCTGACCGCACCGGACATCGCGCGCCAGGTCACCGGCCTGGTCGCGAAGCTGGACGGCCAACTGGAGGACTCACCCACCGATGTGGCCCGCGACTGAGCGGACCGTCCTCGGACACCACCTCAGGCACATCCTGGGGACAGCGACACGACTGCCGATGGGCCGGTCGGACCACCCGTACAGGGCGGACCGACCGGCCCATACGTGTGAAATGCCCCGTTAGCGGGTACCTGGCCGCCGCAACCTCTCGATCATTGCCGGATGAACGCGCATACGGAGGTACGCCGGTGAGCACGCGACAGGACCCGGGACCAGTCAGCAAGGGCATGTTCCGCACCAAGAACGTCGAGCAGTCGATCCGCGACACCGAGGAACCGGAGTACGCGCTCAAGAAGACCCTCTCCGCCCTGGACCTGACGGTCTTCGGCGTCGGCGTCGTCATCGGTACGGGCATCTTCGTCCTGACCGGTGTCGTGGCCAAGCAAACAGCCGGCCCGGCCACCGCGCTCGCCTTCGTCGTCGCCGGTGTCGTCTGCGGCCTGGCCGCCCTCTGCTACGCGGAGTTCGCCTCGACGCTGCCGGTCGCCGGATCCGCCTATACCTTCTCGTACGCCTCGCTCGGTGAACTGCCCGCCTGGATCATCGGCTGGGACCTCGTCCTGGAACTGGCCCTGGGCTGCGCGGTCGTCGCCGTCGGCTGGTCCGGGTACATGCGCTCCCTGATCGGCAACGCCGGGGGGAGCCTGCCCGACTACCTGTCCGGCACCCACGACGGGAAGTTCGGCTTCGACCTGCTCGCCTTCCTCCTCGTGCTCATCCTGACCGGCGTCCTCATCGCGGGGGTGAAGCTGTCCTCGCGCGTCACGACCGTCATCGTCGCCATCAAGGTCACCGTCGTCCTCCTCGTGATCATCGTCGGGGCGTTCTTCATCACCGGCTCCAACTACAAGCCGTTCATCCCGCCGTCCGAGCCCACCTCCGGCGGCAGCGGACTGGCCGCCCCGATCGTCCAGCTCATGTTCGGCTTCACCCCCAGCAACTTCGGCGTCCTGGGCATCTTCACCGCCGCGGCCGTCGTCTTCTTCGCCTTCATCGGCTTCGACGTCGTCGCGACCGCCGCCGAGGAGACCCGTAACCCGCAACGCGACGTCCCGCGCGGCATCCTCGGCTCTCTCTTCATCTGCACCGGGCTGTACGTCGCCGTCTCGATCGTCGTCACCGGTATGCAGAAATACACCGAACTGTCGGTGGACGCCCCGCTCGCCGACGCCTTCAAATCGGTCGGCCACCCCGTCTGGGCCGGGCTGATCAGCTTCGGCGCGGCCGTCGGGCTCACCTCGGTCTGCATGATCCTGCTGCTCGGCCAGACCCGGGTGTTCTTCGCGATGAGCCGCGACGGACTGCTGCCCAGGACCTTCTCCCAGGTCCACCCCAAGTTCGGTACGCCGTACCGCTCCACGATCCTCCTCGGGCTGATCGTGGCGGTCGTCGCCGGCTTCACCTCCATCGAGGAACTCGCCGAACTGGTCAACATCGGCACGCTGTTCGCCTTCATCGTGGTCGCGCTCGGCGTCATCATCCTGCGCCGGACGCGCCCCGACCTGCCGCGCGCCTTCCGTACCCCGCTGGTGCCCTACCTGCCGATCGTCTCCGTACTCGCCTCGCTGTGGCTGATGTTCAACCTGCCCGCCGAGACCTGGCTGCGCTTCGCCATCTGGATGGTCATCGGCTGCGTCGTGTACTTCGTGTACGGGCGGAGCCACAGCCGCGTCGGCAAGGAGGGCTGACCCCGGGAGACCCGGTCCTCTACGTACCCTCGCCCGGCGGCGGGCGCACGGCTCTCGGCCCGGCGCACCGCGCGCCGTACTCCTCCACCCGCCGGCGCAGCTCCCGGTCGGCGGTGACGACGACACACCCCGGACCGTCCGCCGCCGCCCGCGCGGCCAGCTCCGTGATCCGGTCGTCCCCGCTGCCGTCCGCCGGCTCGACCCGTACCCCCGGCACGGACTCCACACCCCGGGCCGCGCCCTCCACGACCAGCACGACCTCAACAGGCCCCGGACATCCGGCGATTCCCCGCTCGGCGTACGGCACCAAGGTGTCGCGCAGCCGCTCTGTGGCCCCGCGCCGGTCGCGCCACCAGCCGTCGGGGACGGAACCGACCACATTCGCCGCGTCGACAATCAGCTGAATCCGCACCTCAGCAGCGTGCCACAACGCCCGCGCCACGGGGACGACCAGCCGCCCCGCCGACGGACGGACCTGTCTGTCAGACAGGTCCTAGTACCATCGGCCTCCGGGTTTCCTGCGCTCAGGAAGGCGGCAGCGGGCCATGACACCGAGGTCGGGACGGACGTCCGAGGAATCGGGCGACACCGAAGGCAACGCCGCCGAAGCGGCACAGGCGCCTCCCACGCCCCCTCCGTACACGTCCCTCCCGCCGACCACCGGCTGGCTGCTGCGCGGCAAGGACGGCAGGCTCACGGCCTACGCCCCGACGGCCGACGGGGTACTCCGCTGGACCGAGACCCGAGTGGGCGGCCCCCACTGGTCCGGGCCCGATCTGCTGGCCGCCCGCGGGCTGCTGCCGTACCTGTCCGTCGCGCGGAGCGCCGAGGGCTACGTCCACCTGCTGGGATTACGGAAACGACCACGCGCCGACGGGCCGGGCGACACGGATCTCGTGCACGCGATCCAGTTCCAGACCGGCCGTCCGCTGCGGGACTGGCAGTCGCTGGGAAACCCGCACGGCAAGGACCGGGAGAAAGGGGAGCGGATCGGGCTGCCGTCCGCCGTACTGGACACCACCGGCTCGGTGCACCTGTTCCTGCGCAACGCGAACGGCGGTCTCTCGGCCAAGAACCAGTCACCGACCGGCCGTTGGCAGCCCTGGGGCGGGGCCGATCCCGACGGTACGACACTGACCGGCGAGGCGGCCGCCGCCGTGACCGACGGCGGACGGATCGAGCTCCTCGTGCCGGCGCCGGGCACCATGGTCCGCTGGATCCGGGAGAAGCCCGACGCGAAGCTGGAACGCGCCGAGGACGAACCGGCGGGCGCCGTCGCCCCCGGCACGATCGGCGCCGAACGCACCGCCGGTGACCGCCTCACCCACTTCTGGCGCGACGCGGAGGACGGCACGGTCCGCGCCTGGCGGCCGGGCGCGGAGCCTTCCCGGCTGGGCGGCCGGGGCACCGGCCCGCTCGGCGTGCTGCGAACCCCGGTCGACGGCCTCGACTGCACGATCCTGGCCCAGCGCGGCACCGACGGTCACCCGCACATCGCCGCCTATCCGACGGAGACCGAGGAGGCGGGCCTCAACTGGACCCGCACCGGTGAACACTGCGTCGGCGCACCGGCCCTGGCGCTGGACGGCGAGGGCAGGGTGGTGCTGGCGGCGCTCGGCGAGGACGGCACGCTACGGGTGGCGAGGCAGAAGGAGGAGCCGGGGCTGGCGCTGGAGGCATGGACCCGGATCTGACTCCGCGACGCCTCTCCTCACGACGCCTCTCCTCACCGCGAACGGGCCGGTACGGAAGGGGACTTCCGTACCGGCCCGTTCGCCGTACCAGCCTTACGCGGGCACGCTCGCCACGCCCGGCGCCAGGAACGGCTTGCCGTTCACCCGCTCCGAGACACCCGCCCTGTCCAGGTACGGCGTGATGCCGCCCAGATGGAAGGGCCAGCCCGCGCCCGTGAGCAGACAGAGGTCGATGTCCTGCGCCTCGGCCACGACACCCTCGTCCAGCATCAGACCGATCTCCTGCGCCACCGCGTCCAGCACGCGCTCGCGCGTCTGCTCCTCCGTGAGGACGACATCGCCCTGCTTGAGGAGCGCGGCGACCTCCGGGTCAAGCTCCGGCCGCCCGGAGTCGTACACGTAGAAGCCCCGCTTGCCCGCCTTGACGACCGCCGCGAGGTTCTCGGAGACCGTGAAGCGCTCCGGGAACGCCCCGTGCAGGGTCTCGGAGACATGCAGGCCGATCGCCGGGCCGACCAGCTCCAGCAGCACCAGCGGAGACATCGGCAGCCCCAGCGGCTCCACCGCGCGCTCCGCCACCTCGACCGGGGTGCCCTCGTCGATCACGTTCTGGATCTCGCCCATGAAGCGGGTGAGGATGCGGTTGACGACGAACGCCGGGGCGTCCTTCACCAGTACCGCCGACTTCTTGAGCTTCTTCGCCACCCCGAACGCCGTGGCCAGCGACGCGTCGTCGGTCCGCTCACCGCGCACGATCTCCAGCAGGGGCAGGATCGCGACCGGGTTGAAGAAGTGGAAGCCGACGACCCGCTCGGGGTTCTTCAGCTTCGACGCCATCTCGGAGACCGACAGCGACGAGGTGTTGGTGGCGAGGATCGCGTGCGCCGGAGCGACCGCCTCGACCTCCGCGAACACCTTCTGCTTGACGCCCATCTCCTCGAAGACGGCCTCGATGATGAAGTCGGCGTCCGCGAAGCCCTCGGCCTTGTCCAGCACACCCGAGACCAGGCCCCTGAGCCGGTTCGCCTTGTCCTTGTTGATACGGGACTTCAGCAGCAGCTTGTCGATCTCGGCGTGGACGTACGAGACACCCTTGTCCACGCGCTCCTGGTCGATGTCCGTGAGAACGACCGGCACCTCAAGGCGGCGCAGGAAGAGCAGCGCCAGCTGCGAGGCCATCAGACCCGCGCCGACGACACCGACCTTGGTGACCGGCCGGGCCAGCGACTTGTCGGGGGCACCCGCCGGCCGCTTGGCGCGCTTCTGCACCAGGTTGAAGGCGTAGATCCCCGAACGCAGCTCACCGCCCATGATCAGATCCGCCAGCGCCCGGTCCTCGGCGTCGAAGCCCGCCTGGAGGTCGCCGTCCTTGGCGGCCGCGATGATGTCGAGCGCGCGGTACGCGGCCGGAGCGGCGCCGTGCACCTTGGAGTCCGCGACGGACCGCCCACGCGCCACCGCCTGGTCCCAGGCCTCGCCCCGGTCGACCTCGGGACGCTCGACCGCCAGCTCGCCCTTCAGCACGGACGCGGTCCAGATCAGCGACTGCTCCAGGAAGTCCGCGCCCTCGAAGAGCGCGTCGGCGATCCCGAGGTCATAAACCTGACCCCCCTTGAGCTGCTTGTTCTGGTTCAGCGAATTCTCGATGACCACCGAGACCGCGCGGTCGGCGCCGATCAGATTCGGCAGCAGCACACAACCGCCCCAGCCCGGTACGAGGCCCAGGAAGACCTCGGGCAGCGAGAACGCGGGCAGCGCGGCGGACACCGTGCGGTACTGGCAGTGCAGCCCGATCTCGACACCGCCGCCCATCGCCGCGCCGTTGTAGTACGCGAACGTCGGCACGGCCAGCGTGGCCAGCCGCTTGAAGACCTCGTGGCCACCCTTGCCGATCGCCAGCGCGTCCTCGTGGCGCCCCAGCAGCTCCACACCCTTGAGGTCCGCGCCGACCGCGAAGATGAACGGCTTGCCGGTGACACCCGCACCGACGATCTCGCCCTCCGACGCCTCCTTCTCGACCTGGTCGATGGCGGCGTCGATATTCGCCAGCGACTGCGGACCGAAGGTGGTCGGCTTGGTGTGATCCAGGCCGTTGTCCAACGTGATGAGGGCGAACCTGCCCGCCCCCGCCGGGAGTTCGAGGTGGCGTACGTGCGCCTGCGTCACGACCTCACCGGGGAAGAGCTCGGCCGCGCCCTTCAGGAGTTCAGCGGTAGTCACTTGTTGCCTCCGTCGAAGTGCGGGTTCTCCCAGATGACCGACGCGCCCATACCGAAGCCGACGCACATGGTGGTCAGCCCGTAACGGACCTGCGGCCGCTCCTCGAACTGCCGCGCCAGCTGCGTCATCAGCCGTACGCCGGAGGAGGCCAGCGGGTGGCCGAACGCGATGGCGCCACCGTACTGGTTGACACGCGCGTCGTCGTCCGCGATGCCGTAGTGGTCCAGGAAGGCCAGCACCTGTACCGCGAAGGCCTCGTTGATCTCGAACAGGCCGATGTCCGAGATCGACAGACCCGCCTTGGCGAGAGCCTTCTCGGTCGACGGGATCGGGCCGTACCCCATCACCTCGGGCTCGACGCCCGCGAAGGCGTACGACACGAGCCGCATCTTGACCGGCAGCCCCTGCTCACGCGCGAAGTCCTCGGCCGCGATCAGCGAGGCCGTGGCGCCGTCGTTGAGCCCCGCCGCGTTGCCCGCCGTCACCCGGCCGTGCGGCCGGAACGGAGTCTTGAGCCCCGCCAGCGACTCCAGCGTGGTGCCCGGACGCATCGGCTCGTCGGCGGTGGCCAGACCCCAACCGGTCTCGCCCGCTTCGGCGTTGGTACGCCGGATGGAGACCGGCACCAGATCCTGCTGGATCAGCCCGTTCGCGTACGCCTTGGCCGCCTTCTCCTGCGACCGGACCGCGTACTCGTCGGCACGCCGCTTCGTCAGATGCGGGAACCGGTCATGCAGATTCTCGGCCGTCATCCCCATGAACAGCGCGGAGTCGTCGACCAGCTTCTCCGACACGAAACGCGGATTCGGGTCGACGCCCTCACCCATCGGGTGCCGGCCCATGTGCTCGACACCGCCGGCCACGACGACGTCGTACGCGCCGAACGCGATGGAGCCCGCGGTGCTCGTCACAGCGGTCAGCGCGCCCGCGCACATACGGTCGATCGAGTACCCGGGCACGGACTGCGGCAGCCCGGCGAGAATCCCCGCCGTCCGCCCGAGCGTGAGGCCCTGGTCACCGATCTGCGTGGTCGCGGCGATCGCGACCTCATCGATACGGGCGGGATCGAGGTCCGGGTTGCGGCGCAGCAGCTCCCGGATCGCCTTCACAACGAGATCGTCGGCGCGAGTCTCGTGATACATGCCCTTCGGGCCCGCCTTGCCGAACGGGGTGCGGACGCCGTCGACGAAGACGACATCCCTGACGTTACGAGGCACGATGGCTCTCCTCCAGGTGCGGGACGGCACTGCTCCGGGGCACACCGATGGCGCGCTCCCACCCCCATGCTACTTACGAGTAACCACGCTGCCCAGCCCCTCTATATTTTTTTGAGGCTCGGTTCGCCTCCGGGGCCGGGAGAGGGGGGCTGAGGTTCAACAGACTCGGTGCGGAGGAGGACGTTTCGGCACCGCCGCGCGCTGCCTTCTTTTTTGGGCTCGGTTCGCCTCCGGGGCGCTGCAAGCCGCTGTCGACGGTCGACCGTGCTCGCCCCCTCGTTCCTCGGGGCCTGCGCGCGCTCTCCCTTACGACAGCGACGCGCCCCTTCGGCTCACTCGCCGGCGGACGACACCACCAGAACGCCCAGGCACCCCCACCCCAGACCCGCACCCACACCCCAACCTCAGCCCCCACCTCACCCCACCAGCCCGGGGCGGAGAGACCACCCCAGCCCCACACCACCGGGCCGGGGCAGAGATCCCCACCGAGGGCGGCCGTACGGAACCAGGAGGCGGCCCGCGGACGGGGATCCGGCGGGAGGGGGACGGGGTCGCAGGAGGTGACGTGTCCGGACGTAGAGCGTGATTTGTGCCGCACACCGGCCCGCACCCGACCACGAAACGTGCACGCGGCGTAAATCATGCAGTCCGGACATGCGCCTCCGGAGGCCGCGGCCCCCGCACCCACCACACACCGCACCCCGCCGGACGGCGCCCCGCACCGGCGACCACGACCACGGCCCACCGCCGGACGGCGCCCCGCACCCGCGACCACGGCCCCCCGCCGGGAGGCGAACCGCCGGGAGGCGAACCGCCGGACGGCGACACCGCTCAGGCCGACGAAGACGCCGACAACGCCCGAGTCAAAAGCGGCGCCACCTGTTCCACCTGCCACACCCGCGCCCCATGCGCACCCAGCGCCTCCGCCACGCTCGCCTCCGTCGGCTCCTGCGGCGGCTCCCAGCACACCCGCCGCACCGTGTCCGGCGTGATCAGGTTCTCCTGCGGCATGTTCAGCCGCTCCGCCAGCTCCGAGACCGCCGCGCGGGCCGCCGACAGCCGTGCGGCCGCGTCCGGGTCCTTGTCCGCCCAGGATCGCGGCGGCGGCGGGCCGGAGACCTGCTGGCCGGGCTGCGGCAGCTCGGTGTCCGGCAGTGCCCTGGCCCGGTCGACCGCAGCCTGCCACTGTTCCAGCTGGCGCCGCCCCATCCGGTGGCCGAAGCCGGGCAGTGCCATCAGCGCGTGCACGTTCACCGGCAGGGCCAGCGACGCCTCGATGATCGCCGTGTCGCTCAGCACCTTGCCGGGTGAGATGTCACGCCGCTGCGCGACCTTGTCGCGGGTGGTCCACAGTTCCCGTACGACGGCCATCTGACGGCGGCGCCGTACCTTGTGCATTCCGGACGTCCGGCGCCACGGGTCCTTGCGCGGCGGCGCGGGCGGGGCCGAGGCGATCGCGTCGAACTCCTGGTGGGCCCAGTCCAGCTTTCCCTGCCGGTCCAGCTCTTTCTCCAGTGCGTCCCGCAGGTCGACGAGCAGCTCGACGTCCAGTGCCGCGTAACGCAGCCAGGGTTCGGGGAGCGGGCGGGTCGACCAGTCGACGGCGGAGTGGCCTTTCTCCAGCGCGTAGCCGAGGACGTTCTCGACCATCGCGCCAAGGCCGACCCGGGGGAAGCCCGCCAGCCGGCCGGCCAGCTCCGTGTCGAAGAGCCGGGTGGGCATCATGCCTATTTCGCGCAGGCAGGGAAGATCCTGGGTGGCGGCGTGCAGGATCCACTCGGTGTCGGCGAGGACCTCACCGAGGCCGGAGAGGTCGGGGCAGCCGACCGGATCGACGAGCGCGGTGCCCGCGCCTTCGCGGCGGAGCTGGACGAGGTAGGCGCGTTGGCCGTACCGGTAGCCGGACGCGCGCTCGGCGTCGACGGCCACGGGGCCGGTGCCTGCGGCGAACGCCGCGATCACTTCGGCGAGCGCGTCATCGGTGGCGACCACCGGCGGAATGCCTTCGCGGGGCTCCAACAAGGGGATCGGCGCCGATTCGACGTCGTCCGGGGGAGCGCCCCCGGTGGTTCGCAGTGCTGGGTCTGCTGCGGTCTCTTGGGCGTCGGTCACCTGTCAAGGGTATCGGTGAACGGAAGGCGCCCGCCGACGGAACGTTCCGTCGGCGGGCGGTGGGGGTGAGAAGCGGTCAGTGGATGATGCCGGTACGGAGGGCCACGGCGACCATCCCCGCCCGGTCACCCGTGCCGAGCTTGCGCGCGATACGGGCGAGGTGGCTCTTGACGGTCAGTGCGGACAGCCCCATGGAGACGCCGATGGCCTTGTTGGACTGGCCTTCGGCAACGAGCCTGAGCACCTCGACCTCACGGCCGGAGAGCTCGCGGTAGCCGCCCGGGTGGCTCGGGGCGCCCGGGGGGCGGCGGTGCATCCGTGCTCCCGCGCCGATGGGGGCGGCGCCGGGGCGGGTGGGGTGGCCGATATTCGTACGTGTGCCGGTGACGACATATCCCTTGACGCCGCCCGCGAGGGCGTTGCGCACCGCGCCGATGTCATCGGCGGCGGAGAGGGCGAGGCCGTTGGGCCAGCCCGCGGCTCGGGTCTCGGACAGCAGGGTCAGCCCGGAACCGTCGGGCAGGTGGACGTCGGCAACGCAGATGTCGCGCGGGTTGCCGACGCGGGGGCGTGCCTCCGCGATGGACGACGCCTCGATGACGTCACGTACTCCAAGGGCCCACAAGTGGCGGGTGACGGTGGAGCGGACGCGTGGGTCGGCCACGACGACCATGGCCGTCGGCTTGTTCGGGCGGTAGGCGACCAGGCTTGCGGGCTGCTCGAGGAGAACGGACACCAGGCCTCCTGGGGAAGGTGCGGGACGCAGCCGGCTCGGGGGATGAAGCCGGGGCGATCCGTGCTTGAAGGGTCATTGACCTCTTCGGCAGCAACCTCGCCCGCCTTTAGAGAATGATCACGATTTGGTGAGTAACAATTCGGGCAATTAGGACGGGTGATCGAGCGCCCTACGGCTGGTCCCCACGGCGAGGGCGTACGGAGGGCGCGCTGTGGCGGTGCGTGAAGAGTCATCAGGGCGCCTGTGATGTCGAGGCGCGGCGCCCGGAACAGCCGGAATAGCCAGAACAGCGGGAACAGCCGGAGCAGGGGAAGCCGGAACGCCGCGCCGGGGTCGCGGAGCGTGGGTGCTTCAGCGGGCCTGGGGGCCGCGTCGTTGCGGCAGTGACACCACGCCCGCGGCCGGTCCCGGGTCGCCGGGCCCGGTGAGTGGCCCGGGAGCGGCCGGCGGCAGCCCCGCGACCTGGCAGAGCAGATCGCACCAGGCCGCCAGGTGTGCCGCCGCGTCGGGCACCGAGCCCAGGCCCTCGCGCGGCGTCCAGGACGCCCGGATCTCGATCTGTGTCGCGGGCCGGCGTTCCGACAGGCCGCCGAAGTAGTGCGATCCCGCGCGGGTGACGGTGCCGCTCGCCTCGCCGTACGACAGTCCGCGCGCTTCCAGCGCGCCCGTCAGCCAGGACCAGCACACGTCGGGCAGCAGCGGGTCGACGGCCATCTCCGGCTCCAGCTCCGCCCGTACGAGCGTCACCAGCCGAAAAGTGCCGTGCCAGGCGTCGTGCCCGGCCGGGTCGTGCAGCAGGATGAGCCGGCCGTCCGCGAGGTCGTCCTCGCCGTCGACGGCCGCCGCCTCCAGGGCGTACGCGTACGGCGCCAGCTTTTTCGGCGGCGGGGTCGGGTCGATCTCGATCTCGGGGCGCAGCCGCGCCGCCCGCAGTGCTTCGACCGCCGTCCGGAACGCGGACGGGACGGAGCCCCCCTCCGCGCTGCCCGTTCCCTCGGTGCCGTTGGAATGATCGGAAAACTGTCCCTGAGCCGCAGCCATGCGGGGAAGAGTAGGCGGAACGCGCGTCTCGCGCAGGGAGGGACACCCGGGCCGGGGCGGCTGCTTCCCCGTACATGCGAAGATTCTGGGCGTGAGCGCCATTGACCGCCCTTCGGGCCAGCAGACGAAGACGTACGAATCGGCCTTTATGAAGGCGTGCCGACGCGAACCGGTGCCGCACACGCCGGTCTGGTTCATGCGGCAGGCGGGGCGCTCGCTGCCGGAGTACCTGAAGGTGCGCGAGGGGATTCCGATGCTGGAGTCCTGCATGCGGCCCGAGTTGGTCACCGAGATCACGCTCCAGCCCGTACGGCGTCACAAGGTCGACGCCGCGATCTACTTCAGCGACATCGTCGTCCCGCTCAAGGCGATCGGTCTCGATCTCGACATCAAGCCGGGTGTCGGTCCCGTCGTCGCCGAGCCGATCCGCACGCGCGCCGATCTCGACCGGCTGCGCGACCTCACGCCGGAAGACGTCTGGTACGTCACCGAGGCGATCGGCATGCTGACGGCCGAGTTGGGGTCCACTCCGCTCATCGGGTTCGCCGGTGCGCCGTTCACCTTGGCGAGCTATCTCGTGGAGGGCGGCCCGTCCCGTAACCACGAGCACACCAAAGCGATGATGTACGGCGACCCGGAGCTGTGGGCGGACCTGCTCGACCGGCTCGCGGACATCACCGCCGCCTTCCTGAAGGTGCAGATCGAGGCGGGCGCGAGCGCGGTACAGCTCTTCGACTCCTGGGTGGGCGCGCTGGCCCCCGCCGACTACCGCGGTTCCGTCCTGCCGGCCTCGGCCAAGGTCTTCGACGCGGTCGCCCCGTACGGCGTGCCGCGTATCCACTTCGGCGTCGGTACGGGCGAGTTGCTCGGGCTGATGGGCGAGGCCGGCGCGGATGTCGTCGGTGTCGACTGGCGCGTGCCGCTGGACGGGGCGGCCCGCCGGGTCGGCCCCGGCAAGGCGCTCCAGGGCAACCTCGACCCGGCCGTTCTCTTCGCCCCGGCCGAAGTGGTCGAGGCCAAGGCCCAGGAGGTACTGGACGCGGCGGCCGGCCTGGAGGGCCATGTCTTCAACCTGGGTCACGGGGTGCTGCCGAGCATGGATCCGGACGCACTGAGCCGGCTCGTGGAGTACGTGCAGACGAAGACCGTCCGCTAGGGCCTCTCGTTTGGATCTTGCCGGGCTCGCGTGCCCTGGCACCGCGCCTCGCCGCGTTGTCGTCACTCCACGACGCTCCGCGTCGCCTCACTCCTCCGCCTTGCGATCCACGGCACCAGACCCCGCTCCCTGATCCGGCCTGATCCAAACGAAAGACCCTAGCCCCGAAGCCGCCGGGGAGGCGGGTCAGATCCCCGCCTCCCGCACCGCCGTCGTCGCCTTCCGCGCGGCGACCAGGACCGGGTCCCAGACCGGAGAGAACGGCGGGGCGTAGCCGAGGTCGAGTGTCGTCATCCGCTCCACCGTCATGCCGGCGGTCAGCGCGACCGCCGCGATGTCCACGCGCTTGGCGGCGCCCTCGCGGCCGACGATCTGGGCGCCCAGCAGTCGGCCCGTACGGCGCTCCGCGAGCATCTTCACCGTCATCAGGGCCGCGCCCGGGTAGTAGCCGGCGCTGTTGGTGGACTCGATGGTCGCGGTGACGAACTGGAGGCCCGCCCGGTGGGCGTCCTTCTCCCGCAGGCCCGTGCGGGCGATCTCCAGGTCGCAGACCTTGCTGACGGCCGTACCGACCACACCGGGGAAGGTCGCGTAGCCGCCGCCCACGTTCGCGCCGATGATCTGGCCGTGCTTGTTGGCGTGCGTGCCGAGCGCGATGTGGCGGGTGGTGCCCGAGACGACGTCGAGGACCTCGACGCAGTCGCCGCCCGCCCAGATGTTCTCGTGGCCGCGCACCCGCATCGAGAGATCGGTGAGCAGCCCTCCGTGCGGTCCGACGGGCAGTCCCGCGGCGCGGGCCAGGGTCGTCTCCGGTTCGACGCCGATGCCGAGCACGACGACATCGGCCGGATACTCGGCGTCCTCGGTGGCCACGGCTCGCACCCGGCCGTCCGCACCGGTGAGGATCCCGGTGACGGCGGCACCGCCCACGGTGGTGATGCCCATGCCGTCCATCGCCTCGTGGACCAGCCGCCCCATGCCGGGGTCGAGCGTGGCCATCGGCTGCGCGTCGCGGTGGACGACGCTGACCTCGTAGCCGCGCTTCAGCAGCGCCTCCGCCATCTCCACACCGATGTAGCCCGCGCCGACGACCACCGCTCGGCCGCGCTCCGTACCGGCGAGGGTGTCCAGCAGCGCCTGGCCGTCGTCGAGGTTCTGCACCCCGTGCACGCCCGGCGCGTCGATCCCGGGCAGCGCGGGCCGTACCGGGCGCGCACCCGTCGCGACGACCAGTTTGTCGAAGTGCGTCCAGCTCTCCGTACCGTTCCCCGTGCCGTTGGAGAGGTCGCGGGCGCGGACCCTGCCCGCCGGATCGATCTCCACGACTTCCGTGCGCATCCGCAGATCGATGGCGCGCTCGCGGTGCTCCCGCGGCGTACGGGCGATCAGGTCGTCGCGCGACGGTACGTCGCCGCCCACCCAGTACGGGATGCCGCACGCGGAGTACGAGGTGAAGTGGCCGCGCTCGAAGACGACGATCTCCAGCTCCTCCGGACCCTTCATCCGGCGGGCCTGCGATGCGGCGGACATGCCCGCCGCATCGCCGCCGATGACCACCAAGCGCTCTGCCGCCATTGCGCGTCCCCTCGGTCGTGTCCGCGTCGGTCATGTCCACGTTGGTCATGTCCGTGTCCGAAGGGAACGCTACGCGGGCGTCCGGGGTCAGTCCCGCCCGGCCGCGCTCTCGGCCGCCGGCCCCCCTTCGTCGGCCGTGACGGGCGTGGCCGACGGTGCGGCCCGTCGGCGCAGCCGGCCGCGTATCAGCCGCCACAGTAGGTAGAGCGCGGCCAGCGCGGCGGCGAACGGCACCACCGCGCCGAGTACCACGGTGATCCAGCGCAGGGTCGCGGTGAACGCGTCCCAGCCGCCGCCCAACGCGTCCAGGAACCCCGGGCCTTCGTTCTCCTGCTCCTCCTCCGAGGCCGGGGTCTCGGTGAGTTCGAGGGTGATGGTGGCCAGAGTGGTGCGGTCCTTGAGGGATGCCTGCTGGGCGAGCAGCGACTCCAGCGCCGACTGGCGGGTGCTCAACTCCCCTTCCAACGCCACCACATCGCTGAGATCGGTGGCCCGGTCCATCAACTTCCGTACGCGGTCCACGCTCACCCGCTGCGAGGCGACCCTGCTGTTCACGTCGACCACCTGGTCGGTGACGTCCTTGGCCTCGCTCTGGCGCGCTATCAGGGTGCCGGTGCCCGCCAGTTCGGCCAGGACCGAGTCGTACGAGTCCTGTGGCACGCGCAGCACGACGCTCGACATCACATGGTCGTCCTCGACCCGCTCGGTGGACTCGTTCTGCACGAGACCGCCGGCCTTCTCGGCCGCGTCACGTGCCGTGGTGAGCGCCTTCTGGGTGTTCTTGACACGCACGGTGAGCTGGGCGGTGCGGATCACATGGGTCCCGGCCGGTGCGGACGTCTCCGCCTTTTCCCCCTTGCCGCCGGGCGCCGCCGACGGGGCGCTGTCGGCCCCCGACCCGGCACTCGCGAGGCCCTCCTGCCGGTCCTGCGCCGGTTTCGCCGCGCCGTCCGACGCGGCGCTTCGTTCGCCGCTCGCGGAGCAACCCGCGAGCGCGAGTGAGGCGGTGAGAAGTGCTGCGGCAAGCGCCGGCATCGCACGCATGATGGCCCCCCTGGGACAGATCTCTTGCAATGGCGCCGGTTCGACGTGCGGGGCCCCTGTGCGGGTTGCTCATTTCCGGTTCCGAAGAGGTCACGGTCAGGACTCGGTACGGGAGTCGGCACGGGGCTCGGTAGGGGGCTCGGTACGGGAGCCGGCACGCGCCCCGGTCGGCCCGGCGCCGGTTTGAGAGAGTGGGGGCATGGAGTCGAGCGCGCAGCACGTGGACACGCATACGGGCCATGTCGTGGTCATCGGGGGCGGAATCGCCGGTCTCGCGGCCGCACACCGGCTGCTGGGCGCCGGGATCAGGGTGACCGTGCTGGAGGCCGGCGACCGGCTCGGCGGAAAGCTCCGGGTGGGGGAGATCGAGGGCGCTCCCGTGGACCTCGGCGCCGAATCGATGCTCGCGCGCCGCCCCGAGGCCGTCGATCTGGCCCACATCGTCGGGCTCGGCGAGCTGCTCCAGCCGCCCACCGCCACCACCGCCTCGGTCTGGACGCGCGGCGAGCTGCGGCCCATGCCCAAGGGCCATGTGATGGGCGTGCCCGGCGATCCCGCCGCCCTCGCCGGGCTGCTCTCCGCCGAGGGCCTCGCCCGGATCGCCCGTGAGCCGGAACTGGCCCCCACCGAGATCGGCGACGACGTCTCGGTCGGCGAGTACGTCGCGGAGCGCCTCGGCCGCGAGGTCGTCGACCGGCTGGTGGAGCCGCTGCTCGGCGGGGTCTACGCGGGCGACGCGTACCGCATCTCCATGAAGTCCGCCGTCCCGCAGCTCTTCGACGCCGCCAGGACCCACGGCTCACTGCTGGAGGGCGTCCGGGCGGTCCAGGCGAAGACGGCGGAAGCGGCGCGGCGGCAGCCTGCCGGCGCGGCCGGCGCCGTCTTCGCGGGCATCGAGGGCGGCGTGGGCCGGCTGCCCGGCGCCGTCGCGGACGCCGTACGGGCAGCGGGCGGCGAGATCCTCATGGAGACGCCCGTCCTCGGCCTCACCCGCCCCCACGGCCTTGAGGACACGGGCGGTGCCTCCGCCGCCGACGGCTGGCGGATCCGTACCGACCGGGGGATCCTGACGGCCGACGGCGTGGTCCTGGCGACCCCCGCGTGGTCCGCCTCCGCACTGCTCTCCGACGAGTCCCCGGCCGCCTCCGCCGAACTGGCCGAGGTCGAGTACGCCTCGATGGCCCTGGTGACGATGGCGTTCCGGCGCCGCGACCTCACCACGATCCCCGAGGGCAGCGGCTTCCTCGTACCGCCCGTCGACGGCCGCACGATCAAGGCGTCGACCTTCTCCACCCGTAAGTGGGGCTGGGTCGCGGACGCCGCGCCCGACCTCTTCGTCCTGCGTACCTCCATCGGCCGGTACGGAGACGAGGAGCGGCTGCACCACGACGACGCCGATCTCGTCGACGTCTCGCTGCGCGACCTCGGCGAGGCCGTCGGGCTCTCCGCGAGGCCGGTGGCGACCGAGGTGACCCGCTGGATCGCCGGTCTGCCGCAATACCCGGTCGGCCACCAGGAGCGCGTCGCCCGGGTCCGCGAGGCGGTCGCCAAGCTGCCCGGACTGCGGGTCTGCGGTGCGGCGTACGACGGCGTCGGCATCCCGGCCTGTATCGCGAGTGCGCGGCGGGCCGCCGACGAGATCATCGCCACGTCGACCCTGGCGCGGGGCACCGGCCGAGGCGCGGGAGAATAGCCCCATGACTGCTGCTCCAGAGAAGACCGCGAACGCGGGCAAGAAGGCCAAGGACCTCAACGAGGTCATCCGCTACACGCTGTGGTCCGTCTTCAAGCTGCGCGACGTGCTGCCCGAGGACCGGACCGGCTACGCGGACGAGGTCCAGGAGCTGTTCGACCAGCTCGGCGCCAAGGACATCACCGTACGCGGGACGTACGACGTGTCCGGGCTGCGCGCCGACGCCGACGTCATGATCTGGTGGCACGCGGAGACCGCGGACGAGCTCCAGGACGCGTACAACCGCTTCCGCCGCACCCGGCTCGGGCGGGCGCTGGAGCCGGTCTGGTCGAACATGGCGCTGCACCGTCCCGCCGAGTTCAACAAGTCGCACGTGCCGGCCTTCCTGGCCGACGAGTCGCCCCGCGACTATGTGAGCGTCTACCCCTTCGTGCGCTCGTACGACTGGTACCTGCTGCCCGACGAGGAGCGGCGCCACATGCTCGCGGACCACGGCAAGATGGCCCGCGGCTACCCGGACGTACGCGCCAACACCGTGGCGTCGTTCTCGCTCGGCGACTACGAGTGGATTCTGGCGTTCGAGGCCGACGAGCTGTACCGGATCGTCGACCTGATGCGCCATCTGCGGGCCTCCCAGGCACGGTTGTACGTGCGGGAAGAGGTCCCGTTCTACACCGGCCGTCGCAAGTCGGTGGCGGACCTCGTGGCGGGACTGGCGTAAGGACCGGTAAGGACCCGTAAGGACCCCCAAGCCCTCCGCGCTGGTGTGCACGCGGGCGGGTATCTGTGCGAGGCTGGAGGGATGTGGATTTGGTGACCGGGACCGCTCCGTACGAGCGAACCCGGCCATCCCGCCCGGAAGATCAGATGATCGTCGGCAGCTTCCAGCTGTTCGACCGGTCGTCCAGCGACACCGGGTTCGGCTCCGGGTTCCCATCGGCCGCCGGCTCGCGGAACGTGGCGACTTGCGGGGAAGAATCTCGTTCTTCCCCGTTCTGGCTCGTTCCGCGTCGATCGCGGCCGATGGAACCCGGGTCGATGCTCCCCCGAGAGCACACCCCACCTTGCCTGCGAGGTCGCTGAGACCGGGTCAGATCACGCGGAACAGGTCGGCGGCTGCGTGGACATCGGTGAGGTCGTCGATGGAGCGCAGGTTGTCGCACAGGGCCTCCAGGACCGAGCCGGCTTCGGCGGCGCGTGGGGCGCCGATGGCCACGCCGAAGACCCGGAAGCCCAGCAGGTGTTTGGCCTCGTTCCAGCCGCGCATCCATTCCTCGGTGACGCCGCATTCGTCGTCGGTGATCATCACGATGTCGCCTCGCGCGCGGGCCGCGTCGTTGAACTCCTCCTCCAGCAGTTCACCGGCCGCTGTCAGTGGCCTCTGGTAGCTGGTACCGCCGCCGAGGAAGGTCTCCGCGAAGTCGAGCACCCGGGCGATGCCGGCGGGCTCGCCGGCCGGGAAGCGGAAGATCTGGATCTTGTCGGCGGCGGAGAACAGGATGCCGACGAAGTCACGCTTGGCATGACGGGCCTGATCCAGCAGCGCCAGGGCGCAGGCCTTGGCCCACGCCTCCCGGGTGACTCCGCCGGGCCCTGCCTCGTACATGGAGTGCGAGGTGTCCACGCACGCGATGATGGCGCCCTGGCCGGTGGTCTGTTCTCCCTGGCTGTCGTAGAGCATCAGCTCCCCGGCGGCGTAGCGCGCGGCGAACACCGCACGCAGCTCGGGCAGGCCGAGGTTGGTCAGCTCGGAGGGGATGACGCGGGAGAGGTCGTTTCCGAGCGTGACGCCGACCAGCTCTCCGGTGGAGTTCTCCACCTTGCGGGCGCGCTCGCCGCCGGCCATCTGCCGGAAACGGCCGATCAGCCCGGCCCACTGCGCGAGACGGCTGGTGTGCAGCCGCTCCGCGAGCCGGGCACGCCGTTCGAAGGGCATCCGCTCCAACTCGCCGGGAGCGACGCCCCATGCCCGCATCAGCGCGGCCTCCTCCCGTACGGCCTCGGCGGCCTTCGCCGCCGCGTTCCGCGCGCCGGCACGGATGCCGGGGGCCGCCGCCGCGAGGGCCTGCGCGGCGTCCCGGGCGGCCTGCTGAGCGGCGGTGTCGACGGCCTTGGCGGCCTCGATCGCCTGTTGTACGGCGTCGGCGGCCGGGGCCGGTACGGTGCCGTCCTCGTCGGCCACGTCGGCGGCCTGCCGGAGCGCCTCGCCCACGGCGGTCGCCGCGTCGTCTGCGTCCTGCTGGGCCGTCTTCGCCCGCCCGGTCTGTTCCTGGGCATCCCGGGAGCCCTCCAGGATCCGGCGCAGCGCGGTGGCTTGGGCGAGCACGGCCATGGCGGCGGCGTACGGGTCGCCGACCGTCTCCCGGCGCAGCTCGGCGAACTCCACCGACTTCACCAGCGAGGTGATGACCTGATGGTTGACCAGCCGCGTGGGGTCCATCTCCGAGCGTTCGCGCAGCGGCGGGCCGACCTTGTAGGCGGCCAGGAACATGTCGGTCAGGAGGTCGGTGGTGCAGTCGTACCGCTTGTTCAACTCCTCGGCCAGCTCGCGCAGTCCGGCCGACTGCTCGTAGGTGTCGCGCCATGCGATCTTCTCGAACCGGTCCGCGACCACGGCCGCGGTGTGCCGCTCGGGAGCGGCGGCGGACAGGCCCAGCCACTTCCCGGCCGGGGCCGCCAGCTCGTTGAGCTTCCTCGGTGTGTTGCCCATGGTCCTGGTCCCCCGGTGTTCAGAGCTGGGCCTGCACCATGCTCGCGTCCATGCCGAGGGCCTCGGTGAGGACGCGGGCGCGGACGGCGCGCTGGCGGCCGGTGACGCGGTCGATGGCGGCGGTGGAGCGGCCGGCGCCCGCCGCCTCCCCACGCAGCTTCTCCAGCCGCTTTCCCGCCATGGCGAGCTTGTTGTGGGCCTTCTTGATGACCCACTCGCTGAGCGCCTCGCGGGACTGCCCGGCCATGGCGTCGAGCTGGGCCTCCAGCTCCTCGATCGCGTCGGCCAGGTCGAGAGCCTCCTTGGCGTCGGGGTTGACCAGTTGCAGCACCTCGCGCTCGACGGTCGGGCGCTCGGCCGGGGAGTCCCACAGCACGTGGGTCAGCACCGACAGGTCGGTCGCGGCGACCGCCGGGCGGCCGTCGAGGTACGCGGACGCCTGGAGCAGGCCCACCGCCTGGCGCCAGCGGCGGTCGGAGGCGACGAGTTCCTTGCGGCGCAGGGCGGCCCGCAGCGTGCACACCGCGTCCACGATCACGTCGGGGACCTCCACGGCCGGGACGGCTTCGGTCACGGCGTGCCGCAAGGCGGCCAGCTCGATGGTGGTCCGTGCCGGTGCCGCCGGGCGGCTGACGGCGGAGCGGACCAGTGCGGCGAAGTTCGAGGGGTCTGCCAGGTATCCGACCTCGATCCGCACCAGCAGCCGGTCGTAGATCGCGGCCGAATCCTCTCCGCCGGGCAGTTCGTTGCTCGCGGTGATGGCCCCGATCAGGGGGCAGCGGATCGGCTCGCCGCCGCTCTCGGGGTGGTATATCCGCTCGTTGAGGTAGCCCAACGTCTCGTTCAGCGCCGCCGTGGAGCACTTGAAAATCTCGTCGATGAACGCGACATGCGCGGTCGTGGCGCGGCCGTCGTAGACCTGGCGGTACTCGCCCCTGGCCAGTGCGGCGACATCGATGGGACCGAACATCCGTGTCGGCGCGGTGAACTTCGACAGAAGGATCTCCCAGTAGGCCGCCCCCTCGATTCTGCCCGTGAGCTCCCGGGCCATCTCGGACTTCGCCGTTCCTGGCGGGCCGAGCACCAACGAGTGCTGCCCGGCCAGCAGTGTCACCATCAGCGTCCGCACCACGTCGGCCCGCTCGTAGAAACGGTCCGACACCTCGTCACTGATCGCCCGCAGCTGTTCGGCCGTGTCCGGTGTATCCGGCGTGTCCGGCGCGTGCTTCGTGTCCGGCGCGTCCGGCGCGTTCTGCGTGTCCTGTGCGCTCATTTCAACTCCTTGCCTGTGACGCCCTGTTGGGCTGATGAGACGGCCCTGCGCCCTGAAGCTACGACGAAGTGACAAGTATCCGAGGAGACCTGGCGATCCGCCGATGTCAGTGGCGGCTGCGATGCTGGCGGCATGATTCCTTGGAACTTGCTGGTCATCGACAAAGCCCTGCGCGCCAGTTGGGCCGCCGACACCTGTTCCCCGGACGACCTGGCCCGCGCCGAGTGGCGGCCCGGAAACCCGGCGTGGGGTCACTGTGACATCACGGCTTTGATCGTCAACGACATCTTCGGTGGTGACCTCATGGTCGGGGAGGTCCACTGCGGCCGGGAGCAGCATGGGTTTCACTGGTGGAATCGGCTGCCCGGTGGCGTGGAGCTCGACCTGACCCGCGAGCAGTTCCACGACGGCCAGACCGTCACCGCGGCCCGTGTCGTCAAACGCCCGCCGGGGCCTCTGCCCCGGCGCTGGGAGGAGTACGTCCTCCTGCGTGAGCGTGTCACCGGACACTTCGGCCGGCTCCCCGAGCCTGCCGTCTGACCGCGCGTACGGGCCCCGCAGAGCACTGCGGGGCCCGTACTCCGGTTACCGGTGGTGGGTCACGGTTCCGGCGGCACGGCGTCGTTCGCGTGCGTGTGCCATGAGCCGCTGATCCCATCACGCCCCTACCGTCAGGACCGAGGAGCCGGATTGAGCTTTCTTTGCAGGTCGACAAGCCTGTTGGCGGATTTGGGCGCCGCCGGTTTCGGCTCCGGGTGTGGTGCGCACTCCGTGCGCCGCGCCGGTGCCTTTCCGCTCAGCAGGTAGTTCTCGACATACGTGGTGACGCAGGCGTTCCCGCCACCGGCGACCCCGTGCGTACCGGCGTTCCGTTCGGTCACCAGGGCCGATCCGGCGAGACGCCGGTGGAGTTCCAGCGCCCCCTCGTACGGTGTGGCGGCGTCGCGTTCGGCGGCCAGGATCAGTGTCGGGGGCAGCTCGCCCGGCCGGGTGCGGACATCCACCGGCTGCTGCCTGGGCGCGGGCCAGAAGGCGCACGGGAGATTCATCCAGGCGTTGTCCCAGGCCTCGAACGGCGCGATCCGGGCGAGTTCGGTGTTGTCGCGGTCCCAGTCCTTCCAGTCCGTCGGCCAGGGCGCGTCATTGCACTCGACCGCGGTGTAGACGGCGTTGCTGTTCTCGCTGTCGGCGGCTGCCGCCGGCTTCGGGGCGGCCTGGGAGATCAGCGGCTTGGGATTGCCCTTCAGGTACGCGGCGAGAGCGGAGGCGCGGCTCGCCCAGTAGTCGTCGTAGTAACCGGCCCCGAGCATCGCCGCCTGGAGCTGACCGGGCCCGACCTTCCCACCGGCCGGCTCACGCGCGACCCCGGCGCGGACCTTCTCGTAACTGCGTCGCACCGCCTCGGCGTTGGCGCCCAGACGGTACGTCTTGTTGTGTTTGGCGACCCAGGTAAGGAAGTCGCCCCAGCGCCGCTCGAACGCGATCGACTGGTCCATGTTGTTGCCGTACCAGATCTGCCGCGGGTCCGGGTTGACCGCGGAGTCGAAGACCATCCGGCGTACGTGGGACGGGAAGAGCTTCGCGTAGAGCGCGCCGAAGTACGTTCCGTACGACGCGCCCATGAAGGTCAGCTTCCGCTCGCCGAGCGCCGCGCGCAGCACATCCAGATCGCGGGCGTTGTTGAGCGAGTTGTAGTGGGGGAGCGCGGCGCCGGCGTTACGGGCACAGCCCAGGGCGTACGCCTTGGCCTCGGCGATCCGCTCCCGTTTGTAGGACTCGGAGGGGTGCACCGGGGACTGAGTGGGGGCCTTGGCGAAATCCGCCGGGTTCTCGCAGGAGAGCGGGGCGGAGCGGCCGACTCCACGAGGGGCGTAACCGACGAGGTCGTACGCCCTGGCGATCCGCTTCCACCCGGGGAGCTTGGCGGCCAGCGGGAAGTACATGCCTGAGGCCCCGGGGCCGCCGGGGTTGAAGACCAGGGCTCCCTGCCGTTGGCCGGCCTTTCCGCTCCCGCGGACGCGGCTGACGGTGAGGCTGATCTTCCGGCCGTCGGGCTCGGCGTAGTCGAGCGGGACCTGGACCTTGCCGCAGGTGATGGGGGCGGGCAGGCTCTCGGCCTTGGGACAGGCGCCGAAGGTGATGCCGGCGCCGGTGGCGCGTGCGACGGCACGGATGACGCCGTGGGCCTCGGCAGGGGTGGTGTGCCTGGTGCCGGCGCTCCCGGCTGTGGCGCTCCGGGCGGTGACGTTCTGGAGAGTCGCGTTGCCCCTGGTGACATCGGCGCCGTCGGCGGGGGCGACGACGAGGGTCGACAGGACCAGGGAGCCGAGGGTCGTCAGAGCCCCGTACTTCACTACTGCTCTCATCGCGTTCCCTTCGTGCGAGCGGCTGGGGGTCAACCGCACGCCGAAGGGTCGGCAGAGGGGCAGGGCTTCGCAAGGACTTGTGCGCGGTGTCGAGGGCAATGACCCCGGTGCGCCGTGCGGCCACCCGGGAGGGCCTCCGGGGGTGCGGGACGGGACGGACTGTGCAGGTGGGGCCGCCGGCGGGGCGGAACCTGACAGCGGGGCGTTACGGCGGGTCGTACGGGCGGCTTCCCCGGCGGAGCGTCACCTGGGCCAACGCCCCTCCGGCGGGCGGGTGTTCAGGAACCCCCGCGGGCGGGTGTTCAGGAACCCCCGCCTCCGCCGCCACAACTGCTTCCTCCTCCGCCACCGCCCCCGCCGCAGCTGCTGCCACTGCTCCCCCCGCAGCTGCTGCCACTGCTTCCCCCACAGCCGCTGCCGCCGGCCGAACCTCCCCCGCTTCCTCCTCCGCCTCCGCAGGAGCCGGCGCCGCATCCCGACCCGGCCCCGCCGCACCCCGTACCGGAACCGGGCTGCGCGCCGGAGCACCACGCCACCGCCGCGGCGGCCGTGTGCGGTGCCGGTACGTAGTCCCGCCCCGGCCGCAGCCGCGCGGCCACCCGCAACTGCTCCCGCAGCAAGGGGTCCGGTATTCCCGCGAGACCGTGCGCCGCGACCAGCTGGGCGACCGAGGGCTGCGTCAACGGCGGCTGACCCGCCGGCAGCGAGGCTCCGGACGGAACTCCGGCCTGGAAGTTCAGCAGCGCCCGCCGTCCGCCGTGGGTGACGCGATGCCGCGCGGCCGACGCGCAGTTCGCGCCGAAGAGTCCGCCCACGAACAGGATCGGCAGAACAGAGAAGGCGAGCGGGCCGCTGCCGCCGGGAGGGCTGCCGATGGCGACCACGATGGACAGGAGGACCGCCACCGGCAGGGAGATGAAGCAGACCGCCGCCTGGATGACGCCCCATTTGCGCACCGTACGGCACTCGGCCGGTGCCACCAGCAGCCCACGGGCCGCGAGAACGTCGCCCACCTGCTGGACGGCCCAGCCCCGCATCACCGCGAGACGCAGCGCGTGCAGGGCGCCATTGGGCGCCGCGGCATGCTCCTGGAGCACCAGCTGTTCCACCGGGTGGTGGGCGACCGCCCGCTGCACGGCGACGATGCCCGGCCCGCCGACGGTCAGCCGTCCGTCCGCGTGCATCCCGGCGATCGCGGCGTCCGCGACCCGGCCCGGACCGCCACCGAGGAACGCGGCCTCCATCGCGTCATGGATGGCACTGCCCGAGCCCCGGCTGCGCAACTGCCTCACGGAGACCAGCAGCAGGACGGTCGAGACCGCGACGCCCAGATGGACCAGCAGAACGAGAGCGAGCGTCATGCGTCACCTCCTGCCCAGCGCCGCGCGCGCCACTCGGACGAGGCGGGTCGCCCGGCGGGGCGGACGCGCTCCGGCGCGCTCCTCCCACCAGAGCGTCAGCCGACGACGGGCCGCGGATCGCTCGGGCCGCCCGTCGATCAGCAGATGCTCGGCGAAGTCGAGCGCGTCGCGCCGGTATCCGGCACTCATGGGACGGTGCGCGGCGTACGCGAGGAACGCCGGGCGGTATCCGTCGCCGAGGATCTCCGGCAGTTCCGGTGCCACCTTGGCGATCACGTCGGCGCGCTTGGCGGCGAGGGCACGGCTCTGTACGGCCAGGCGCCTGGAGTCGAATCCCGGCGGTACGGGTGCGCCGGCGACCAGGGCGGAGAGAAGGGCGGTCTCGGCGAGGGCAAGACGCTCGCGGGCGGCGTCGGTGATTCCGGTCACGGTCGCGGGCTCTGTCACCACCCCGGTCTCCGTTCCGGTGTTCGGCTCGGCGCCGGGCGTCGGCCCGGGAGCCGCGGTGGCCCGTCCCGCGGTGGCCGTGATCGTCTCGCGGATCACGGCCAGTTCACCCGCGAGCTCCGCCGCCGGCGGGAAGTCGTCGTCGCGCTCCAGCAGTACGCCCGGCGGGGCGACCCGCGAGCGCAGCTCCGTCAGCACATCGAGTACGGGCCGTGTGACCGGGTGGGCGTGGGTGTCGTGCCAGACGCCGTCGCGCTCGATGCCGCCCGCGACATGGACGTACGCGATGGCCTCGACCGGCAGTTCGTCCAGGGCCTTCGCCGGGTCCTCGCCGCGGTTCACGTGATTGGTGTGCAAATTGGCGACGTCGATCAGCAGCCGGACGCCGGTGCGCTCGACCAGCTCCGCGAGGAACTGTCCCTCGCTCATCTCCTCGTCGGGCCAGGAGATCAGCGCGGCGATGTTCTCCACGGCGAGCGGCACGGGCAGGGAGTCCTGGGCGATCCGTACGTTCTCGCAGAGCACGCGCAGCGCGTCCCAGGTTCGCGGGACAGGGAGCAGGTGACCGGCTTCCAGTACGGGCGACCCGGTGAGCGCGCCACCGGCCCGTACGAATGCGATGTGCTCGGTGACCAGTGGTGACCCGAGGGCCTCGGCTCGCTCGGAGAGGTCCCTCAGGCGCTGTGCGTCCGGGCGGTCCGCGCCGCCGAGGCCGAGCGAGACCCCGTGCGGGACGACGGTGACACCGCGCTCGCCGAGGCGCAGGAGGGAATCGGGCAGGTGGCCGGGGCAGAGGTTCTCCGCGACGGCTTCGACCCAGTCGATCCCGGGCAGCGCTTCGACCGCGTCGGCGATCTCCGGCCGCCAGCCGATGCCGATCCCCAGCTGTGGCGTGTCGTTCAAGGCTCCCCCTCTACGGTCTCCTCGGCGCCTGTCACGTCGTGGTGCTTGGGGTCATGACCCCGACAGGCGCCGGTGAATCCGCAGAGGGAGACGTTCAGAGCTTGATTTGAGGTTCCATCGAGCTTGAGCTGTGTTTTTCTGAGCTGTGTGTTCTGAGCTGTCGGAGTCGCGGTCCCGGGAGTCTCCCGGGACCGCGGAGTGTCCGCGACCGGCCCTATGTGGTCTCCGGGTCCGGCCGGTTGGTGTTGACCGCCGTCGGGGCGCCCGGCTGGGTGGAGGGCTCGGAGGTGAAGTTCCCGTTACCGGTCGGCTCGACGGCCTTCGGCGCGGGCGGCAGGTTGCCGTTGGGCGGCGGCGGACCGGTCGGGCTGGCCGTCGCGCCGCCCGCGGCTTCGTTGGCGAGACCGTCGAAGTCGACCATGCCGGTGGCCTCGAGCATCGTGATGTGGTCCAGCACGGTCTGGTTGGTGTCCGAGGCCAGCTGCCGGATGAGCGTGTTCCGGGTGGTGTGACGTACCTGGGCGATCAGGGCGAAGACCTTGCCGTGCGCGTTGCGCAGCAGATTGGCGAACTTCCTCTCGTACTCCTGGCCGCTGGCCGCCGAGAGCTCCCTGAGCCAGCCCTGCTGCTGTTCGTTCGGCTGGTTCGGCAGCTGGACACCGAGCTTCGCCGCCACGTTACGGGCCCGCTTGTCGAGGTCGGTATGGCCGACGACAAGGTGGTCACCGCAGTCCTTGATGGCCTTGGTGGGGGCCCGTTCGATGGCCTGCTGCCCGGCCGGCAGCTCCCAGAGTCCGGCCAGCCGCACCTTGACCAGGAAGTCCCGGTCGGTCGCGGAGAGCGGGCCCCACTGCGTCGCCACCGAGGAGGCGTTGAGGTTGGCCTGGCCCGTACCGGAACGGTCGGCGTAGGACCAGACGGGGAAGGCCAGCGCCCCGACTGTGACGGCCAATGCCGCGATGATGAGCGCCGTACCGTTGATGCGTCGCAACAATGTGCTGCCTCCCGAACCGAATTGTGACACCGCTGAATCAACCGCTGACCGAAGGGCCGTTCAACTTACTTGGCGGCACGGGGAGATACGTACGACGGAGCCGGAGCGTTCAGCTCCCCGGCGACGGATGATCAACTGACGGTGGACCTCAGCAGTTCTGGCGGCTCTGTCGTGACGGCTGCGCCGGAGAGACGGCCCCCGTCGAGGCCGGACAGCCGGCTAACTCAAGAGCTCGCGGACCAGTGTCTGCCCCCACCACTCCTCAACGCGACCGGGCAGCCAGCCACGTTCGGTGGTGAGTGTGGTGTAGACGTCGATGGTGCAGATGGCCGCGTAGATGTCGACGGCCGTCGGCAGATCCAGGCCGGGGCGAAGGGTGCCGGCCGGCCAGGACGCGAAGACCTGAACCCGGGTTTCGTCGCCCCGCTCGCGACCGTCACGGTAAGCCGTGGCGAGCTCGGGTTCGCTGCGGCCCGCTTCGCGGATCAGCGTGATGACGTCGCCCGCACGCTCGAACAGCCGCCGGTCATAGCCGGCCATCGCCCTCAGCTGGCGCCGGGGGTCCGCCGCCGCGGCCTCCAGTTCCGCGAGCATCTGCGGCGCGTCGGCGGACAGGTCGGCCGAATCGGCCACGGCCCGGGTCAGTCCGGTCTTGTTGCCGTACGTCGCGTAGACGGTGGGCACGGAGACCCCCGCCTCGCGCGCCACATCTCGGACGGTCGTGCCCGCCCAGCCCCGGGCGTCGAAGAGCCGGCGCGCGGCGTCGGCGATCCCGGCCCGGGTCTCCAGCGCCTGTGTCGTCCGGCGCAGTGAGTCGTAGCGACGTCGGCCCTGCTCCTCGTTCATGCCTTGACCTTCCCGATTTTACGCTGCTTATAATGAATATATGTCACACCAAGTCAAGTTGACCACCAGCGGTTTCTCCCGGCTCGGCGGCATGGCCGCCATCGGCTTCGCCGCCATGATCACCCTCGGTAACGTGATCATGGTGCCCGCCGGTATGCCCCTCACCGGCGCGGAGGCCGGTGAGGTCACCGAGTTCTTCTCCACGCAAGGCACCGCCGTCGGCATCGGAAGCGCGCTCGCACCCGGTGCCTGGATCCTGGCCACCTTGTTCGGCGCGGGAGCGTTCGTCGCGTTACGGCGGTCCGAGCACGGCCGAGGCGAGGCTTGGTCGCTGCTCGGACTCGCCGGCCTGGTCCTTCAGAACGTCACCTTCGCCGGGGTCGTCGCGATCCGCCTCGCGCTGACCTCGACAGCCCCGCACGACCCCTCCGCGACCGCGGGATTGTGGGCGCTGCACGATGCGGTCTTCACCCTCAACGGAACCTTTCTGGCGCTTGCCCTCCTCGGCCTGTCCGTCGGCGGCCTGCGCACCGGTCTGACCCGGCCCTGGCACACCTGCTTGGGGCTGCTCGCCGCCGTACTGCAGTTCAGTTCGGCCACCCTCGCCCACTGGGTCATCGACAACGGCGGGGCCATGGGCCTCCTCGGCCTCGTCGGCTGGCTGCTGTGGGTCGTCTGGATCGTCGGGTACGGCATCACCCTCATCCGACGGAACCCGATCGTCCCGGTCCGGAGGTTCACCCATGACCGGACGAGCGCTGCGCCCGCCTGAACCGCGAGCGAGCAGATGCCGGCCAACGCCTGGGCACTTCGGCCAGGCCAAGTCAGTGCCTCGCCACATAATCACGCCCATGCGTATAACCGAGCACGCACTCAAACAGGCATGGCACCAGATGGCCGGACGCTCCGACCTGCTCGACGATGCCATGCTCCCGCCCATCGGCACATCACCCGACCAGTACGAACAGCGCGCGGGCCTCACCGGTGGCCTCTTATTGGTCCTGGAAGACGACGGCACCGTGCGCGGCAACCTCAGCCGTTACCGGGAGGTCTTCGCCACCCAAGACCTCGACCAGGTGCTGTACTTCGCCGCCGAAGAAGTCGTCCACCGTCTCGCCGAGCACATTGCGGCCCGCTCCCTCGGCCACGGCCCGGTCACCAACGTGGTCACCGGGCAGGCCGAGATGCTGCACGAGATCAACCCCGCGTGGGGAAGAAGATTCCGCAGCGGTGGCATGGACGGTACAGAGACGGCACAGCCGTGCGGACATGACCCGTTGGAACGCTTCGCCTGGATCGCCGGCACCTGGCATGAGCAGGACCCCTACACCCACCTTGCCTTCTTCCGCGGCGACGGCATCAGCGCCGAACAGATCGCCGTGCTTCATGGAGCCGACCCCGAGCAGACCGCCACCGGGACACGTCTGTCCGACCTGCGCAGCATGGACGGCACCGCCCGCGACTACTGGGAAACAGTCTGGAAGACCTTCTGCTTCGGGCAGGCGGGCGACTGGGCGTTTCTGATGTACCACGAGACACCCCCCGGAACCCGGGGCGACAGTACGGCTCTCTCCCGGCTCGGAGTCACAGAAACCGTGCGGCTGGGCGCGTTCCCGGCAAGGGGCATGTACACCTTCGACCACACGCGTGACGGCCACCGCATCGACGACGACTGGGGGACCCTGGAACTGATCGGGTACAAGCGGGGCCGCGCCCCCTACTACCGGGGCGGTCAGCTCGACTTCCTCAACCAGGCCCTGCGCCGCGCCGAGCTGGACCACCCCGAACTGACCGGCGAGTTCGAACTGTACTTCCACGCTCTGGACACCGCGCTCGGCCTTCAACTGCCTCGGCAGGACATCCAGGAAGGAACGGTCCGGGCCGCGCAGTGGGCACACGGCAACCACTGAGTGCCGAGGCACCTGCACGCCCCCGTCGCTTCCGCGCCGGGCGCCGGAAGTCGCCCGCCTACGGCCGTCGTTCGCGCGGGAGAGGGCAGAAGCCGGTGCCCCCTTCGACCGCGACGGTCTCCCCGGGAGCGATCTCCGTGAAGCCGGCGTCGTGGACCACCGGCAGGCCGCCGGCCGTGAGTTCGCGCCAGCGGTGGGCGTCGGCCGTGCGTACGGCGAGTGGGAATCCGGCCTCGCGCCAGGCCTTGCGGTCGGTCTCCGACAGTTCCCACCAGGCGAGTTGGGCGCCGTGGCCGACCTGGGCCATGGTTTTGCCCGCCGACATGTCCAGCTCGGGGTTCAGCCACAGGACGGGGTGGGCCGGGTCCGGTGCGGGCGGTGGTTCGGGGTCGGCCAGATCGGTGCCCGAGACCTGGAGCTTGGCCAGATCCTTGGGCCAGCCGTCGAGCGGGACGGGTGGAAAGACGCGTACCTCGGCGGGCGGTACCGACGTCTGTGCCGGTGCCGGTGCCGGTTCCGCGTCTGTGGCGGGTTCGCTGTCGCTGGTTGCGGTTGCGGTTGCGGTTGCGGTTGCGGTTGCGGTTGCGGGTCCGGTGACCGTGAGGCCCGGGAGCGCCGTGGCGCGGCGCCACTCCGCGCCACGCGCCCGCCGTACGACCTTGCGGATCTGGGCGTCCTGCCAGTCGCGCATGGCCTGGGCCCACTCGCCCTCGCCCAGCGACCGTTCGTCGGAGAGCATGACGAGCACCGCGCGGGCCGCGGTCTCCAGGGCGTCGGTACGGGCGGGAGGGGAGGCCTTCTCGATCCGGACCACCAGCGGCAGTACGTACTGCCGAGCGGCGTCGCGGGAGGCCTGCTCGTGCCGCAAGGGCCGGGAGGCGCTGTCAGGGCTGCCGCCGTCGTCCGCGCGGTCAGGGCGCTTCGTCTCGTTCGTATCGCTGGTGTCGCTGCTCACGGCTCCAGTCTGCCAGCCGTACCGTCTCGTTTTCTTGGCCGAACCTTTCTTGGCGGAAGGCAGGCCTCCGGGCGACGATGCACGGCATGAAGAGCGATCTTTTCTCCACGGAACACATGGCGCAGGCGGCGACCGTCCCCGGCATGACCCTGCAGAACACCAAATCGATCAAGTACGCCGTGAACGGCGAGATGTACGCACGGCAGGGATCCATGGTCGCCTACCGCGGCGGCCTCCAGTTCGAGCGCAAGGGCCAGGGCATCGGCGGCATGCTCAAGCGGGCCGTCACGGGAGAGGGGCTGCCGCTGATGGCCGTCAAGGGGCAGGGCGAGGCCTGGTTCGCGCACGAGGCCGCCAACTGCTTCATCGTCGACATAGAGCAGGGCGACGCGCTCACGATCAACGGCCGCAACGTGCTCTGCTTCGACGCGACCCTCTCGTACGAGATCAAGACGGTGAAGGGCGCCGGAATGACCGGTGGCGGCCTCTTCAACAGCGTCTTCACCGGGCAAGGGAAGCTCGGCGTCATCTGTGAGGGCACCCCCATCGTCATCCCCGTCAGCGGGCAGGCGCCGGTGTACGTCGACACGGACGCGCTCGTCGGGTGGAGCGCGCACCTCAGCACCTCGCTGCACCGCTCACAGTCCGTCGGCTCGATGATCCGAGGGGGTTCGGGCGAGGCCGTCCAACTCATGCTCCAGGGGGAGGGCTTCGTGATCGTCCGGCCGAGCGAGGCCACTCCGCAGAAGGCCTCCGCGTAACCGAACCTCCGGGTAACCGAACCGCCCCGGGCGCCGAACTGCCCCGGAAGCCCATTTGACCCGGGTGCTGAACCGACCCGGGCGTAGAACCGTACTGAGATCATGTGGTGATGAAACTCCAGAGCGTGGGCCGCCGTTACGGCCTCCGCGGACCGTGGGTGCTGCGCGGGATCGATCTCGATCTGCCCGCGCGCGCCCTGGTCCGCGTCGAGGGCGCCAACGGCAGTGGGAAATCAACCCTGTTGCGGTTACTCGCGGGCATCGAAGCGCCCACGGAGGGGCGCGTCACCGGTGGTGCCCGCACGGCGTACGTCCCCGAGCGCTTCCCGGTCTCCCTGCCCTTCACGGCCACCGGTTATCTGGTCCATCTGGGCCGGATCCACGGGCTGGGGCGCGAGGCCGCGGAGGCCGGTGCCGACGAGTGGCTCGAACGGTTCGGGGCGGCGGAACACGCCTATACGGAGATGTCCGAGCTGTCCAAGGGGACCAGCCAGAAGGTCGCGGTCGCCCAGGCGCTGCTCGCCGAGCCGGAGTTGCTGGTGCTCGACGAGGCCTGGACCGGGCTCGACGCCTCGGCCCGCGAGGAACTGGACCGGGCGGTCGCCGAGCGCGTCGCGGCGGGCGGCTCGGTCGTGTTCGTCGACCACGACCCGCGGCGGCTGGCGGGCGTCGAGGACGAGGTGTACGTGGTGGCGGAGTCCGGCCTGGTGCGCCGTACGGACTCCGGTGAGCGCGCGGACGGTACGCGGGACAGCCGCGCCACCGTGGCCGTGCGGGGTCCGAGGGTACGGATCGTGGCCGAGGGCCCGAAGGGGGCCGCGCCGCCCGACGGGCTGCCGGGCTCACCGGCGTACGAGACGGGTCCGGAGGACGGCTCCGTACTGCTCACGGCACCGGCGGTGCACTCCGACACGCTGCTGCGGGCGTTGCTGACGGCGCGTCCGCCCTGGCACATCAGGGAGGTGGGATTCACCGAGTCCGCGGAGGCCGCGGGGTCTTCTGAGCCCGTAGAGCAAGTCGAGCTCGCTGAGCAAGTCGAGCCCGCAGAGCACGGTGAGGCCGCCGAGCCTTCCGATCCCGCCGCTCGCGGAGCCACCGACAAGCCCCTTTCCTCCGCCACCTCCACCACCTCCGCAAGCTCAGACACGACGACGAGGCGCCCCTCCTCATGACGGCCCTGCTGCGCTATCAGATCTCCCTGCTGCTGCATTCTCAGCGCTGGCTGCCGCCGATCATTCTGTACGGGACATACCTCGCGGTCGGGGTGCAGGCGGGACAGCCGGTCCTGGACGCGCTCGGCTACGCGGCAGCCGCGCTGCTGCCCGTCACCGCCTGGCTGGTCCGGATCTGTGTCACGCAGGAACCGGCCGCCGCGCGTGCCGTCACCGCGGCCGCGACCGGGACTCACCGGGCCCACCTCGCCGCTCTGCTGGCCGCGACCGTCTTCGCGGTCGTACTCGCGGCGGTCGGCACGCTGATCGTCCTGGTGATCAGTGAGCCGCTGAACGCCGACCACACCGTGGAAGTGCCCCTGCTCCCGGCCGGGACGGCGGGACTGCTCGCCGCCGCCGTCTGCCTGCTGCTCGGCCTGGCGGTCGGCGCGCTGTGCAGCAGGCCGCTGCTGCGCCGCCGGGGCTGGTCGATCGCGGTGAACGCGGTGGTGGCCCTGGCGGCTCTGGTCGTCGGCGGGTCACCGGCGAAGTACGCGATCAGCGGACTGGTGACCGGTTCGCTGACAGGTGCGGTCCACATACCGGCCCTGCCGTTCGTCGCGGCGGCCCTGGCGGCGGCGGTGGCGGCGGCGACGGCCTGCGCGGTGGCCGTGCGGCGAGGCTGAGACGCGACGGTGAGTACGCTCGCCGCTCACGCTCAGTGCTTCATCAGCTCGGAGACCTTGACGAAGCGGTAGCCACGCTTCCGCAGCTCGGGAACGATCAGCTGCACGGCCTCCTCCGTCACCGGCGCCGCGCTGCGCGTGCAGTGCATCACCACCAGTGAGCCCGGCTTCACATCCTTGAGCACCTGCTCGGCGACGGCTTCGGCGTCCGTGGCGAAGGCGTCGCCGCTGACGACGTCCCACTGCACCGCTGTCACCTTGGCCGGGGCGAGGGCCCGCAGCGACGCCTTGTCGTAACAGCCTCCGGGGAAGCGGAAGTACGGCACCACATTCGTCGCCCCCGCCTCACGGAACGCGGTGAAGGCACGCTGTACGTCGGCGTTCATCTGCTCGCCGCCGACCCTCGGCAGCCCGTAGCAGTCCGCGGTGAACGCGTAGTGGCTGTAGGAGTGGTTGGCGATCTCGAAGAGGGGGTCGTTGCCGATCGCGTTCGCCTGGGTCGGGTACTCCTCGGCCCACCGTCCGGTCATGAAGACCGTCGACGGGATTTCGAGCCGTCGCAGCAGAGCGATCAGCGAGGGATTGTCGAAGCGTTCGCCACGCGCCGCTCGTGGCCCCTGATCGGCCGTCATGTCGGCGTCGAAGGTGAGTGCCACGGTCTTCCCTGCGGCCGGGCCGCCGCGCTTGAAGACAGGCGTCAGCCCGCCGGGAGCGGGAGCCAGGGTCGGGGGCCCCTTCACTGCGGCGGCTCCGGGGGAGGCGGACTGAGGAGAGGCGGGCGACCCGGGGGTCACGGGCTTGTCGGCGCTGCCACCGCACCCGGCGAGGGCGACACCCAGGACGACGACAGTGGCGAGCGCACGCGCGAATGTGATCATTCACGGAAAATATATGATGATCTGTCCGGAATGGGTGTACGGCGCTCGCCCGCGAGCCGAAGCCACCGGAGCGGGGTCAGGGCATGGCCCGGAGCGGGGTCAGGAGGAGTTCCGGGCATGGCCTGGAGCGGGGTCAGAACGTCTCCCCGGCCCAGAGTCAGGGCATCGCCAGGAGTCGCTGACGGGCTTCCTCGACGTCGAAGCCGGCCTGCGGATACCTCGGGTCGAGCGCTTCCAGATGCTCCAGCAGCAGCGTGCTGATCGCCCAGTTGCGGTACCACTTACGGTCCGCCGGGACCAGGTACCAGGGTGCCGCGGCCGACGAGCAGCGGTGCAGGGCGAGCTCGTACGCCTCCTGGTAGTCGGGCCACAGGGCACGGTCGTCGATGTCGGACGGGCTGAACTTCCAGTGCTTGTCCGGGTTGTCGAGGCGGGCCAGGAGGCGGGCGCGCTGTTCCTCGTAGCCGATGTGGAGGAACACCTTCACGATCGTCACGCCGCCATCGACGAGCCCCTGCTCGAAGCGGTTGATCTGCCCGTAGCGGCGGCCGAGGTCGCGCCTCGGTACCAGTTCGCGGACACGGGCGACCAGGACGTCCTCGTAGTGCGAGCGGTCGAAGATGCCGATCTCGCCGGAGTCCGGGAGTGCCCGTCTGACGCGCCACAGGAACGGGTGTCTCCGCTCCTCCGGGGTCGGGGTCTTGAACGCCCTGACCCGGCAGCCGGCGGGGTTGAGGTGGCCGATCACATGCTTGACCGTGCCGCCCTTGCCGCTGGTGTCCATGCCCTGGAGGACCAGGAGGATCCGGCGGGTGTCGCCCGCCGTGCTGGACGCGTACAGGCGTTCCTGGGCGCCGGTGAGATGTTCCGCCAGCCGGGTGGTGGCCGCGAGTGCCGTCGCCTTGTCCTTGGGGCCGCCCGGGGTGGCCCGGGAGTCGTACGAGGAGAGGTCGACGGCGTCGGCCTCGGGGATGCGCAGCAGCTCGCGGAGAGCCGGTGGCGGCTGCTTCCGCTTCTTGTCCTTCTTCTCCGGCTTCTTCGCCACCTTCTTGGCCACTGCGCACCCCTTCCGGTCAGTTCCTTCCGAGGTTGCGTCGGATCGACGCGGTCCGCGACCGCTGGTGGAGCAGCGGCCGCGGACGTCGGGCCGGTACGGCTATGAGCGCCAGGGGCCGGTCACGGCGAAGGTCGTCCCCGGCCGGTAGCAGTTCATGTACATCGTGTCGCCGTCCGGCGAGAAGGTGACCCCGGCGAATTCGCCCCACTCCGGAACCTCCGGCGTGCCGACGTTCTGCGCGCCGCGCGCCATCGCGTACACCTCGCCCTGCCGCGTCACCCCGTACACATGCTGGGCGCCCCCGCCGTCCTCGCACACCATCAGGCCGCCGCTGGGCGCGAGGCAGATGTTGTCGGGGGACTCGCCCGGCAGCTGGATGTCCGTGTCCGGGCCGAAGACGATCACGAGCGTGAGCCGGCGCCGGTGCGGCTCGTACTTCCACACCTGCCCGAAGTGGGTCGCGGCCGAGCCCTCAGAGCGGTGCGCGAAGCTGGACACGAAATAGACCGAGCGGCCGCCCCAGTAGCAGCCCTCCAGCTTCTGCGCGTGGGTGATGCCCCGGGGGCCGAAGTCCTGGAGGCGGATGGGGGTCTCCTTCGCCAGCGGGTCGGGTACGGGGACCCACTCGACCCCGTCGAAGCTCGCGCCCGTCTCCTGCACGGCCGAGAGGTCCGGTACCCCCGGCACCCGCATGGCCTCCAGGGCGCCGCCCGCGCGCAGCGAACCGATTCCGCCGCGCGGCTTCTCCGGCAGGAAGCGGTAGAAGAGCCCGAACGGTTTGTCGAACGCGTCCTCCGTCTCGTAGACCGTGCCGCTGCCGGGGTCGATCGCGATGGCCTCGTGCTGGAAGCGGCCCATGGCGGTCAGCGGTACGGCTCCGGTGCGGCGCGGATCGGCGCCGTCGACCTCGAAGATGAAGCCATGGTCCTTGGTGTAGCCGTTGGTGCCGGCCCGGTCCTCGGTCTCCTCGCAGGTGAGCCAGGTGCCCCAAGGCGTGGGCCCGCCCGCGCAGTTGACGGCGGTGCCGGCGATGGCGACGTGTTCGGCGAGGACGTTGTTGCGGCCGTCCAGTTCGAGCGCCGTACAGCCGCCCTTGCCCATCGGGTCGTACGTGATGCCGGAGACTGTCGGCACGGAGATCGAGGCGGTGGGGCGGTTCTCGTGGTTGCGTACGAGGTGGACACGGCCGCGACGGCCGGCGAAGGCGGCCATGCCGTCGTGGTTGCTGGGTACCTTGCCCTCGCCGGAGCGGAGCTGGTCGCCCTCTCTGGACAGGACCTTGTAGCGGAATCCCTTGGGAAGATCGAGCAGACCGTCCGGGTCGGGCACGAGCGGACCGTAGCCGCTGTGGCCCAGTCCCTGAGCGACCGCGGAGCCGGTGAAGAGCTCCGATACGGCACCGCTGAAGGCGATACCCGCGGCGGTCGCTCCGGTACGGGCGAGGATCTGACGTCGTGTTGCGGACATGAGGCAACTCCCTGCTGGCGGACAGGAGATGTGACCCGCATGTGTGTATCACGTGGTGTCGGACACGTGAACCATGCGAGTCACCGCCAGCCTCGGGTGTCGCGTGGTACGGCTGCTTCCGACGATCCGCCGGACGGCTGATTCGCTTCGGGTCCGAACCAGGTTCGGACCCGAAGCGAATCCAACGCGAACCGTGATGCGGTCCGAGTCAGGCGAGCTCGGCGCTCAGCGTGATGGTCGTCCCCGTCAGCGCCTGGCTGACCGGGCAGTTCGCCTTGGCGTCGGCGGCCGCGGCCTGGAACGCCTCGGCGTCCAGACCCGGGACCTCACCCTTCACCGTGAGGTGGATGCCGGTGATGCCCTCGCCCGGCTGGAACGTGACATCGGCCTTGGTCTCCAGCTTGGTCGGCGGCGTACCGGCGCCGGTCAGGCCGTGCGAGAGAGCCATCGAGAAGCAGCTGGAATGGGCGGCCGCGATCAGCTCTTCCGGGCTGGTCTTGCCGTTCGCCTCCTCTGCGCGGGACGGCCAGGAGACCGCCTGGTCGGAGATGCCCGAGGAGTCGAAAGAGACGGTGCCCGAGCCCTTGATCAGCTCGCCTTCCCAGACCGTGTGAGCGGTGCGAACAGTAGCCATGGTGGTTCCTTCCGATGGTCAAGGATGGTCACGGGGGACCGCCGCCCCTGAAGGGTTGCCGCCCCCAAAGCCCCCAACCTACTGGGTGACCAGCCCCTTCGCGTCCCTCGCCAGTGCGGTCAGACGGGAGATGGCACGGAAGTACTTTTTGCGGTAGCCGCCGTTCAACATCTCTTCACCGAACAGCCGGTCGAAGGGCAGGCCGGAGGCGAGCACCGGAACCTCCCGGTCGTACAGCCGGTCCGCGAGGACGACGAGCCGCAGCGCCGTCGACTGGTTGGGCACCGGCGAGACATCCGTGAGGCAGACGGCCCGCAGTCCGTCCGTGAGCGCCCCGTACCGGCTCGGGTGGACCGTGGCGAGGTGGTCGAGCAGGCCGGGGAAGTCGTCCAGGCTGGCGCCCTCGGTGGCGTACGCGGCCTTGGTCACCTGCTCGTCGGTGTACGGGGGAGGAGCCTCGGGCAGTCCGCGGTGGCGGTAGTCCTCGCCGTCGATACGCAGGGGCCGGAACTGTGCCGACAGGCCCTGGATCTCCCGCAGGAAGTCGGCGGCGGCGAACCGGCCCTCGCCGAGCTTGCCCGGCAGGGTGTTGGAGGTCGCGGCCAGTGCGACGCCCGCGTCGACCAGCCTGCCGAGCAGGCTGGACACCAGGACGGTGTCGCCCGGGTCGTCCAGTTCGAATTCGTCGATGCAGAGGAGCCGGTGGCCGCTGAGCGTCTGCACGGTCTGCTGGAAGCCCAGCGCACCGACCAGATTCGTCAGCTCCACGAACGTGCCGAACGCTTTCAGCTCCGGCACGGCGGGGGTGGCGTGCCACAGGGACGCCAGCAGGTGCGTCTTGCCGACGCCGTACCCGCCGTCGAGATAGACCCCGCGCGGGCCGGTGGGCGCCTGCGGCTTTCTGGCGAACCAGCGCTTTTTGGCCTGCCCCGGCCCCTGGCCCTTCCCGTTCCGCGCCGCGTGCGCCCCGCCCAGTCCCGCGGCGAATTCACTCAGGACCGTGACGGCCTCGGGCTGGCTCGGCTGGTTCGGGTCGGGGACGTACGTATCGAAACGTACGGAATCGAAACGCGGCGGCGGCACCATCTCCGCGACCAGCCGGTCGGCGGGGACGCGCGGCTCACGTGCGCAGAGGGAGAGCGGGGCCGCGCCGGTGAGCGGAGAATGGCCGGAAGCGGTGGTGGAGTACGACACAACTCTTCACTCTATGCGCCGTGCCAGACTGCTCGACATGCGACGCCTGTTCCCTGTGACCGATCAGACAGTCTCCGCCGCGGACCATGAATGGACGCTCGACGAGCTGGCCGACGCCTACGCGTACCCGACGGCGGCCACTGTCACGGCGTCGGGTACGCGGACAGCGGTGGGGACGGGGGCAGGGGATGATTCCGGCCACACGGGCCGTGACCGACGCCCGGCCGACCCGCTCTGGCTGCGGGCCAACATGGTCTCCACCCTGGACGGCGCCGCCCACCACGAAGGCCGCTCCCAGGCCATCTCCTCCCCGGCGGACATGCGGATCTTCGGCACCCTGCGGGGGCTCGCCGACGCGGTGGTGGTGGGGGCGGAGACGGTACGCCAGGAGGGTTACCGGCCGGCCCGCGCCCGGGACGCCTTCGCCGGGCGGCGGGCCGCCGCCGGTCAGGGCCCCGCGCCGGTGATCGCCGTGGTCAGCGCGAGCCTGGAGCTGGACTTCTCGCTGCCGCTGTTCACCAGCCCCCTCGTTCCCACGCTCGTACTGACGGGGGCCGCCGCGTCCCCGGAACGGATCCTCGCCGCGGAGAAGGCGGGCGCCGAGGTGGTGATCGCCGGGGACGGTCCGGGCGTGGACCCCGCCCGTGCCGTACGGGCCCTGGCGGACCGCGGTCTCGTCCGGCTGCTCACTGAGGGCGGGCCCCGGCTGCTCGGACAGTTCGTGGCGGCGGGAGTGCTGGACGAACTGTGCCTGACCATGTCTCCCACGCTTACTTCCGGGTACGCGCAGCGCATCGCGGGCGGGCCGGCTCTCGCCGTACCCGAACGGTTTGCCCTGGCATCGCTGCTGGAGGAGGACGGCTTTCTTTTCACCCGATACCGTCACATCTGACAATCGGTGGAATTTGTCGTTCCGGTTAGCGTCCGGTGGGCAGACTTATCTCGCAGACCCCGTGCGGGCACGGGGAAGGATGGTTTCCGCAGTGGGCCGAGGGGTCCATGAAGACGAAGGGCGCCCGTCGTGTTCACAAGCGTATTGATGATCGAGAAGCCGCTGACGCCCGAGGACGTGGAGTTCGTCACCACCCTTCACGGCGACGAGACGGTGTCCTTCGTCGTCCTCATGCAGCCCCGCGGCGACCAGGCGGATGTGCTGCTGCGCGCCATCGACGACGTCGCGATCGGCGAGCTGAGGGACGCCACCAGGGAGGGAGACGAGCCGGAGGGCCTCCAGGCCAGACAGCCGGCCGAACTGGCGCTCGAACACTCGCTGGCCGCGTTGCGCGCCCACGGGTCCGAGGCCACGGGTCATGTGGTCGAGGAACACCCGCTGGACCATCTGAAGGTGGTCGTCGACGATTCGGGGGCCGATGAGGTGATCGTGCTGACCGAACCCCACTACGTGGAGGAGTTCTTCCACCGGGACTGGGCCTCCCGGGCCCGTCACAAGGTCGGCGTACCGGTGCTCAAACTCTTCGCGCACAACGAATAGTCTGGGGCGGCGCGTATACGACGCGTACGAGACACGACGCGTCCGAGACGCGTACACCTCGCGCAGTGCCCCCGCTCGCACCTGGGGCCGCGCCCGCCGCACCTTGGAGAGTCACGTATGGCACCGGCACCCGGTATCCCCGCAGCCCTCGAACGGCCGCACTTCATCGGTATCGGCGGCGCAGGAATGTCGGGTATCGCCAAGATCCTCGCCCAGCGCGGGGCCAAGGTCGCGGGCAGTGACGCGAAGGAGTCGGAGACGGCGCAGGCGCTGCGGGCGCTGGGGGCCACCGTGCACATCGGTCACGCCGCGGGGCACCTCGCGGACGACGCGTCGTGCGTGGTCGTCTCCAGCGCCATCCGGGCCGACAACCCCGAGCTGGCGCGGGCCGCGGAACTGTCCGTGCCGGTGGTGCACCGCTCCGACGCGCTCGCCTCGCTGATGGGGGGCCTGCGGTCGATCGCCGTCGCGGGCACCCACGGCAAGACGACCACGACATCGATGCTGGCCGTCGCCCTCACCGAGCTGGGCCTGGACCCCTCGTACGCGATCGGCGGCGACCTCGCCGGACCCGGCACGAACGCCCGGCACGGCGAAGGGGAGATCTTCGTCGCCGAGGCGGACGAGAGCGACCGCAGCTTCCAGAAGTACGACCCCGAGGTCGCGATCGTCCTCAACGTCGAGCTGGACCACCACGCCAACTACGCCTCGATGGACGAGATCTACGAGTCCTTCGAGACCTTCACCGGCAAGATCGTCCCCGGCGGCACGCTGGTGATCGCCGCCGACCAGCCGGGCGCCGTCGAGCTGGCCTCGCGGGTGCGCGAGCTGTCCACGGGCGAGGACGCACGCGCCTCGGCTGAGGACACCCACGACACGGGCGAGGACGCACACGCCTCGGGCGGGGGCACGCGCGAGAGCTCGTCCCCGCTCAAGATCGTCACGTACGGCGAGGCCGAGACCGCCGACGTCCGCGTCCACAAGGTCACCGCGCGCGGTCTGACCAGCGAGGTCACGGTCATCCTGAACGGGAAGTACCTCACCTTCACCGTCTCCGTCCCCGGCCGCCACTACGCCCACAACGCGGTGGCCGCCCTCGCCGCGGGCGTCGCCCTCGGTATCCCGGCCCACAACCTGGCCTCGGCCCTCGGCAAGTACACCGGCGTCAAGCGCCGTCTCCAGCTCAAAGGCGAGGCCGCGGGTGTGCAGGTCATCGACTCGTACGCGCACCACCCCACCGAGATGGCCGCCGACCTGGAGGCGATGCGCGCCGCGGCGGCTCCCGGCTCCCGGCTGCTGGTCGTCTTCCAGCCGCACCTCTTCTCCCGTACGCAGGAACTGTCCACGGAGATGGGCCAGGCCCTCGCCCTCGCCGACGCGTCGCTCGTCCTCGACATCTATCCGGCCCGCGAGGACCCGATCCCCGGTGTCACCAGCGCTCTGATCACCGACGCGGCGGAGGCGGCCGGTGCCACGGTCACGGCGATTCACGACAAGGGCGCGGTCCCCGGGGCCGTCGCGGGAATGGCGGGACCCGGCGATCTTGTTCTCACCATGGGCGCGGGCGACGTCACGGACCTCGGTCCGGAGATCCTGGCCCACCTGAACGGCTGAGCCCGTGACTGAGCACCCGTGGCTCGTTGGGTGACTGCCTGTGACTGACTGAGGGAGAGCGCATGTCCTACGACATAGAGAAGCCGGACGAGCAGTGGCGCGCGGAGCTGTCCGAGGCGGAGTACCAGGTGCTCCGCAAGGCCGGCACCGAGCCCGCCTTCGTCGGCGAGTACACGGACACGAAGACGACCGGCGTCTACTCCTGCCGCGCGTGCGGCGCCGATCTCTTCCGGTCCGACACGAAATTCGAATCGCACTGCGGCTGGCCGTCCTTCTACGACCCGAAGGACACGGACGCGGTGGAGCTGATCGAGGACCGCTCGCACGGGATGGTCCGGGTCGAGGTGCGCTGCGCACGCTGCGGCTCGCACCTGGGCCATGTCTTCGAGGGCGAGGGCTACCCGACCCCGACGGACCAGCGGTACTGCATCAACAGCATCTCGCTGCGGCTGGCGCCGGACGAGAGCTGAGCCGCCCGCGTCGGTGACCGGCGGCGATCACCGACGACGGATTGGGCAGTGGGTTCGGTGGCGGGTTCGCGGGCGGTGACCGGCGGCGATCGCGCTCAGGTGCGGTGGCCGTCCGGTCGCGCTTCTTCCGTTGCGTCGGCGCTCGTACCTTCCGCGGCGGGCGGCGGTTGCTCCGCGGCGGGGGTGCGGCCCCGGCCTCGGCCGCCGAAGCGCAGGCCGAGCCGGCTCAGGGCCCCCGGCCGGTTCCAGGCCCGGAATTCGTCGGCCTTGCGGCTCCCCGTACGCTCCAGGCACCGCTCGACGGCGGCGATGTCATCGGCGGGCAGCGTACGTACGACGGGACGCAGCACCTTGTCGAGCAGGGTCGTACGGGTCCGGTCCCAGGTCTGGTTCGCTCCGGGGAGCGCGGTCCAGGTGGTGAAGCAGTCGGCCATGAACGCGGGGACGGTGCGCAGCCGGTCCCGTACCCCGTCCTCGTGGGCGACCGCGAGATAGGCCGTGGTGAGGTCCGGGTCGCCGCTGTGCACCAGGGCGTACAGCTCTCCCTCCGGCCGCTGCTCGGAGAGCAGATGGTGCGCGACCGTCCCGAACGCCTGGGCCAGTACGCCCGGTTCCACCGGCTCCGCGCCGGCGCGCAGGGCCAGCGCCCGGTCCGTCCAGCCGGCCGCGGCCCGGCCGTCCCGCAGGTCCCCGGCGAATTCGAGGAGCAGCAGGGCGCCCCGTACCCGCGGTTCCAGTTCGCCGGGAAAGCTGCGCAGCAGATCATGGGCGAGATCAGGGGAGTCGGGACTGTCGCCCGGCCCTTCGAGCGCGGCGTGTACGAGTGCGGGCCAGGTGCCCGCCGTACGGTGGGCGTCCGAGCCGGTCTCCGCGAGCATCGTCCTGGCTTCGCCCGGGGTCGGGGTGCCGCCTTCCCACACGAGCCGGACCGCGGTACGCAGTACGAGCGGATCGGCGAACGGAGAGACGCCGCAGGCGCGCAGCAGGGAGCGCAGGACGGCGACGCGGTCGGCGTCGGGCGATGACGAATCGGCTGCCCGAGCGCACATCCGCAGATGCGGCAGGGACTGAACTCCCGTGACTGGAAGGGCCGTTCGGCCGATCAGCCGGACGGCGGCGGGCGGGTCGTCGGCGGCGAGACCGTCGAGTTCGCTGAGCAGGAGGGTGCGCAGATCGAAGTGTTCGTCCAGCGCGGCCCGTACGGCCGGGGTGCAGGCCGCCTCCGGATCGGAGATGAGGGCGCGGGACAGCCGGCGGGTGAGGCCGGGCAGCAGGTCCGTACAGTCCACGCCGAGGAGCTCGGCCAGGCGCAGCAGTTCCACGGGCCGGGAGGTGTCCGATGCGGTGTCCGGCTCGGTGTCTGATTCCGTGTCCGCCCCGCTGTCCGCCCCGTCCGCCCCGTCCGCCCCGTCCGTCGCGTCAGCGGAGTCAGCAGCGCCGGTGAATCCGTCGATGCCCGCGCGGAGTTCGGGGGCCAGCTCGGTGGCGAGGCGCCGCCTGAGGTCGTCGGGGAGCGAGGAGAGGCGCAGATCGGACAGGTCGAGTCCGGAACCCGGAGCCCTGACGGCTTCGGTCAGTACGAGGACCCCGAGCGGAGCGGTCGTGGTCGCCGGAGCCCTCCCGTCCAGTGCCGTGAACAGGCGTGCCAGAGCCGCCGTTTCGGCCGGAGTCCGGTCCTCGGCGGCGGTGCTCAGGGCATCGACGACCCGGTGAAGCCGTTGGCCGTCCAGCGTGTTCGCGTGCTCGGAGACCCAGGTGGCCGCCGCCGTACGGCCGTTCGCACCCGGGGATATCCCCGAACACAGCGCGGCGACGGCGAGCGGGCCGGGGGCGAAACGGCCGCCGGGCAGTGTGGCCGCCTCCGCGAACAGCTCGGGAGCCCTGCCGAGCCAGACATGTACGGCGATCTCGGCCCAGGCGTCCGCGACCGGTGCTGATGGTGGGACCGATGTGGCGGGCGCGAACGGCGGGGCGGGCGGGCCGACGGTGCAGTCGAGCACGCGGTAGCGGTGGTCCTGGCCGGTCAGCCCCCGCGCGTCGGCGGGCAGCACCCCGATGATCTGCTGCCGGGCGAGCCGCGGTTGCCGCGTATAGGTGGTGAAGGTCAGCCGGTGGGCGTCCTCGGGCGGCAGTACGGTACTGGCCAGCGCGATCCACCGTGCCACGTCGGCGCTGTCCCGCTCGACCAGGACGAGTTGCGGCGCGGTCCGCTCCCCGGCCGACGGGCGCAGGGCGGCGAAGAACCCCGGGAGCCAGGGCGAACGGGACGCGGCGAACGCGACCAGCTCACGCCGGTCGAAGTTCCGTGACTCCGGGAGCCGCAGAAGCGGCGCGGGCGCACCGCCGACCGGGGTGCCGACCGCCCACTGCGGTGAGTCCCAGGCGCTGATGGGAGGAGGCCCGGCGAGTGGTGCGGCATCCGCCGGCAGATGTACGGCGTGGGCGTGGAAGGTGGCCCGGTCTCCGCCGGGTTCGGCCCCCGTGCAGACCGTACTGGCGAGCAGGCGACTGCCGTCGGAGAGCACGCTGTGGCTGAACGCCCTGGGGAACGTGGAGAGTTCGGCGGGCGTCGGATGCGGCGGCGCGTCGTCTGGTGGGTCGTATGCGATGAGCTGCTCGGCCTCCCGGAGCAGCGAATCGGGCACGCCGGGAGTGACCGCCGTGAACCGGGCTCCCGTTCCGTCGGGTCCCGGCGGGGCGGAGGCGTAGTGCAGTTGTGCCAGGCTCACGCGCCGGCTCCTTTCGTCGCCGCCATCGAGACCGGCACCGGTACCGGCGTCGACGGTGGCATCGGCATTGACGTCGGCATCGGCGCCGTCGCTGATTCGTGCGTGCTGGGGTCCGGCCCGCGATCGCCGTGGTCGCTGCTTCGATCTCGCGCCCGACGGTACCGGCGCCACGCATCGCGGCACCACTCGCCCCCACACCTGTCCGGCGAGCGCCGCTCCCCGCTTCCGGGGCCGAGTGGGGTCCGGCGCGGGGAAAAGCGCGTGGCGTTCCCCCGCGCGGGAGCGGCTGAGCGGTAGGACAGGGGCCTGTACGGGTTCAACGTGCCCTGACCGGGCCGTGTTTCACCTGTCGGAGGTCCATGCCGAGAGGCGATTTCTCTCTTCGCCCGGGATTGTCTGCCTGTGTTTGCCTGCGATTCTTGGCATGGCCCTGTCGGAAATTCAGTATGGGGCGGGATGCGCTCCGTGCGTCAGCCCCGCCTCGCTCCGTCCTGCCCCGCTCTGTCCCGCCTCGCCCCGGCTACGTATTTCGGGAGACTCTCATGGAGACCCACGGCCCCACCCCGCCCCGGCGCACATCCCGGCGCACGTTGCTCCGGTCCGGTGCGTATCTCGGCGCCGCAGCCCTCGGACTCGCCGCCGCACCCTCCAGCGCCGCCCTCGCCACCGACCGCCGGAGTGCCGCCGTCAACTACCCGCCCACGCACTGGATCCCGGCCAGCGCCTCCAACTACTCGGTGGCCTCCCGCCCGACGCAGTACAAGGTCGATTTCGTCGTCATCCACGTGACGCAGGAGACCTTCCCGGACGCGCGGGACATCTTCCAGAACCCGGCCAAGGAGGTCTCCGCGCACTACATGGTGGCCTCGGCGGACGGGTATGTCGGCCAGTTCGTCCGGGAGAAGGACGTCGCCTGGCACGCGGGCAACTGGAACTACAACACCCGCAGCATCGGCATCGAGCACGAGGGCTGGGTGGACAGGCCGGAGTACTTCACGGACGCGATGTATGCGGCGTCCGCGCGCCTCACGGCCGCCGTCTGCGACAGGTACGGCATCCCCAAGACGCGCGACCGGATCATCGCGCACAGCGAGGTGCCCGGTGCCACGCACACCGACCCGGGCCCGCTCTGGGACTGGGACCGCTACATCGATCTGGTCAACAGCTGAGTCAGGCCGTGTCCAGGCGCGAACTCCGCGCTTCCTACGCGCCCCGCGCCGGCTGGAGCAGGTCCCAGCGATTGCCGTAGAGGTCCTCGAAGACCGCGACCGAGCCGTACGGCTCATGGCGGGGCTCCTCGAGGAAACGGACGCCCGCGGCCCGCATGCGTGCGTGGTCGCGGGCGAAGTCCTCGGTGTGGAGGAAGAAGCCGACCCGGCCGCCGGTCTGCGCGCCGATGGCCGCGCGCTGGGCGTCGTCCTTGGCGCGCGCCAGCAGGAGACCGGTGGATCCCGCCGCGGGCTTCGCCTCCGATCCGGCCATCGCCTCCGTCGGTCCCCCGGCTCCGAGCGGGCGGACGACGACCCAGCGGGAGCCGTCGGCGCGGTCGGTGTCCTCGACCAGTTCGAAACCGAGGGCATCCCGGTAGAAGGCGATGGCCTTGTCGTAGTCGTCGACGACAAGGGTGATCAGGGCGATATATGACATGCGGCGGACGTTATACGTATGACTACTGTCCGGGCAAGGCGGGCGGCCTCGCTCAATTCCCGGGGACCGCGCACACCTCGTTGTCACACTCGGCGACTAACATCGAAGGTTGCACGGTCAGGTGACGTGAGGCAGTGGACGAGACGGTGCAGGCCAGCGGACAACAGCGAGCGAGACCGCGAACAGGCAACGACGACACGGCGGACAGACAGTGACGACGCGGCGCCGAGCGCGCGTAAAGACACAGGTGGAGGCGATGGTGTGAGGCTCTTCCGGCGAGGCCCGAAGCGCGATGGACGCGACATGCCTCGGGACCCCGCGTTCTCCTTCTTCTCGGTCGACGAGGCCGCGCACTTCCGTGCCCAGGTCCGGGAGGCCTTCGCCGAGCTCGGCCTGGAGGTGACTCTCTACGCGGACATGGCCACCGACAGTGCCGGCCGCCAGTTCGGCCTCGGCAATCTCGCCGCCGTGTGTCACAACGACGACCGCGGCCCGCGCGTCTGGGGCGAACTGGCCCGCAGGCACGCCGGAATGGTGCTGCGCACCATGGACAGCCCCTCCGCCCTCGAAACGCTGTCGCCCGAGCAGATCCGCGCCCAGCTCTACCCCCGGGTGATCAGTCAGGACAGCCTCGACCCGCAGGCCTTCGGCTATGCCCGGTCCGTCGCCCCCGGGCTGTACGAAGTGCTCGCCCTCGACCTCCCCGAGAGCGTCATGATGCTCACCGACGAGGCGCTGGAGCCGCTCGGCGAGGTCCAGCAGCTGCGTGACCGGGCGCTGGGCAATCTCCGCGAGCTGCCGGTCGAGGGGAGGGAGACCGTCAAGAACACCGGAGGGATACGTTTCGAGGTGGTGCTGGGCGACTCGTTCTACACCGCCAGCCGGGTCCTGGCGCTGGACACCGTCGTCCGGCAGGTCACCGGGCAGCGGATACCACCGGACGGAGCGCTCGTCGCGATGCCCTTCCGGCATCAGCTCGCCTTCCACGTCATCCGGGACACGACCATGATCCCGTCGCTGAACGCCATGGCGTCCTTCGCCGCTTCCGGGTACGAGGACACCCCGGGGGCCATCAGCCCGTACGTCTACTGGTGGCGCGGCGGTACGCTCACCCAGCTCAGCGACGAGGACGAGGACGGCGAGGGGCTGCGGATCGTCGTCGGCGAAGAGTTCCAGGAGCTGCTGGAGCGGCTGGTCGAACAGGGCTCCCCGGGCAACTGACGCCGAGTACGCCATACGCTCCACACGAGTTGAGCGTTCCACGCGTTCGATTCGGTACGAGGCACGCCGCCGAAAGCCGACAGGGAGGCCCCATGCCCACCACACCCGCGCCCTTCACCGCGGACGACTACCGTGCCCGGATGGCCCGTGCCGCCCGGTCGGCCGCCGATGCCGGGCTGGCGGGAGTGCTCGTCGCGCCGGGCCCCGATCTCGTCTACCTCACCGGCTACCGGCCGACCGCCGACACCGAACGCCTCACGATGCTCGTCGTCCCAGCGAGCCGGGCCCCGGAGGAGGACGAGGCCCAGATCCAGGCCCTGGGCCTCGGGCCGGTGCTGGTGGTGCCGACGCTGGAGGCACCGGACGCCGCGCGGGCCGCCGGGGCAGCGGCGCTCACTCTGCGCGACTGGACCGACGGCAAGGATCCGTACGCCGTGACGGCCCCGCTCCTCGACCCCGCCGGGCGCTTCGGCGTCAGCGACAACGCCTGGGCGATGCATCTGCTCGCCCTGCAACAGGCCCTGCCGGGCACCTCGTACGTGGCCCTGACCGAGGCCCTCCCCATGCTGCGCGCCGTCAAGGACGCGCGGGAACTGGCCAGGGTCGAGGCGGCCGGCGCCGCCGCCGACGCCACGTACGAAGAGATCCTGAAGGTCCGCTTCGCCGGGCGCAGGGAGACGGACGTGGCCGCCGACCTCGCGGCGCTCCTCCTCCAACACGGCCACTCCCAGGTGGACTTCACCGTCGTCGGCTCGGGACCCAACGGCGCGGATCCACACCACGAGGCCGGCGAACGCGTCATCGGGCGGGGCGACATGGTCGTCCTCGACTTCGGCGGACTCAAGGACGGATACGGCTCCGACACCACCCGTACCGTCCATGTCGGCGAGCCCGGAGCCGAGGAGCGGCGCGTCCACGAGGTCGTACGGGCGGCCCAGCAGGCCGGGTTCGAAGCCGTACGGCCGGGAGCCGCCTGCCAGGAGGTCGACCGGGCCGCCCGTGCGGTCGTCGAACAGGCCGGATACGGCGAGTACTTCATCCACCGCACCGGCCACGGCATCGGCGTCACCACCCACGAGCCGCCCTACATGATCGAGGGCGAGGACCGGCCGATGGTGCCGGGCATGTGTTTCTCCGTCGAGCCCGGCATCTACCTCCCGGGGCGCTTCGGCGTCCGGATCGAGGACATCGTCACGGTCACGGAGACCGCCGGCCGCCGCCTCAACAACACGCCCCGCGAACTGGCGATCGTCGAATAGTCCACCGCCGGCCCGCCCCTCAGCCCAGCGCCGGCCCGCCCCTCAGTCCACCGCCGGCCCGCCTCTCAGCCCTGGGGCGGGCCGGCCGTCAGCCCTCGGCCAGTACGGCACAGGACTCCGGCGGCAGCCGCAGCACCCCGTCCTCGCCCGGCGGCTCGACCCGCTCCCAGGCGGCGAGCACCCGGCCTCCGGGGCTCAGCGGGATCTCCCGGGTCTCCTGGGAGAGATTCACCGCGATCAGCACCTCGCCCCTGCGGTAGGCCAGCCAGCGCGCCCCCTCGTCGTAGGCCACCGTCACCGCCGACAGGTCCGGATCGGAGAGGTCCGCCTGGTCGTGGCGCAGGGCGATCAGCTCGCGGTACCAGGCCAGCAGGCGTGCGTGCGGCTCCCTCGCGATCTCGGAGCGGTCCAGACAGGAGCGTTCCCTGGTCGCGGGGTCCTGCGGATCGGGGATGTCCTCCTCGGCCCAGCCGTGCGCCGCGAACTCCCGGCGCCTGCCCGCCCGTACGGCCTCGGCGAGGACCGGATCGGGGTGGTCGGTGAAGAACTGCCAGGGCGTGGACGCGCCCCACTCCTCGCCCATGAAGAGCATCGGGGTGTGCGGTCCGGTCAGGACGAGCGCGGCGCCGCAGGCGAGCAGGCCGGGGGAGAGGGAGGCCGACAGCCGGTCGCCCAGGGCCCGGTTGCCGATCTGGTCATGGGTCTGGGAGTAGCCGAGGAAACGGTGCGCGGGCGTTCTCGTACGGTCGACGGGGCGGCCGTGCGTCCGGCCCCGGAAGCTCGAATACGTACCGTCGTGGAAGAAGACACGCGTGAGGGTCTTGGCGAGCGCGGCGAGCGGCGCGCGGGCGAAGTCGGCGTAGTAGCCCTGGGATTCGCCGGTGAGGGCGGTGTGCAGGGCGTGGTGGAAGTCGTCGTTCCACTGGGCGTGGATCCCGAGGCCGCCCTGCGTGCGGGGTGTGGTGGTGCGCGGGTCGCCGAGGTCGGACTCGGCGATCAGGAAGAGCGGCCGGCCCAGATCGGCGGAGAGGGAGTCGACGGCCGTCGACAGTTCTTCGAGGAAGGTCAGCGCGCGGTGGTCGGCGAGGGCGTGTACGGCGTCGAGCCGCAGCCCGTCCAGCCGGAAGTCCCGCAGCCAGGCGAGCGCGCTGCCGAGGAGATACGCGCGCACCTCGTCGGAGCCGGGGGCGTCGAGGTTGACCGCGGCGCCCCAGGGGGTGTGGTGGGTGTCGGTGAAGTACGGGCCGAAGCGTGGCAGATAGTTGCCGGCCGGGCCGAGATGATTGTGGACCACGTCGAGTACGACGCCGAGGCCCAGACCGTGCGCGATGTCGACAAAGCGCTTGAGCGCCTCGGGCCCGCCGTAGGGCTCGTGGACCGCCCACAGCGACACTCCCTCGTACCCCCACCCGTGGGTACCGGGGAACGGGCACACCGGCATCAGTTCGACATGGGTGATCCCCAGCTCGGCCAGCGGGGCGAGCCGCGCGGCCGCCGCGTCGAGGGTGCCCTCGTGGGTGAAGGTGCCGATGTGCAGCTCGTAGAGGACCGCGCCGAGCAGGTCGCGGCCCGGCCACGGGACGCGCCACTCGTAGGCGGTCGGGTCGACGACCGCGCTCGTACCGTCCGGCCCGTCCGGCTGGCGACGGGAGCGCGGATCGGGGAGTACGGGGCCGCCGTCGAGCGCGAAGCCGTACCGGGTCCCGTCACCGGCGGGCGCCTCGGCGGTCCACCAGCCCGGCCGGTCCGGATCGCGGTCCATGGGCCGGGTGGCGTGCTCACCATGGAGTACGACCTGTTCCCGCGCCTGCGGTGCCCACACCTCGAACTGCACGGGTGGTTCCCCCTTGTCGTCGGCCTTGTCATCCGCACTGTCCCTCTCATGGTGACAAGAGAGGCGGCCGGGGGCCCGGTGATCACGGTGAATCGGTGGACACATCTGGGTGTCGTACGGGGGCTCCCGCAGGGGGGGGCAGTGGCCCGTGGGGAAGGGGGAGGCCCGGCCCGCCGCTCCGGGTGGGGGTGGGAGCGGTGGTCCGGGCCTGGTCCGGCATCCGATGGTGCGAGTGCGAGTGCGAGTGCGAGTGCGAGTGCGGGTGCGGGTGCGGGTGCCGGGGTCGAGGTCGGGGTCGGCCGGTGCACCGACCGGGGCCGGTGGGCAGGGTCGGTGGCTGCGGTCAGTGGACCGGGGTCAGGGGGCGGTGGTCAGTGGACCGTGCAGGGCGGTGCGGTGGCGGTGTCCGGTGGGCCGCCGGAGGCGACATAGCCGAAGGTGGTGGAGGCGCCGGCCGCCAGTGAGCCGTTCCAGTCGGTGTTGTGCACCATCACTTCCTGGCCGCTGTACGTGGCGCTGCCGTTCCAGACGCTGTCCACCTTCTGGCCGGCGGGCAGGGCGAAGTCGACCATCCAGCCGAGGATCGGGTTGGCGCCGGTGTTCTTCACCGTGACCTCGGCCTGGTAGCCGCCCGACCAGGAGCCGGTGGTCCTCCGGGTGGCGGTGCAGGTGGCCGTGGGGTCCGTGGGCGGTTCGGTCGACGTGTCGCCGGGGTCACCCACGCCGGTCACTTCGCCCTTGCCGCCGTCGAAGACCACGTCGGAGCAGCTGTAGAAGGTCTCGTTGCTGTCCGAGCGCTGCCACACCATGTAGATGATGTGACGGCCGCTCTTGCCGCTGGGCAGTGTGCCCTTCCACTTGTACGCGCCCTCCACGGTGCCGACCTGGCCGGTGACCGACGGGTGGTCCACGGTCAGGAAGGGCTGGTCCTCCAGGTCGTCCCAGCCGAAGGTGGCGGTGGGATCGAAGCCGTTCTTCGTGACGTACACGTAGAACCAACCGGGGTGCGCAGCCCAGGCGTTGTAGGAGAAGTCGAGCGACGCGCCCGAGGTGAGGTGGGTCAGCGGCCAGTCGTTCCTGGCCTTGTTGAAGCCGGAGAACGTGGTGTTGCCGCCGCTGCACAGCTGGCCGTCGGGGATGAAGCCCTCGGTGCGGCCCGCACCGTCGGAGCGCAGCACGGAGAACCAGTTGTAGAGGGGTGTGGTGCCGCTCTCCGCGACGGCTGCCTTGCAGGCGGGGTTGATGGGCTTGATCTCGCCGGTGCTGCTGAGACCGTCGCGCCAGCACATGAAGGTGCGGCTGGCGGGTTGCATGGGGGTTCCGTGGGCGGAGGAGGAGTCACCGCTGGTGAAGACCAGCAGGAGGGCGGGGAGAACGGCCAGCAGGGCGAGGAGTGCGGCTCTGTGGGGGTGTAACCACCGCAGTGGGGGGCGTGTCATCGCGCGAGTCCCTTCGGCGTGATCATGACAACGGGGAGAATGGGAGCGCTCCCATTTCGGAACGTAGCGCCGCCCGGCAACTCTGTAAACGGCTGTGCCCGGATTTTCTGGCGAGCGGTCCGGGGGCGACCGGGAGGGACGGCCGAAAGAGCGGCTGGAGGGAGACGACAGAACGGCTGGAGGGAGACGACAGAACGGCTGGAGGGAGACGACAGAGCAGCTGGAGAGTGAGGACGGAGTGGCCGAAGGGGGACGGCGAGGTGATGCGCGGGGCGCGACGAGCGGCCGGCCGGCACGAACCGTCTGGACACTCCAGGGCCGTCCGACGGACAATCAGCTCTGTGACGTCCTTCTCCGAGTTCTCCACGTTTCCCGCGCGGCCTTCCGACGCCGAGCGCGACCGTGTCCTCGCGGTACTCAGGGAAGGCGCGGCGCAGGGCAAGCTGTCGCACGACACCTTCGTGCGCCGGATGGATCTGGCGCTGGTGGCCCGCCAGTCCGACGAACTGAAGATGCTCACCGCGGACCTGGAGACCGAAAGCCCTTGGTCGCGGCGGGTGTTCGGGACGGTGGGCCGGATATCCGCGTTCTCGTCACGGCTGCGCAGGGCCTGGCAGTCCGAGCGGCTGCCGAAACTGCTGCTGCCCGAACCCGGTCCGTACGCGCTGCGGATCGGCCGCGACCCGTTGAACGGGCTGCGGCTCAGCCATGACACGGTCTCGCGGGTGCACGCCGAACTGACCACGAGGGGCGGGCAGTGGATCCTGCGCGACCTCGGTTCGACCAACGGCACGACCGTCAACGGGCGGCGGGTGATCGCGACGGTCGTGGTACGGGACGGCGACATGGTCAGCTTCGGACAGATGAGCTTCCGGCTCTCCGCGCACTCGGCCAAGTAGGCCCACGCCGGAGGCGGAGCCAGCCGTACGCGTCGTACCAGTTGCAGGAGCCGTACCAGCCGTACGGCCCTCAGCTCTGGCGGCTGAGCAGTGCCACCGGACGCTCCGCGAACAGCAGTGCCAGATCCACCGGACCGCCGCCCTCACCGCCCTCGAACTCCCGCCCCGGCGACGCCAGCAGATCCGCCCATCGCCCCTCCGGCAGCGTCAGCTCCGTTCCCGCCCAGCCGCCCGCCTCCGCCAGCCGCAGCGGCAGCCGCGTGACGGCGGTGATCACCTCGCCCGTGCGGCAGAAGGCCAGGCAGTGTGCGGCGGCCGGTCCGGTCGCGTACAGCGGGGTGTACGTTCCGGACTCGCTGAACACCTTCGGCCGCTCGCCACGCAGCCGTAGCGCCGCCGTCGTCACCACTGTCTTCTCGTCGGGCGGTCCGGTCCTGAACGGCTGCCGGTTGTCCGGGTCCACCAGCGCGAAATACTCCCGCTCCGTGCCCTGGTAGAGGTCGGGCACCCCCGGCATGGTCAGCTGCACCAGCGCCGCGCCCAGGGCGCCGGCCCGTGCGTACGGACCCAGTCCGCGGTTGAACGCCGCGACCGTCCGCCGGCCCGGACCGGCCGGGCCCGCTCCGACGAAGTCGCTCACCGCCTGCTCGTACAGCGGATCGGCCTCCGTCCAGCTGGTGTGCAGGCCCGCCTCCCGTACGGACTTCAGCAGCGCGGGCACCATCCGCGCGCCGTCGGGAGCACCGCTCTCCCCGCTCTCGCCGTACGGAGTGAAGCCCACCGCCGTCTGCCACGCCTGCCAGGCCAACTGCGGATCCGGCGCCACGACCCCGGCCACCCGTTCCAGCAACTGGTCCCAGCGCTCAGGGCATTCGGACAGGACGGCGATCGCGGCCCGTACGTCCGCGCTGCGCTTGGTGTCGTGCGTGGTCAGTACGGTGCCGGTGGACGGCCAGTCACGCGCCAGCCGGGCGCAGTACGCGTGGAACCGCTCCGGGCTCACCGCGGGGCTCCCCGGATCGCCGCCCACCTCGTTCGCGCTGATCAGCGGCACATAGCGGTAGAACGCCGTGTCCTCGACGGACTTGGCGCGCAGCGCGGACGCGGTCTGGGCGAAGCGCGCGCAGAACGCGGTGTGGTCCGGTCCCGTACCGAGCCTGCCGAGTGCCAGCTCCCGCACCACGTCCACGGCCCTGGCCTCCTGTTCCACCGGGAACGCGGCCTTCGCCTGCCGGACCGCCTCTTCGGAGACCGCCGCCTCGGCGGCCTCGGGGCAGGGACCGCCCGCCGTCGTGTACGGACGGTAGACGGGGACGCGCACCAGCAGTTCCTGGATCGCCGTGCGAAGCGCCCAGGGGGCGTGGTCGCGCAGCGCGGGGTCGGCGGCGCAGACGCGCCCGGCCGTACGGACGAGGAAGGCGGTCTCGGCGGCCAGTTCGTGGATGACCACCTTGTACGCGGACCGGCGGACCGTGCCCTCCCAGTAGCCGCCCCGGTCACCGACGGGGCCCGTGACATCGCGGTAGCGCCGCTCCAGCGCCGCGGCGCCCGCCGGGTCCGTGAACACTCCGTCGATATGGCGCAGCGCGTCATAGCCGGTGGTGCCGGCGACCGGCCAGCCGGCGGGCAGGGGTTCGTCGTCGGCGAGGATCTTCTCCACGACCGTCCAGCAGTCGCCGCCCGTCGCCTCGTTCAGCCGCCGCAGGTACTCCTGCGGGTCGGCGAGCCCGTCCGGATGGTCGACGCGCAGCCCCTCGACGACGCCGTCCCGTACCAGCTCAAAGATCTTGGCATGGGTGGCGGCGAAGACCTCCGGGTCCTCGACGCGCACGCCGATCAGCTCGGGGATGGTGAAGAAGCGCCGGTAGTTGAGCTCGGTGCGGGCCAGCCGCCACCAGGCGAGCCGGTAGTGCTGGGCGTCGAGCAACGCCGGCAACGGAAGGTGCGCGGTGCCGGCCGCGAGCGGGAACCGCTGATCGCCGTGGTGCAACATGCCGCCCTCGACGCGCAGCGCGCCCAGCTCGTCCCCGAGGGGGGCCGGGAGCACCGGCAGCAGCATCTGGCCGCCGCCCGCCTCCCAGTCGATGTCGAACCACCGGGCGTACGACGAGTCGCGGCCCTCGCGCAGCACGTCCCACAGGGCCTTGTTGTGCCGGGGCGCCGCGGCCATGTGGTTGGGCACGATGTCGAGGACGAGCCCGAGACCGTACTCACGGGCGGTGCCGGCCAGCCGCCGCAGCGCCTGTTCGCCGCCCAGCTCGGCGCGGACGGACGCGTGGTCGACGACGTCGTAGCCGTGAGCCGAGCCCGGTACGGCCTCCAGGACCGGCGACAGATGCAGATGTGAGACCCCGAGCGCCGCGAGATACGGCACCACTTTCGCGGCGGCCGAGAAGGTGAAGTCAGGCTGGAGCTGGAGCCGGTAGGTCGCGGTGGGCGTCATACGATCGTACGTACCCAGCTCAGCGGCTTCTGCCTCATCGGCTCACGCGTACGGGCACGGCGGGCGGGAGGCTCCGGCGTGCTTGTCCGTTTCGCCCCTGTGTGCCCGCCTCTTGCGGTCCTGAGAGAGCTGTCCCTTCCCGCCTCGGGGTCCCTGTTGGGCGTCATCGTCACCGGCGCTCGTACACGTACGGCGTTGTCGTGCTCAGCACCGTGAAGCCCAGCCGCTCCAGGATCGGGCGGCTCTCGTCCGACGCGTCCACCTGGAGGTAGCGGTAGCCGCGGGCGGCGGCGATCCGGGCCCGATGGGCGATCAGGGCCCGGTAGATGCCCCGGCCGCGCCATTCCGCCACCGTGCCTCCGCCCCACAGCCCGGCGAACGGCGCGCCCGGCGGCAGCTCCATCCGGGCCGCACTCACCGGTCTGCCGCCCGCCACGGCGACGACCGCGCAGACCGTGTCGGGAGCCTCGGACAGCTGGGCCGACAGCCGCTCTCTCAACCGGGTGCTGTCCGAGCCGAACGCCTGCTCGTGAACCTCCGCGGCGAGAGCCACGCCCGCCGCGTCGGTCACGGGAAGCAGCCGTACGCCCTCGGGCGGCTCGACGTCGGTCGGCAGGCCCGCGGTCTCCGCGACCATCAGTGCCTCGGTGGGCTCGGGTGCGAACCCGGCCGCCAGCAGTCGCGCCGCCAGGTCGTCGGGGCGGTCGTGGGCGTACAGCTTCCACTCGAAGCCATGCCCGAGCGAGGTGAAGTACGCGGTCTGCGCGGCGATTTCCGACGCCGCCGTGCCGTCGTCCAGGTCCGACCAGAGCACGCCGTTCCAGTCGTGCGCGGCGCCGACTTGGCGTACGACGGCACCGGCGCGTTCGACCCGGGCGCCGGAGCCGTCGTCCCGCGCGTCCCGTCGCATCTCCCGGTCGAACAGTGCCAGTACCGCGTCATGATTCATCAGGCCACTGGAGCACCGGCGGGGCAGCGTGGCAACCGGATTTCCCGGCGCCCGAGCCCGCGCCAGGGCCCAGGGTTCGCCGCCCCGCCGTACCAAATCGTCTACGCCGGACGCATCAGCACCGTCATACTGCGGCCGATCATCTTGAGCCGCTCACCCGCGTCGACCTTCTCCCCCTGTCCCCGTACCACTCCCTCCGGGCGGGCCGTGTCCACCATGACCTGCCATTCCCTGCCGTGATTCACCGGCACCACGAACTCCAGCTCCTCGGCGCTCGCGTTGAACATCAACAGGAACGAGTCGTCCGAGATCCGCTCACCGCGCGGCCCCGGCTCCGAGATGGCACCACCGTTCAGGAAGACCGTCATGGCCTTGGCATGCGCCGCCTGCCAGTCCTGCTGGGTCATCTCGCCGCCCTCCGGCGTGAACCACGAGATGTCCGACAGGTCGTCGTGCGTGCCCTCCACCGGACGGCCGTGGAAGAAGCGCCTGCGCCGGAACACCGGATGGTCGCGCCGCAGCCACACCATCGACTGGGTGAAGGCCAGCATGCCCTTGTCGGTCTCCGCGCCCGGCTCGGGCCAGCGGACCCAGGAGACCTCGCTGTCCTGGCAGTAGCCGTTGTTGTTGCCGCCCTGTGTACGGGAGAACTCGTCGCCGTGGCTGAGCATCGGCACCCCCTGCGACAGCATCAGCGTCGCGATGAAGTTCCGCATCTGGCGGTTGCGCAATTCGATGATCTCGGGATCGTCGGTCTCGCCCTCCACCCCGCAGTTCCAGGACCGGTTGTGGCTCTCGCCGTCCCGGTTGCCCTCGGCGTTGGCCTCGTTGTGCTTCTCGTTGTACGAGACCAGATCGTGCAGGGTGAAGCCGTCGTGGCAGGTGGTGAAGTTGATCGAGGCCAGCGGCCGGCGCCCGTCGTCCTGGTACAGGTCGGACGAGCCCGTGAGCCGGGACGCGAACTCCGCCAGCGTTCTCGGTTCGCCCCGCCACAGGTCCCGTACGGTGTCGCGGTATTTGCCGTTCCACTCGGTCCACAGCGGCGGGAAGTTCCCCACCTGATAGCCGCCCTCGCCCACGTCCCAGGGCTCGGCGATGAGCTTCACCTGGCTGACCACCGGGTCCTGCTGCACCAGATCGAAGAACGACGACAGCCGGTCCACTTCGTGGAACTGGCGGGCCAGCGTCGCCGCGAGGTCGAAGCGGAAGCCATCGACATGCATCTCGGTCACCCAGTAGCGCAGCGAGTCCATGATCAGCTGGAGCACGTGCGGGCTGCGCATGAGCAGCGAGTTCCCGGTCCCCGTCGTGTCCGTGTAGTAGCGCGCGTTCTCGCCCAGCCGGTAGTACTGCGTGTTGTCGAGGCCCCGGAAGGAGAGGGTCGGGCCGAGATGGTTGCCCTCCGCCGTGTGGTTGTAGACGACGTCGAGGATGACCTCGATACCGGCCTGGTGCAGCGCCCGTACGGCCTGCTTGAACTCCAGGACCTGCTCGCCCCGGTCGCCCCAGGACGCGTAGGTGTTGTGCGGGGCGAAGAAACCGATCGTGTTGTAGCCCCAGTAATTACTGAGGCCGGCGTCCACCAGCCGGTGGTCGTTGACGAACTGGTGCACCGGCATCAGCTCCAGCGCGGTGACGCCCAGCTCCGTCAGATGCTCGATCACGGCCGGATGCGCGAGCCCCGCGTACGTGCCGCGCAGCTCCTCGGGGAGGGCCGGGTGGAGCATCGTCAGACCCTTCACATGGGCCTCGTAGAGCACCGTACGGTGATAGTCCGTACGCGGTAGACGATCGTCGCCCCAGTCGAAGTACGGATTGACGACGACCGAGGTCATCGTGTGCGGTGCGGAGTCCATGTCATTGCGGGAGTCCGGTCTGCCGAAGTGGTAGCCGTAGACCGACTCACCCCATTCGATGCTGCCGCTGATCGCACGTGCGTACGGGTCGAGGAGCAGTTTGGCGGAGTTGCAGCGTTGTCCCCGCTCCGGTTCGTACGGGCCATGGGCTCGGAAGCCATACCGCTGACCAGGCATGATGCCCGGCAGATAGGCGTGCCGTACGAAGGCGTCCGTCTCGCGCAGCTCCACCGCCGTTTCTGAACCGTCGTCGTGCAGCAGGCACAACTCGATTCGGTGGGCGGCCTCTGAGTAGACCGCGAAGTTGGTGCCGGCGCCGTCGTACGTGGCGCCGAGGGGATACGTCTGTCCCGGCCAGACCTGCATAGATATGACTCTTCCACTTCTGATCCGGGTGCTGCGGGGCTCTTGGGCCAGATCTTCCCCGAAAGAAGGGCAACCACCTAGGAACCCGATAGGTTCTTGCCTCTTCTTTGTCCCGGGCGGCCCGTCGGCGCCGGGGTCAACTTCGCGTTCCCGGCCGTCGCCCAGGTGGTGGACTTGGGGCGGAGGTCCCGAAAGGGCGCGGAGACCCGGCGCGTACCAGGCGTAATCACTATGAATCAACTCACTCCGGTTGAACTCGGCGCCGAGAACAAGCCCCCTCGACAAGGGAGTTGAGAAAGAAGCCGGTGCATCAGGCTGCACCGCCTCCGCTCGGCGGAGTACCCTTCCTTGATCGTTGAAGGGGTGGGAGAAGGCGGTGCGCGAGTGAGCTCGGGAGGGCTGGAGTTGCCCCCTGGTGACGCAGGTCACGCGGGGGACTCCGGCGATATTCCGCCCGGAGCGGTCTCGCTCGCACGACCGATGGAAATCGGTGCGGAGCTGGACTGGGGCGCGGACGCCTGGAGCGAAGTCCGTACGCGCGCGCAGCGGGCCGGACGGGCCTATATCTGGCTGAATCTGGTGGAGCAGAGGCTGCGCGCGGTCGTCGCCGCGGTGCTCCAGCCCATCTACGCACCCGTGCACGGCGAGGAATGGGTGGTCGCCGCCGCCGGACCCGCCGGGCAGGAATGGGTGCAGCGCGCCGTCGCCGTACGGGAGGTGTCGCGCCGCAAGGGCTATCTCCTCGACCCGGCCGACGACAACGTCCTGAGCTTTCTCACCCTCCCGCAGCTGCGGGAGCTGATGGTCCAGCACTGGCCGTGCTTCGAACCCTATTTCGACGACCGTCGCGATGTGGAGCTGGCGCTGGACGAGCTGGAGGTCGCGCGCAATGTCGTCTCCCGTAACCGCGCGCTCTCCGAGACGGTCCTCGCCCAGGCGGAACGGGCCTCGGCCCGGCTGCTGGAGATCCTGGGCGGCGGCAGCGGAGTGCCGTCCGGCTCACGGCTGCGGGTGGACGCGGTCGAGGACCTGGTCGGTGACCGGTACGCGGACGTGGTCTCCGTCCACCCCGACCGGGTCCGGCTGCAACGGCAGATCCCGGCCGAGGACCTCTTCGGCGGAGCCCGGCGTCTCGACGCGATCGGCATCGGGCTGAATCTGCTCGTCCAGAACTTCTCGGGGCGGCGGCTGATCCGCCTGGCCGAATCGGGCTGCCGGATACGCCTGATCTTCCTCAACCCGGCGAGCAGCGCGGTCAAACGCCGTGAACGCGAGCTGGGGCTCAAGAAGGCGGAACTGAGCCGCTCGGTGGAGATGAACATCCTCCACATGCGCAGGGTGCGCTCCAAACTGCGCGATCCGGGCGCCTTCGAGATCCATGTGTTCGACGAGACCCCGCGCTTCACCGCGTACCTCGTGGACGGGGACGGCTCCGACGGCCTGGCCGTCGTCCAGTCGTATCTGCGCCGTGCCCGGGGCATGGAGGCGCCGGTGCTGGTGCTGCGGGGCGGCGGGCGCGGAGTGGTGCGCTCGGGGCAGGAACCGGAGCACGGGCTCTTCCAGACCTACCGCGAGGAGTTCGAGTCGGTCTGGACGGACTCCCGGCCGGTCTCCTGACCCGGAATCGGCTGCCGGTCCCGGGGCGTGGTGTCGCGGGTGCGAGCGGCGTTGTCAGTGGCGCGTGGCAGGGTGAATGTCCAACGGGGAAAGCACCGCCGCACCATGACGGGGGAAGCGCCACCGCACCACGAGGGAGGGGCATGATGACTTGGCACGGTGAACCGCTGGCCGGATTCGACCTGGAGACGACCGGCACGGAGCCGCTGGAGGCACGGATCGTGACGGCCGCGGTGGTCGAGGTCCGGGGCGGCGAAGTGATACGGCAGCGGAGCTGGCTCGCCGACCCGGGTATCCGTATCCCCGCCCAGGCGTCCGCGGTCCACGGCATCAGCAGCGAGCGGGCGGCGTCGGAGGGGCGCCCGGCGCGTGACGTGGTCGCCGAGATCGCCCAAGTGCTCGCCGGCTACTGGGCGCGCGGGGTGCCTGTCGTGGTGTACAACGCGCCGTTCGACCTGACGCTGCTCTCCGCGGAGCTGCGCCGGCACGGCCTGCCGCCGCTCGAAACGATCGGCCCGGTGATCGACCCGTACACCATCGACCGCGCCGTCGACCGCTACCGCCGGGGCAAGCGCACGCTGGAGGCGGTCTGCGCGGAGTACGGCGTGGTGCTCGACGCGGCGCACGACGCGGGGGCGGACGCCCTGGCGGCGGTCCGGGTGGGGGCCGCGATAGCGGAGCGCCATGCCTCGGTGGCGGCGCTGGCCCCGGCGGAGCTGCATGAGCGTCAGGTCGACTGGTACGCGGACTGGGCGGCGGACTTCCAGCAGTTCCTGCGGAAGAAGGGCAACGCGGACGCGGTGATCGACGCGGGGTGGCCGCTGCGCGAACCGGTGCCGTCGGCCGCCGCCCAGGACGCCTGAGGGCTTTTCAGCGGCCCTCTGCCGGGGGCGGGGATCGGGATCGGGCGGCCGGGGGGGGCGTCTGCCGTGCCGGTCCTCTGCCGGGTCGGGACGGTCCTGTCAGAACGGGTACCAGCGGACCTCGGGGTCGTCGCTCCGCAGCGAGGCGACCCTGCGGCGGAACTCGTCGAGGGCCTTGGGATTGGTCGGGGCGTGCTGGGCCACCCAGGCGCAGCTCGCCGTTTCGCGGGCTCCCCGCAGGACCGGGCAGCCGGCCCACTCGCGTACGTCCCAGCCGTAGGTCGCGGTGAAGGTGTCGTACGCCTCGGCGGGCAGGCCGTACCGGTCGCGGGAGAGGGCCATCACCACCAGGTCGTGTTCGCGGAGGTCCGAGGAGAAGGTTTCCAGGTCGACCAGGACGGGGCCGTCCGGGCCGACATGGACGTTGCGCGGCAGCGCGTCGCCATGGATGGGGCCCGGCGGCAGGTGCGGGACGAGCGTGGCCGAGGCCTCGGCGAAGCCGTCCCTGCGCCCGCGCAGATAGTCGGCGTCGGCCGGGTCGATCGCGTCGCCCGCGATCCGCAGCCAGCGCTCGACGCCGCCGAGCAACTCGCGACGCGGGAGGGGGAACGAGGGGGTGGGCAGTGCGTGAACGAGACGGAGCAGGGACGCCAGATCACCGGCCGCGGCCGGCCGGGTGGCCTCCGGCAGCCGGTGCCAGAGCGACACGGGGTGGCCGTCCACCGACCGTGCCTCGGGCTCCGCGGCCCGTACGGCCGGAATGCCGCACTCCGCGAGCCAGGAGGCGAGGGCGACCTCGTGCCGCGCGCGGGCCAGCAGTTCGGGGTGGGCCGTCGCGTTCCGGCCGATCTTGACGACCAGCTCGCCCGCCTCGAAGACCGCGTTCTCCCCCAGGGCCAGCAGCTCCGCGTCGTACGGCAGGCCCGCCTCGGCCAGAATCTCCCGCGCCCGCGCCTCGTCCATCGATGGCTCTCACTTACGTCCGGTGGTGGTGTGGAACCGCCAAAGTCTCGCACCTCCGCACGCCCGCTTGACGAACCGAGGGGGCGTCAGCACGATGACGAAGGCCGCCGGGGCGGCCTTCACCAGGACAAGCCGCCCGAAGGAGTCGAATCCGTGACATCGGCGACCGCGACGGAGCGGTCCGGGGAAGAACCGCCCGACGGCGAGCGGTCCGGGCCGGGACGGTCCGGCGCCCGGCCTCCGGGCCCGGGGCGTTCCGGGAAAGCCTCCGGGCGAGCGCGGTCCGGACGGGCCATGGACCACGGCGCGTGGTTCCTGGTGCTGCCCGCGCTGATCCCGATCCTGGTGCTCAGCGTCGGCCCGCTGCTCTACGGCATCCTGCTCGCCTTCACCGACGCGCAGTCGGGCCGTACCGACCCGACCGAGTGGATCGGGACGCTGAACTTCCAGGATCTGGCCCACGACACGCTCTTCTGGGACTCGTTCGGGATCGGCCTGCTGTGGGCGGCCGGGGTGACCGTGCCGCAGTTCGTGCTCGCGCTCGGTCTTGCCCTGCTGCTCAACGAGAACCTCCGGTTCCGCTGGCTGGCCCGCGCCCTCGCGATCATCCCCTGGGCCATGCCCGAGGTGGTCGTCGGCATCATGTGGCGGCTCGTCTACAACGCCGACGCCGGAATCCTCAACGAGACGATCCGTGATCTGGGCCTCGGGGAAGGTCGGGACTGGCTCACCGGACTGGCCACCGCCCTGCCCGCGGTGATCGTCGTCGGCGTCTGGGCGGGGATGCCGCAGACCACCGTCGCCCTGCTGGCCGGACTCCAGAACACCCCGCAGGAGCTGCACGAGGCCGCCGCGCTCGACGGCGCCGGCGCCTGGCGCCGGTTCCGTACCGTCACCTGGCCCGCGCTCAAGCCGGTCGCGCTGGCCATCACGGCGCTCAACTTCATCTGGAGCTTCAACTCCTTCGCCCTGGTCTACGTGCTGACCAACGGCGGGCCCGGCGGCCGTACGCGGCTGCCCATGCTCTTCGCGTACGAAGAGGCCTTCCGCTACGGCCAGTTCGGCTACGCCGCCGCCATGGGCTGCGTCATGGTCGCGCTGGTCTCGGTGCTCCTCGCGCTCCATCTCGTCGGACGGCTCAGGGAAGGGGCCGAGCGATGAGCCTTCACACCGGGCGGCCGGTGCGCGCCGGACAGTATGCCGCGCTCCTGTGCTACCTCGTCTTTCTCGCCGTCCCGTTCCTCTGGCTGATCTCCACGGCCTTCAAACCGGCCCAGGAGCTGGGCAGCCTCCACCCCAGCTGGATCCCGGACCACCCGACGCTCGGCAATTTCCGGCAGGCCTTCGACGAACAGCCGCTGCTGCGCGCCGCGGGCAACAGCCTGCTGGTCGCCTTCTCGGCCGCCCTGATCGCCGTCGTCATCGCGACCCCCATGGCCTATGTGATGGCGCGTCGGCGCGGCAGACTCGCGGCGGCGGCCACCGGCTGGGTGGTGGTCAGCCAGGCGTTCCCGTTCGTGCTGGTGATCATTCCGCTCTTCCTGGTCCTGAAGAACCTCCAGCTGATCAACACCCTCGTCGGGCTGGTCATGGTGTACGTGGTGTGGGCGCTGCCGTTCGCGCTCTGGATGCTGACCGGATACGTACGGGCTCTGCCGACCGAGCTGGAGGAGGCCGCGGCGGTGGACGGCGCGGGCCGGTTCCGTACGCTCGTCTCGGTCACCGCCCCGCTGCTGGCCCCCGGCATCGTCGCCACGGCGCTCTTCGCGTTCATCACCGCGTGGAACGAGTTCTTCTTCGCGCTCGTCCTGCTCAAGACCCCGGAGAAGCAGACCTTGCCGGTCGTCCTCACCCACTTCCTGGGGGCGGAGGGCGTCGCCGATCTCGGACCGCTCGCCGCCGCCGCGTTCCTCGCGACACTGCCCTCGCTCGTCCTCTTCGCGCTCATCCAGCGGCGGATCACGGGCGGAATGCTGGCCGGGGCGGTGAAGAGCTGATGCGGACACCTCGGACAGCGCGGGTACCACGGACAGCGCCGACGCGCCCTGGGCTCGCGGCCATTGCCGCCACCATTCTCGCGCTCGCCCTGCTGCTCGGTGGCTGCTCCGGCGCAGGCGGCGGCGACTCCCGGACCGGCCGGATCACGCTGCGCTTCCAGTCCCTGGCCTGGCAGGACGAGTCGGTGCGGGCCAACAGGGAGCTGGTGGAGGAGTGGAACGCGTCGCATCCGGACGTCCGGGTCGAGTACGTCCAGGGCAGCTGGGACAGTGTCCACGATCAGCTGCTCACCTCCTTCGAGGGCGGTGAGGCGCCGGACATCATCCACGACGCCTCCGACGACCTCGCGGACTTCGCGTACGGAGGCCGTCTCGCCGACCTGAGCGACGTGCTGCCGGACCGGCTCAAGCGGGATATCCCGCAGCGCAGTTGGGACACCGCGACTTTCGGGGACGGTGTCTACGGTGTGCCGTTCCTCCAGGAGCCGCGCGTCCTGATCGCCAACAAGAAGATCCTGGACACCGCGAACGTACGGATCCCGACCGCCCGGAATCCCTGGAGTTGGCCCGAGTTCCGGCGGATCGCCAAGCGGCTGACCGAGCGGATGGGCAGCGGGAAGTACGGCGTCGCCTGGCCGCTCAAGGACCCGGTCTCCGCCACGCTCAATCTGGGCTTGTCGACCGGCGGGCAGCTGTTCCAGCGGGGCGCGGACGGGAAGGTGACGATCCGTTTCACCGACGAGGACGCGGTCGTCCCCCGCACCATCCACGATCAGGTCGCGACCGACCGGAGCGCGTCGGGCGCCACCCTCGGCATGGGCGGTTCCGACACACTGCCCGGCCTGTTCGGCGGCAAGTACGCGATGGTCCCGCTGGGTTTCTCGTACCGGCAGCAGATCATCCAGCAGGCACCGAAGGGCTTCGAGTGGACCGTACTGCCGGCTCCGGCGGGTGGTACGGACGGCCTGGCGCAGGGCGTGAGTCCGCAGACCCTCTCCATCGCCCAGGACAGCCCGCACAAGAGGGAGGCGGCGGAGTTCATCGACTTCCTGCTCCGGCCGGACAACATGGTGCGGCTGGCGAAGGGCGACTGGATGCTGCCGACGGGTACGGAGGCGATCGAGGACCCGTCCCTGCGCGTCGCGAAGGACGGCTGGGCGACGGGCGCCGCGCTCGCGCGTGAGCTGCGCCCGGCCCCCGCCCAGTCGGTGCGCGGCTATCCGGAGTGGAAGGACAAGGTGGCGACGCCGGCGCTCCAGGAGTACTACAGCGGGGCGATCGACCGTGCAGAGCTGGAGAAACGCCTGGTCGAGGACGGGAACAGGGTGCTGGCCCGCTACCAGCGCTGACGGGCCGGGGCGTACGCGAGAAGAGTGCCGAGAAGGGTGCGGGCGAGGACACGGAGGGGGAGGAGCCGAGGGCGAAAATGACATTGCACGCGGCGTTTCGTCTCGCCTACGGTCTGTGCGTGACCGTATCGAAGCGTGCCCATATCGCCATGTTCTCCATCGCCGCCCACGGCCATGTGAATCCGAGCCTGGAAGTGATCCGCGAACTGGTCGACCGGGGGCACCGCGTCAGTTACGCGATCCCCGCCCTCTTCGCGGAGAAGGTAGCGGCCACCGGCGCCGAGCCGGTGATCTACACCTCTGCCCTGCCGACCCCCGACGACGACCCCGAGGACTGGGGCACGGAGTTGATCGACAATCTCGAGCCGTTCCTCGACGACGCCATCCAGGCGCTGCCGCAGCTGGCCGACGCGTTCGACGGTGACCGCCCCGACCTGGTCCTCGGCGACACGACCTCCTTTCCGGCGCCTGTCCTCGCGCACCGGTGGGGCGTCCCGTTCATGCAGTTCTCGACGCACATGGTCGCCTGGAAGGGATACAAGGAGGAGGTCGCCGAGCCGATGCTCGCGGAGCTCACGGCATCCGAGCGCGGCAGGGCGTACCGCGCGCGCTTCGCGCACTGGCTCGAAGAGCACGACATGGGCCACACCGACCTGGACCTGCTGGTCGCCGAGCCCGCCCGCTCCATCGTGCTGATCCCCAAGGCGCTGCAGTACAAGGCCGACAGCGTGGACGAGTCCGTGTTCACCTTCGTCGGCGCCTGCCAGGGCGACCGCGCGGAGCAGGGGGAGTGGCAGCGGCCCGCCGGGGCGGAGAAGGTGCTGCTGGTCTCGCTCGGTTCTTCGTTCACCAAGCAGCCCGGTTTCTACCGTGAGTGTGTCAAGGCGTTCCGGGACCTGCCCGACTGGCATGTGGTGCTCCAGATCGGCAAGAACGTCGAGGAGTCGGAGCTGGGCGAGATCCCGGCGAACTTCGAGGTACGGAACTGGGTCCCGCAGCTCGCCGTGCTCAAGCAGGCCGACGCCTTCATCACGCACGCGGGCGCCGGTGGCAGCCAGGAAGGCCTCGCGACGGCCACCCCGATGGTCGCCGTACCGCAGGCGGTCGACCAGTTCGGCAACGCCGACATGCTCGTCTCCCTGGGGGTGGCCCGTCGGCTCGACACGGAGCAGGCGACCGCAGAGGCACTGCGTGAGGCCGTCCTCGCGCTGGACTCGGATCCCGATGTGGCCCACAGGCTCGCCGGGATCAAGCGCGAGATGGCGGCGGAGGGCGGCACGCGACGGGCGGCGGACCTGATCGAGGCGGAGCTGACAGGGGCGGACCTGGCTCAGACGGGCCTGGCCTAGAGAGGCCCGGTCTGGAGAGGCCCGGTCGCCCGGCCCGGAGGGGCGGGTGGCGCGGGCCTGGGTGGGGCGGAGCAGCCGAGAGGCGTGGCCTGACGCCCGAGTCGGGGTCGGGTTCAAGCCGTATCGTCCTGCCCGCCGACGGCCCGGCAGGACGATACGGCTCTCCGCGACGAGTGGGTGGCTCCCTGCCAGGAAGGACCGAAGTCCCTTGTCCCCGAAGGGGGTTGGCGGGTGAGTCCGACGTGTCCCGCACTGGCCTGTTTCTTGTTACAGAGGTTTGTTCGCCAAGTCACAGCTGCATGAAGCACTTGAACTGAGCGCGTCAATCGGTCAGGGTTCTCGAACCAGTGTGTCGGAGATCCACGAAGCCGACGACGAGAAGATCCCGGAACCGGCGGCCGCCGTGCTCTCCCCCACGGAGCACGGCGGCCGCCCTCCGATCGGACCGGCTCCCGGGGCCGCGGACCCCCGTGCGTACGGAGGCGGCCCCAGGCCGAAAACCCGCCGTCCTATCGTGTGCTCATGACCACGACGTACGCGGCGCTGCTGCGCGGCATCAATGTGAGCGGCCACAGACGGGTCCCGATGGCGGATCTCCGTGAGCTGCTCTCCGGGCTCGGCCACGGTGACGTCCGTACCTACCTCCAGAGCGGCAACGCCGTCTTCACCAGCGCGTCCGAGGACGAGAGCGCCCTCGCCACCGCCCTGGAACGCGCCATCGAGCAGCGCTTCGGGTTCGGCGTCGACTGCCTGGTGCGCGACGGCGCGTACCTGCGGGCCGTGGCCGACGCCTGCCCGTTCCCCGCCGACACGCTTGAGGGCAAGCAACTCCATCTGACCTTCTTCTCCGAGCCGGTGGGCCCCGAGCGGTTCGCTTCGCTCGACCAGGACAGGTACCTTCCCGAGGAATTCCGGCTGGGCGACCGGGCGCTGTATCTGTACGCCCCGAACGGCCTCGGACGCTCCAAGCTCGGCGACGCGCTGGCCAGGCCGGCCCTGTTCAAGGGGATCACCGCCACGAGCCGCAACTGGAACACCGTCCTCAAGCTGGTGGAGCTGACCCGTGCCCCGGGGAACGCAGGGGCCTGAGTGTCTCCAGGCTGTCCATGTCCTCGGCGGACAGCCGGATGTCCGCGGCCGCCAGGTTCTCGTCGAGATGGGCGGTCGAGCCGGTGCCGGGAGTGGGGCACAGCGCGGGGGAGCGGTGCAGCAGCCAGGCCAGGGCTGTCTGGCTCCCGGTCGCCCCGTGGCGGGCGGCGACGGAGTCGAGCGCCGCCACCGCGTCACCGGTCAACGCGCCGTTGGCCAGCGGGAACCACGGCAGAAACGCGAGACCGTGTGACTCGCACACCCGCAGCACGGCCGCCGAAGCGCGATCGAGGAGATTGAAGCGGTTCTGCACCGAGGCGATCCCGGTCAGGGAGAGCGCCCGCTCCAGTTGGCCGGCCGTCACGGTGTCCAGACCGATATGACGGATCTTGCCCTCGCGCCTCAGATCGTCCAGGGCGCCCAGCTGCTCCGCCATCGGTACCGCCGGATCGAGCCGGTGGAGCTGGTACAGATCGATCGTGTCCGTACGCAGCCGGCGCAGACTCGCCTCGCACATCGCCCGCAGCTGCTCGGGGCGGCCCGCCGCGTGCCAGGCGCTGTCGCTCGTACGCACCACCCCGCCCTTGGTCGCGATGACCAGCCCGGCCGGATACGGGTGCAGCGCCTCGGCGACCAGTTCCTCCGCCAGCCAGGGGCCGTAGTTGTCCGCCGTATCGATGAGCGTCACCCCGCGCGCCACGGCCCGGCGCAGTACGGCGACGGCATCCGCCCGCGCGCCGCGCGGGCCCCAGTAGCCGGGTCCGGTCAGCTGCGCCGTGCCGAACCCGAGCCGCCGTACGGCAAGATCCCCGCCCAGCGGGAAAGTGTCCTGGATCATGCCCGGGACGGTACGTCGTGGGGCGGTGTCCGGGCGGGCCGGGCTCCGTACGCGGACGGCCGCACGGCCTCGGCGGCCCCTGTCACGCTTCCGCTTCCCCTCCTGCTGCCGGGAGAGGGCCCGCGGGTGCTCCCGCGCCCGCGCGAGGTCGTTCGGGTACGAAGCTGTAGCAGGGCAGCGGCCCCGCGACACGCAGGACCACGTGCTCGTGCCGGAGCGTGGCGAAATCCGCCGCGGCGGTCCGGAACCGGTCGACGGCCGTCCGGTCGACGAGGAACGACGTATTGAGCAGACAGCCGGAGACCCGCGGCCCGGCCACGACGGCGTGGGCCAGTGGTGTCAGTTCGTGGACGGCGTGCCGGCCGGCCTCGACGGCCCTGCGCGACAGCGCGGCGAGCACCGCTTCGCCCAGCCGCATGTTCGCCTCGTACCCCGGACGGCGGTGAGCTTCCTCGCGCAGCCCCTGGATGGTCCGGTCCTCGCGTACGAGGCCCGCCAGGGCGTCCGGGGCCGCGAGAGCCCTGACGTTCACCTCGACCCGGCCGGCCAGCTGGTCCAGAGCCGCCAGATGGCGGTTCCGGTTCCCGGTGATGGCCAGCTGCTCACGGACCGCCGCCTCGTCGGGCGCGACCGTACCGAACCGCATCGGCAGAACCGGCCCGGTCTCGGCGAGCCGTAACAGCAGCTCCTGATGCGCGAGCGGATCGCGGCGGCGCGCGCGCAGCTTCGACGGGGCCGCGCTGACGACGGCGCCGACCGGCCCCTCCGTAAGGACGCGAAGGGGCAGGGGAGGGGTTCCCACTCCCCCGATGCCCGGCGGGACCGGCCGCTCAGCCCGGACGATGCCGTAGACGTACACACCAAGGCGTGCCACCGGTCAGCCCGCCGGGGAACGACGTGGGGGCCCGCCCGCGAGGAGGACGCCGTACCGATCGAGTTCCCGGCCCCGAGCGGCGGAAGCGTGCCGACGGGGCACGGACGACGTGGGGCCGACCCGTGAACGACCTTGATCTGCCATAGGGCAAGTCTCATCAATATTCCGCCCGCCGCATCATGAGCGGTCCCCGGTGATGGCCCGCCGGACGGGGCGGCAGACGACGGTCACGGCCGTCCGGTCCTCCGCCCACATCACTCTATGGGGTGATTTGCGTATCATGAGGAGTAAATGCCGATATGCGCCTGAGGCGCGGACGGGCAGGCTTTTGATGTCGAAGAAGCACAGTCATCCCCCGCACGGCGAGGGTGCGAGCCGTTTCGAGGGTCGGGAGCAGCACGGGTGGTCGCCGGATGTGGACGAGGCCGCTCAGCGGCCCAATCCCAGCGCGCATCGTTCCTTCCATCCCGACCGGTACGCCCCGGAGCCGGACGCGAGCGGTAAGGCCTCCGACGAGGACAAGAAGAAGTCGATGGAGGGCACGCCGGTCGAGAGTCGCTCCCGGCGCGGTGAGGATCACGCCAAGAAATCGAGAGGGGAAGGCACCCACGACACCGGCCCCAAGGGGCGGACACGGCGCCCCAGTGGCACCAGGGACGCCTCGGCTGTCACGGGAGTGGACCCACAGGATCCGAAGGATCCGCGGGACCCGCCCTCGAAGCGGTCCGGCTGAGTCCGCACCGCCGTCACCAGCGGGGTTCCGCTGAGACTGCACCGCTGTCACCAGCGGCGGTTCGGCCGCGTCCATGCCCGCCGCCACAGCAGATCCGCACCCTTCAGGAGGCCCAGATGCTCAGTGCCATCGCGGACGTGCTCCGTGCGATCGGCGGAACGATCGCTACCGTCGTCACACTCCCGTTCCGGGCGCTGGCCCGACTCTTCGGTGGTGCCTCCGGCGCGGGCCACTGAGCCCGTCCCTACCGACAGCCCGCCTTCTCCGGGAAGGAACTCCTCATGACAACCAATCAATTCGCGACGGCCTCCACGTCCACCGGTACTGACAAGAACACGGGTACCGGCAGGAACACCGGCACCGCGAGGACCAAGGGCAGGGACGGTGCGGTGGCGGGCAGGACGGTCATCGCCGACTCGGTCGTTTCGGCCATCGCCGGCATCGCGACCCGCGAGTCGCCCGGGGTGTACGCGATGGGCGGCGGCATGTCCCGCACCCTGGGCGCCATGCGCGGCAGGGTGTCCGGTTCGGACGACCCCTCGCGGGGCGTGAAGGTGGAGGTGGGCGAGAAGCAGTCGGCCATCGATCTTGAAATCGTCGTCGAATACGGGACACCGATCGCAGACGCCGCCAAGACCATCAGGTCCGACGTCGCCGACGCGGTGGAGACGATGACGGGGCTGGAAGTCGTCGAGGTCAATGTGAGCGTCCTCGACGTACACGTACCGGGGGCCGACGACGAGGGCGACGGCGGTTCGCGGGACCGGTCGCGCGTGGAGTGAGGCTTGTCCCCGCCGCCGTAGCGGCCAGGATCTCCGTAGCGGCGCCATACGTCCCTGTTCGAACCCGGGACGTGTGGCGCCGCTATCACATGCTCACGGCCCGGTGACGGGTTCCGGCCTGCGTCGAATCCTTGGGCATACGTTCGGATCGCAGGGGCACTCGGTCCTCAACTGGCCGCAAAAAAGGCGCAGTTGCTTCACCGAAACCCCTCATGACGGACGGCGGACGGGATCATGGCGACAACGGACAGCAAGAGCGGTACGAGCGGTCAGGACCGCCAGGACACCCGGGACATCCAGGACCGCCAGGGACGGCTCGCGGCTCCCGCGGCGATGCGGCTCGCGGTGGAGCAGCTCGCGGAGATGCTCCGGTGTGAACCCGGCTCCGTATCCGCGCTCAAGGCCACCGACGACGGGTGGACGGCGGACGTCGAAGTGGTGGAGGTCGAAAGAGTCCCGGACACGTCGAGCGTGATGGCGTCGTACCGGGTCCACCTCGACGGACAGGGCCAACTGATGGGCTACGAACGGACTCGCCGTTACGCGAGGGGCCAGATCGACCGCCGCTGAATCGACGTCGGGATCGACGTCGGGATCGACGCCGGAATCGACGCCGGAAGAGGCGTCGAACAACCAGATCAACGAAAGGAAGAACAACCGTGAGTGTTGTCCAGCAATCCAGTTCATCCGGCGGTGGGAGCGGCACAGGAAATCTCTACGACATCCTCGAACTCATCCTGGACCGTGGGCTGGTGATCGATGCCTTCGTACGGGTCTCTCTCGTCGGCATCGAGATACTCAAGATCGACGTCCGTGTCGTCGTCGCCAGTGTCGACACCTACCTCCGGTTCGCCGAGGCGTGCAACCGGCTGGACCTGGAGTCCGGACGCAAGGCGCCGAGCCAACTCACCGACCTGGTCGGTGACATGACCGAGGACGGCGCCAAAGGCAAGTCGAAGGGCGTGCTGACGGGCGCCGCGGAAGCGTTAGGCGACTCCCTCCAGCGGGGCCGTGACGACGCCGAGGAGGAGGCCGCGGAACGCGAGGAACGCTCCGCACGCAAGTCCGCCTCCGCCGGCTCCGCGAGCCGCCGTACATCCCGCCGGGGAGGGGAGTAGACAGTGTCCACGTACATCTACGCGGTCACCGCGGGGGACCATCCGCTGCGCCTGGACGGTGTGCACGGTATCGGTGATCCCGCCGCGGAGTTACGTACGGTCAGCTCGGGTTCGCTCAACGCGGTGGTCAGTGACGCACCGGCGCAACTGCGCGCCAAGCGCCGGGATTTGGTCGCGCACCAAGGCGTACTGGAACGTCTCATGGCGGACGGTGCCGCGCTGCCGATGCGGTTCGGGCTGGTCGGTCCGGACGACGAGCAGGTGCGCGCCGCCCTGGAGGAACACCGGGAGGCGTACACCGACCGGCTCAAGGAACTGGACGGCTGCCTGGAGTACCACCTCAAAGTGTCGCGCGACCAGGACGACCTGCTGCGCGAGGTCCTCGACGAGTCCGGTGAGGCGCGGCGACTGAACGCCGTCACGCGGCAGAACCCCGCCGCCCACGAGGAGAAGATGGCGCTCGGCGAGCTGATCTCGCACGAGATCCAGGCCCGCCAGGCGGACGAGGGAAGGGACATGGTGGCCCGCCTCACGCCGGCTGCTGTCCGCACCGCCGTCGGGGAGCCGAGCCAGAGCCACTTCCTCAATGTGTCGTTCCTCGTCAAGCGCGAAAAGGCAGCGGCCTTTTCGCAAGCGGTACATGAAGAAGCCGAACGGCGCGGCGAGGCCTACACGGTGAGTCTGCACGGGCCGCTGCCGCCCTACAGCTTTGTCTGACACCAGGATGCGGAGGATTCCGCCATGGGCCTCATCACTCAGATTCTGACCTTTCCGCTGGCGCCGATGCGTGGCACGGCCTGGGTTCTCGACCAGGTGTTGCTCACCGCGGAGCGCGAGTACTACGACCCGGAACCCGTACGCAGGGAGCTGGTCGCACTGGAAAGGGAGTTGCTGGCCGGCCGGGTGGGGGAAGAGGAATTCGACCGTCGCGAGGACGAACTGCTGGACCGGCTGCAATGGCTGGAGTCCTATCAGCGGAATCTGAGGAGCTGACTCCTTGTCGCGAGAGGGAACACTTACCCGGGGGAGAACGAGGTGTACGAGAGATGATGAACAACGCCAAGATAGGAGTGGCCCTCGTCGGGGGCTACTTCTTAGGACGTACGAAGAAGGCGAAGCTGGCCATCGGTCTGGGTATGTTCCTGGCCGGCCGGAAATTGAGCCTGGACCCGCGGCAACTGAGCAAGCTTGTGGCCAATTCCCCGGTTCTCGGCGGACTTAACGACCAGGTGCGCAGGGAATTGGTGGATGCCACGAAGTCGGCGGCCACCACGGCCCTCACCCAGCGGATCTCCGGTCTCGCCGACTCGCTCCACGACCGGACGCTCGAACTCGACGATCCGACTGGCCGGGGCCGCGCCCAGGACGACGAGGTCAACGGGGCGGAGGAGAAGCCGAAACCCGCGTCCGGCGCGGGAAAGGCCACGTCCGCGACGCGTAAGACCGCCCCGGCGGCTGCCCGTAAGACCGCTTCCGGGACCCGTAAAGCAGCGTCAGGGACCCGTAAGGCCACTTCCGGGGTCCGTAAGACCGCCTCCGGGGCCGGCAGGGCCGCCGCCTCGTCGGCGCGGAGGCCGAGTGGAGGCCGCAATGGCTGACTCGACTCTCGGCAGGATCAAGGACGAGGTGGCGAAGAACCCGGCCACCGACCGGCTCAAGGAAGAACTGCGGAACTACCTCCAGGCTCGTGCCCAGCACGCCGTGACCGGCCTCGGGTACAAGCTGGGAGAGAGCGTCAGCAAGCTCGCCGAACCCGGCCGGGGGCCGGGCGGACTCGTGAGCGGTCTCGCCCCGGGAGGCAAGGCGCTCGGCGAGGGCAGGACGCCGGGGCAGGCCGCGCTCGCGGTGGGTGCTTCCCGGCTGAAGGACACGGTCAAGGACAAGGTCAAGGACAAGGTCAAGGGGCTGTTCGGCAAGGGCCGCAGGGGCGGCGGTGGCAAGTCCAGGAGCGTGACGATCGTCGAGGACATCGACGTCGGCGTACCCGTTCGCGAGGCCTACGACCAGTGGACGCAGTTCCAGGAGTTCAGCACGTTCGCCAAGGGCGTCGTCAGCGTCGAGAAGGCCGATGACACCAGCAGCAACTGGAAGGTGAAGGTCGCCAAGTCCACGCGCAGTTGGAAGGCGAACGTCACCGAGCAGGTGCCGGACGAGCGGATCACCTGGACGACGGAAGGCGCGAAGGGCACCGTCAAGGGTGTGGTGACCTTCCATCCGATTACCGACACACTGACCCGCGTCCTGCTGGTGCTCGAATACTTCCCGAAGGGTCTGTTCGAGAAGACCGGCAATGTCTGGCGCGCCCAGGGCCGTCGGGCCCGGCTGGACCTGAAGCTCTACCGCACATTCATCATGATGCGGGGCGAGGCCACGGACGGCTGGCGCGGTGAGATCCAGGACGGTGAGGTGGTGCTCGGCCACGAGGAAGCCGTCGAGCAGGAGCAGGAGCTAGAGCGCGCAGAAGAGGGCGTCGACCGCGACCCCGAAGAGATCGACGGGAACGAGGAGTTCCACGACGCGGACGCGGACGCGGACCTTGACGCGGACTCCGACGTGGACGAGGAAGCGGACTCCGACGACGAATTCGTGGACCGGCACGACGACGTCGATGAGGAGGACGAGTACTACGAGGACGAGTACGGCGTCGAGGACGAGCCGGATCCAGAGATCGAGGTCGACGGCGACACCCGGTTCGACGAGGCCGCGGAGCCCGCGGAGAACGCGGAGAACGCGGAGGACGAGGAGCCCGTGCATGAGCGCCCGGCTCGCCGCCCCCGGCGCCGTACGGCCTCGGCGCGTCGCTGATCCGTCGATCCTCCTGATCCGTCCAACCGCTGTCACCAGCGCGGAGAGATCTTTCACCAGCACAGAGAAAGATGAGGCTGACCTCACGTGTCCGATTCCCTGGCCGGCCGTATGGGACCTTCCTCCGGGAGCCCGTACGGCCGGCAAGAGTCTTCCGCCAACCTCGCCGACATCCTCGAACGTGTCCTGGACAAAGGCGTTGTCATCGCGGGCGACATTCAGATCAACCTGCTCGACATCGAACTGCTGACGATCAAGCTTCGCCTCCTCGTCGCCTCCGTGGACAAGGCGAAGGAGATGGGCATCGACTGGTGGGAGCACGACCCCTCCCTCTCCTCCCGGGCGCGTGTCCCGCAGGACGTCTCCGGCGGGGACGCCCCCAGGACGGCCGTGGACGCCCCGGGAGCCGCTGAGGAGATCGCCCTCCTACGGGCCGAGATCGCCGAACTGCGGGCGGCGGCGGGCCTGCCCGGTCGGACGGCGGCACGGTCGCGGGACGCGGTCGCGGATGGCGCTGCCCTTGGAGAAACGGCCCTTGGACAAACGGGCAGCGGACAAACGGGCAGCGGGGAAACGGGCAGCGGGGAAACGGAAAGCGGGGGGACAGCCCGGTGAATGACGACACACAGCCGGAAGCCGGCCACATGCCGGAGCCTCGGACGAGCGCGCCGCCGCGGGCGTGGATGTCCTACGTCTACGCCATCGGCCGTAGCGATACCCTCCTCCGTACGACGGTCTCGCGGCTGACGGGAGTGGGGGGCGGCGTCCTGCGGACGGTGAGCGACGGCGCGCTCGCGGCTCTCGTCTCCTCCGTCCCGGCCGACGCGTTCGGTGCGGAGGGCATGAAGGCCCAGATGGAGGACCTGGAGCGGCTGGAGATGATCGCCCGCTCGCACCACGCGGTGGTCGAAGCCGCCTGTGGGACGACCACGGTCCTGCCGATGCGGCTGGCCACGGTGTATCTGGACGACACGCGCGTGGCGGCCATGCTCCAGGAACGTGGCCAGGACTTCGGCGAACTGCTCGCACGGCTGGAGGGCCGGGTCGAGATGGGCGTCAAGGTGTACGCAGACCCTGCGGCGGCCGTCACGAGGCGGCCTGTCCCGGCTGTCGCCGACCGTCAGGAAAGCCCCGGGCGGGCCTACTTACGGCAGCGCCGGGAGCAGCGGCGCGGCCATCAGGACGCGTACCGGGCGGCCGGCTCCGTCGCCGCACAGGTGCCGGGACGGGTGGCCGCTCTCGTACGGGCCAGGGTCGCGCACCGCCCTCAGCAGGGCGAACTCGCGTCGGGAGCCGGCGAAAACATCGCCAATGAGGCCTATCTGGTCCCGGTCGAGCATGTCGAGGAGTTCCGTCAGGCCCCGAACTGCCTGACGGACGACGGTGTCTCCGGCGTGCGCGTCGAGGTGACGGGCCCCTGGGCGCCGTACTCCTTCGCGACCCCGGACCTGACCCCATCCCCGAACCCATCCCCGAACCCGGCCCCGAACTCGGCCGTGAACCCCACCCCGACCGGGACCGGAGAACGCGATGAGCGGTGAACTCCCCGCGAGTGGCAACGGCTTCGCCGACGAGGACTCGCTCGCCGGCCGGCAGGTCGCCCTGATCGATCTCCTGGACCGCCTCCTGACCGGCGGCGCCGTACTCACCGGGGATCTCGTGCTGTCCGTCGCCGACGTGGATCTGGTCCGTATCAATCTGCGTGCCGTCATCCACTCGGTCACACCCGACAATCCGTCCCCCTGGTGATGAGTGTCCTGACATGACGCATGAATCCGAAGAGACACAAGCCGATCCCAGTTCCGGATTCGAGGACGTGGCGCGGGCGGCGGCACGGGCATTCGATCTGGTACCCGCGTCGTCCGACGATCCGAAGTCCGGTGGTGACATCGCACAACGGCTGAAAACCGATCCGGAAACGGTGGAACGCGATCTGATCAAATTGGTACTGACGATTGTCGAGTTGCTGCGTCAGCTCATGGAGCGCACCGCATTGCACCGTGTCGACCAGGGAGATCTGAGTGAGGATCAGGAAGAACGGATCGGTATGACGCTCATGATTCTGCAGGACCGTATGTCCGAACTCTGCGACCGGTACGGCCTCACCATGGACGATCTCAACCTGGATCTCGGCCCGTTGGGGTCGCTGCTGCCGCGCAATGATTCCTGACGCACGCGTGGTCCCCATGTTTTGCGCGCAGTTGAGGGGTTACACGGTGGTCATGGCCGAAGAGAACAAGAATGCGAATGCCAGCAATAACGGTAAGCCGACGCGTAGCGCCAAGGCCGCGATTTCCAAGAGCGGGGAGACCGCTTCCCGTACGGGAACCGCGGCGCGGCGCAAGGCCGAGGCGGACGGCGATCGGGCCAGGCAGGAGGCATCCCGGTCCGCGTCGAAGGCGCACTCCTCGGCGCTCGCCGCCGAGGAATCCGCGAAGTCCGGCACCCGAGCGGTCGGTGCGGCTACCACGCGCGTAGGGCGGGTGGCGGCCGGTGGAGTCCACAGGGGCAAGCAGGCCGCGATCTCCGCCGGCGGGAAGGTCGCTTCCACCGCTGTCACAGCGTGGACGGTGGTGAAGAACAGGAAAGTCATCGCCGCTGGTGCGGGCGCTGGGCTGGCCGGTGTCATGAGCGCCGCGTTCGCCGCGGGCCGTCACTCCGCCAAGACGGGGAGCGGCCCTCTGACGCGGCTGACCGGCGGCCGGATCTGAACGATCAGGCGTGAGAAGGCCGACCAGTCACGATCCGGCCGAGGGCCGGCCGACACAACAGTGTCGGCCGGCCCTTCGCCGTGGCCCTTGGGTCCTGAGGGGCCCATGAGTCCTGAGGGGCCCTTGCGAGATCAGGCGGTTTTGAGCGGGTCGTGCCCCATCTTCATCAGCTGGTGTCGTCGGCGCGTGCCGTCGGCGTCGGTCCCGGAGGCGGCTTTCTCCTCCGCCTCGACGGTGTCGACCACCAGGTACATGACGCGGATGTCCTCGTCGGTCAGGTCCGTGCGCCGCTTCTGAAGGATCGAGAGCACCTGAGGCCCGGCCCCCTCGGCGTCGTCCGCCCCGTCGGCGTCGGCGTCGTCCTCGCCGAGCTGGGCGGCGATCTCCTGGGAGGTCATGTTGATGACGTCGTGGAACTCCGTCCACAACGCGTCGAGTTCGAGTCCGGAAAAGTCTGCCATGGCGGTTCTCCGCGGGTTGTCGGTGGCGGGCACGGGCCGGATCGGTTCAGCTCCGTCGGGCGCCGGTCCCTCGCCTCGCTCGGCGGCTGACACGTGATCGGGTGCCCGTATCCGCTTCGGTGACACCGAGGTGGCACCGAGGTGACACCGACGACGTGCCGACGGGAGAGGTACGGCGTACGACCGGGACACGCGCTCAGGCGGCCCGGACGCCCGCGCCCGCGCTCGGAAGCAGCGATTCGTCGAAGCGCTCCAGCAGCAGCCGCGCCAGTTCGGGGGCCGGGCCCAGTACCCCGGCCAGGATGTCCGCGCCGGCCTCCCGCGCGCCCGCCGCGATACGGTCCGGAAGCCGGCCGGGGGCGATCACGTAGGGGGCCACGGCGACCCGCCGTACGCCGTCCGCGCGCAGCGCCCGTACCGCGTCCTCGGTGCGGGGGAGGGAGGCGGAGGCGAACGCAGGCCGCACGGCGCACCAACCGGTGTGCCGCCACTCCCGCGCGATGTGAGCGATCACTGCGATCGCCTCCGGGTCCGAGGAGCCCGCCGAGGCCAGCACGACCCCGGTCGAGCGCTTGTCGGCCGGGGCGAGACCGGCCTCGTACAGCCGCCGCTCCAGCGCGTCCGTCAGCAGCGGCGAGGGGCCCAGCACCCCGGCCTGCCGGATGCGCAGCGCCGGATGGCGGACCGACGCCTCGCTCAGGACCGACGGGATGTCCGACTTGGCGTGGAACGCGCGCGTCAGCAGCAGTGGCAGGGCGATCACGTCCCGTACGCCCTCCAGCGCCAGCCGGTCCAGCACCTGGGACACCGACGGGGTGTCGAAGTCCAGGAATCCGCACTCCACACGCGTCCCCGGGCGCAGTGAGCGCAGCCGCCGGGTCAGGGCGTGCATGGTCGCGGCGTGCCGGGGATCGCGGCTGCCGTGTGCCACGAGCAGCAGAACCGGCTCGTGGGTCTCGTGAGTGCGGTGGCGGTGCACAGGATGTCGGTGCACTGGAGGGCGCATGCGCATAGGAATCAGCTCTTCATCGGATCAGCTCTTCACCAGATCAGCTCTTGACCAGCAGACCACGGCTGCGCAGTACCCGCCGCTCCAGCGGACTGAAGATCAGCAGGTCGATGGCGATGCCGACGATCAGGATCAGGAAGATCGCGAGGAACACCATCGGCATACTGCTGGCAGTGCGGCCGTTCTCCAGCAGCTGGCCGAGTCCCACCCCGAGATCGGGCGAGGACGCGATGATCTCCGCGGCCATCAGTGAACGCCACGAGAACGCCCAGCCCTGCTTCAGCCCGGCCAGATAGCCCGGCAGCGCGGCCGGCAGCACGATGTGCCAGGTGCCGCGCAGCCCGGTCGCGCCCAGGGTGCGCCCGGCGCGCAGGAAGAGCGGCGGGACCTGGTCGACTCCGGAGACCAGACCGTTGGCGATCGAGGGAACCGCGCCGAGCAGGATGACCGCGTACATCATCGAGTCGTTCAGCCCCAGCCAGATCACGGCCGGCGGCACCCACGCCACCGAGGGCAGCGACTGGAGTCCGGACAGGATCGGGCCGATGGCCGCGCGGACGAACTTCACGCGGGCGACGAGCAGCCCCAGCGGGGTGCCGATCACCAGCGCCAGCAGGAAGCCCAGCAGGCCGCGCGAGACACTGGTCCAGATGTAGTCGAGCAGTGTGCCCTGGAGCCAGGCGTCGGTGACCTCGCCCCACACCGCGCCCGGTGAGGGCAGCTTGTAGCTGTCGGTGACCTGGGCCCAGACCAGGATCTGCCAGACGGCCAGTACCAGCACCACGGCGACGGCCGGGGGCAGGACCTTCTTGACGAGGGTCTCGCGCAGCGGCGTACGCCCGGTCTGTACGGTGTCCAGCGCGTCGAGCCCGGCCTCCAGCCCGGCCATGTCGCGCTGCCGCTTGGCGTGGTCCGGAGCCGGGCCGTCCGGCACAGTCCCGTCCGGCACAGTCCCGTCCGGCGTCGCGCCCTTGGGCGTCGTCGTCTCAGTGCTGGCCATGGCGGCGGATCTCCCCACGCAGTTCTTCGGTGATCTCGACGGACAGTTCCGCGACGGCGGTGTCCTCGATACGGCGCGGCTGCGGGATGTCCACACGCCACTCACGGGCCACCCGCCCCGGCCGCGAGGACAGCAGCACGACGCGTTCCGCGAGCCGCACGGCCTCGCGCACGTTGTGCGTGACGAACAGGACCGACAGGTTCGTCTCGCGCCAGATCCTGGTCAGTTCGTCGTGCAGCACATCCCGGGTGATGGCGTCGAGCGCGGCGAACGGCTCGTCCATCAGCAGCAGTTGACTGTCCTGCGCCAGCGCGCGGGCCAGCGCGACCCGCTGGCGCATACCGCCCGACAGCTCGTGCACCCGCTTGCCGTACGCGCCTTCCAGCCGTACGAGTCCCAGCAGCCGCTCGGCCTCTTCGCGCCGCTCCTGCTTCGGCACGTCGCGCAGCCGCAGCGCCAGTTCGATGTTCTTGCCCGCGGTCAGCCACGGGAACAGCGCGTGCTCCTGGAACATCAGCGCGGGGCGGCCCGACGTCTCGATGGACCCGGCCGACGGGCGGTCGAGCCCGGCGACCAGATTGAGCAGCGTGGACTTGCCGCACCCCGAGGCTCCCAGGAGGGTGACGAACTCGCCCGGCGCGACATCGAGGGTGATGTCGTCCAGTACGAGCTGCTGCCCCGCCGGCGTCGCGAACGACTTCGAGACGTGCGCGATACGGGCGGCGTGGTCCACCGCCGGGGTGCTGTCGGCGGCCTTGGCGAGGGTGGTGGCCATGGTCGTCACCTCCTGGGAACGGTGCGATCGGTATGAACGGTGCGATCACCGTGATCCGTGCGATCACCGTGATCACCCTGATCGGTGTGATCACCCTGATCCGTGTGATCCGTGTGATCCGTGTGATCGGCGCGAGTCGGCCGGAAGCGGTCGGGTGCGGTGGTCATTTGACGCCGAGCCCGGCGTCGCCGACCGCGGACTCCCCGTTCGCCTTGAGCACCTTGTTGAGGGGCTTCAGGTCGTAGATGCCCTTCAGGTCGGGGCTCTCCAGCAGACCGGCCTTGACCGCGTGACCGGCTTCCGTCTGGAGCGTCGAGGCCAGCGGGTCATTGGTGAACTGGATCGACTTCCACGCCGGGTCGAGAACCTCGGGCGGCAGTGCCTTGCCGGAGAGCGACTTGAGCGCCTTGTTCGCGGACGCCTTCGCCTGGTCCGGGTTCGCGTTGATCCAGTCGTTCGTCTTCACCGAACCGCGCAGGACGGCCTCGACCACGTCCGGGTGTTCATCGAGGAACGTCTGCGACACGATGATGTTGGTGATCACGAACTTCTTGTCCGGCCACAGGCTGGACTCGTCGAGGATCTCCTTCGCGCCCTCGGCCACCAGCTTGGACGCGGTCGGCTCCGGCACCCAGGCCCCGTCGATGGAGCCGGACTTGTAGGCGTCCGGGGTGGTCTTGTTGTCCGTACGGACGACGGACACATCGCCCTTGCCGGACTGTCCGTCGACCTTCCAGCCCTTCTCGGAGACCCAGTTGAGGAACGCCACGTCCTGGGTGTTGCCCAGCTGCGGGGTGGCGATCTTCTTGCCCTTGACATCGTCCAGGGTCTTGATCTTCTTCGGGTTGACGACGAGCTTCACACCGCCCGAGGCCGAGCCGCCGATGATGCGCAGGCCCTTGCCCTTGGTCTGGGTGTAGCCGTTGATCGCGGGAGAGGGGCCGATGAAGCCGATGTCGATGCTGCCCGCGTTGAGGGCCTCGATCTCGGAGGGGCCCGCGTTGAAGGTCCTGGGCGACACCTGTGTGCCGCCCAGCTCCTTCTGGAGGATCCCGTTCTGCACGCCCACCAGCGCGGTCGCGTGGGTCAGGTTCGGGAAGTAGCCGATCCTCACCTTGTCGGCCGAGAGCGCCTTGCCGGAGGCGGCGGGCCCCGGCTGGTCGTCCGTCTTGGCCGCCTTGGAGCCGTAACCGCAGGAGGTCAGCACAACGGCGAGCAGGGGCAGTACGGCTGCGGCGGCGACACGACGGCGCGCTCTGATACGGGACGAGGCAGGCACGGGAGGTTTTCCTCTCGGTGGCCCGGTGCTCACGCCCTCACGGAATGCGGGGCGCGGCCGGGACGTCGGCTGGTCTTCGAAACGCTGGGTACGACGGGCGGGGCGGGTGGAGAACATGGGCGCGCGAGCGGTGCGCGTACGTCATCGCGCACATCGCGACACCCCGCCCGTCCCCGCGCCGAGGGCGCCGCTGCCGACCCGGCCGCCCTCCTTCGCGAACGTCGCGAAGACGTCGTACACGTCCGTGGTCATCAGAAGTCCCAGCCCTCGTCGTCGGCTTCGGCGACCGGCGTGGGTGTCGCGGTCCCGGCGGCGAAGGCCTCGCCCGCCATGCCCGCGGTCAGCGTCGTACCGTCCGCGGGATCGATGAGCAGAAACGATCCGGTACGGCGGGAGTCGGCGTACGCGTCGAGCGCCAGCGGCTCGGCCGTACGGACGACGATCCGGCCGATGTCATTGGCGACCAGCTGCCCGGGAGCCGGGTGCTGGGACAGATCGGCCAGCGTCAGCCGGGACGGAATGTCCTTCACGATCGCCTTGACCGTACGGGTGGTGTGCTTCAGCAGCACCCGCTGGCCCACCGCGAGCGGCTGGTCCGCGACATGGCAGACCGTCGCCTCGACATCCTGGGTCGTCACGGGCGCGTCCGCGCTCGGGGCGATCAGGTCGCCGCGCGAGATGTCGATGTCGTCGCTGAGCCGTACGGTCACGGACTGCGGCGCCCAGGCGACGTCCACGCTCTCGCCGAGCGCGTCGATGGCCTCGACGGTGCTCGTACGCCCCGACGGCAGTACGGTCACCGGCTCGCCGACGCGCAGCACCCCGGAGGCGATCTGGCCCGCGTAGCCGCGGTAGTCCGGGTTCTCGGCGGTCTGCGGGCGGATCACGTACTGCACCGGGAAGCGCGCCGGGCAGTCCGTCAGATCATGGCTGGCCGGAACGGTCTCCAGGTGCTCCAGCACCGTCGGGCCGCCGTACCAGTCCATGTGCGCCGACGGCTCCACGACGTTGTCACCGGCCAGCGCCGAGATCGGGATCGCGGTGATCTCCGGGACGCCCAGGGAGGCCGCGTACGCCGTGAACTCCTTGGCGATCTCGGCGAACACGGGCTCCGCGTAGTCGACCAGGTCCATCTTGTTGACGGCCAGGACGACATGCGGGACGCGCAGCAGCGCGGCGACCGCGGCGTGGCGACGGGTCTGCTCGACCACACCGTTACGGGCGTCCACGAGGACCACGGCCAGCTCGGCGGTGGACGCGCCGGTCACCATGTTCCGGGTGTACTGCACATGCCCGGGGGTGTCCGCGAGGATGAACCGCCGCCGGGGCGTGGCGAAGTAGCGGTAGGCGACATCGATCGTGATGCCCTGCTCGCGCTCGGCCCGCAGCCCGTCGGTGAGCAGCGCCAGGTCGGGTGCCTCCTGGCCGCGGCTGCGGGAGGCGAGCTCGACGGCCTCCAGCTGGTCGGTCAGTACCGACTTCGAGTCGTGCAACAGCCGTCCCACCAGCGTGGACTTGCCGTCGTCCACGGAACCCGCGGTGGCGAAGCGCAGCAGCGTGGTCGCCGACAGCTGCTCGGCGAACTGCTCGGCGGTGCTCGTGTTCGTACTCGTCATGGCTAGAAGTACCCTTCGCGCTTGCGGTCTTCCATCGCGGCCTCGGACATCTTGTCGTCCGCGCGGGTCGCGCCGCGCTCGGTCAGCCGGGAGGCGGCGATCTCGGTGATCACCGCGTCGAGCGTGGTGGCGTCCGAGTCCACCGCGCCCGTGCAGGACATGTCACCGACCGTGCGGTAGCGCACCAGGCGCTTCTCGACGGTCTCGGAGTCCTTCGGGCCGCCCCAGTCGCCGGCGGTCAGCCACATGCCGCTGCGCCGGAAGACCTCGCGCTCGTGCGCGAAGTAGATCTGCGGGAGTTCGATCTCCTCGCGGGCGATGTACTGCCACACGTCCAGCTCGGTCCAGTTGGAGAGCGGGAAGACCCGGACATGCTCACCGGGCGCGTGCTTGCCGTTGTAGAGCTGCCACAGCTCGGGCCGCTGGCGGCGCGGGTCCCACTGGGAGAACTCGTCGCGCAGGGAGAACACCCGCTCCTTGGCGCGCGCCTTCTCCTCGTCGCGCCGCCCGCCGCCGAACACCGCGTCGAAACGTTCTTCCTGGATCTTCTCGGTGAGCGGGACGGTCTGGAGCGGGTTACGGGTGCCGTCGGGCCGCTCGCGCAGCTTGCCCGCGTCGATGTACTCCTGCACGGAGGCGACATGCAGCCGCAGCCCGTGCTCGGCGACCGTGCGGTCGCGGTACTCCAGCACCTCCGGGAAGTTGTGCCCGGTGTCCACATGCAGCAGCGAGAACGGCACCGGCGCCGGCGCGAACGCCTTCAGCGCCAGATGCAGCATGACGATCGAGTCCTTGCCGCCGGAGAAGAGGATCACCGGCCGCTCGAACTCGCCCGCCACCTCGCGGAAGATATGGACGGCCTCGGACTCCAGCGCGTCCAGGTGGCTCAGCGCCCACGGGGCGTCCGTGCCCTCGGTGACAGCTGCGACGGTCGTGGTCACGCGAGACCCCTCTCGGTGAGCAGCGCGTAGAGCGCGGCGGCGGACTCCTGAACGGACTGGGTGTGCGACTCGATCCGCAGGTCAGGCGATTCCGGTGCCTCGTAGGGGTCGTCCACCCCGGTGAGACCCGACAGTTCGCCGGCCGCCTGCTTGGCGTACAGCCCCTTCACATCGCGTACGGAGCACACGTCGACCGGCGTGGCCACATGCACCTCCAGATACCCGGTGCCCTCGGCCTGATGGCGCTTGCGGACGGCCTCGCGGCTGTCCGCGTACGGGGCGATCACCGGCACCAGCGCCTTGACGCCGTTCGCCGCGAGCAGCTCGGCGACAAAGCCGATGCGCTGCACATTGGTGTGCCGGTCCTCGCGGCTGAAGCCGAGGCCCGCGGAGAGGAACTCCCGGATCTCGTCGCCGTCGAGCACCTCGACGCGGTGGCCCTCGGTACGGAGCCGGCCCGCCAGCTCGTTCGCGATGGTGGTCTTGCCCGCGCTCGGCAGGCCGGTGAGCCAGACCGTGGCGCCCTGCCCGGTCGCGTCCGTCCCGCTCAACCGTTCCTCCTGGTCGTGACGTTGATGGTGATGCGGAGCCGCCGTCATCCGTGCAGCCCGCATTCGGTCTTGGACCGGCCGGCCCAGCGGCCGGCGCGGGCGTCCTCGCCCTCCAGGACCCTGCGGGTGCAGGGTCCGCAGCCGACGGACGCGTAACCGTCCATCAGCAGCGGGTTGGTGAGGACGCCGTGCTCGGCGACGTACGCGTCCACGTCGTCCTGCGTCCAGCGGGCGATCGGGGAGACCTTGACCTTCTGCTGCTTGGCGTCCCAGCCGACGACCGGGGTGTTCGCCCGGGTCGGGGAGTCGTCGCGGCGCAGGCCCGTGGCGTACGCCTCGTATCCGGTCAGGCCCTTTTTGAGGGGCGCGACCTTGCGCAGGGCGCAGCACAGGTCGGGGTCGCGGTCGTGCAGCCGGGGACCGTACTCCGCGTCCTGCTCGGCGACGCTCTGGCGCGGGGTGAGCGTGATGACGTTGACGTCCATCACGGCGTCCACCGCGTCGCGGGTGCCGATGGTCTCGGGGAAGTGGTAGCCGGTGTCGAGGAAGACCACATCGACACCGGGCATCGCCCGGGAGGCGAGGTGGGCGACCACCGCGTCCTCCATCGAGGACGTCACACAGAACTTCGCGCCGAAGGTGTCCGCGGCCCAGGTCAGGATCTCCAGGGCCGAGGCGTCTTCGAGTTCGATACCGGCCCGCTCGGCGAGGGCCTGGGGATTGTCCGTCTCCGTCAGTGCCGTCATATCTCTTCCCCTCCGTCACTCCTCTGAAGTCCGCGGGCGAGCAGCCCGAGGAACTTCAGTTGGAAGGCTCGATTGCATGCCGCGCATTCCCACGCGCCGTGGCCCTGCTCGTTCGGACGCAGATCCTCGTCGCCGCAGTAGGGGCAGTAGAACGGTGCGGCGCGCTCGCTCATGACAGCGCCTCCTCGGACGCGCGCGCCGCCCACGTGGCGAAACGCTCGTCCTGTACGCGCTCCTTCTGGAAGCGGCCCAGTACGCGCTCGATGTAGTCGGGCAGCTCGTCGGCGGTGACCTTCAGCCCGCGGACCTTACGGCCGAAACCGGCCTCCAGCCCCAGGGCGCCGCCCAGGTGGACCTGGTAGCCCTCGACCTGATTGCCGTCCGTGTCCAGCATCAGCTGGCCCTTGAGACCGATGTCCGCGACCTGGATACGGGCGCAGGCGTTGGGGCAGCCGTTGATGTTGATGGTGATCGGCTGGTCGAACTCCGGGATGCGGCGCTCCAGTTCGTCGATCAGCGTGGAGCCGCGCTGCTTCGTCTCGACGATCGCCAGCTTGCAGAACTCGATGCCGGTGCACGCCATCGTGCCGCGCCGGAACGGCGACGGCTTGACCCGCAGGTCCAGCGCTTCGAGGCCCGCCACGAGCGAGTCGACCCGGTCCTCGGCCACATCGAGGACGATCATCTTCTGCTCGGCGGTGGTACGGAGCCGGCCCGACCCGTTCGCCGCGGCCACCTCGGCGATCTTCGTCAGCGTGGCGCCGTCCACCCGTCCCACGCGCGGCGCGAAACCGACGAAGAACCGCCCGTCCTTCTGGCGGTGCACGCCGACATGGTCACGCCACTGCCGTACGGGCTGCGCCGGGGCCGGGCCGTCGACCAGCTTGCGCTTGAGGTACTCGTCCTCCAGGACCTGGCGGAACTTCTCCGTACCCCAGTCGGCGACCAGGAACTTCAAGCGGGCGCGGGTGCGCAGCCGCCGGTAGCCGTAGTCGCGGAAGATCGAGATGACACCGGTGTAGACGTCGGGGACCTCGTCGAGCGGCACCCAGGCGCCGAGGCGCTGGCCGATCTTGGGGTTGGTGGAGAGTCCGCCACCCACCCAGAGATCGAACCCGGGGCCGTGCTCGGGGTGGTCCACACCGACGAACGCGATGTCGTTGATCTCGTGTGCCACGTCCAGCTGCGGCGATCCGGAGATCGCCGACTTGAACTTGCGCGGCAGGTTCGAGAAGTCGGGGTTGCCGACGATCCGGCGCTGGATCTCGTCGATCGCCGGGGTGCCGTCGATGATCTCGTCCTCGGCGATGCCGGCGACCGGCGATCCGAGGATGACCCGGGGGGTGTCACCGCAGGCCTCGGTCGTGGAGAGCCCGACCTCCTCCAGGCGCCGCCAGATCTCCGGCACGTCCTCGATCCGGATCCAGTGGTACTGGATGTTCTGCCGGTCGGTGATGTCGGCGGTCCCGCGCGCGAACTCCTGCGAGATCTCACCGACGACCCGCAGCTGCTCGGTGGTCAGCCGCCCGCCGTCGATCCGCACGCGCAGCATGAAGTACTCGTCGTCCAGCTCCTCCGGCTCCAGGACCGCGGTCTTGCCGCCGTCGATCCCGGGCTTGCGCTGGGTGTACAGCCCCCACCAGCGCATCCGGCCCCGCAGATCGTTGGGGTCGATGGAGTCGAAGCCCGCCTTGGAGTAGATCGTCTCGATGCGTGTCCGCACATTGAGACCGTCGTCGTCCTTCTTGAACTGCTCATTGCCGTTGAGCGGAGTGAAGTGGCCCACGGCCCACTGGCCCTCACCGCGGTGACGGCTCACCTTGCGGCGTGGCGTGGCTGGGGACGGCTTTTCCGGGGTGGCGGCCATGGCGGGTACGTCCTTCGAGACATGACAGGAGGGCGGCTCTGAACGGCACACTCACGCGAGACGCGGCGGTGCGCAGCCAGGTGACAGAGATAAGGAAATCGCGGCGGTGCTGGGACTCTCAGCCCGCTGGACAGATGGCGCTGGACATGCGGCAGAGGTCGACGTGCCGCCGACTCACCAAGGCGATTCCAGAGCTAGACATGACGGAAGCGTGTCACGCGCATCTCTGGGCAGTCCACTGTTATCCATCATGTGGACCACATCGTCCTGACAGGTGAGACGATGTGTTGTCTGTCACGGGGGACCGGGGTTTAGGTCGGCCGGTCTTGGTCCGCGCTTGTTCCGGTCGGCACATCCGGCCGGGGTGTACCCGGGTGTACGGCGCTACCGATACCGATCCGGATCGTGGGAGCCGGCTCCCACGTCCATGGCGCGGACGGCCCGCTGGGCATCTTTTGCCGCACGGCCGCACGGCCGCAACGATACAGTGGACTGGTCAGTCCATTTCGAGGAGGCGTGTGGCATGCGCGGTGACCTGACGGCGAAGGGGAAGGCGACGCGGAGCCGGATCGTCGAGGGGGCCGCGGCGGTGCTGCGGGAGAAGGGCGTCGCCTCGGCGACGCTGGACGACATCATGGCGCGGACCCGCACCAGCAAGAGTCAGCTGTTCCACTACTTCCCGGCGGGCAAGGACGAACTCCTCGTCGCGGTGGCCCAGTTCGAGGCGGATCAAGTCCTGGAGGACCAGCAGCCCCATCTGGGCTGTCTCGACTCGTGGGAGGCCTGGGGCCAGTGGCGGGACGTGGTCGTCAAGCGCTACGAGGCGCAGGGGGACCAGTGTCCCCTCGGGTCGCTGTTCCTTCAGATCGGGCGTTCGACTCCCGGGACCCGGGCGATCGTGGTCGAGCTGATGTGCCGCTGGCAGGAGAGCCTGGCGGCGGGCATCCGCGCGCTGCAGGCGGCCGGCAGGCTTCCCGCCGAGCTTGATGTCGACATGAGGGCCGCGGCGCTGCTGGCCGCGATCCAAGGGGGCGTGTCGATCCTGCTGTCGACGGGGCAGTCCAGCCACTTGCGCGCCGCTCTCGATCAAGGGATCGCCGACCTGCGGGGCGCGGGCGGTCCCGTGGTGTGACCGGGCGTCGGCTGGGTCACACGCCCGACCTCGGGTCGGGCGGGTGACCCTCCCCGGCCGCGGCCACTCAATTCCTGCGCACGGCACGTTCGCGTCCGGACGTGAAACCCCGGTTTTCACGTTCGCGTCCGGACGTGAGGCCGGGGCGAGCGGCTTGCGTCAGGCGGCGATGACGGCTGTCGTGGTGCGCCCGCCGTCGACGTCGAGCACGATGCCGTGCACGAACGAGGTCTCGTCACTGGCCAGGTACACGGCGGCGTTCGCGATGGCGTCGGGTGTGCCCATCCGCCCCGCGGGGGTGCCCTTCATCATGATCTCGGCGGGGTGGACCTCTCCGGTCGCGGGCGTCTGCACCACCCCGGGCGAGATCGCGTTCACCCGTACCCCCTGCGGCCCGAACTCCGCCGCCCAAGCCCGGGTCAGCGTCTCCACAGCTCCCTTGGTGGAGCTGTAGAGGGCGCCGATCGGAATGCCCAGGCGCGCGACCCAGGAGCCCAGGTTGATGATCGCCCCGCCGCCGGCCGCCACCATCGAGGGCGCGACGGCCGCGGTGAGGAAGAACGGGGCCTTCACATTCACGGCGTAGACCTGGTCGAAGGTCTTCTCGTCGGTAGCCGCCGTGGTGCTGCCCGGGTAGATGCCGGCGTTGTTGACCAGGACGTCGATACGGCCACCGAGGGCCTGCGTCGTCTCCCGCGCCAGCGCCTGCGAGGCCGCGGCGCTGCCGTCCAGGTCGGCCTGCACGAAGTCGGCGCGACCACCGTGTGCCCGGATCCCGTCGACCACGTCCTTGCCCCGCTCGGCGCTGCGACCCGAGACGACGACGTGCGCCCCCTCGGTGGCAAAGGCCTCCGCGATCGCCCGTCCGATGTTGCTGGTCGCTCCGGTCACCAGGGCGGTCTTGCCCTCAAGTCGCATCGACATGATCCACTCCATTGCTCGGTTCTCCACCGTGAACCCGACGGCCGAACCGCGATCCGCCTTCGGCCGGGCGGGACCCTGGACAGCCAGGGCGCAGGTCCCACTCTGTGACGGAGAAAATGGACTCGCAAGTCCAGAGTTTGGCCCGACCCATACCGCCTCGCCGCCGTCCGCGCCTGCGCCGGAGAGCGGGGGAAGGCCAACCGACGGCCCCACCCCGCATGCTCGGCGGTTCGCCATCCTTGCGGCAGACAGGGCCAGGGCCGGGCGGCGTTCTATCGGCTCAGCTGAGTGCGCAGAGCGGTGATGAACCAGCTGAAGACCGGTGTGAGAGTAGGCGGTACGGGCCAGCCGTTGATGGTCGACAGAAGCTGCCAGTAGCGCTCCGCCCTGGGGTCCGCACCGGTCTCCAATCGGGTGACGAGCCAGTGCCGCAGGTCGGCATCGTCGGCGCGGCCGAAAGTCTCGGCATAGAGAACGGTGAGGGCATCGACGACGGGCGCCGCCTGGTCGGACGTCGGCTGGATTCCTGCCGCGAGGGCTCCTCCGACCTGCTCACGCACCGCAGTGGTCAGATCATGATGCAGGCCGGTCGTGTCGCCCTGCGCCCGCTCCGCCGCCTGATGTTCGGCCATCCTTCGGACGGCCGCCCGGAAGTCCGTGTCCTGGCAGAGTTCTCCGAGTTCGACCCATGCCTCGACCTGTTCGGGCGCCGGATCGTCGGGGAGTTGGGGCATGGCCGACCGCATCATGGCTACGAACTCCGGGTTGGCGTCAAGCCCGCCGAAGGTGTCATCGATGAAGTCGGTCACCAGCCGCTGCCGTTCGCTGTCGGAAAGCTTGGCGAGTCTGTGCATGAGATCCAGTTCCTCAGGTGTAGGGCCACGCTTGGCTACCGCTCTCAGTACGGATCGACGCAGACGGAGCGTACGAATCTGCACGTCCAGGGCATCGGCGTGCGCTGAAGCCACTTCGGGGACGGAGACCTCTCGGTCGAGGACCCTCCTGATGGCGGAAAGGTCCAGTCCGAGGTCGCGCAGGGTACGCACGAGATCGAGGCGTGTGACGGCGTCGATGTCGTAGAGCCGGTAGCCGGCCGGGCTTCGGTCGGTCGGCGGCACGATTCCCGCGTCGGAGTAGAACCGGATGGTCTTCACCGTCAGCCCTGTTCGCCGGGCAAGGTCACCGATCGCGTAGAGCGTGTCGCCGTTCATGTCCTCCACTTTGCTGTCTCCCCCTACTGGAGACTCAAGTGGTCAACCCCGGCTGACCGAACCCGGATCGTCAGGGGCCCGGGGATCGCACTCGATCTCCCGAAGCGCCGTCATTTCCCGGCTCCTCCTCGACCTTCGTGTCGAAGAGCGTGAAGCCGCGCCGCAAGTAGTTGTCCATGGCGTGCGGGCCGTCCTTGGAGCAGGTGTGCACCCAGACCCGCTTCGTCGGCGCCGTTCCGGGCCAGCGTTCGGCCAGGTCCCAGGCCCGTGCCACACCGTACGACAGCAGGTGGCCGCCGATGCGGCGACCGCGGAAGGCCGGGATCAGGCCGAAGTAGGCGATCTCCACCGTGCCCTCGTCCTGGGCCGCCAGCTCGATGTAGCCGGCCGGGGTGCCCTTCTCGTACGCGACCCACGTTTCGACGCCGGGCCGTGAGACGGTCTCGCGCCACTGCTCGTACGACATCGGGAGCCGGTCGCGCCAGCTGACGTCGTCGCCGACGGCCGTGTACAGGAACCGGCTGAACTCCGGTGAGGGCACCTCGGCGCGTACGACCCTGACATCGGCCGGGGGCTCGGCGGCGGGGCGCTGATCGGCGGGCGAGGTCTGCTCCAGGGACCAGGTGGTCACGGTGATGCTCATACGCGCCAGAGAACCACGGGGGCGGACGATGCTCGAACGCGGCCCCGGCTCGCCGGCGCTGTGATTCCGAACGCCGACTCGACCTTGAGCCTCCTCGGTACCCGCCATGTGCCGCGCCGCCGGATCCGTCCGCCGGCGGCGGCGATCGTGGACGTAGTGCCCGCATCCTCCGCCGGGAGCGAGGCCAGGACCGACACGAGCTCGCTGTGTGTCCTGGCGGTGAGCACCTGGTCGAGGCCTTCGTCCATCGCCTCATGGGAGATGTGCCCTTCGGCGTATGCCTCCTGCAGGCGTCGCACGGCCGTGTCGCGAGCGTCTTCGCCGATCAGCGAAGACGGGTCTTCCGGCAGGGAGGTCACCGTCTCACTCCCCGCCGACGGGCCGCGCCCGGTCCACGACCGAAGCCAGATCCAGGGTGTGCGGCAGGGTGCCGAAGGCCGTACCCCAGTCCCCGCCCAGCCGCGAGGCGCAGAACGCGTCCGCCACCTCGGACGGCGCCCAGCGCACCAGCAGCGCGCCCTGGAGCACCAGCGCCATCCGCTCCACCAGCCGCCGGGCGCGGGCCTCGATCCCGGTCAGGTCGGCCAGTTCGGTCAGCAGCCCCTTGATCGCGCCGTCGAGCCGGTGATCGGCGCCGCGCGCCTTGCCGATCTCCCGGAGGAAGGCGTTCATCGCCTCCGGCTCCCGCTGGAGGGCGCGCAGTACGTCCAGTGCCTGTACGTTCCCCGAGCCTTCCCAGATCGAGTTGAGCGGCGACTCCCGCAGCAGCCGCGGCATGCCGGATTCCTCCACATAGCCGTTGCCGCCCAGGCACTCCAGGGCTTCGGCGGCGACCGGCGTACACCGCTTGGTCACCCAGTACTTGGCGGCGGGCACCGCGAGCCGCAGAAAGGCCCGCTCCTGGTCCGCGCCGTCGTCGCCGTTCTGGACGGTGTCGTACGCGGCCGCCAGCCGCAGCGCGAGCGTCGTCGCCGCCTCCGACTCCAGGGCCAGATCGGCCAGTACGTTCCGCATCAGCGGCTTGTCGATCAGCTCGCCGCCGAACGCGCGGCGGTACGTGGCGTGATGCACCGCCTGGGCCACCGACTGCCGCATCAGCGCGGCCGACCCCACCACACAGTCGAGCCGGGTCGCCGCCACCATTTCGATGATGGTGCGCACCCCGCGGCCCTCCTCACCGACCCGGCGGGCCCACGTACCGTCGAACTCGACCTCGCTCGACGCGTTGGAACGGTTCCCCAGCTTGTCCTTGAGCCGCTGGATCAGGAACACGTTGCGCGTTCCGTCGGCCAGCACGCGCGGTACGAGGAAACAGGTCAGCCCGCCGGGCGCCTGCGCCAGGACGAGAAAGCCGTCGCACATCGGCGCCGAACAGAACCACTTGTGACCGGTGAGCAGATACTCCCCGTCGGCGTCCAGCGGGCGCGCGGCCGTCGTGTTGGCGCGTACGTCGCTGCCGCCCTGCTTCTCCGTCATGCCCATCCCGAAGAGCACACCGGCCTTCTCGGCGGCTGGCCGCAGCCCCGGCTCGTACCGATGGGAGGTCAGCCGGGGCTCCCACTCGGCCGCGAGCTCCGGATCCGTACGCAACGCCGGAACCGCCGCGTGGGTCATCGACACCGGACAGCCGTTCCCGGCCTCCGCCTGAGTCCACACCAGGAACCCGGCCGCACGGCGCAGATGGCCCCCGGGCCTGCCCCAGGCGTCGGTCAGCCCGGCGGAGACGGCCTGCCCCAGCAACTGATGCCAGGCCGGGTGGAAGCCGACCTCGTCGATCCTGTTCCCGTACCGGTCATGGGTGCGCAGCTCCGGCGGATTCTCATTGGCCAGCGCACCCCACTCCTGTGCCTCGGCCGACCCGGCGATGCGGCCGAGCGCGGTCAGTTCCGCACGGGACTCGTCCAGAAGAGCGGGCGCGCTGTGCCGTTCCACGCCCTCCGTGAGAGCCCGGTCGGAGCCGAAGACGTCGTACCCCACCAGGGGCGGAACCTGGTTGGTCACTGTGTGGGTGCTCGCTGCCATGCCGATACGGTAAGGAGGTGCAGGCAGCAAAAGAAACACCCGAGCGGCCGTCGGGTCGACTCCACCGGGCCCGAGTCCTCTACCGCAACGTCTCCAAGAGGAAGATGGCCTGGCTGCTGCTCAAGGACACGGTCAATTCGTGCATCGAATACCGCGTCCTGGGCCTCGCCGCCGAAGCTGCCTTCTTCACCCTCCTGTCGCTGCCGCCCCTGCTCCTCGGCCTGATCGGCCTGCTCGGGTACGTGGACGACTGGACCAGCACCACGACGGTCGCCTCCATCGAGCGGAACATCCTCGCGGCGGCGGGCACGGTGCTCTCGCAGCGGGGTGTCGACGAGATCGCCAAGCCCCTGCTGAAGGACATCACCCACGGCGGACGGCCCGATGTCATCTCCCTCGGCTTCGCGATCGCGCTGTGGTCGGGGTCGCGGGCGGTCAATGTCTTCGTCGACACCATCACCGTGATGTACGGACTCGACGGCCGGCGCGGCATCGTCGCGACCCGGCTGCTCGCCTTCCTGCTCTACATCGTGGCGATCCTGATCGGCGCGGTCGTGCTGCCGCTGGCGGTGGTCGGCCCCGACCGGGTGGTCGAGTTCGTCCCGTGGGGCACGGAGGTCGTCACCGTCTTCTACTGGCCGGTGGTGATCGTGCTCTCCATCGTCTTCCTCACCACGCTGTACCACGTGTCGGTGCCGGCCAGGTCCCGCTGGATAGAGGACATGCCGGGCGCGCTGGTCGCCCTCGGGATGTGGGTGCTGGGCAGTTTCCTGCTCCGGATCTATCTGACCAGCACGGTCGAAGGCCCCACCATCTACGGCTCGTTGGCCGCGCCCATCGCCGTACTGCTGTGGATCGGCGTCTCCGCGTTCGCGGTGCTGGTGGGCGCCGCCGTCAACGCGGCCATCGACCGGGTCTGGCCGTCGGTCGCCACGGCCGCGGCCCGCGCGGCCAACGAACGGCTGCGCGCGGCACACGCGGCGGAGCTGGTGGCGCGTGCGGTGGCCTGCGCGGAGACACAGGACGACGACGTGACCGATCCGGACATGCCCTCGGAGTTCCCGGAGCGCTGGTCCAAGTTCCTGCCGCCGGACGATGTGAAGTCCCGGGTGAAGGCCCGGCTGCACACGGGGTGGGAGAGCCGAAAAGGCAAGGAGACTCCCGAGAGCCGGGAGAGCCGGGAGAGCCGGGAGAGCGGGGAGAGCGGGGAGAGCGGGGAGAACCGGGAAGGCCGGGACAAGGGCGAGGGGCCCTGACGGACCGGCCCGGCAGGCCGCCCCGGCAGCGGGTAGCTGTGGACGCCGCTTTTCCCGGCCGGGCATAGCCTTGTCCCCATGTACCAGGAACGGGCGTCGCGGCTCGACGGCGCGATCGTCTGGACCCGGACCGTGACAGCGGAGGCGGCGGGGCCGGGTCCCGGGCCTGCCCCCTATCCCGTACTGCCCGACGGCTGCATGGACCTGCTCTGGATCGGGGGCAGGCTGCTGGTCGCGGGGCCCGACACCCGCGCGTACGTGCCCGAGGGGATCGCCGGGCTGCACTGCGCCGGAGTGCGCTTCGCGCCCGGGGCCGCGCCCGCGCTCCTCGGCGTACCGGCGCACGAACTACGGGACCGGCGCGTCGAGTTGGCGGACCTGTGGTCCCCGGCCGACGTACGGGGGATCACCGCCCGGCTCGCCGCCGCCGAGGACCAGGCCGTCGCTCTGGAGGATGTCGCGCTGCGGCGGGCCGCCGGGTCTCCGCCGCCCGACCCGCTGTTGCGGGCCGTCGTCGGCGGACTGAACGCGGGCCGTACGGTCGCCGCGACCGCCGACGCGGTCGGTCTCGGCGCCCGCCAGTTGCACCGCCGCTCCCTGGACGCCTTCGGCTACGGGCCCAAGACCCTGGCCAGGGTGCTGCGGCTGCAACGGGCCCTGGCGTTCGTACGGGCGGGGGAGTCGTTCGCGGCGGCGGCGCTCGCCGCGGGCTGCGCCGACCAGGCGCACCTCGCCCGCGAGACGCGCGACCTGGCCGGACTCACCCTTGGCGCCTACGAACGCGCCTACGCGGCGCCGGCGAAGAGTGAGACACCGCAGCCGTCCGGGTCGAGGACGACCGCGTAACGCTGGCCCCAGACCGCGTCCCAGGGCTTCAGGTGCCCTGCGTATCCGGCCGCCAGCAGCGTCTCGTACGTGGCGTCCACCTCGGCGGGGCTGCCGCAGAGGAAGGCGAGACCGGTCCGCTCGCCGCCCTGGGGCCGGGTCCAGCCGGGATCGAAGGAGCGGACGGTCTCCTCCGTGTCCCAGAGGATCCGCAATCCGCCGGGGAGGGTCGCCTCCGCATGGGGCGCGGTGTCCGCGTCGGAGGGTACGTCGATGCCCATCCGGCGGTAGAAGGCGAGTGAGGCGGCCATGTCGGAGACGACCAGGCCGATCGCGTCGAGTCGTGGAGCAGCCGGTCGTGGAGCAGCCGGTAGTGGAGCGGCCGGTCGTGGAGCAGTCGGTTGAGTGGACATGCGCCCACCGTAGGAGCGCCCGCTCCGGTGGGTCTTGAACGAATCGGACGTGACGGCCGGCGCCGGTCCCGGCCGCGCGTACGAGTACGGCGGGCCACGCGTGTGCCGCGTGGCCCGCCACCAGGTACCGCGAGATTCTCAGAAGGGCTTAGAAGACGCTGACGCCATAGGCGTTGAGGGCCTCGACGACCGGCTGGAAGAACGTGGTGCCGCCGGAGGAGCAGTTGCCGCTGCCGCCCGAGGTCAGGCCGAGCGCGGTGCTGCCGGCGAAGAGCGCGCCGCCGCTGTCGCCGGGCTCGGCGCAGACGTTGGTCTGGATCAGGCCGGAGACGATGTCACCGCCGCCGTAGTTGACGGTCGCGTTCAGGCCGCTGACCGTACCGCTGTGGAGACCGGTGGTCGAGCCGCTGCGCCGTACGCTCTGGCCGACGGTGGGGTTGGCGGCGGACGTGATGTCCTGGTAGGAGCCGTTGTACAGGGAGACCCGGCCGTCGGCCGCGGCCGAGTTGGAGTGGCGGATCAGCCCGTAGTCGTTGCCCGGGAAGCTCGAACCGGCCGTGGAACCGAGCACGGTGCTGTTCGAGGAGTTGGTGTACCAGGTGCTGCCGATGTTGGTGCAGTGCCCGGCCGTCACCGCGTAGTACGTGCTGCCGCTGCGGACGTTGAAGCCGAGGGAGCAGCGGCCGCCGCCGGTGTAGATGGCCTCGCCGCCCGCGATGAGCTTGTTGAACGTGCCTTCGGTGTGCTTGATCGTGATGCCCGCGGCGGTGTCGGCCACGGAGTTCTTGATCGTGGCGATCTCCGCGTCGGAGACCGTGCTGTCGACCGTGACGACGACCTTGCCGGAGGCCTTGTCCGCGTACCAGGCCGTACCGGCGACGTCGGCGCCGCGGAGGGCGTCACCGGCCTCGGCCAGCTGCGCCGCCGAGACGGCGGGGGCGACCGGCGCTGTCTGGGCGACGGCGGTAGGGGCCGCAAGCGCGACGGCGGTCACCAGACCGGACGAGACGGCGAGAAGCCGCGCGTGTCTGGACACCGCGCCGAGGGGGGAAAAGCGCTTGAAGGTCACAACATCCTCCGTAGGTGGGGGGAACGTCCCGGCCCGTTGGGTGAGCGGGCCGCTCGGATGCGACGGTTCACGGCCATGTGGTGCTGGTCGTGGACCTGTCAATTCCTCGCCCTGAGATCGTCGGCTCCGGCTGGTGTCGGTGCAAAGTCCACTTCTGGACCTGTGGCGCCGGCCGGGCGGTGAGGTCCGGAGTTCGGCTCCGTGACCGTCCCGCCCGGCCGGTCACGGGGTCCGTACCGGGGGCGACTGCGAATTGCTGCAAATCCCACGGGGAGGTAAAAGGTGCTGGTGAGTGCCCGTCAGTACCCGCATATAGCACCAGATGTGAACCTGGTCGTCATCCGGCCACACGAAAGGCCGTCACAAACACACATGGTTCACCGTGGGTGTTGGGCGTATGACCCAGTGGATCGGAGCACCGGTGGTGTGGCGGTCGGGAAGGCTGTATCTCGGGGCGGCGGGCGTCCGTTTGGGTGTTGTACCACCGAATTGCCCTCGCGGTGATCATGGCTGAATTTGATCGGTCGAGGATCACGATTGATGTGGCGGTGAGTGGTCGGTCGTGCCGTCGACCGTTACAGCGCGCTGTAGAGGGCGTCGATCAGCGCCATCTTTCGTGGGTCGTCGGCGATGTGCGGCCCCATCCGGTTCATCACGTATCCCATGCTGATCCCGGCCTCCGGGTCGGCGAGACCGCAGGAACCGCCGAAGCCGTCGTGTCCGAACGCTTTCGGATTGGGCCCGTACGAGCCGTTCGGCCCGCTCAGCCAGAGCCCCAGGGCGATCTCCGTCTCATGGGTGAAACCCGGCCCCAGTACCAGGTCCCGGCAGCTGCCCTGCCCCTCGCGGACCCGCTCGACGGTCTCGGGGGACAGCACGCGGTGGGCGCCGAGCCGTCCCCGGCCGGCGAAGATCCCGTACAGCGCGGCGACCGCGCGGGCCGTGCCGTGGCCGTTCGCCGAGGGGATCTCGGCGGCCCGCCAGGCCGCCGTATTGGCATCGGCCGCGCCCATCGGGGGATTGCCCAGGGCGGCCACGGCGACCGGGCCCAACTGTCCGAGGACGGCGGCCTGTTCGCTGTCGGTCTCGACGGGTGGATGTACCAGCTCGGCGGCGCGCGCGGTCTCCTTCTCCGGCAGTCCGATGCCGAAATCGATCCCGAGCGGCCCCGTCACCTCCTGGCGCAGGAACGCGCGCGGCCGCAGGCCCGTGATGCGTCCGACCACCTCGCCGACGAGGAAACCGTGGGTCGTCGCGTGATAGCCGGACCGGGTGCCCGGCTCCCACAGCGGCTCCGCCGCCGCCAGCCGGGAGACGGTCAACTCCCAGTCGTAGAGCTGTTCCAGGGTGTGCGGCTCACGTAATCCGGCGAGTCCGGAGCGGTGCGAGAGCAGGTGCCGTACGAGGACGGACTCCTTGCCCGCCGCGGCGAACTCCGGCCAGTACATGGCGACCGGCGCGTCCGGGTCGAGCAACCCGCGGTCGATCAGCACATGCGCGCACAGAGAGGTCGGGCCTTTGGTCGTCGACCACACATTGACCAGGGTCTCCCGCTCCCACGGCTGGTCGCGCGCGCCGTCGGCCCAGCCGCCCCACAGGTCGACGACGGTCTTTCCGTCGGCCAGGACGGTGACGGCGGCGCCCAGTTCGCCGCGCTCGCGGAAGTTGTTCTCGAAAGCGGTGCGCACCGCGCCGAACCGTGCGTCGCAGAAGCCATGGATCCGCGGTTCGCGCGCCGCCGAGTGCTCCGGTTCGCGCGCCGCCGAGTGCTCCGGTTCGCGCGCCGCCGAGTGCTCCGGTACGCGCGCTGCCGAGTGTTCCGGTTCGCGCTCCCGTGAGTGCTCCGATACGTGCTCTGTCATCGGGTCAACCGTTCCGTAGTCCCGGCGGACCGGGCGGCCTGTGGTGATCTGACTGTCATGAAAGTTACCGATTGGCTGGATTGACGGGAAGATCCCATGCGAGCCCCACATGGTTTACGGTTAAACCAAATTGGTTTACGGTTGAACTAGAAAAGGGCGCGTCACCGATGCGCACAAGCGACTCGTGTGTGTGTCCGACGCGCACGCGACCCAAGGAGGACCCCCGTCATGACTGACCCCGTAAAGCTCGCCGTTGTGTACTACTCCTCCACCGGCACCAACACCGAGGTCGCGAGGACGCTGGCCGAGGCGGCCGAGAAGGCAGGCGCCGAGGTACGGCTGCGGCGTGTGGCCGAGCTGGCCCCTGAAGAGGCCATCGAGTCGAACCCGGCGTGGGCGGCGAACCACCGGGCGACCGCGGAACTCGCGGTGGCGACCCCGGACGACATCGAGTGGGCGGACGCCGTGATCTTCGGCAGCCCCACCCGGTTCGGCAATGTCGCCGCGCAGCTCAAGCAGTTCATCGACACCCTCGGCGGACTGTGGGCGCAGGGCAAGCTGGCGGACAAGGTGTACAGCGGCTTCGCGTCCAGCGCGACCCGCCACGGCGGCCAGGAGTCCACGCTGCTCGCGTTGTACAACTCCTTCCACCACTTCGGCGGCATCGTGGCGGCCCCCGGTTACACGGACCCGGCGAAGTTCGCCGACGGCAACCCGTACGGCACCTCGCACGTCGACGCGCAGGGCAACAACCCGGTGGGCGACGAGACCCGTACCGCCGCGCGTATCCAGGCCGAGCGGGTCGTCCGTATCGCCCGGACGCTCAAGGCCGGCGCGGCGGTCTGACGACCTGGCGGCCGACCTCCCGAAGGGTCGGCCGTGCCACATGATCGGCGGCGTGTCCGTGGAGTGTCGCGACTCCACGGACACGCCGCTGTCGTGTGTACGTGTGTACGTGTGTACGCGTGTGATCAGGGGGCGGCGCCGACGCCGCCCCTTGATCACACGGGGCGGCGCCGGCGCCGGCGCCGTACCGACCGCTTCCGCGTACCGTGGTACCGGCGGCGCTCCACCGGGCGCTGTAGCCGTCTCTCCTCCGTCCGGCCCGGATTCCGGCCGGGGATCCGTACCGGCCGGGGCACATCTCTGGTGCCGGGCCGGGTACGTGGGGTAGTCGGGTAGCAGAAGTCCAGAGGCCGAGCGACCGACGGCTGGAGACCCGAAGACCAGGAGACCGCCGTGAGCAGCGAAGTCCAGATCCTCATCGCCGTAGCCGTCATTGTGGCGGCACTCACCCTGGGCGTCGCGATCGTCCTGGCCGTCCGGCTGGTACGGGCCCGGCGCGCGCTGAGCCGGGCGGGCGTACCGGTCCAGAACCGCTGGGTGTTCTGGGCGGGCATGGTCTATCTGGTGCTCCCCACGGATCTGATGCCGGATCCGGTGTACCTCGATGACATCGGGGTTCTGCTGCTGGCCCTCCGCTCGCTGCGCTCGGCCGAGGCGACGTTGCTGCCTTACGAGTCGGCCCGGCCCGGTCGTGCCAAGCGCGCTCTCTCCGCTGATCGGCGCCGGGGCGTTTAAGACCTACCGGTCCAAGCCGGACCGGTAGGCGCCCCGGCCCCCGGCCCCATTCCCTCCGTGGCCCCCGACCCCACTGCCTGGCCCGATACCTGGTACCTCCGGCCTCCGGTGCGGTCAAGGGATGATCGCACCGCACAATTCCATTGGAGTTCCCTCTACTTGGCGTTCTCTCTACTTGAACGTCTTTTCATCCCGGCACGAGAGGTACCAGTGACACAGCACGTGTTCCCGGAAGGCAGTGACGGCAGCGGAGGCAGCAGCGGTAGCGGTGGCGGCAGCGATAGCGGCGGAGGTCTGAGCGCCTTCGGAGGCTTCGGCGGCTCGGGCGGTCTCGACGGCGCTGGTCTCGGCGGTGGCGGTGGCGGTGGCGGTGGCCGCGACTGGTGGCGGGAGTCCGTCGTCTACCAGATCTACGTTCCCAGTTTCGCCGACGCCGACGGCGACGGAATGGGCGACCTCCGGGGGATCACCGACCGGCTCGGCCATGTCGCGGAACTCGGCGCGGACGCCGTCTGGCTCACTCCGTTCTACCGCTCCCCGCTGGCCGACGGCGGCTATGACGTCGCCGACTACCGGGATGTCGACCCACGTCACGGCACCCTGGACGACTTTCGCGCGCTGCTCGACCGGGCCAGGGAGCTCGGTCTCCGTACCATCGTCGACATCGTGCCCAACCACTGCTCCGACCGGCATCCGTGGTTCACCGAGGCGCTGGCGTCAGCGCCCGGTTCGGCCGCGCGCGACCGGTTCGTCTTCCGGGACGGCAGCGGCCCCGACGGCGGTGAGCCGCCCGCGGACTGGCAGTCCAAGTTCGGCGGCGCGGCCTGGACCCAGGTCCCCGACGGCCAGTGGTACATGCATATCTTCGCGGCCGAACAGCCCGACCTGAACTGGGAGAACCCCGACGTCATCGCCGACTTCGAGCGCACCCTGCGCTTCTGGCTGGACCTGGGCGTCGACGGCTTCCGTATCGATGTGGCCCACGGACTGCGCAAGGACCTCACCCCGCCGCTGCGCGACACCCGGGGCGGCGACACCGCGCCTCTCAACTCCCCGCCCAGCGGCGATAATCACCCCTTCTGGGACCGTGACGAGGTCCATGAGATCTACCGCACCTGGCGGAAGATCACCGATTCCTACGCCCCGCCCCGGATCATGGTCGCCGAGGCCAGTGTGAGCGCCGCCCGGCTGCCCCTCTACACCCGGCCCGACGAACTCCACCAGGCGTTCAACTTCTTCCATCTGCGCTGCCCGTGGGACGCGGCTTCCTTCCGGCAGGTCATCGACACCTCGTTGGCGGGTGCGGCACCCACCGGCACCCTGCCGACCTGGGTGCTGTCCAACCACGATGTGGTGCGCCACCGCACGCGGTACGCGCTGCCCGACGGCACCGGCTTCCCCGCCTGGCTGCTGACCGGTGGCCGCGAACCGGCGCCCGACGAGGAACGGGGGCGCCGCCGGGCGAGGGCCGCCGCGCTGCTGACCCTCGCGTTGCCCGGTACGACGTACCTCTACCAGGGCGAGGAACTGGGGCTGCCCGAGGTCGCCGACCTGCCGGAGGACGCCCTGCGTGACCCGATGTGGGAGCGCACCGGACACGCCCACAAGGGCCGCGACGGGTGCCGGGTGCCGCTGCCGTGGACCAGGACCGGTTCCTCGTACGGCTTCGGCTCCGGCGGCAGTTGGCTGCCGCAGCCCGAGGGCTGGGGCGAACGGTCGGTCGAGGCCCAGACGGGCCGGCCGGGGTCCTTCCTGGAGTTGTACCGTACGGCGCTGAGCCTGCGGCGGGGTTTCCTCGGCGACGAGAGCTTCACCTGGCTGCCGTCGGCGGAGGGCGAACTGGCCTTCCGTAAGGGCGCGGGACTGGTGTGCCGGGTCAACCTCTCCGACGCCCCACTGCCGTTGACACTGCCCGAGGGTGCCCAACTGCTGCTGGCGGGCGATGAGTTGACGGGTGACGGGACGGCCGGGATCTCGCTGCCGCCGGACACGGCCGTCTGGCTGGACATCCAGGGTGTCTGACACCCGGGGCGGAAACGACGCATGCCCGTCAGTTGTGTGCTGACGGGCATGCGTGGGAGAAAACCTCGGCGTTACGGGTACGCCTGCACGTGCTTGGGGTTCGGGCCGTGCGCGTTCGAGGTTTGCTCGCCCTCGGAGGCGAGGAAGACCAGCAGGATGATGCCGCCGACGAGGGGGACCAGCGCGATGAGGAGCCACCAGCCGGACCTGCCGGTGTCGTGAAGCCGGCGCACGCCCACGGCGAGGGAGGGAATCAGCATGGCGAGGGTGTAGAGGCCGCTGATGACACCGCTCGCGCCCGCCACGGCGTCGACGATCGCCAGGACTATCGCGATGATGAAGTTGAACAGGACGAACATCCAGTATTCCTTGCGGCGCGCCCGACCGCTGAACACCGCGTACTTCTTCAGGACGTCCGTGAACCAGTGCACTGTGTATCCCCCAGAGATGATGAAGCGAAGCTGACCTGTCCATGATGTCCAGGTCAGAACGCAGAAGATAAGCGGCTTGAACTGTGCAGGTCAAATCGGTTCCAAGAACATCATCTGGGAGTGGTTTCGAAAGGTTCGCGCCGCTTCTCGAAGAGCTGCTCCTGGCCCGCCGGTAACCATGTGCGCAGCAGATACCGGACCCGGCAGGGCTCCAGTCCGGTGGTGTCCGCGACGGCGTTGACGGAACAGCCCGCCAGGTGGTGGAGGACGACCACCTGGTACTGGATGTACGAGCTGGTGCCGGCGGCCAGGGTCGGGGCGCGCCTCCCCACCCGGCGGACCAGTTTCTCCCAGGCCTCCGCCGTGGGGTTGGGGCGGCGGAGGATATGGGACCAGTGGGTGGCCAGTTCGCCGAACGCCTCGCGCAGGGCGGCCGCGGCGGCCGTGCTGTTCATATGGGCCCGCGCGTAGGCCAGATAGCGGTCGTGGTGCAGCGCGTAGAAGGCCTCGAAGGTCGCGGGGAGCGCCACGTCCATGGCACCGACCGCGCGGGCGGTGCCGGTGGGGACCGTAGTGGTGTCGAGGGCCATGATGCCGGTGGTCATGGTGCCGGTGCCGGTGCCGGTGCCGGTTGTCATGGTGCCGGTGGTGGTGGTCGTGGTGCCGGGCGGTGCGACGGGCATGGCACCTCTTCCCCTCGGTGCGAGCGGCTGAGTGGTGGCGGTCCTGGTCATCCGAAAGCGGCGGCCGGCAGGCTGGGCGGCTTTCGCGAGACTCCGGATGCCGCAGGGGCACCGGATACCGCCGGGGCATTCGCTACCGCCGGGGCATCGGAACCGGCCTTCTGCGAGGCGGACTTGGCGGCCTCCCACAAGGGGCGGATCGCCTCGGGCTGACCGTGCAGGGCGCCCACGAGATGGTCGACCCTGTTCCAGTCCGGGAGGCGGGAGCCGTTGAGCATGCCCGTGATGTCCTCCACGGACAGACTGTCGTGGGCCCGTGCGCGGATCAGGTCCGGCTCGGGGAGGGCGGCGGCCAGGTGCAGTCCGCGAAGTGCCGCGTGCAGACTGGTGGGTTGGATGATGCGGTAGCCGCGGGCGGCGTTCCACAAGGGGTGCAGTTCGTCGGGGTCGCCGTCGCAGGCCAGTACGAGATTCCGGGTCACCTTCCAGGACGGCAGGCGCTCGCCGCTCAGTACGCGGGACACGTACGAGGGGTCCACCGCGGCCGCCTCGCTGAGGGCCCGTAACGTCTTGTTGCTGAGGCGGTGCAGATGCGACAGGGCGCGGGCCAGGCTGGCCGCCGGCCCCAGGGCGGGAGGCCCGTTGTCCCGGTCGGGGAATCCGCCCGCCGGACGGGGCGGGGGAGCGGGGGCGGGCAGCGGGTGGTGCTGGTGCGGGGTGCCCGTACCGGCCGGGGCGGCCGGGGTGCCCGTACCGGCCGGAGCGGAAGCCGCGGGCCTGGCGGAAGTCGCCGCTGTGGTCGGAGCGGTGGGAGCACCGGGTGCGCCGGGCGCTCCGGGCGCGGCCGGCCGCGGCGCGCGGTGCTTGCGGCGGGTGGCTATATGGTCGGCGCTGATCGCACGGCTCACCGTGTCCTGGCTGATGTGCAGGGCGGCGGCGATATCGGCCCCTTTCATCTTGCGGTCGCGGGCGAGCTGGACCGTCGCGGCACGCACGTCTTTCCAGTCCTGTTCGCACTGCACCAGCAGATGGAGCGCCTCCTCCGGCCGGCCTTCGTGAATCAACTGGGCGAGCTGGAGGGCATGCTGGACGTAATCGTCCGCGACCAGGGCGGCGTAGGCGTCGTTGTCGACGGCCTTGTGCCGGTTGCCGCGGTGCTTACGGTATTTCGCGCCGCAGTTGTCGCAGCAGTACAGGCGGGGCCGGCCCGATCCGGGTTTCTGCTGGACGGAGTTGGAGCAGCCTGGGCCCTTGCACTCATCAAGGCCGTCGTGGCCCTTCTGGGTCATGCGATCTGGTCCTTTTCGGGGATTGCTTCCGGGAATCCGGCACGGAAATGGCAAATTTCCGGCCTGCGGAACGGATTTCGCGGCCCCGATGTACCCGGGGGCGACTTTCCGGTTCGCGTAGGGCCGGGCCACGGCGGACCGTGGCCCGGCCTCTGTCAGAGCGTCAGCCCCAGCGAAGCCGCCGGTGGCGCAGATACGAGCGGCGCGTACCGAGGACCGCGGCACCTGTCACCGCGAGGGCGGCATCGGCGGCGTCCGGGCGGAACACCAGGACAATGCCGAGAAAAGGTATGGCTACGAAGGGCGTCAGCTGGACATTGACCTGATTGTCATGCAGCTCCCGGGTTTTAGCCCCCCGCGTGCGAGGGATGCTACGTTCTGAACGCCCCGGACTGGCGCCCTCGGGCGGCGGTCCGGATATGTGGTCAGGAGGCACTGAGCCCTCCTCGATCGACGGTTCGCGGATGGACGAGCCGGCTCCGGACAATGGTTTGCGGCCGTACAGGAGCTGGCTCGTGCCGCGACGCTACCCGCTCACTCATGCGGAACTCCATCGCTACTGTCCGTTAATGGGACCATTGCGGTTGTCGAGCGTTCCCGAAAGATAATCCTGTTCCTTTCGTTTCGCACTGCGGGTGCTAGCGGAAGTAAGCGAAGTCAATCGGTCAAATTCGTTCAACGCGCCCTGACTCGCCCTCCTCTCTGCGCCGGTGGCAAGCAGCGGGCGCATGACACGGCGCCCCGTCCGCGTCCGTACTCGACCGGGGCGCCGTGTCATGCCTTACGGCTCACGCGGGGCTCAGGCGGCCCTCTGCCACTGCTGGTTGGTGGCGCCCGAGCACGTGTACGTGATGAGCCTGGCCGAGTCGGCCGTGGACGCGGCCGAGACGTCAAGGCATTCGCCGCTCGCGCGCGCGGTCAGCGTGACGTACCCGCCGCTGGTCGCGGTCACCTTCCACTGCTGCGCGGATGCCCCGCCGCACGCCTGCTGCTGGACATCGGCGGCGGTCTCGGTGAGGCAGAGCGAACTCTGCCGGCCCATCAGCCACACGTAACCGGCGCCGGTGTTCTTGAACCAGAACCTCTGGTTGCCGCCGCCGTTGCAGGCGTACTGGGAGAGCGCGGCACCTTCGAGGATCGACTGCCCCGGGACGTCCGCGCACTTGCCGCTGTGCCGCGCGGTCAGCGTCTCGTAGGGACCGCCCGACCCCGAGACCGTGCCCGCCGTGGTGTCGATGGTGACCTCCGGGTACCAGTTCATGGTCATGGAGGTAGTGGTCGGGAAGGCCAGCGGCAGCCACACGTAGCGCGAGTCGTTGACGGTCCTGCCGAAGGAGTTGCCCCACCGGTCGCCCATATAGAGGTACGAGGTCCCCGACGTGCCCTGGACCGGCAGGACGTACGTGGTCTGCGAGTTGTACGTCGTCGAGTCGCCCACGTTCCGCATCGCGCTCCACGGCCCGGCGACCGAGGTGGCGGTGGCGTACTGCTGCTGGTTGGCGCTCCAGCCCGTGGCGCCGGAGGTCAGCATGAAGTACACGCCGTTCCGCTTGAAGAGCGCCGGAGCCTCGCGGTGGCCGCCCGGCCAGGGGTTGGCGACCAGGCCGGCGATGGCGGTGTAGTCGGCCGTGAGCCGGTAGATCTGGAGGTCGTAGTTCTCGCGGGCGGCCGACACCATGTAGCCGGTGCCGTCCGTGTCCGTGAAGAGGGTGATGTCCCGGGACATATGGACGTCGAGCGGCCGGAAGCTGCCCTTCCAGGTGTAGTCGCCGTCGACCGTGGACGACGTGGCGACGGCGGCGCGCGCCTGGCTGTAGTCCGTGGCGCTCTCCTTGTGCATCCACATCACGAACTGACGGGTCGTGGCGTTGTAGACGACCTTCGGCCGCTCGATATTGGCGTCTGCCAGTTCGGGGGCGGTGGCCTGGGTCAGGACGTGCTTGCGGAACTCCCAGTTCTTGAGGTCCGAGGAACGGTACGCGGAGACATACCGGAAGGAGTTGTCCGCGTTGCGGTTCTCGCCGAACCAGTAGTACCAGGCACCGACTTTGAGTACCCCGCCACCATGGGCATGCACCAACCCGCCTGTGGTGTCGGTGAATTGGGTTCCGCTGGTGACGGTCACCGGGCCCGCGACGCGCCGGCCGGGGACCCGCGTGGCGTCCCGGTCGGTCAGCTGGTCGCCGCCCCGGTCGGTGACGCGGGCGGTGCCCCGGTCGGTGACGCGCGCGGTGCCCCGGTCCAGGTCCCGCGCGGTGCTCGCGTTCGCGGGGAGCGGGAGCCAGGTGAGGCCGAGGCCCAGAACGAGGCCGAGAGCGACGCCGAGGGTGAGCAGCAGTGTGCGTACACGTCTCATCTCAGACCTGCTCTCTCAGCACGGTGAAGTGGCGGGCGAAGCCCGACAGTTGGGGCAGCTGCCTGATCGGCGTCCAGGTGCGCAGCCCGTCCAGGCTGTCGCTGTAGTAGTACTTCTTCTCCGCGTAGCCGTCGAAGTAGATCCGCCAGCCGCCGTTGTCCAGCCGTACGAGCGCCGGGCCCTCGCGCCAGCTGCCCCAGCCCGCCCAATTGCCCGTACCGGTGAAGGTGTAGGGGCCCGCGAGACGGTCGGCGACAGCGTGTTCGAGGTACTTGGTCGTCTCCTGCTTGGTGATCGCGTGGTACTTGCCGCCGTCCCGGACGACGAAGGTGTCGATGTAGTTGGCCCGGTCGAGGCCCGCCACCGGCTGCGGAGTCGTCCACGCGGTCAGGGACGCGTTGGTCGCGGTGAGCAGATGCGGGCGGAAGACCGAGGTGTTGGTCGTGTCGAGCGATACGACGACATGGACGCTGCCGTCCACGTCCACGAACCACTCGGGTGCCCACGTACGGGCGAGCCCGCTCACCGGCAGGGTGTGCTGGGCGAAGAACTGCCAGCTCGTACGGTCCCTGCTGCGGGCGAACCCGATCGTGTTCCCGGTCCAGTTGGTCGTGTAGACGATGTAGTAGTAGCCGTCGGTGTGTTTGATCAGGCTCGGATCGCGGATCAGCCCGGAGGGCGGGGTGTACGCGGGCCCCTTCAGCAGGGAGTACGTCAGCGCGTCCGCCGACTGGTACACGTACATGTTGGATTCGCTGCTGTTGGTGAACGCCGTCATCGTGTACCGCGTCGTCGCCCGGACGTCGCGCACCGGTGAGTCGGCCACGGGGACCCCGAAGTCCGGTGTGCCGTCCTGCTTCCAGCCCAGTCTCTGGATACGGGTATGGCGGTTGGGGTCGTTCAGCGGGTCGCCGTTGATCTCCTTGTACTGCCGGGCGTGGTAGACGAGGACGTCGGTGTGCCCGTCCTCGGCGACGGTGAACGAGTTGTGGCCGGGACCGTACTGCCCCGTCGCCTCATGACTGCTGAAGACGGGCTCGGGGGACTTCGTCCAGGTCGCGGGGTCGAGCAGGTCGTCACGGGCGTCGGCGGTCAGCAGACCCATGCAGTAGTGGTGGTCCGTGGCGCTCGCCGAGTACGACATGAAGACACGGCCACCGCGTGTGATGACGGCCGGGCCCTCATTGACCTTGAAGCCGACGCACTCCCAGTCGAACTCCGGTGTGGTGAGCCGGATTTGAGGGCCCGTCAGAGTCCACGGATTCGCCATCTCGGAGAGGAAGATGCCGGTGTTGTTGTCGATGTCAGGCTCGTGCTGCGCCCAGGCGAGGTAGCGGGTGCCCCGGTGGGTGAAGGTGGTGGCGTCGAGGGAGAAGGTGTCCCAGGCGGTGGTGATCCGCCCTTTCTCCGTCCAGGTGCCCTGGAAGGGATCGGGGTTCTCGTTCTCCAGGACCCAGACGCGTATCTTCCACACGTCGTCGGCGCGGCCCGCCGCGAAGTAGATGTACCACTTCCCGTCGATGTGATGGATCTCCGGCGCCCAGATGTGCGCGCCCATGTCGCCGCTCGTGTGCTTCTTCCAGATCACCGACTCCTCGGCGTTCGCCAGGCCCCGCAGATTGCGGGAGCGGCGCAGGATGATGCGGTCGTATTCGGGAGCGGTGGCCGTGAAGTAGTAACGGCCGTCGGTGTGACGGTGGATGTACGGATCGGCGCGCTGCTCTACCAGGGGGTTGCGGTAGCTGAAGCCGGGTGGGGCGGCGTGGGCGAGGCCGGGCGCGGCGGTGAGGGCGCCCGCGGCCAGGGCTCCCTTCAACACCACCCTGCGGCTGGGGATTTCACTGCGGCTCATGCAGTCTCCCTTGTGGGGGCGGAGGTCACCGTTCGACGTGTCGAACGTCATCTGTGATTCCGAACGCCGAAACGGTAAGGGCGTGTTATGGAGAGGTCAACGGGCCGGGAGGGACGAACATGGCCCGGGGGCGGCAGGTGCCCCGGCGGTTCGGGCGGACCCGGCGGACCGGGCGGACCGGGCGGACCGGCCCCGGGGCGCGTTCCGCGGGCCGTCCGGCCGATCGGCCCGCGGATCATGGCCGATCGGACAGTGACTGTGGCCGGTCGGCCGACGTGCGGACGTGAGGCACTCACCTAGCGTCGGTCGCAGACGGGTTCGGTGACCGTCCGCAGTCCGCAGTCCGCAGTCCAACAAAGGGGAACCCATGACGAGAGAGCGACCGACACCTGCCGTGAACGCCGACGTCGAGGATGCGCCGAGCGTCGAGATCGAGTCCGACGTCATGGAGACGCTGGTGCGGATGCTGCGCCGCGCGGCCCGGCTGGAGATCCGGACGGTGGGCACCGAACACCTGCTCTTCGCGCTGGTACGCGGCGACACCGAGGCCGGTGCCGCGCTGGCTCCGGGCGTCAGCGACGCGGGTGCGCTGAGCGGCGTGGTCGCCGCCCGCGAGGACGGGGTCTGGGTTCATCACGAACACGCTGACGACGGTGCGGCGCCGGCCCCCGAGGACGAGGTCGAGGTCACCGCCGCGTGGCGGGAGGCGCAGTGGCTCGCCGCCGAGAACTACTCGCGTTCGCTGCCGGACGGCTGGGACGGTTGGCCGGAGCCGTCCGAGGCGCTGCGAAGCTGCCTGCTCCGGGCCCTGCGGCTGGCGCGCGAGGAGGGAACTCCCGGTGTGCGCTGCCGTCATGTGGCCCGGGTACTGCTGGACCTTCCCGGCAGCCGGGCGGTGGAGGCCCTGAAGCTGCGGCGCGTGGACTTGACCAGCGCGGCCTCGGCACTCGACGCGCAGGCGGTGGCCGAGGCCGGGACGCCCGGACCGGAGTCCCGGACCGTCGTACTGCTGCGGCGGGCCGGACTGCTGGGTGAGCGTGGGACATGGTGGACCCGGGCCCTGATGTCGTGGATGTCCCGGGCAGCCGGTGACGGGTCGCCGGTCCTGCTCGCGGTCCGGAGCGAGGCCAACCGCCAGGCGGTACGGTGCGGCCGGCGCGAGGTCGAGCCGGTCGATCTGCTGCTGGCGATCCAGGGGCTGGACCGGGCGCTGACCGTCGCCGGGCGGTCGCTCCCCGAGGGCATAGTGCCCCTCAACACCGCCGCCGCGCTGATGCGTTCGCACGGGGTACGGCCGAGCACGCTGATCGCCGGGGCCATCGAGGCCGAACCGGCTCCGGTGACCGCCGAGGTGCCGTACTCGACGGAGACGGAACGGGTGATAGCCGCGGCTCGCCTGCTGGCCGCCGAGCACGGCTCCCGTGCGGTCGGCACCGTACACCTGCTGGCCGCGCTGCTCGCCGACGGCGAGGGAGACGGCGCGGGCGAGGGAAACGTGGCGGGCGAGGCGACCGTGGAGGGCGAGGGGAACGGCGCCGACAAGGATGAGTCCGGCAACGGCTCCCTGCCCTCGCGGCTGCTCCGCGAAGGGGGCGCGGATCCGGCCGAGTTGCTCAGGCAGCTCGTCCTCCGGCTGGGCGGGTGACCCAGGGACCCGCTGTGGCCGGTGCGGCACAGCGAGGGTTACGGTCCGGCAGCGCGGCGTCCGGTCCGGCCTGCCGGCCGCCGCATCATGGTTCTACGGGTAAGGCCAGGAAAAGGAACGGGAGCGGTCGTGTCGCAGGTACTCGAACGTACGTGGCGGGCGGTGGTACGCGAGGCCCGGACGGGAAGCGCCGCTCTGCGCGCGGCCCCGCGCCGTACGGTGATCGCCGAGGCCACGGCCGGTCTGCTGGTGGCGACCATCGGGTTGCTGCCGCTGCTGGCGGTGCACCCGGACCGGCCGGTACCGGCGGTGCTGGAAGGATGCTGGGCGGCGCTGCTGGTCCCCGTACGGCGCCGTTGGCCGGTCCTGGCCGTACTGGGAACCGCTCCGCTGCTCGTCGGCCACAACGTGTGGACGTTGGTGGCGATACCCCTGATCGTGCTGTCCGCGACCCGGGACATCACGCCGTCGCGCCGAGCGTGGCGGGCCGTCCTGGTGACCGGTGCGCTCGCCCTGTCCCTGTCGGCATTCGCCGGTGTGCGCGAAGCCCCTTCGCTGCTCCTGGAACTGGCCGGCCGCGTGCTGTCCGTGCTCCTTCTGCTCGTACTCCCGGCGCTCTCCGGGACGTTGCTCGGCCGTCGGCGGCCGTTGGTCAGGCTGCTGCGCGAGCGCAACGCCTATCTGGAACAGGCCCGTTCACTGACCGCCGCCGCCGCGCGGATGGAGGAGCGTGCGCGGATCGCCGGAGAGATGCATGACCTGCTCGGCCATCGGCTGAGCCTGATCTCGGTGCACGCGGGGGCGCTGGAACTGACCGCCGCGCGGCAGGCGCCGCCGCTGGCCGGACAGGCCGAACTCCTGCGCACCACCGCCGGTTCGGCGATGAACGAGCTGCGCGAGATCCTCGGCGTGCTGCGGAGCGAGGAGCTCACGACGCAGTCCCCCGAAGGGAACCGGGGCACTCGCGAGGACATAGCGGAGCTGGTGGCGGAATCGCGGAAGGCGGGTGTCACGGTCGAGCTGACCTGGGCCGGGCCGGACACGCCCGACGCGGGCCCGCGCACCCGGCAGGCCGTGCACCGTGTGGTGCGCGAGGCGCTGACCAACGTACTGAAGCACGCGGCGGGGGCGCCCACCCTGGTCGAGGTCCGCAACGCCGACGGCCGGATCGAGGTCTCCGTCACCAACGAAGTGCCCCGCGTGACAGGTCACGCCCTGGCCGGGAACCAGAGCGGGCTGGCCGGGCTGGACGAGCGGGTCAGGCTGCTCGGCGGGTCGTTCGTCGCGGGCGTGGTGCCCAAGGGCGGATTCCGGGTCGCCGCCCGGCTGCCGTCCGTCCCGGCCGGGGCAGTGGCATTCGCTGCCACTGCGCCGTCGGTGGATTCCGCGCCGGTCAACTCTCTCTCCAGCGACGCCCCGTCGATCGACGCCGTACAAACCGAGGTCTACGCGCCACTGTCCGCCGAGGCGTTGACCTGGCCGCGTCTGCTGGGCGCGGGCTGCGTGGCGGCACTTGTGGTGCTGCCCACCGTGATCTTCCTGGTCGTGTTTCTGGCGATAGCGGTCCTAAGATAAGCCGATGATCCGAGTACTCATCGCCGATGACGAGACCCTGATGCGTGCCGGGATCCGCCTGATTCTGGAGAACGCGGACGACATCGAGGTCGTGGCCGAGGCGGCGGACGGCCATGAGGCGGTCGCGGCGTGCCGTGGTCAGGACATCGATGTGGCACTGCTCGACATCCAGATGCCGGGCAGGGACGGAATCGCCGCCGCCGAGGACATCGCCCATGCCTCCCCCCGTACGCACGTGGTGATGCTGACGGCCTTCGGCGAGGAGCAGAGCGTCACGCGCGCGCTGCGTGTGGGCGCGACCGGCTTCCTGCTCAAGGACACCGGTCCGGTCGAGCTGATCCGGTCGGTACGGGTGGCTGCGAGCGGCGATCCGGTGCTGGCCCCACGCATCACCCGAGGGCTTCTGGAACGGCACGTACTGTCCGGGCCCGACACCGACGCGGCCCAGCGCCGGACCGAGGACCTGACCACCGCCGAGCGGGATGTGCTGCGGCTGCTCGGTACCGGCCTGTCCAACACGGAGATCGCGGACCGGCTGCATCTCAGCGCGAGCACCGTCAAGGCGCACATCAGCCGCATCCTCACGCGCACCGGCCGTACCAACCGCGTACAGCTCGCGGTCCTGGCACACGACGCCGGACTGCTGGTGGACTGAGACGCGGGGACACTTCCCCCAGGGGGACTACCGTGTGGAGGAACCGTTGCCCACTCCCATGGGGGCAGCTGGGACGAACTCCAATGGATGTCGAACATGACTTCACGCGTTACGGATGTGGGCGGCGGCAGGGTGCGCGGCGGGACCGTGTCGATCAGGCGGGCGACCGCACGGGACGCCAAGCGGCTCACCAGGCTCGTCCAGCGGTCCGGGGCATACGAGGGCCCGTACGCGCCGATGATCGCCGGGTACCGTGTGGGCCCCGATTACATAGAGACCCATCGGGTCTTCGTGGCCGTTGAGGGAGATGCGGGTGCGGGTGCCGGAGCCAGCGCAGCCGAGGCCGGTGGCAGCGCCGACGTCCACGCCAGCGCCCGGCTGCTCGGCTTCTACTCACTCGTGCTCGCGCCACCGGAACTCGACCTGATGTTCGTCGCCGACGACGCGCAGGGGCGCGGTATCGGCCGCCGGCTCGTCGAGCACATGATGGGCCAGGCGCGCGATGCCGGGCTCGACGGTGTGCGGGTCGTCTCCCACCCGCCGGCCGAGGGCTTCTATCTCAGCGTGGGCGGGCGGCGGACGGGCACCGAGGCCGCGAATCCGCCGGCCGTGATGTGGGACCGACCCGAACTGATCATCCCTGTCACCCCTGTCGCGTGACCGCCGACGCGGTGGCGAGCTGATACGCGGTCGACGTCTGGTCGATGGCGGCCGAACAATCGAGGAGGACGTGAAGGCGATGCCCGGAACCCCCGGAACAGACGACGCACCCGTGATCCTGAGCAACGAGCCGGGCTCGTTCGCCTGGGGAGTACTGGCCAACCGCCATCCGGCGCTCATCCAGCAGGTACGCGACGCCTTCCCGTACGGCCCCGCTCAGCACCGGTCTCTCGACGCCCTTCTCAAGGAGATCACGGACGGGGTGATCCAGCCGCTGGCCCCGGACGCCCACGATCAGGGCCAGTGGCAGGCCTGGGGACACGAGCACTTCGGCCGGTCCTGGTTCGACGTACCGTTCCTGTGGGCCGAGAGCTTCTTCTACCGCAGACTCCTCGAAGCCGTCGGGTACTTCACGGTCGGACCCTGGCAGGGCATCGACCCGTTCGCGCCCTTCAAGGGGGCCGAACTGCGCGGCACGGTGGTGGACGACGAACTCACAGCCCTGGACGGACTCACCGGACAGCCCGACGGCGACCAGGCGGACGCACTGCTGGGCGCCTCGCTGTGGGGCAACCGAGCCGACCTCGGCTTCAGCCTCTCCTCCGACGCCACCCACACCGGCGGGGTCGACCCCCATCTCGTGGCTGACGACACGGCCCGGCTGTGGTCCCTGCTGCCCACCGGCGCGGGCGCCCCGGTGCACCTGGTGGCGGACAACGCGGGCCGGGAGCTCATCCCCGACCTCCTCCTGCTGGACCACCTCCTGCGCACCGGCCGGGCCGGCCGGGCCGTCCTGCACGTCAAGCCGTATCCGTACTACGTCTCCGACGCGACCATGACGGACGTCATCGACAGCCTGCGCCGACTCGGCCACGCCTCCGGGTACGCCGCCGAGGCCGGCGAGCGTCTCTGGTCCGCTCTGGCGACGGGGCGCCTCGTGGTGGACGCCCATGACTTCTTCCGCGCGCCGCTCCCGTACAGCGCGATGCCCGACGATCTCCGACAGGACCTCGCGGAAGCCACGGTGACCGTCGTGAAGGGCGATCTGAACTACCGGCGGCTCGTCGGCGACCGGTCCTGGGCGCCGACGACCTCGTTCGCCGACCGCACCGCATACTTCCCCGGACCTGTGGCCGCACTACGGACCCTCAAGTCGGACGTGATCGTCGGCCTCGATCCCGGCACGCTGACCGGCCTCGAAGACAGCGGAATGCCCTGGCGTACGAGCGGCACGCACGCGCTTGTCCAGGTCAGGGCCTGAGAGCCGTGTCCGTACGGTCGGTCCTCGCGCGCAGGCGACGACCGACCGTACGAAAAGGAAGCCAGATCGCCCAGGAGCTGTCGCCCAGCAGCTATCGGCAAGACCGACCGGACAACGCCCTGGCTAGTGCAGCGCCTTGAGCAGATCTGCCTCGAAGGGCACCAGCTCGTCGGTGCGTCCCTCCAGGACCTTCGCCGCCCAGGTGGGGTCGCCGAGCAGCGCCCGGCCGACCGCCACGAGGTCGAACTCGTCGCGCTCCAGCCGGTCCAGCAGCTGGTCGATGGCCGTGATCTCGCCACGCGTGCCCTGGAAGGCGGCGGTGAACTCGTTGTCGAGGCCGACCGACCCGACCGTGATGGTGGGCTTGCCGGAGAGCTTCTTGACCCAGCCGGCCAGGTTGAGGTCCGAGTCCTCGAACTCCGGCTGCCAGTACCGGCGCGTCGAGCAGTGGAAGGAGTCCACGCCCGCCTCGCTCAGCGGGGCGAGCAGGGCGTCGAGTTCCTGCGGCGACTCGGCGAGCTTGGCGTCGTAACTGCCCATTTTCCACTGGGACATCCGGAAGATGATCGGGAAGTCGGGCGACACCGCCTGTCGGCATGCTGCCGTGATCTCGGCCGCGAGACGAGTCCTGGCGCGGAGATCGCCACCGTAGGCGTCGGTGCGCCGGTTAGTGCCCTTCCACAGGAACTGGTCGATGAGGTAACCGTGGGCACCATGGAGCTCGATGCCGTCGAACCCGAGCCGTTCCGCCGAGGCCGCACCGGCAGCGAAGGCCGCGACGACATCGTCCAGGTCGGCCTGGGTCATCGCGTGGCCGGTTTCCCCGCCCTCCATGTCCAGGCCGGACGGCCCGACGCGCGGGGCGTCCGGGAAGGGCGGCGCCCCGGCGGCCCTGGCCATACCGACGTGCCAGAGCTGCGGGACGATCCGGCCGCCCTCCTGGTGCACCCGCTCGACAACATGCGCCCAGCCGCCGAGTGCGTCTTCACCGTGGAACCGCGGCACCTGGTCACTGGTACCGGCCGAGGGGTGGTCGACGTACGTTCCCTCGGTGATGAGCAGTCCCACACCGCCCGCGGCGCGGCGGGCGTAGTACTCCGCCACGTCGGGCCCCGGTACACCACCGGGTGAGAACTGCCGGGTCATCGGTGCCATCACGATCCGGTTCCGCAGGGCGAGGCTGCCCAGGGAGAACGGACGGTCGAGCACCTGCGCGGCCCGGACGCCGGTTTCGCGGGAGGAGCTGGAGGAGCTGGAGGAGCTAACGGAGCTGGAGGAGCTGGCGGAGCTGGAGGACAAGATAGGCACCTTCGGTCACAGACAGCGGAGCGGAACGGAGGGAACGGAAGGGAACGAACGGAAGGGTCAACACCGCGATGGATCAACTGATTCCGGTGCGCGACCCGGGCTTCCTGGGCAGGGAGCTCATTGCCTTTGTCCGGGATACGACCGTGAGGTGCCGCGGCTGAACGCGCCGGTCGCGTTCACTTGTCCGTCTGCACGGAGTGCCCGGTGCGCTCGGCGAGCAGGGAGGTGTGGGTGGGGGCCTCCGGAACATGGCTGGGGCGTGCGGAGTCCATCTCCTTACGCAGTACGGGGATGACCTCCTAGCCGAGCAGGTCGAGCTGTTCGAGGACCGTCTTCAGCGGCAGGCCGGCCATGTCGATATTGAACAGTTGGCGCTGGTAGTGGCCGAAGTGGTCGCGGAACGTCAGCGTTTTGTCGATGACTTCCTGCGGGCTGCCGACGGTGAGCGAGGTCTGCTCCATGTACTGCTCCATCGACGGGCCGCCGCCGTAGACGGGGGAGTTGTCGAAGTAGGGGCGGTACTCACGTATGGCGTCCTGGGAGTTCTCGCGCAGGGAGACGTGGCAGCCGACCCCGACGATGGCCTGCTCCTCGGTGCCGTGACCGTAGTGGGCGTAGCGGCGGCGGTAGAGGCTGATCAGTTCCTGGAAGTGATCCTTGGGTCCGAAGAGGTTGTTCGCGAAGAAGCCGTCGCCGTAGTACGCGGCCTGTTCGGCGATCTCGGGGCTGCGGACGGAGCCGTGCCAGACGAAGGGCGGGATGCCGTCCAGAGGCCGGGGCGACGAGGTGAACTCCTGGAGAGGCGTACGGAATCGGCCCTCCCAGTCGACGACATCCTCGCGCCTTCTTCGGCAACAAGCAGTTCAAGGGAGAGTGGAACGGGCAAGAGCGAGAAGGCTGCCGAGAACGCGGCACAGAGTGACGTTCAGACTCACTCCTGCTCACCGATCAGGAACGGTACCGGGCCCATCACGGCACGTTCCGCAGTGTGTTCAAGTGAGCGACGGGGCAGGCCGCGGTGCACGGCCGGCCGAACCCTTGCTTCAAGGTAAGGAGCATTGTGAACAACAGGCAGCGCAAGAAGCTCCCCCGACGCCTGTGCGAGGCGGCAGAGCAAGGCCGAGTGGGAGGGCTGGCCCGTCTGCTGCGTCTGGGTGCCGCGCCGGACGATCGGCGCCCGGACGGTGGGACTGCTTTGTATCTTTCCGTGGCGCAGGGCGAGGTCCGCTGTGCGGAGCTTCTGCTGGCGGCCGGAGCGTCGCCGAATCTGGAGTCCCATGGCCCTCGCGACGGGCTCCCGCTGGCGGCGGCAGCCACCCATGCCGATACCGCCATGGTGGGGTTACTGCTGGCTCATGGTGCCGACCCTGAGCTGAAGGAGCACGAAGGCACCGGCGGCAGCGCGCTGTACTGGGCCCGTGGCTGGCGGGAGCCCGGCATGCCTCACGCGGAGGTCGTGGAGCTGCTGGAGCGATCCCGGGCGGTGTGACGCTCGCACTCTTGAACCCCCATGCGGCTGACCACGATCTGGAACGCGGCCGCCGTCCGCCGGCCAGGACCACTCCCGGTGAGGTGCCGTTCCTGTCTACCGTGACCCCATGGCGTTACTTTCCTACCTCCACCGTTTCAATCAGCGGCACCCATGGAGCCACAACGACCATTACGGCCCCTGGATCGCCCGCCGGGTGGCTGCGTCCAAGGCCCACCATGTCCTCGATGTCGGGTGCGGTGCGGGGAATCTTGCCGCGCTTCTGCGTCGTCGGGCGGTCACTGTCACCGGGTTTGAACCCGACCCCGGGATGGCCCGCGCGGCGGCGAAGCGCTTCGCCGACGACCCGGCGGTCACCATCGTCGAAGCCGACTTCGCCGGGCGCGACCCGCACCGGTGCTTCGACGCCGTCACCCTGGTCGCCGTCCTGCATCACCTGCCGCTGGTGCCCACCTTGCGGGAACTGCGCGGCTGTCTCGCTCCAGGTGGGCGTCTCGTGGTCGTCGGCTGCTATCGGGAGGCCGCGCGCGTCGATCTGCTCGTCTCCCTGCTGGCCCTGCTCTTGAATCCGGTCATGGGGCTGGTCAAGCATCCGGCCCGCGCCGGCACGCTGCCCTTGCACATGACGGCGCCCACCACCGCGCCGCGGGAGACTCTGGCGGACGTCCGGGCTGCGGCCGCCCAGGAACTGCCCGGCGCCTGGATCCGGCGTCGCCTGTTCTGGCGGTACGGCCTGGTCTACGACGCCCCCGCGGAGCACAGCCCGGCCTGACCCCCGCGAGCCGCTTGAGAGGTCTGCCTCCGCCGGGTGGTTCCGGCCCCCCAGCCAGCCGGATCCGCTGCATCGAACCGGCCGGCCCCGGTTGGCCCCGGTTGGCCCCGCTCCTCACGCAGAGGTCGCTGACTTGGCTGGCAGGGGGGCGGAGAGCGAGGAGAGTACGTCGGAGTGTGTTCCGACCCGAACGCCGTCACCATGTCGCCGCTCGCACATTGACGGCAAGAGCGCAATCAGGCCGTCCGGCCGCCGGCCAGCCGGCCGGACACGCGCCCACTCGGATCGCCGGTCCCGTCGATGGCGGAAACCCGGAGTTGAGGCGCGGTGCCGCTCCCCGGTGGTCACCTTCGCCCAGAACACGTTCGCGACCGGGCGGAGTTCACTGCTCGGCGCTCTCGCGATCGCTGTCCTGATTCCTACCGAAGCCCCTGTCGTGATATGCGTTGTTGACGCCCAGTGGACACATGCGTTTCCGCAGACCAGCCGCGTCACGCTTTCCGCGCGACTCCGGTGCGCGCCTACTCATCTGGCATATCTTCGACCAATGGCCGGTTTCTGCCCTGTGGAGCTGGAGAGCCGTCGGACACGATGACCGCGGCAGGTCGGCAGGGATTTCGGCGAGTAGAAGAATGGATGCGCCACCCATCCCGTGCCGTAATGAAGCGGACGGATGAATTCACCTTCTTTTCGATCCGATCCCCGCCTCGGCCCTGTGCGTTCCCTGCTCCATTGCTCGGCAAAGTCGTCATGCCAGTCAATCGCGCCTGAAACAGGAGTGGATACGAGAATGACAACGTTTCCCGGCTCGGCCATCCATGACTCGGTCACCTCACTCATCGACGACCTGGACCGGCACCCGGTCTACGAGAACGAGTACTTCAAGCACCTTGAGAGAACGCCCTGGACCGGCGAATCGTTCGAGTTCCACCGGGCGAACTTCTACCACCGCACCGAAGGAACCGTGAAAGGCATCGCCCACGTGTGCGCCCAGGCGGCGGCCCACGACGACATGGACACCCTGGTCCTGTTCTCGCACATCCTCAACGAGGAGACCGGCGACGGCAACGCGGCGCACTGTCACGAGGTGCTGATGGAGAACACCCACAATCTGCACGGTCAGGTCGAGTTCGGCGTGGCTCCGATGCTGGTGAAGGAAGCGCGGGACAGCAAGCTCGTCATCCCGGAGACCTTGGAATACCGTCGGCGCACCCTGGACCTGCTGGTCACCAGCTACCACAGCATGCTGGGCGTCGCGATGGCGCTGGAGTCCCACGCCGACCGGATGCTCAAGATCTGCCGTACGGCGTTCCGCAACACCAACAAGGTCCTCCCGCAGGACAAGTTCGTGCACGACGTCGAGATCTACTTCAACGTCCACGTGGGCGACGCGGGGGTCGAGGAGCGCCATGCCGCGGACGCCAAGAAGTGCGTGGTGAACAATTGTCACAGCAAGGCGGACGTGGCGGCCATCGCCGCCGCCGCGACGGAGACGCTGGACATCCAGTTGGAGATGTGGAATGCGATGCACAAGGCCGTCACCAGCTGAGTCCGTAGCTCCAGAGAGGTGGTCCACACGGCTGTGCAGAAAAATCGAGGAATCTCCAGAGCCATTCTGAACATTCCGGAATCGGCGACGCACGGAACCGCCGCCAAGCTCGTTGCGCTGAACAGCGGGCTCGCCGCGGAAGACCAAGTGATCGACCTCAGCATAGGCGCTCTGGATACTCCCGCCGATCCTCGGATCGACCGCGGCGTGATCGATTTCATCCAGAAGAAATCCGGCGTGATCCATGCGTTCGCCCCCGTCAAGGGATTTCCCTTTCTGCGGGAATCCATTGCGGCGCGCGTGAGCCGTCTGCACGGGATCGAATACGATCCGGAGAACGAGATCCTGGTGACGCCCGGTGGCGTGAAGGGTTCCATCTCCGTGGCGTTCCATGCCCTGCTGGACCCGGGCGACGAGGTCGTCGTCCCGGTGCCCAACTGGCCGCACTACTCCGACATGGTGCTGCTGCACGAGGCCGTACCGACGACGGTCCTGGTCACGGCCGAGGACGGGCTGACGGCGCCGGCGCTCGAGCAGGCGATCTCCGACCGCACCAAGATCGTGGTGCTCGGCGACTGCATCAACCCGACGGGCAAGATCTACTCGACGGAGGAACTCTCCGCGCTGGCACAGGTCGTCGCCCGGCACAACCTGCGGCGCGAGGCCGACGGCGCGAGCCCGATCTACGTCCTGTTCGACTGCCCCTACGAGGCTCATGTCCTGGATGACCGCGCCCAGACGTTCGCCGCCATCGAGGCGTTGCTTCCCGACGGGAGCCTCTCACCGATGCGGCCGTGGACGCTCACGGTGACCGGCCCCGGCAAGACGTACGGCATGCACGGGGACCGGATCGGCTATCTGTGCGGGCCGGCGGACATCGTCGAGGCCGCCTCCCGGGCCCAGGTCAACCTCACGTCGTTCGCGTCCACTTACGGCCAGGTGGCGACGCACATCGCGCTCCAGCCGGAGATGGACGACGTGGCGACGGCGAGGGCCAGGACCGCGCGCACGAACCTGGAGGCGATGCTTCGCGAGCTGGAGGCCGTTCCCTCGCTGCGGGTCAGGCCTCCCCAAGGGGGGTATTTCCTCTTCGTCGACCTGTCGAGCTACGCCCACGCCTACCAGGAGCACGGCTACGTCACGGCCGACCAGTTCCTGTTGGGGGAGGCGAAGGTCGCCACGATCTGCGGCAACCACTTCGCGAAGGAGAAGGACCTCAGCCACTTCGTGCGGATCAACTGCGGCCGCACGAGTTCCATCCTGAGCCAAGCCGGCATACGCATCAGGCATGCCCTCAGCCGTCTGGAGCCCTGAGCTGAAAGCCAACTCGGTAGGAACGGTCAGATACTGCGTCATCGGCGCCGGATTCGCCGGTACCTGCGCGCTGTGGCATCTGGTCCGAGAACTGACCATTCCAGGCCGTCTGTCCCCGCTCCACCGTTCCGCGATCACGATCGCCACGGTGGAGCGGGGGTCGGTGAACGGCCCCGGATACCCCTACGCCAAGGACAACGCCCAACTCGGGCACCGGTGCAACAACGAAGCGAGCACCATGGGGATCCATGGCAACGACTTCGTCGACTGGCTCGCCGAGAGCAAGACCTGGCTCGTCGCCGACCATCCGGAACTCATCCTGGAGACCCACCCCGGGATCGAGCCGACGGAATGGAAGCCCGAGGACGGCGAGTTCTATCCGCGGGCCCTGTTCGGCCTGTACCTGGAACACCGGTTCCAGGACGCCGTGAAAATTGCCCGGGACCACGGGATCGAAGTGCAGCAGTACGTGGGGCACGAGGTCTTCGACGGGCGGATGGCGGAGGACGGCTTCTCCGTCCTGGTCCGTGACCTCGGCACCGGCCGCGAGTTCAGCCTGGACGGACTCGACCGGGTGCTGCTGAGCACCGGGCACTGGCAGTCCACGGAGAGCGACGCGCTCGCGGAACAAGAGGGGTACATCCCGGCGCCCTATCCGCCCGGCAGGCTCCGGTCCGTCGTCGCCGGCCGTGTCCGGTCACGGCGGACACCGGGCGCGCGTCCGCGCGTCTACGTCCAGGGGATGGGGCCGAGCGGCATCGACGCCATCATGACGCTGTGCGGCGAGGGCGTGTTCACGTACACGGCCGACGGACACGTCGCCTCCTACCGGCCGGCGCCGTCGGGACCGGGAGAGGAACCGCTCCACATCGTCGTCGGATCACGCTCCGGGTTCTTTCCCCCCGTCCGGGGCCCGCTCGCCGACCATGAACTGTCCCACCTCACCCCGGACGCCCTCGCCGGTATCCGGAGCGAATGCCAGGGGCAGTTGAGGATCGAGCCCATTCTGGACCTGTTGGACAAGGAGCTGCGCGGAGCGACCGATGGGGCGCTGGGGTGGCACGACGTCGAAAATCCCCGGCACTCCTCGGCCAGGGAGAAACTCGAAAGCGACCTTCGGGACTCACATCATGGAAACCTCGTCCACACGCTTGTCCTGAAAGCGCGAAGGATGTGCTTCTACCGGGAACTGGCGCCCAGTGACAAGGCCGTGTACGACCGCCTGTTCGACACGCACTTCATTCGGACGGCGGTGCCGATGCCGAGGGTGAACGCGGAGAAACTGATCGCCCTCATGGACTCCGGAGTTCTGTCCACCGTGAAACACGGGTACGCGGGGCCACCGGTCAGCGTGCACGAGGACGGCGGATTCGTGATCGCGTACGAGACTGCTGACGGCGAGCGTTCCAGTCTGCGAGCCGACTGCGTAGTACGGGCCAAGACACAGGATTTCAGCCTGGAACGCCACCCTTCGTCACTGGTGCGGAACCTCCTCCGGCGGGGCGAGATCGTGCGCCACGAGGAATCGGGATACGTCACCGGCGGGTTGGCCCTCGACCCGCTCGGAACATACCGGGTGACGAGGCGTGTGGGCAGTCTTTACGGACCGTCGCCGCATCTGTCCTCGTACGGTTCCCCCGTCAGGTTCTGGCAGAACGAACACAATTACGCCGGAGCCTTCGTGAAGGCGGCCGAGCAGGTCGCCGCTGACTGGGCCGACGCCGCGACCGAAACGCCGCAACCCACCACCGCCCCGGACGACTCAGGGCTGATCATCACCGAAACAGGGAGTTGAGCGATGGAAATGAAAGAGTTCTACTATCAGAACGGTATACGGGTCAGCGTGTTCAATCTCGACCACGAAGCCGTTCCCTACCACTTCCACAACGAAGTGTCGGACATGGTGTACTGCTCCAGAGGACAGATCGCCATCGAACTCCCCGAAGCCGGCGAGGTATTCACCGTGCTTCCCGGCGAGGTCTTCCAGGTGCCCCGCACGAACAAGCACCGGTTCGTCAACGGAGCACCCGTCGGAACGCCCTCGCGGTACGTCCTCCTCCAACTCGGCACGTTCGACATCAACTTCGTGCCGGCCGCCGAAGGGCTCGCGGGGAAGGTCGCCGACCGCACGGCGACACACGTGGCGGACGCCGACGTGTACATCGAGAATCGCAAGGCCGACGTCCTCGAACTCGTCGACCGCTTCGCGTCGGAGAAGCCGGCGGACCTGACCCCGGACGAGCAGACCGACGTGGTGCAGGCGCTGCGCTGCTTCGTGGACTGCGGAATCGAAGCCGAGCACCCGAAGGCCGCCGCCCAGCCGTGACCGACGCTGCCCCCTTCTCGTTCCAGCTGACCACTTTCGTGCTGATCGTTCTCACGTTCTTCGTAGGTGGGTTGTTCAAGGGTCTGACCGGCCTGGGCCTGCCGCCCGTCGTCCTCGGAATTCTCACGGCAACGATCGGAATTCAGCCCGCCAAGGCGCTGATCATCATCCCGACGTTCCTGACCAACGTATTCCAGGCGGTGCGCGGCGGCCACGGGCGGAAAATCATCCTTCTCACCTGGCCGTTTCTCTTGGCCGCCACTTTGTTCACCCTGTCGGGCGCGCTGACGCTGAGCTACTTCCGGGCGGACGTGATGTCCGCCCTGCTCGGCATCGGGCTCTCCGTCTACGGGATTCTCGGTCTGTTCCGACTGCGGGTGAACATCAGGGAGAAATGGTGGAATCACCCCGTGGGCGCGCTCCTCGGGGCCGTCAACGGATTTCTCACGGGAATCACCGGATCGTCGGCCGTCCCGGGTGTCTTCTACCTTCAGTCGATCGGCCTGCTGCGGGACCAGTTGATCCAGAGCATGGGGATCCTCTTCACGCTGTCGACGGTTTCCCTGGCGTGGTCGCTGCGCACCCAGGACCTCCTGGACGCGAACCTCCTCGCCATGTCCGCGGTGTCCCTGGCGCCGGCCTTTCTGGGAATGTCGATCGGGAACAGGATCCGCCGCAGCATCCCCGAGGAGAAATTTCACACGGTACTCTGTACCGCTCTGGTGCTCCTCGGCCTCTACATCACGGCCCAGAATCTGGCCAAGTGACACCGAACCATTAGTTGACGAGGGGATACATCATGGAACCGGCCTTCGCCGAGTTGCTGCGCGAGTTAGAGGAATTCGGCGAGGCCAACGACTCGTCCACGGACGAACGAAGCCGGAAGATGCTGAACATCACGCCCGACACCGGCACGTTTCTCGCGCTGCTCGTCAAAGCCTGCAAGGCACGGAACGTTCTGGAGATCGGCACGTCCAACGGCTACTCGACCTTGTGGCTCGCCGACGCCGTGGGCCCGGAAGGGTCGGTCACGACGGTCGAGCAGGCCGACGACAAGGTGACGATGGCCGAGCGGAACTTCCGGCGTGCCGGCCTCCAGTCCCGGATCCGGCAGATCACCGACGACGCGGGCCGTTTCATCGCCTCGCGCGACGTCGGCGAGTACGACTTCGTCTTTCTGGACAGTAACCGCGCGGAGTATGTCGGCTGGTGGGACTCGCTGCGGCGGATCCTTGCGGACGGCTGCCTGCTCGTGGTCGACAACGCCGTTTCCCACGCCCACCAGTTGGAGGACTTCAACCGGCTGGTCGAGGCGTCGGACGACTTCTCCGGAGTCCTGCTGCCCATCGGCAAGGGCGAGTTGATGCTCCTCAAGGACTCGTGACCGATCCACAAGGACCCGTGACCGGTCCATCGCCCGCGGACAAGCGGCACCCGAGAGCCCTCGGGGGCTGCTCGTCCAGGACGGCGATGCCGCTCGGCCCCGCCCCTCACGTCTGTGAACCGCACGCTCCTGTGCATCGGCCGCACATCCGCTGTACCGACCCGTCTTCCGTTCACCATCTGCGCTGAGGAGCACCTGCCTTGGACGTCATGACGGCCATTCTGACGCGCCGTAGCATCCACTCGCTCCGCGGTCCGGCTCCCTCGGACCAGGAGTTCGCCTACCTGCTGAAGGGAGCGGCCGCGGCTCCCGACCACGGCAGACTGCGCCCATGGCGCTGGATCCTGCTGAGAGACGCGGACCTGGAGGCGGTCGGCGCCTGCCTCGCCGCCGAGGCCGAGCCCGAGGAACGGGCCCTGGTCGAGAAGAAGTTCATGCGAGCACCCCTGAAGGCGGTGCTCGTCTTCTCCCCGACGGCGGAGCACCGGGTGCCCGAATGGGAGCAGCTCGCTTCGGCGAGCAACGTCGCCTACGGCTTGATGCTGTTACTGCACGCACGCGGCTTCGGCAGCATCTGGCGTACGGGCCGGTTGTGCCAAAGCCCGGGCACCCGGAACCTGTTGGGCGTCCGCCCGGACGAACAGCTCCTGGGCTCCCTGGACATAGGCACGCCCGGCGTCTCGGTACAACCGGCCCGCCGGAGCCTTGAGGACGTCACCGACCGCATGCGGTTCCTGCGCACCTGAGCGGAGGGAGGACACTCAGGACACTCAGGTATGCAAGGGCAGAGAGGCCAACCCGCGCATCAGGCGTGTGTGCCGCCACCGCAGTTGATCCGAGGGGACGCTGAGCCGCATTCGAGGGAAGCGGATCAGGAGCGCCCGTAGAGCGATCTCCGCTTCGGCCTTGGCCAGGGGTGCGCCTAGGCATCGGTGGATGCCGTGCCCGAAGGCGAGGTGGCCACCGGCTTCCCGGCCCAGGTCGAGTTGGTCGGGGGAGGGGAAACGTTCGGGGTCACGGTTGGCGGCCCCGGGGGCGACCTGCACGGGTGCGCCGGCGGGGATCGGCGTATCGCCGAGAGTGATGTCCTCCGTGGCGTAGCGGAAGGTTGCCGTGCTGATGGGGGAGTCGAAGCGGAGCAGTTCGTCGAGCGCTGTCGGGACGCGGTCGGGATTGTCGCGTAGACGTTCCAGCTCGGTGGGGTGCTGGAGCAGGGCCAGGACGGCGTTGCCGACGAAGTTGGTGGTGGTCTCGTGTCCCGCGACGAGGAGCAGCACGGCGAGGGAGACGAGTTCGTCCTCGCTCAGCTGGTCTTCGCCGTCGCGGGCCGAGATCAGGCGGTCGAGGAGCGCGTCGCCGGGCTGGCGGCGCTTGGCGCTGATGAGGCTCGCCATGTAGTCCGCCATGGCGTGCGAGGCCGCGTCGATCACGTCAGGTTTCCCGGCGGCGAACAGCTCGGCCGACCAGCGCTGGACCTCGGACCGGTCGGTCTCCGGTACGCCGAGCAGCTCGCAGATCACGATGACGGGAAGCGGTGCGGCGAGGCCGGCGACAAGATCGGCTTCCCCGCCGGCGGGCCAGTGGTCCAGCAGAGCGTCGGTCACCTGGGCGATGTACGGGCGCAACTGGGTCACCGCGCCTGTGGTGAACGCCTTGGTGACCAGTCGGCGCAGGCGTGTGTGCCGGGGCGGGTCGCCGGCCAGCATGGTCTGCGCCACCGCGGGGTGCAGATTGCGTCGTGACGGTTTGTCGGCGAAGAACGCGGCGGTGTCCTTCGAGAGCCGCGGGTCGCCGAGGGCCTGTCGGGCTTCGGCATATCCGGTGACGAGGTAGCTGTTGTGTCCACCGGAGCCGGTGGGAATGGCCTGCACCGGGCTCGTGGACCGCAGCTTCGCGTAGGCGGGGTAGGGGTCCCGCAGGAAATAGGGGTCCTGAAGCGAGTTGCTCATGATGTCGGGCTCCAGTTGATTCCGGCAGGGCGCCGTTGACGACACGCACGATTATCGCGGCCCACAGGTCTTGCCACAGGGGGCCGGGTAAATGCCTCGCGGTGGTGTGCGAGGTCCGGTTAGGGTGAGTGTCGTCCGGGGCGGTGGTCGTAACGTGCCGCTTTTGGGCTGTTGTTGGAGCGTTGAGAAGCAGGAGGTGAGGACATTGATGACTGTCACTGCGCTGGGTGTCGCCCAGGTTCAGAGGTTCATCGTTCTCATCCCTGTGGTCTCCGGCTGACCTTCCCGTTTCACTTCCGCGCCTGTGTGCGCGTGCCGGGGCCACCCTTTGAAGGGTTTCCCCTTGTCTTTCTCTTCTCTTCAGGTTTCCTCCGCTTCGCATCCGCTGGCCCGGTACGGCTGGGACGCGGGCTGGGAGGCCGAGTTCGCCCCGTACGCCGCCCAGGGGTTGCTGCCCGGCCGGGTCGTGCGGGTGGATCGTGGGCTGTGTGATGTCGTCACCCCGGGTGGCACCGTGCGGGCCGACACGGAGTTCGTCGTGCCGCGTGATCCGATGAAGGTGGTGTGCACGGGGGACTGGGTCGCCGTCGACCCGGAAGGCGGCGAGCCGCGGTACGTACGGACGCTGCTGCCGCGCCGTACCGCCTTCGTACGCTCGACGTCATCGAAGCGTTCCGAGGGGCAGATCCTGGCGGCCAATGTCGACCACGCGGTCATCGCGGTCCCGCTCGCGGCCGAGCTCGACCTGGGCCGGATCGAACGCTTCCTTGCCTTGGGGTGGGAGAGCGGCGCCCTGCCGCTCATCGTGCTCACCAAGGCCGATCTCGTGAGTGATCCCGTCGTGCTCGGTCATCTCGTCGAGGACGTCGGGAGCGCCGCGCCCGGTGTGCAGGTGCTCGCCGTCAGTTCGGAGACGGGGGAGGGGATCGAGGTCCTGTCCGCCGTTCTGTCGGGTGGTACGAGCGTGCTGCTGGGCGTTTCCGGGGCGGGCAAGTCGACCCTCGCCAACGCGCTGTTCGGGGACGAGGCCATGGAAGTGCAGGCCATTCGTGACATCGACGGAAAGGGGCGGCACACCACCACGACCCGCAATCTCCTCGCGCTGCCCGGTGGCGGCGTACTCATCGACACCCCCGGGCTGCGGGGTGTCGGGCTGTGGGACGCGGAGGCCGGCGTCGGGCAGGTCTTCTCGGAGATCGAGGGATTCGCCGAGGAGTGCCGATTCCACGACTGCGCTCACGAGTCGGAGCCGGGGTGTGCGGTGCTCGCCGCGGTGGAGTACGGATCGCTGCCCGTGCGCCGGTTGGAGAGCTACCGCAAGCTGTTGCGGGAGAACCAGCGCATCGTCGCCAAGACCGACGCCCGGCTGCGCAGCGAGATCCGGCGTGACTGGAAGCGCAAGGGCGCCGAGGGGCGTGCGGCCATGGAGGCCAAGCGGGGGCGTGTTCGGTAGGGGCGGGCCCGGAGATCCGTCGCTCTGAGGGGCCGGTACCCGGTGGGCCGGGGCCGGGTACGGCCCACCGGTACCGGCCCATCTGCACCTGTACGAAGATCGTGTCCGAAATCCGCGAGTGCGGCGGCCCGCGCTGCCGCACACTGGGACTCGTGATGGACGAGGAGACCAGATACGAAGCGGTCACCAGCCGCGACGCGCGGTTCGACGGCGCGTTCTTCTTCGCCGTCGAGACCACCGGCATCTACTGCCGGCCGAGCTGCCCCGCGGTGACCCCGAAGCGGAAGAACGTCCGGTTCTATCCGACCGCGGCCGCCGCCCAGGGCCAGGGCTTCCGCGCCTGCCGTCGGTGCAGGCCAGACGCCGTCCCCGGGTCGGCGGAGTGGAACGTACGCGCCGATGTCGTCGGCCGCGCGATGCGGATGATCAGCGACGGGATCGTGGACCGGGAGGGGGTCCCCGGGCTGGCCGGACGCCTCGGCTACAGCACCCGGCAGGTACAGCGCCAGCTCAACGCGGAGCTGGGCGCGGGGCCCGTCGCGCTCGCCCGCGCCCAGCGGGCGCACACGGCCCGGGTCCTGCTCCAGACGACCGAACTGCCGGTCACGGAGATCGCGTTCGCGGCGGGGTTCGCGAGCGTGCGCCAGTTCAACGACACGATCCGGCAGATCTACGCCCGTACACCCAGCGAGCTGCGGACCGAGTCCGGTACGGGGATGAGAGCGGGCAGGGGAGCGGGTACGGGTACGGCGACGAGGGCGGGTATGCGTACGGCGGTGGGTACGGCCGGTTCGGCGGGGGCGATCGGTACGACGGACAGGGCGAGTTCGGTGGCGCCGGTGCGCGAGGCGCGCTCCCCGCGCGACCGTGCCTCCGGCGGATCCGCCGGACGCGATACCGGCACTGGACCCGGCACCGGCACCAGACCTGGCACCGCCACCGACGTGCCCGCCTCCGCAGGCATTCCGCTGCGCCTCGCCTACCGGGGTCCGTACGCCGCACGCGAAGTCTTCGACCTCCTCGCCCGCGAGGCGATCCCCCACGTCGAGGAGGTCACCGGTGAACCGGGCGGCCGCACCTACCGCCGTACGCTGCGGCTGCCTCACGGTCCCGGCACCGTAGCCGTCGAAGAGACCCTCCCGGCCGGTGCCGCACGGGCCAGAAGCGGCTGGCTGGAGGCCCGGATCCACCTCACTGACCTGCGCGATCTCACCACCGTCGTCCAGCGGCTGCGCCGCCTCTTCGACCTCGATGCCGACCCGTACGCCGTGGACGAACGCCTAGGCGCCGATCCGCGCCTCGCCCCTCTCGTCCTCGCCCGCCCCGGGCTGCGCTCGCCCGGCGCCGCGGATCCGGAGGAGTACGCGCTGCGCGCGCTCGTCGGCTACGCGGCGGCCGGCTCGCTCGTCGAGAGGTACGGGCAGGCGCTGGAGCACCCGAGCGGCGAACTCACCCGGCTGTTCCCGGAGCCGTCGGCGCTGCGCGACGACCCCGTCGCGGGCCCGCTCGCGGCCGCGCTCGCCGACGGGACCGTACGGCTCGATCCCGGAGCCGACCGCGACGAGGCCGAGCTCACGCTCCTCGCCGTGTCCGGTGTGACGCCCCGGACCGCCGCGCTGATCCGGATGCGGGCGCTCGGCGATCCCGATGTGGCGCCCGAGGGCGAGGAGGACGAGGAGGCGTGGCGGCCCTGGCGTTCCTACGCGGTGCGGCACCTACGGGCCCGCTCCGCCACGTATGGCTGATGCTGCCCCGCCCCGTATGGCTGAGACGCCCTCAGTCGAGGCCCCAACTGTGGATCTTACGAGAGTGAATACGGATCAGCTCCTCGCTGAAGTGCGGCCCCAGGTCGTGCGGCCCGGTCAGCAGTTCCGCCTCACCCCGGATGTCCACGCCCCGTACCGTCCACGGCTCGGTGCTCACCACATCGTCGACGACGAGCGCCACCCGTGGATTCGTCTGGAGATTGCGCCACTTCTTCGTCGTCCCCAGAGCGAAACCACCGATCAGGATGGTTCCGTCGTCCTGAGGGAAGAAGCCGACGGGATTCGCCTGCGGCTGGCCCTTGGGGTCGACCGTCGCCATTCGTCCCAGCCGCTGGGATCTCAGATATACGCGCTCGGCCTCGCTGAATTCGGTCATGATCCCAGCGTCACACGGTTACGCCGTACACCGCATCGGAAGCGGTGCCGGTCATGGTCCCGATCCCGATCCCGATCCCGGTCCCGGTCCCGGTCCCGGGATCGGTCCCGGTCCTGATCCGTCAGCCCCAGATCACCGCGCTCAGCCAGGCGCCCACCACCAGCAGGCACGCGAACAGCTCCACCAGCAGCGGGCAACCCGCCGTGCGCATGACCGTACGGGCCGATGCCCGGCCGTCCCGGTGGCTGCCGAGCCGTACCCGCTCCGCGCCGTAGATCCCGCCGACGAAACCCAGGATCCCGCCCAGCACCGGCACCACGAAGAAGCCCACGATCCCGGCGATCCCGCCCACCAGCAGCGTGCGGCGCGGGGCCCCGGTGCTGCGTGTGCGGCGGGTCGGCAGCAGGGGCCTGAGCGCCTGGTTCAGAAGGAGCAGCGCCGTCGCCCCGATCAGGACGGACCAGGCCAGCCGGGTGGGGGAGGTCAGCGCCCACCAGAGCACGGCGGCCCATACGATCGCCTGCCCCGGCACACCCGGGACCAGCACGCCGAACAGGCCGAGCAGCAGGACCAGGCCCACCAGCACGAGCTGCCACACGTCCATCTGCCAACTGTGCAGGACCCCGCTCCTTCCCGCAGTTCGCGATCCGGCTCGTATCCGCAGGCCCGCCCCGGGGGCAGGGGCATCCGCTTCATGTCTGCCGCTCGCGTGCCACCCAGCCCTTCTCGTACGCGTGCCAGCCCAGCTGGAGCCGCGTCGTCACGCCGCCCAGCTCCATCAGTCCCCTCACCCGGCGCTGGACCGTCCGCAGACCCAGGTCCAGCTGTTTGGCGACGCTGGCGTCCGTCATCCCGGCGAGCAGCAACGACAGGATCTCCAGGTCGATGGTGTCCGGCCCCGGCAGCTCGCCTTCCGTCACCGCGCCGTCCGTGCCGAGCCGCAGGGGCAGCCCTTCGCGCCATACCGCCTCGAACAGGCCCATCAGCGAATCCAGCAGGCCGCTGGCATGGACGACCAGGGCGGTGGGTTCCGCCCCGCGGCATGTCAGGGGGACCATCGCCAGACTTCGGTCGGCGATCACCAGTTTCGTGGGTACCCGCTCGGTGGTCCGGACCCGTTCGTGCCGGCCGAGCACCGTGGCGAGTTCGGTCATGGCGGCGGGCAGCGAGAGCACCTCGCGCTCGATCACCACCCGGTAGCCGACGCCCCGGTCCGCCGCCCGTTCCTCGGCCTCGTTGTCGATCCAGTTGACGGCGACGGGTTTCGCCGTGACCAGGGCGCGGACCTCCTCGGCGGCACTCAGCTGGAGTTGGAGGAAACGGTGGGCCACGGCACTCGCGCCGGTCACCACCTCCACGAGATCGTGTACGGCCTGTTCGGTGGCCTCAGCGCGGTACTCCTCGGCGAGCCGTACCGCGGTCAACTCGGCCCGTTCCAGCTCATGGCGGTGCTGGGTGAGCAGCGCGCCCAGCGCGACGGCGGGCGACGCCGCGACCCACCGGCCGGTTCCGGACGAGGACTGCGCGGCCAGACCCTGCCGTTCCAGTCTGCGCAGGGCTTCTTCGGTGTCCGGCTCGGGGAGAGCGAGCCGGTGGGCCAGATCAACGACATCCGAGGCTCCGACCGCCACCAGCGCGCGATACGCGGATTCCTGTCTCTCGTCGAGACCTATCGCTCCCAGCATCCCTGTTTCCCTCCCTGAACCTGCCGGTCCGGACCTGTCGTTCCCCGACTGCCGGCACGGCCTCTCCGGCGCGCCATGGCGGGTACCGGCCATGGCGTAAACCCGCCAGGTCCATCATCCCCCGTACGGCCTGACACTCTGCCAGGGTGGGCGCCATCACAGCAGCAACAGACCCCGGTCATATGCCTCTTCGGTGTTCATGGCCTGGATTTGCCCGGGAGAGCGATACGTGCGGCTCCGCTTCCGCGTATCCGCCCCCGCGCTGAATCTGTGAAGGTTCGCCGGGCGTCCTTCCCGTGGGGGGTGGGGCCGTCCGGCGAACTCATTTTCCGCAAGGGCCGTTTCGTACGCGCGGCGCGGTCGACAATAGGAGCATGAGCCAGCAGCGGGAGAGGCCGTCCGGCGACGACTGGTGGAACCGGCTGTACGACGCGTCCGTGCCGGACACCGGCCCCGGCGGCACGGCTGCGGGCGACACACTCGACGACCGCTTCGACTCGGCGGCGGACGCGGTGAGACACCCGGCGGGGGACGTGCCGGGGTATGCGGCTGGAGACACGGACGGGTCGACGGGCGCCTCGACCGACGCCCAGGAGACCCCGGACGAGACTCCGGACGAGACCCCGGACCAGCCCCCGTACGAGGCCCCGGGCACGGACGTGGACGCGGATATCGACCTTGACCTCGACATGGAGACCCTCGCGGAAGGCGGGACAACGGCGCAACGCGCTTGGTGGGAGCAGCCGGAACCACCGGCCGTACCTCCGTCGGCGGTAGTTCCATCGGCCGTACCGCGCCGCGCGGAACGCCCGGACCCCCGCGTCCCGTACCTCGCGCCCCCGGCCCGCGTCCCCGTCGCCCGCGTCCCGGGCACCTCTCCGGGCGGTGGACCACCGGCCTATGACCCCGATCCCACCGCGCTGCCCCCGGCGCACGCCGAGCGCGTGGACGAGATCGTCGCCGACACCGTCCTCGACGGCGCGCGTTACGGGACGTACACCCTGCGGGCCGTGTCCGTACGGGGAGATTCCGCGCGCGACCGGGGAGAGCCACGACGGGACGCACTGCTCACCGCGCGCTTCGGGGAAGGCGCCGACGCGCTCGTCCTCGTCGCCGTGGCCCGTAGCACCCGTGCCGCCATCGACGCCTGCCGCTGGATGGGCGGCGCCGTCGGGCGCAGCCATGTCCGGCTGTCCGAGGACATCCGGGCCGGCCGCAGGGGCGATCTCAGATCCGGGCTGCACCGGCTCACCGACCGTGGTCTCGGCCGGCTCCGGGCCCGCGCCGCCGAACTCGGCGTGGAGCCGCACGAGTACACCGCGAGCCTGCGCTGCCTGCTGCTCTCCGCCGATCCGGAGTGCCGCACCCGGGTGTTCTTCGGAGTCGGCGACGGCGGCCTCTTCCGGCTCAGGGACGGAGTCTGGCAGGACCTGGAGCCGCCGCTCCCCGATCTCGCGGCCGTCACCGGCGAGCCTGTCGTCGGTTTCGGCTCCCCGCCCGCCGAGACCCCGGAGGGCGAGCGGCTCACGATGGATCCGGGGATCACGAAGCTGCCGTCCCCCGCTGCCGAACGGCCGGTGCCGCCCGCCGAACCGTTCCGGTTCCGGGCCTCCGTCGCCAGACGGGGTGACACGCTCCTGCTGTGCAGCACCGGTCTCGCCGACCCGCTGCGCGCCGGGCCTTTCCCGGCACACGGATCGGCAGACGGACCGGCAGACGGAAGGATAGACGGAAGGGCGGCCGGACTGGCCGGTGAGCTGGCCGACCGCTGGAGCCCCGTGGATCCGCCGGGCTTGTCCCAGTACTTGTCGGACACCCAGCTCAAGGTGAAGGGGCACGCCGCCGACCGCACGGCCGTCGGCGTCTGGGAGGCGTAACCGCGTCCGGCATGGGTTGGTCGACATCCTCGTCAGGGCGGGCGTCCAGCGCCTGTACGGAGTCGTCGGCGACAGCCTCAACCCCGTCGTCGACGCCATCCGCCGTACCCCCGCCATCGACTGGATCCAGGTCAGGCACGAGGAGACCGCCGCCTTCGCGGCCGGCGCCGAGGCCCAGATCACCGGGAAGCTCGCCGCCTGCGCGGGCTCCTGCGGCCCCGGCAATCTGCACCTCATCAACGGTCTGTACGACGCCCACCGCTCCATGGCCCCCGTGCTCGCCCTCGCCTCCCACATCCCAGCCGGCGAGATCGGCCTCAGCTACTTCCAGGAGACCCACCCCGACCGGCTGTTCCAGGAGTGCAGCCACTACAGCGAGATGATCTCCAGCCCGAAGCAGATGCCCCGGCTGCTCCAGACGGCGATCCAGCACGCGATCGGACAGAGCGGTGTCAGCGTGGTCACCCTGCCCGGCGACATCGCCTCCGCGCCCGCCCCGGAGAAGGCGGTGGAGCACGCGATGATCACCTCGCGGCCGTCCGTACGCCCCGGGGACGCGGAGATCGAGAAGCTCGCCCGCATGATCGACGAGGCGGAACGCGTCACGCTCTTCTGCGGCAGCGGTACGGCCGGTGCGCACGCCGAGGTGATGGAGTTCGCCGAGCGCGTCAAGTCGCCCGTCGGACACGCCCTGCGCGGCAAGGAATGGATTCAGTATGACAATGCGTGTAGGGGGATACCTGCGTATGTATAGTGCACCTATGACAACCCGCGTGTTAGGCGCTAGGCGGCTCAGTCGTGTCAAGGACAACTCAACGTCCTTTGATCGACAGGGGATAGCGATTGAGGTCGTAACGGCGTCCGTCGGGGGACGCGTTGTCGCATGGGCCGATGATCTCGACGTCAGCGCCGCAAAGGTGGCACCAGCAGACCGGCCGGAGCTAGGACCGTGGTTCGAGCGTCCCGACGAATTCGACGCTATCGCATGGTGGCGTCTCGACAGGGCAGTTCGAAGCATGCGGGACATGGCATGGCTTGCGGGGTGGGCTCGGGACCACAAGAAGCGGCTCATATTCGCGGAAGGTCCGGGCGGAGGGCGTCTTGAACTCGACATGACATCCCCCATGTCGGAACTCATTCTGATGATCCTTGCGTTCGCCGCTCAGATGGAAGTCCAGGCAATTAAAGAAAGGACGCAAGGGGCGGCCGAGTACCTTCGGAGCGTCGGCCGGTGGGGCGGAGGTAGGGTTCCTTTCGGCCGCGTCCCCATTCCACACCCGGATGAAGACGAAGGGTGGTGGCTAGGACGTCACGAAAAGACAGCGTCGATAATCGACGACATGGTCTCGCTCGTGCTCGACAAGAAGTCCTACCACGCCATTTCGGCCTGGCTGAACAAAAAACACTCGGGCGTTACGCCGGCCAACCACCGTAAAGAGGTTGCCACCCCGCCGAGGGAAACGAATCCCGGCGCCCGTTGGAATCCCGGAATGGTCAGCTCACTGCTTCGTCAGCCGAGCCTGCGCGGCTGGATGACGCTTGACGGCGAGCCAGTACGAGATGAAGTGGGGGACCCGGTGTTGATGGGGGATGTCCTCATCGATGACGAGACATGGCGGCGCCTCCAGAAGGAGATGGACGACCGAAACGGCGATGGGGAGTTGCGCAATAAGTCAGACGCACATCCGCTGCTGGGCGTGGCCTTCTGCGGATCATGCTGCGGGAAGCTCTACCAAGGGTGGATGGCTCCGGGGCCTAACCGGAAAGTGGCCAAGCGTCAATACCGATGCGCTGCACGCGCCCACGGGAGGGCGTGCACGAAGCCCGCGTACGTCACAGCCGACCCGGTGGACGCGTGCGTCGAAGAGGCGTTCCTGGACCGCATGGGCGGCTTCGAGCTGGTTGAGGTGATCACCATCCCCGGTGTTGACCACCGTGACGAGATCGCGGAGTTGATGGCTGACATCGACACTCTGGCGGGGCAACTGGGTAATCTCCGCGGCGCTGCGGCAGTCGCCGTTGGTAAGCAGATTCAGGGGCGCTCCGACAAGCTGGAGCGCCTTCAGGAGCGTCCTGTAGTGCCTGCGCGAACCGAAGAGATCCGCACGGGCGTCACGTACGGCGACGCGTGGCGCCAGGCCAAGGAGCGAGGGGACGTTGAGGGGTGCCGTCGGATGCTCCACGATGTTGGGCTTCGGGTGACGGTGGGGAAGACGTACAGGGGCTCTCGGGACGTCAGAGGTAGGCTGTCTGTGGAGTTCGTGACCCCCGGACATATCGACCCCGAGCGGGATGCGTTGGACGACGCGGCGTATCAGGCCGATCTCTAAGGTAACGGTTCAATTGCGGTGTCCGGGGATCCCAGTCGCAGATGAGCCTCCCCGGGCACCTCTCCCTCCCGCCTCGTCGACGTCGGCCGCCCACCTCCTCCGGTCGAGTTATCCACAGGGCGATGTGGGTAACTCCATTGAGTCACCGTTCAGTTGACTGTTATCACTGCGGGTAGTGACAGTGTGCCGAGTCTGGGCAGAAAGCCAAACTACCCCCTATTTTCCTTTCTCCTAACGCGCGTTAGAGAGAAGTAGAAATAGGGGGTTAGTTTGTCAGTTTGCGCCCGCCCCTGGGAGGCGGGAAGAAATGCGTTTCAGGTCGACAGGAACTCGTACCCGATAACTAGATCGTAGGGGGAAGACGTACTCGTCGCCCCCTGCCACGGCCGGTGCCGCTCCTCGATCCCCGCACTCTCCTCCGGGCTGAGCGAGTTGAAGCGGCGCCGGCCGTCACATCTGACGTCGTGCACCCGATAACTACGAGGTAGGGAGGACGCTCCTCCCATCCTCGGGAGGAATCGTGAACGACTCTGTAGGGCCACCGTGCGCGGAAGCCGAGTGCGCCAACACGGCGATGGTGGGCCCCAGATGCCCCGGACACGCCATAGCCAGATACCGCCGGTTCACTACATCTCAACGCCCGGAACGGCCCGCCCCGCCCCGTCGGCTCTGCTCGTTCGACGGCTGCGGTAGAGCAGCTGCCCGTGAGGGCCTGTGCGGGCGCCACGCTGCCCAGCGGGACCGGAAGGGGACGCTGACAAGGCTGCCCGTGTCCAGGCGTCCTGGAGCCTCTCAGGTGCGTGACGATGAGGGGCGCAAGGAGTGCGGGATGTGCGGCACGTGGAAGGCCGCGACGGAGTTCCCCGCGTCGCCGCTTTACCCCGACGGACTGGCGCCTTACTGTTCCGCCTGCCGAGTATGCGACACGTACCGGATATCGCCCAAGCAGTACGAGGCGATGAGGCGAGACCATGAGGGCCGGTGCGGACTCTGTGGTGATGAGGAGGATGATCGCGTCCTCGGCGTGGACCACGACCGCGCATGCTGCTCCAGCAGCCGGTCATGCGGACGATGTGTTCGCGGGCTGTTGTGCACCCGATGCCGTCTCGGCCTTGGGGGGGGTGTCTCTATGTCCTTCGTCAAGGACGTGGTGCCTGGTGTGCGGGTGTTTGGGATGGTCATGCGGCGAGGGTGACGGTGGGGTTTCTGGACTCGTAG